>JAVEDI010000070.1 GCA_030841035.1 Actinomycetota bacterium
CGCCACGACGCCGCCCTCGAGGCCGGCGTTGATGGCGATCTGCTTGAGCGGCGCCTCGAGCGCGACGCGCACGATGTTGGCACCGGTCAGCTCGTCCTTGTCGAGGTCGAGCTTGTCGAACGCCGTCGTCGATGCCTGCAGCAGTGCGACGCCACCACCGGCGACGATGCCCTCCTCGACGGCTGCCTTGGCGTTGCGCACCGCGTCCTCGATGCGGTGCTTGCGCTCCTTGAGCTCCACCTCGGTGGCCGCGCCGGCCTTGATGACGGCGACGCCGCCGGCCAGCTTGGCGAGGCGCTCCTGGAGCTTCTCGCGGTCGTAGTCGGAGTCGGACTTCTCGATCTCGGCGCGGATCTGGTTGACGCGACCGGCGATCTGGTCGGGGTCGCCGGCGCCCTCGACGATCGTGGTCTCGTCCTTGGTGACGACGATCTTGCGGGCCCGGCCGAGCAGGTCGAGGGTGGCGTTCTCGAGCTTGAGACCGACCTCCTCCGAGATGACCTGGGCACCGGTCAGGATCGCGATGTCCTGCAGCATGGCCTTGCGGCGGTCGCCGAAGCCGGGAGCCTTGACGGCGACCGACTTGAACGTGCCGCGGATCTTGTTCACGACCAGCGTCGCGAGGGCCTCACCCTCGACGTCCTCGGCCAGGATGGCCAGGGGCTTGCCCGACTGCATGACCTTCTCGAGCAGCGGCAGCAGGTCCTTCACTGCGCTGATCTTCGTGTTGACGATCAGCAGGTAGGGGTCGTCGAGCACGACCTCCATGCGCTCCGGGTCGGTCACGAAGTACGGCGAGATGTAGCCCTTGTCGAAGCGCATCCCCTCGGTGAGCTCGAGCTCGAGGCCGAAGGTGTTGCTCTCCTCGACGGTGATGACGCCTTCCTTGCCGACCTTGTCCATGGCCTCGGCGATCATCTCGCCGATCGTCGGGTCGGCCGCGGAGATGGAGGCGGTCGCCGCGATCTGCTCCTTGGTCTCGACGGGCTTGGCCATCTTGGAGAGCTCTTCGCTCACCCGCTCGACGGCCTTCTCGATGCCGCGCTTGAGCGCCATCGGGTTGGCGCCCGCCGCCACGTTGCGCAGGCCCTCGCGCACCATGGCCTGGGCGAGCACGGTCGCGGTGGTCGTACCGTCGCCGGCGACGTCGTCGGTCTTCTTGGCGACCTCCTTGACGAGCTCCGCGCCGATCTTCTCGTAGGGGTCCTCGAGCTCGATCTCCTTGGCGATGGACACACCATCGTTGGTGATCGTGGGCGCGCCCCACTTCTTCTCGAGGACCACGTTGCGGCCACGCGGGCCGAGCGTGACCTTGACGGCGTCGGCGAGCTGGTTCATTCCCCGCTCGAGTCCGCGCCGTGCCTCCTCGTCGAACGCAATCATCTTTGCCATGCGGTGTCCGGTCCTCCCGATCGGGGTGGAAAGCAGATCGGGCGGCGCCCGCGACGGACGGCCAGCCCGCACCCGACTGCCTGTCCGTCGGGGTGAGCCGGCCTCGCCGGCCGATCCGGTCGTTCTGCGCTTCTGTCACTCTCATCGCGAGAGTGCTAAGACCATGATTAGCACTCTGCCCCCCCGAGTGCAAGGCGGGGGGGTCCGGCGGGAGTGCTCAGACCGCGCGGACCGAGTCGGCCTGCGGACCCTTCTGCCCCTGCGAGATCTCGAACTCGACGCGCTGGCCCTCCTCGAGGGAGCGGTAGCCGTCCATCTGGATCGCGCTGTAATGGACGAAGACGTCCGCGCCACCGTCAACGGCAATGAAGCCGTAGCCCTTTTCGCTGTTGAACCACTTGACGGAGCCCTGAGCCATTCCTACTCCTGTTGTGCTGGGCCGAACGGGCCCGTACCGCACGGGACCGGGTGGGGCTCGACCCACCCTGAAGAGGTGGTAAGTGCTTGTTCGTCACGCGGCGCCGAGGCCCGACCGAGCGGCAGCGTAACGCCCGCACGGGCGGCTGCACAGGTGATCACTGCAGATATCGAAGCAAAGATCAACCGAGGCCGGTGGCCTCGAATGCCGCAGCCGAGGCCTTGATCGTCGCGGCCGGGCCCACGACCGGTGACACGGCGCCGAGCGTCTTGAGGCCCTCGCCGGTGTTGAAGACCACGGTGTCCGCCTCGGGGTCCAGCTCGCCCGCGGCCAGCAGCTTGCGCAGCGTCGCGATGGTCACCCCGCCGGCCGTCTCGGCGAAGATGCCCTCGGTCTCGGCCAGCAGCCGGATGCCCTCGACGAGCTCCTCGTCGGTGACGTCCTCCACCCGCCCACCGGTGCGCCGCGCGGTGTCGAGGACGTAGGGGCCGTCGGCGGGGTTGCCGATGGCCAGCGACTTGGCGATGGTGTCCGGGCGCACCGGGCGCACGACGTCGTGTCCCGCCTTGAAGGCGGCCGAGACCGGCGAGCAGCCCGTGGCCTGCGCGCCGAAGATGCGGTACGGCGAGTCGTCCACCAGACCGAGGGTGACCAGCTCCCGGAACGCCTTGTCCACCTTGGTCAGCTGGGAACCGCTGGCGACCGGGATCACGACCTGCTGCGGCAGTCGCCACCCCAGGCCCTCGGCGACCTCGTAGCCGAGGGTCTTGGACCCCTCGGCGTAGTAGGGCCGCACGTTGACGTTGACGAACGCCCAGTCGTCGTGGTCGCCGGCCAGCTCGGACGCGACCCGGTTGACGTCGTCGTAGGTGCCCTCGACGGCCACCAGCGTGCCGCCGTACACGGCCGTCGTCACGATCTTCTGCTGCTCGAGGTCGGCCGGGATCAGCACGACCGACCGGATGCCGGCGCGGGCCGCGGCGGCGGCGACCGCGTTGGCCAGGTTGCCGGTCGAGGGGCAGGCCAGCGTCGTGAACCCCAGCTCGCGCGCCGCGGCCAGCGCACAGGCGACGACCCGGTCCTTGAAGGAGTGGGTCGGGTTGGCGCTGTCGTCCTTGACCCACAGGGCGCGCATGCCGAGCGCGCGGGCCAGGTTGTGCGCCCGCACCAGGGGTGTGGCGCCGGGCTCGAGGTTGGGGATGTCCGCCACGTTGGAGGGCACCGGCAGCAGCTCGCGGTAGCGCCAGATGTTGTGCGGACCGGCCTCGATGGACTCCCGGGTGATCGCGGGGCCTGCCGAGAAGTCGTAGGCGACCTCGAGGGGCCCGAAACACTCGCCACACGCATAGTGCGGCCCGAGCGGGGTGCTGGTCGCGCACTCGCGACAGACCAGCTCGGTGGCACGACCGAGGTCGGGCGTGGTGATGACGGGGGACGTGACGGACATGCGCGGAGGCCTCTCTCCTCATCTTTCCCGCGCGCGTTCGCGCCGGGACGGAGTTGGCACCGTGACCGGACTCGGCTGAACGAGTGCTCGGTGCGGTTGCCGGGGCTTCAACGGGCCGTTCCCTCTGCCCCTCTGGATGAGCGGTGTTCAGTTGTGCCCGCCACTGTAGGTCCCGGGCCGGGCAGCGGCACCGGCGTCCGTGACGTGAGACGACATCGCCCCGGGCCTGACGGGTCGGGTGAGACAGTACGGCGGTGCGCGCCGCCCACGTGCTGCGACTGGTGACGAACGTCGTCAACCTGTCGACGCCCCTCGGGCTCGCCGTGGCGCTGGCCGGGGGTGCGCGGCTGCGCCCGGGCGGCGCCGGGCTGCTCGTGGCCAGGGGCTACCGGCTTCCGGTGCCGTCCGCGCCCGCGTTCACCATCGGCAACGTCATCGTGCTGCGCCTCGACGACGCAGCCCTGGCGCGCCGTCCGCACCTGCTGGTGCACGAGGCTCGGCACGCGACGCAGTACGCGTGCTGCCTCGGCGTGGTGATGGTCCCCCTGTACGTCGTGGCCGCCGCGTGGTCCTGGCTACGGGTCCGGGACTTCGCGTCGCACAACGTCTTCGAGCGGCTTGCCGGCCTCGAGGACGGCGGCTACCCGCCGCCCGGCCGACGCCGAGTTGCTTAGGGACCTCGGTTACGGGAAGGTCGCCGACATGCCTCAGAGCGGCCAGCCCCGCGACGGACGAGCCCGGCTGCTTGTCGCCTCCAACCGCGGCCCCCTGTCCTTCAGCGAGCAGCTGGACGGCAGCCTGGTGGCCAGCCGCGGCGGTGGCGGCCTCGTCTCGGGGCTGATGAGCATGGAGGGCGGTGACGAGGCGGTATGGGTCTGTGCGGCCCTCTCCGACGCCGACCGCCTGGCCGCACGCCGCGCCACGGACGGCCGCCTGGACCTCGACGGGCACGACACCGGCGGCACCGCGGTTCGCATGCTCGACATCGACCCGGCCACGTTCAACCGGGCCTACAACGCCATCGCCAACTCGACGCTGTGGTTCGTGCACCACCTGCTCTACGCGATCCCGACCGCGCCGGTCTTCGACGCCCCCTTTCGGCGCGAGTGGGCGTCGTACCTCGCCTACAACCGCGAGTTCGCCGAGGCGCTGGCCGAGGACGCGGCCCCGGGCGCCAAGGTTCTCGTGCAGGACTATCACCTGACGCTCACGCCGCGGCTGTTGCGCGAGCTGCGCCCCGACCTACGCATCGGGCACTTCACCCACACGCCCTGGGCGCCGCCGGAGTACTTCCGTGTGCTGCCCGCAGCGGTCGCGCGCGAGACGTTGCTCGGCATGCTGGGCAGCGACCACGCCGGCTTCCACTCGCCGCGGTGGGCGCGGGCCTTCGCCGACTGCTGCATCGACGTGCTGGGCGCCGAGTGCGGCGAGGACGAGGGCTGCCTCACCGTCACGTGCGACGGTCACACGACCCGCCTCGGGATCCACCCCCTCGGCGTGGACGTCGAGGGGCTGCGCGAGCGGGCCGGTCAGCACGACGTCGCGAGCCGCCTGGCCACGACCCGCGAGTCGATCGGCGACCGGCAGGTGATCGTGCGCGTCGACCGCACGGAGCTGTCGAAGAACATCGGGCGAGGGCTGCTCGCCTACGCCGAGCTGTTGCGGCGCTACCCCCAATGGCGCGACAAGGTCGTGCACGTGGCGTCGGCGTACCCCAGCCGGCACGACCTGCCGGAGTACCGCGAGTACACCGGTCACGTGCAGCGGCTGGCGGCCGAGATCGAGGACGAGTTCGGCACCGACGACTGGCGGCCGGTCGTGCTGCACGTCACCGACGACTACGCGCGATCGCTGGCGCTGTACCGGATCGGGGACGTGCTGCTGTGCAACCCGGTGCGCGACGGCATGAACCTCGTCGCCAAGGAGGTGCCCGTGCTCTCGGAGAACGGCTGCACCGTCGTGCTCTCGACGGAGGCCGGGGCCGCCGACGAGCTGGGCGCGGAGTCGCTGCTGGTCAACCCGTTCGACGTGTCGGCCACCGCCGACGCGCTGCACGAGGCGCTGAGCATGACCCACGAGGAGCGCCGCGCGCGGACCGACCGGATGGCCGTGACGGCAGGCAAGCTGCCCCCTGCGCAGTGGCTCGCCGACCAGGTCAGCGCCCTGGGCTGACCGGCCGGGCTCAGGTCAGCTCGTCGGCCACGGCAGCGAGCCACGCGGCCACGCCCTCGGGCCCGTCCACGACCAGGTCGGCCCGGTCGGCGACCTCGTGCACCTCCGTCGACCCGCTGCAGACCAACAGCCCTGCGACGCCCTGCGCCCGCAGCTGCTCGACCGCCTCGAACGCGGGGAGGTCGCCGAGGTCGTCGCCGACGAAGACCACCGAGGAGGGACCCGGCGGCGTCATCTGCGCGACCAGGGCGCGCAGGGCGTCGCCCTTGTCACCGCCCGGCGGGCGCAGCTCGAGGACCATCCGGCCCGGCTCCGCGAGCAGGCCGAGCTCGTCGGCCAGCGCCAGCAGCGGAGCGCGAAGGAGCGCATCGGCCCCGGCGGGATCGGGTGCCCGGCGTACGTGCACGGCCACCGACCGTCCCTTGTCCTCGACGTGGACCCCCTCGGGGCGACCGAGGTCCTCGAGCAGCGCGGGCACCCGGCTGCGGGCCGCCTCGACGCCCGGGTGCTCGCCCGGCGTGGTGAGCGCGCCGTCCTCCCACCGCTCGAGCCCGTAGTGACCGAGGACGACCAGACCCGGCACGCCCGCCAGGTCGGCGTAGTCGACGGCGAGCGCGGCCGGCCGTCCCGTGACGACCGCGAGCCGGCCCAGGTGCCCGGCGAGCCGTCGCAGGGCCGGGGGTATGTCGGGGTGGGCGCGCGCCGCGTCGGGCTCCGCGACGATCGGCGCCAGCGTGCCGTCGAAGTCGAGGCCGACCAGGGCGCGGCCCGGATCGGCGAGCAGGGCGCGCAGACCCTCGCGACCCTGGGGGGTGGCGGGGTCCGGCAGCGGCATGGTCAGCCCGGGTAGCTGGTCGTCACGACGACCGTCAGCCGCGAGGTGGACAGGTTGCCGAACCGGGGCCGGATACGTGGCGTGCCGGGCAGGCTGTGCGCCGCGGCCAGCGCCTGCGCCTGGGCGCCGGACGGGTAGTAGACGGTGGTCGACGGTACGACGCCGCGGAAGTTGCCGACCCCCGCGACGACCCAGCCGCGGGCGCGCAGCCGGTCGGCGACCGTGCTGGCCAGGCCCTTGCGGGTGCTCTGGTTGAGCACGACGACGCCGATGCCGCGTGCCGCGCCCGTCGCGCCGGACGACGTGCTCGACGAAGGCGTCGCGCTGGGCGTGGCGGTCGTGCTCGTCGTGGCGGTCGTGCTCGTCGTGGCGGTCGCCGCCGCGGACGCGCTCGCGCTGGTCGAGGGTGCCCGGCTCGCCGCGGCGCTGGAGCTCGTGGCGGTGCTCACCGCGCCGGCGCCGGGATCCTCGCCGCGCCAGACGTTCACCGCCGTGATCAGCGCCGCGACCGCGACGACGGCCAGGACGGAGGGCACCAGGGTCGCGCTCAGGTCACGGCGCGTGCGGTGAGCCCCCCGCCGGAGACGGGGCTCGGAGACGTTCATCAGGGGGTGACGCTACCGGCGTCAGACCTCGATGCCGAGCCGACGGGCCGAGCGGGCTCGCTGTCGCGCGGAGCGCAGCCGCCGCAGCCGCTTGACCAGCATGGGGTCGCAGGCCAGCGCCTCGGGCCGGTCGATCAGGGCGTTGAGCACCTGGTAGTAGCGCGTGGCGGACATGTCGAACAGCTCGCGGATCGCCTGCTCCTTGGCACCGGCGTACTTCCACCACTGGCGTTCGAAGGCGAGGATCTCCTGGTCGCGCGTCGAGAGCTGCGCCGCGGCGTCCGGACTGGTCGGACGGTAGGCGTTGGCAGCGTCCATCGTGCTCCTCGCGGGTGGACCATGGGGTGCGGTACTCGGCTGGGCGGGCGGCAGTGTTCGTCCCGGGCGTCATCGTAGGGGGAAATCACAGCGCTGTCATTCACCGCGCGGCGGATCGCGGGCGGTCGGGTGGCCGCCGACCGGAATCGTGGCGACACAGTAGTTGTTGGAGCAAACATGCCTGCAGTCACCGTGGACGACGTACTGGCCCTGCCCCGCCTCACCCGGCCCGACACCGCGACGGCCCGCGAGCGCCCGGTCGCGTCGGTGACCACCGCCCCCCGGGGCTTCGAGGGCGAGGGCTTCCCGGTCCGGCGCGCCTTCGCCGGCGTCGACCTGCGGCTGCTCGACCCCTTCGTGCACCTCGACCAGATGGGCGAGGTCGACTATGCCCCGGGCGAGCCCAAGGGCACCGCGTGGCACCCCCACCGCGGGTTCGAGACCGTCACCTACATGATCGACGGCCAGATGGCCCACCAGGACTCCAACGGCGGCGGCGGCCTGATCAGCAACGGCGACACGCAGTGGATGACGGCCGGGGCCGGCATCCTGCACATCGAGACCCCGCCCGAGGCGCTGGTGGCCAGTGGCGGCCTCTTCCACGGCTTCCAGCTGTGGGTCAACCTGCCGCGCGCGCAGAAGTGGGCCGATCCCCGCTACCAGGACATCCGCGGCTCGAAGGTCGCGCTGCTCTCCTCCCACGACGGCGGCGCCCTGATCCGGGTGATCGCGGGCGTCCTCGACGGGCACGCCGGACCGGGATCGACGTACACGCCGATCACCCTGGCGCACGCGACGCTGCACGCCGGGGCCGAGCTGAGCCTGCCCTGGCGGCCCGACTTCAACGCGCTCGTCTACGCGCTGTCCGGGAAGGGGACGGTCGGCGCGACGCGCCAGCCGCTCTCCAGCGGCCAGCTGGCCGTGTTCGGCGCGGGCGACACGCTGACGGTGCGCGCCGACGCGAGCCAGGAGTCCCACGAGCCGGAGCTGGACGTGCTCGTGCTCGGCGGTGCCCCGATCCGCGAGGCGCTGGCGTGGGGCGGCCCCTTCGTCATGAACAGCGAGGCCGAGGTGCGCCAGGCGTTCGTCGACTTCCAGGCCGGTCGCTTCGGTACGGTCCCCGCCGCCCGTAGCTGATCCACCGGCCCCACAATCGAGGCCATGGGGTCGGACGTGGAGCTGGTCGTGCGGGCCCGACGCGCCGTCGTGGACGGTGCGCTCCGCGGCGTCGCGGTCGGTGTGCGGGCCGGGCTGATCACCGAGGTCCGGCCCTACGACGACCCGCCCGCGGGCGTCGCGGTCGTGGACCTCGCCGACGACGAGGTGCTGCTGCCCGGACTGGTCGACACCCATGTGCACGTCAACGAGCCCGGCCGCACGGAGTGGGAGGGCTTCGCCACGGCGACCCGCGCCGCGGCCGCCGGCGGGGTCACCACGCTGGTCGACATGCCGCTCAACTGCATACCGCCGACGACGACGGTCAGCGCCCTCGAGGTCAAGCAGGCGGCAGCGCGGCGGAGCGTCGCCGTCGACGTCGGCTTCTGGGGCGGCATCGTGCCGGGCAACGTCGGCGAGCTCGCCGCCCTGCACGAGGCCGGTGTACTGGGCTTCAAGGCATTCCTCGCACCGTCGGGTGTCGAGGAGTTCGGGCACGTCTCCTACGCCGAGCTCGAGCAGGCGCTGCACGTCCTGGCCGGCCTCGGCGCGCTCACCGCCGTGCATGCCGAGGATCCCGACGTGCTGGCCGCCGCAGCCGCTCCGGCAGGTCGTGACTACCGCCGCTTCCTCGGCGGCCGCCCGAGCGCGGCCGAGGACACCGCAGTGGCGCGGCTGGTGGAGCTGGCCCGGTCGACCGGCGCCCGCATCCACGTGCTGCACGTCTCGAGCGCCGGGGCCCTGGACCTGGTCGCCGCCGGGCGCGCCGAGGGGCTGGCGCTGTCGGCGGAGTCCTGCCCGCACTACCTCACGCTCGCTGCCGAAGCAGTGCCCGACGGCGCGACGCCGTACAAGTGCTGCCCGCCCATCCGCGACGCCGCCAACCGCGACCGGCTCTGGTCGGCGCTGCGCGCCGGCACCCTCTCGAGCGTCGTCTCGGACCACTCGCCGTGCACGCCCGACCTCAAGGCGCTCGACACAGGGGACTTCGACCGGGCGTGGGGCGGCATCGCGTCGCTGCAGCTGGGCCTGCCGCTGGTCTGGAGCACGGCCCGCCGGCAGGGCATCGAGCTGCCCGAGGTGCTCCGCTGGATGGCGCAGGCGCCGGCGGAGCTGGTCGGCCTGAGCGCCAAGGGCCGCATCGCGCCGGGCGCCGATGCCGACCTGGTCGCCTTCGCCCCCGACGAGCGGTTCACCGTGGACGCCGCCCGGCTCCTGCACCGCAACCCCGTCTCGCCCTACGACGGCGCCTCGCTGACCGGCGTCGTACGTCGCACCTGGCTGCGCGGTGCGGCGCCGGGGACCGGCACCCTGCTGCGCCGCTGACCCGACCGATCGGGGCATACCGCCACCAGTCGCGCCCGGGCGTCCGCGACGCGAGACAGCTCCCGGACACCACCCCCACGTGGCCGTATAGTCCATCGAGAAAAGTTTCTTAGTGGAGAAAGGTAAAGACATGCAGATACGACGACGCCGGCGTGTCGCGCTGGTCGCGGCCGGGCTCGCGGCCGGGCTGGCCCTGACGGCGTGCGCCAGCACCGACCCGCCCGCCTCCGCGAACAGCACGGGCGCAAGCGCGAAGGCGGTGACCCTCTCGCTGGTCGCCTACTCCACTCCACAGGCGGCGTACGAAAAGATCATCGCCGCGTTCCAGAAGACGCCGGCCGGCAAGGACGTGAAGTTCACCCAGTCCTACGGCGCCTCGGGCGACCAGAGCCGGGCGGTCGAGTCCGGGCTCCCGGCCGACTTCGTCATGTTCTCGCTCGAGACCGACATGACCCGCCTCGTCAAGGCCGGCCTGGTCGCCGAGGACTGGAGCTCCGACCAGGACAAGGGCATCATCACCGACTCGGTCGTAGCCCTGGTGACGCGCAAGGGCAACCCGAAGGGCATCAAGAGCTTCGCCGACCTGACCAAGCCCGGCGTCGACGTGATCACGCCCAACCCCTTCTCCTCCGGTGGTGCCCGCTGGAACATCATGGCGGTGTACGGCTCGCAGACCCAGACAGGGAAGTCGCCCGCGCAGGCGGCCGCATTCCTTACCAAGGTGCTCAAGAACGTGTCCGTGCAGGACGACAGCGCCCGCGCCTCGTTGCAGACGTTCACCGGCGGCAAGGGCGACGTGCTCATCTCCTACGAGAACGAGGCGATCTTCGCCCAGCAGAAGGGTCAGGACATCGACTACGTCGTGCCCGACAGCACCCTGCTGATCGAGAACCCGGCCGCAGTCACCAAGAACAGCAAGCACCCGAAGGAGGCCAAGGCCTTCCTGGACTTCGTGCACACGCCGCAAGCGCAGCGGATCTTCGCCGAGAACGGCTACCGGCCCGTCGTCAAGGGCGCCGACACCGCGGGCCAGAGCTTCCCGACACCGTCGGGGCTGTTCACCATCGCCGACCTCGGTGGCTGGCCGGACGTCGCAACCAAGTACTTCGACGTGGACAAGGGCATCGTCACCGACATCGAGCGAAAGCTCGGTGTCTCCGTGGAGAAGAAGTAGCTTGCCCGACACCCACACCGTCAGCGGCGCGGGCGTGACCCTCGTGGAGGCCACGCCCGCGCCGGGTGTCCCACCCGTCCCCGGTGCCGCGGAGACCTCGCGCGGGCGGCGACGGCGCAGCGCGCCGACGGGTCGCCCGCTGGTCTCCCACGGCCGTCGCGCGCCCGCCATCGGGCTCGGCATCGTGGTGCTCTACCTCAGCCTCGTCGTCCTGATCCCCCTGGCGGCGGTGGTCTGGCGCTCGGGCGAGGGCGGCGCCTCGGGCTTCTGGCACGCGGTCACGCGCCCGGAGGCCTCGTCGTCGCTCAAGCTGACGATCGGCGCCTCGCTGCTGGTCGCGGTGGTCAACCTCGTGATGGGCACGGCGATCGCCTGGCTGCTGGTGCGCGACCGGCTCCCCGGCGGGGCCGTGCTCGACACCCTCATCGACCTGCCGTTCGCACTGCCCACGATCGTGGCGGGCCTCGCGCTGCTCACGGTGTACGGCGTCAAGAGCCCGGTCGGGCTGAACCTGGCCTACGCCCGCACCGGTGTCGTCGTCGCGCTGCTGTTCGTCACGCTGCCCTTCGTCGTGCGCACGGTACAGCCGGTGCTGCTCGAGCTCGACCGCGACATGGAGGAGGCAGCCGCCTCCTTGGGGGCCAACCCGACCGTCGTCTTCCTGCGGATCATCCTGCCCAACATCATGCCGGCCATGGCGGCCGGGACGGCGCTCGCGTTCGCCCGGGCGATGAGCGAGTTCGGCTCGACCGTGCTGATCTCGGGCAACCTGCCCTTCAAGACCCAGGTGGCCTCGGTGCACATCTTCAACCAGCTCGAGAGCGACAACGTCGGCGGTGCGGCCGCGGTCGCTACCGTCCTGCTGCTCGTCTCGATGCTCGTGCTCGTCGCGCTCGACCTCCTGCAGCGCTGGGCAGGCCGTCGTGGTTAAGGTCGGCCTACGGGTCACGGTGCTCGCCTATCTGACGATGCTGCTCGTCCTGCCCGTCGCGGTCGTCCTCTGGCACACCTTCCACTCGGGCGTGGGCCCGGTGCTCCGCGCGCTCGGCACACCGGCCGCCGCGCACGCCTTCCAGATCACGGCGGTGGTGACCTTCTACGCCGTACTGGCCAACACGCTCTTCGGGGTCCTCGCCGCGATCCTGCTGGTGCGCTACCGCTTCCCGGGCAAGCGCGTCCTCAACGCGCTCATCGACCTGCCGCTCGCGGTCAGCCCGGTCATCGTCGGCCTCGCGCTGGTGTTGGTCTACGGCCGCACGACCGGCACCGGCAAGGCGCTCGCCCAGCTCGGGGTCAGCATCATCTTCTCGATCCCCGGCATGGTGCTCGCCACCGTGTTCGTCTGCATCCCCCTGGTCGTCCGCGCGGTGGCACCGGTGCTCGAGGAGATCGGTGACGAGCAGGAGCAGGCCGCGTCGACACTCGGTGCCGGAAGCTGGCAGACCTTCCGGCGCATCACCCTGCCGGCCATCCGCGGCGCGCTCGCCTACGGCGTCGTGCTGGCGCTGGCCCGTTCGCTCGGTGAGTACGGCGCCATCGCGGTGGTGTCCGGCCGGCTCGTCGGACGCACGCAGACCGTCACGTTGTTCGTCCAGGAGCGCTACCAGAACTTCGACCAGCAGGCGGCGTACGCCGCCGCGACGGTGCTCGTCGCGACGGCCGTGATCGCCCTGCTGATCAGCCGCTTGTTGCGACCGAAGGAGCTGGCCCGATGAGGTTCTACCCGAGACCCCCGAGGACACCCCAGTCATGAGCATCCAGGTCCGCAACGTCCGCAAGACCTTCGGCGACTTCGTCGCACTCGACGACGTCTCGGTGGAGATCCCCTCGGGATCGCTGACGGCGCTGCTCGGCCCCAGCGGCGGTGGCAAGTCCACGCTGCTGCGCGTCGTCGCGGGCCTGGAGCAGCCCGACTCGGGGCTGGTCGAGATCGAGGGTCGCGAGGCCACCCGGCTGCCGGCACAGGAGCGCGGGGTGGGGTTCGTGTTCCAGCACTACGCGGCCTTCAAGCACCTGTCCGTCTATCGCAACGTCGCCTTCGGACTCGAGATCCGCAAGCGGCCCAAGGCCGAGATCAAGAAACGGGTCACCGAGCTGCTCGAGCTGGTGCACCTCGAGAACTTCGCCGACCGGTACCCCTCGCAGCTCTCCGGCGGCCAACGCCAGCGCATGGCCCTCGCCCGCGCCCTCGCGGTGGAGCCCGCCGTACTGCTGCTGGACGAGCCGTTCGGCGCCCTGGACGCCCAGGTCCGCAAGGAGCTGCGGGTCTGGCTGCGCAACCTGCACGACCAGGTGCACGTGACGACCGTGTTCGTCACCCACGACCAGGAGGAGGCGATGGAGGTCGCCGACTCGATCGTGGTGATGGCCAACGGCAGGGTGGAGCAGATCGGCTCGCCGGACGACCTCTACGACCAGCCGGCCAACGACTTCGTCATGAGCTTCCTCGGGCCGGTGACGCAGCTGGCCGGTCGCCTGGTGCGTCCGCACGACCTGGAGCTGTTCACGACCCCCGACGTCGACACGGTCCCGGCAGAGGTCCAGCGGGTGACCCGCCTCGGCTTCGAGGTGAAGGTCGACCTCAGGATCGACGGCCGGGACGCCTGGGCGCAGGTGACGCGCGGCACCGCGGAGCAGTTCGGCCTCGAGGCCGGTCGCACCGTGCACGTGCGCCGGGCGCCCGACCGGATCGCGCTGCCCGTGCGATCGGCCTGAGCGTCGCCCGGTTCAGGGCCGCTCGTCCAGCCCGTACTCGTCGGCCGTGGCGACCACGTGCTTGGGCAGGTTGCCGGTGCGCACGTCCTCGAGGGTCACCTTCTCGAGCACCTCGCGAAGGCTGCCACGCACCGCGATCCACACGGTGGCCAGGCTCGCCGTCGGACCCTCGTAGGAGAGCTTGGCCGGGCTCACGTCGCGCACCGTCGCCAGAGGGCCCTCGACGGCGCGGATGACGTCGGCGATGCTGATCTCCGCCGCCGGCCGGGCCAGCACGTAGCCGCCCTCGGGACCGCGCCGGCTGACCAGCACCTTCTTCTGCTTGAGCTGGCGCAGGATCTCGAGCAGGAACTTCGGCGGGATCTCCTGCGTGGTGGCCAGGTGCTCGGCCTTCACCGGCATCCGTGACTCGTCGGCGGCAAGCTGGACGAGCGCCCGGACGGCATAGTCGACCCTGGCAGAGACGCGCATGGGGCCACTCTGTCAGCAATCCACACCCATCACGCAGCCAGGATCGTCGGGCGTGTCAGCGCGGCTCACGCGCCGTCAGCCGGTCGAAGGACTCCAGTCGGCGACGCAGCCGCGGCCCGGACGCCTCGACGACCCCGAGCACGATCGACTCGACCACCGCGAGGGCCGGCGTCAGGGTGAGGAACGGGCGGGGCCCCTCGACGACGGTGGTGAGCAGGACGGTGGCCGACGAGGCGAGCGGGCTCAGGTAGCGGTCGGTGAACAGCACGACCTTGCCGCCGCGCCGGACGCCCTCCCGGCCGAACTCCACGACCTCGTCGTCGTAACGGCGGTAGTCGAAGACCACCAGCGTCGAGCGGCGGCCGACGTCGAGAAGAGCCGCGTCGCGGACCGCCCGGTCCGGCTGCAGGTAGCGCACCCCGGGCCGTAGGAGCGAGAGGTAGCGGGCGAGGTACTCCGCGTGCGTCGAGGAGACCCGCCCACCGGTGAGCACGACCTCGCGGTCGCGGTCGGCGATCAGTGCCACCGCGCGGTCGAGCTCGACCGGGTCGAGCTCCCGCAGGCTCTGGGTGACCGCGCGACCGATGGTGCGCTGGCAGCGACGCAGCAGCGGGGTCACCGCGCCGTCGGGCCCGGGTTCGGGGTAGAGCTCGACCGGGCCGGCGGAGCGGGCCGACAGCTCGGCCCGCAGCCGTTGCTGGAGCGTCGCGAAGCCCGGGAAGCCGAGCTTCGCCACGAGTCGCACCACGGTGGGGGCGCTGACACCCGCGGTCGAGGCGAGGCCGGCGACGGTCTGCAGCCCCGCGGCCGGGTAGTCGGCCAACAGCGCCTGGGCGACGAGCAGCTCCGAGGGCGTCAGGTCCGCGCGGCAGGCGCGCAGCAGCTCGGCGACGGTCGTGCGCGGGCGCGTGGTGATGGCGGCCATCCGAGGTCCTCGTGCTGCCCTCAGTAGCGCCAGCGCACGGCCGCGGCAACGTCCTCGGGGGTGGCGTCCGCGAAGAGCTCCGCCTCCGCGCGGCGTACGTCGACGATGGTGTCGGCGAGCTCGGTGCCGAAGGCCCGCGTGAGCACCGGATCGGCCTCGAACGCGTCGGCGACGTCGCCCAGCGAGCTCGGGAGCGCGAGGATGCCGCGCCGTGCGCGTTCGTCGTCGGACAGGGTCGCCGGGTCGACGTCGACCGAGGGGGGCAGCCGTGCACCGTCGCGCAGCCCCGCGAGCCCGGCATAGATCAGCGCCGCGACCACCAGGTACGGGTTGGCGGCCAGGTCGAAGGCCTTGACCTCCAGGTTGGCCGCCCGTCCCTGGTTCCCGGGTGACCCGGCGACCACCCGTAGCGCGGTCTCCCGGTTCTCGGGGCCCCATGCCTGGAACGCGCCCGCCCAGTGGTGGGGGACCAGCCGCAGATAGCTCGCGACCGACGGTGCTCCGACGGCGAGCAGGGCCGGCAGCCGCAGCAGGATGCCCGCCGTGAACGCGCCGGCCTCCTCGGTCAGCCCGTGCTGCCCCGCGCCCCCGGTGAACAGGTTCTGGTCACCGCGCCAGAGGGAGAGATGGACGTGGCCGCCGTTGCCGACATCTTCGGCCAGCACCTTGGGGGAGAACGAGGCGCGCATGCCGTGCCGGGCGCTGGTCGCGCGGACCGTCTCGCGCACCAGCACGAGGGTGTCCGCAGCCCCGACCGGGTCCTCGGCGGCCACCGAGACCTCGAACTGTCCCGCGCCGTACTCCGGATGGATCTGCTCGACCACGACGCCCTGGCGCTCGAAGGCGACGAGCAGGTCGCGCACGTAGTCCGAGCGCTCCGAGAGGCGGGTGTAGCCGTAGGCGGGGCCGCGCGCCGCCGGCACGAAGGCGTCTCCTGCGCCCGCCTCGCCCACCGCCCACTCCACCTCGAACGCGGCCATCGCGGTCAGGCCCGCGCCGGCCAGCTCGGCGACCGCGCGCTTGGCCAGGCTGCGCTGGTCCTGGGGGTGCACGCTGCCGTCCTGTCGGTGGCGGTCGGCCGGCGCCCAGGCCCAGCCCGGCTGCTCCGCGAGGACGGTGAGCCGGCTCAGGTCCGGGTGCAGCCGCAAGTCACCGACCGGCCCCCCGGCGTGGCGGCCGGAGGTGATGGAGTCGTCGACGAGGAAGGCGTCGAAGACCGGCGACGCACCGATGCCCCACGCCGCGGCCGCCGGCAGCCGCCGCAGCGGCACGGCCTTCACCCGGGTGACGCCGCTGTTGTCCACCCAGGTGGCCGCGACACCGACGACTCCCTGCTCGGCCAGCTTCTCGAGGACGCTCTCCGCCGCTGCCGCCTGCTGGTTGCGCTCCTGCTGCTCCACAGCCGCTCCTCGCGTAGAGACGGCGCCGCCTGAGGCGACTCTGCCGGCGGCCATTGTCCACGAACGCGCCCCCGTGTGAAACATCTGTTACAAGCAGTGGTGGCTCTATCTTTTGGCGTTCAGATCGCCCAGGATGCTGGCTGCGCACGGTTCGCACGGCTCCGCCTCGTCGTTCTCGGAGGACCCCATGGCCGGACCCACCAACGGTCGTCTTCGTCGCAACCTCACGGTCTGGCAGGCCGTCGGGCTCTCGGTCGCCCTGATGGCACCCAGCATGGCCGCGAACATCAACCCGCAGTTCACCGCCGCGACCGTCGGCCGCGCCGTTCCGCTGGCGTTCCTCTTCGCCGCGATCGGTGTCCTGCTCGTGGGCTATGGCTTCGTGCGGCTCTGCCAGTACTACCAGCACTCCGGATCGGTCTACGCCTTCGTCGGTTCCACCCTCGGGCCGCGGACCGGTGTCGTGAGCGGCCTGGCACTGTTCGCGACGTACGTCTTCTACGGCGTCGTCACCGCCTCGGCCACGGGCATCCTCGGCACCGACTTCCTGAACAAGATCGGCGTCTGGGACAACCCGGGACGGTGGGGGCCCTTCGTGCTCGCCGCACTCGCGTTGGTGGGCTCGCTCGCCCTCACGATCGCCCCGGCGCGGCGCGGCACGACTGCCCTGCTGCTCATCGAGGGCGCGACGATCGCCCTGATCCTGCTGGTGTGCGCGGTGGTCCTCGTCCGGGTCATCGACCACTCCGCACCCAACGGCGGCACCCAGCACTTCACCCTCGACCCGTTCACCGTGCCGGCGGGCATCGGTGCCTCGACGGTGTTCCTCGGCATCGTGTTCGGCTTCTTGTCCTTCGCCGGGTTCGAGGCTGCCTCGACCCTCGGTGAGGAGACCCAGAACCCGCGCCGCGACATCCCGCGCGCGATCCTGGGGACCGCGATCTTCGGTGGCATCTACTTCGTCGTCGTCACCGCCATCGAGATGATGGGCTTCGGCTCGGACGCCGCCGGGGTCAAGGCGTTCACCAGCTCGTCCTCGCTCGTCGGCGACCTCGGACACTCCTACATCGCTTCGTGGGTCGGTGACCTCGTCAGCCTCGGCGCGGCCATCAGCGCGTTCGGCTGCTGCCTGGCCTGCGTGGTCGGCGCGTCGCGGCTGCTGTTCGCGATGAGCCGTGACCTCACCGACGGCGGCCGCGGTCTCTCCGCGGTATCGCCGCAGGGGACACCGGCCCGCGCCGCCCTCGTCGTCGTCGGGCTGATGGCGGGGATCATCGTGGTCTCAGTCGTCGCGTTCGACGCCCAGGCCACCGACACGTTCGGCTGGTCGGGCACCATCGGCACGCTGATCCTGCTGGTGGCCTACGTCCTGACCACTATCGGTGCCATCCGGCTGGTGTTCGTGCAGCACAAGATCCGGGTGCCGCAGTGGGAGATCGTCATACCGCTCGCCGCCCTCGTGGTGCTGGGCTACACGATCTACCGCAACGTGATCCCGTACCCCACGTCCGGACCGGCGCAGTGGTTCCCGGTCGTGGCCGGCGGTTGGCTGGCGCTGGCCGTCATCGCGGTGCTCGCCGCGCCGCGCGCCGCGGCACGGCTCGGTGAGCGGTTGGCCGCCGAGGAGGGGATCAGGGCGCACCAGGACGACGCCCCGGTGCGCCTCACCGATGCCTGACCCCGCGCTTCTCGCGGACCTGCCGCTCGTCGACCACCACTGCCACGGCGTCGCGCGGGACGCGTTGGACCGCGCAGGCTTCGAGGCGCTGCTGTGCGAGGCCGACGGGCCCGGACGGTGGCACGGGTCGCTGTTCGACTCGCAGGTGGGACTCGCCGTACGCCGCGTGTGCGCACCGCTGCTGGACCTGCCGGTCCACTCACCGGCCGAGCACTACCTGGCCCGCCGCGCCGAGCTGGGCCCCGAGGAGGTCAACCGGCGGCTGGTCACCTCGACCGGCATCACCGACTTCCTGGTCGACACCGGCTACCTGGGGGCAACGGTCACCAGCCCCGAGGAGCTGGGCCGGCTGGCCGGCGCCCGGGCGCGGCGCATCGTGCGCCTCGAGGCGGTCGCCGAGCAGGCGGTCACGACGACCACCGCCACCGGTTTCGCCGAGGCCTACCGGGGCGCGCTGGCGGAGGCCGCGGCGGGCGCGGCCGGGCTGAAGTCGATCGCGGCCTACCGCGTCGGGCTCGACCTCGACCCGAGCCGCCCCGGTCCGCGGGAGGTCGCGGACGCGGCCGGCCGCTGGCAGGCCCGTCTCGAGGCCGGGGCACCGCTGCGCATGGTCGACGAGGTGCTCACCCGGTTCGCCTTCTGGACCGGGGTCGATCTGGGGCTGCCAGTGCAGTTCCACGTGGGCTACGGCGACGCCGACATCGACCTGCACAGGTGCGACCCGCTGCTGCTGACACCGCTGCTACGGGCCACCGCCGGGGCCGGCGTACCGGTCATGCTGCTGCACAACTACCCGTTCCACCGGCACGCGGGCTACCTCGCACAGGTCTTCGACCACGTCTTCGTCGACATCGGCCTCACCGTGCAGGGCGTCGGCACCCGCGCGCGCGAGGTGCTCGAGGAGCTCTTCGAGCTGGCCCCGTTCGGTGCCGTGCTGTTCTCGACCGACGCCTTCGGGCTCGCGGAGCTGTACGCCGTCAGCACCTCCCTCTTCCGCGACGCGCTCGGCGGCCTGCTCGACGACGGTGTCGCCGCCGGCGCGTGGTCGACGGACGACGCGCGGCGCATCGCGCGGCTGGTGTGCGCGGAGAACGCGCACCGTGCCTATGGCCTGGACGGCGCGTGACCGGCTCCGCCGTAGCGCTGACCGGCGCGCTGCGTGCTGCCCTGCGCGAGGAGCTGGACTCCGCCCGCGCGCTTCGCAGGCGGCTGCACGCACATCCGCGGGTCTCCGGGGACGAGGCAGACACGACAGATCTGGTCGTCGACGCGTTGGGCGCCGGCCCCGGGCTGCCGGCAGCGGAGACCGGGCGGGTCGTCCTGCTCGGCGGCGGCCGCGCGGCCGAGGGCTGCATCGCGCTGCGCGCAGAGCTGGACGCGCTCCCGGTCACCGAGGCGACCGGCGTGGCCTGGGCGGCCACCGGCGGCGCGATGCACGCGTGCGGGCACGACGTGCACCTGGCTGCCACCGTCGCGGCCTGCCGGGCTATCGACCGCGTCGGTGCCCCGCTGCCGGTCGCGGCGCTGCTGCAGCCGCGCGAGGAGACCGCGCCCTCGGGCGCGCGTGAGATCGTGGCCTCCGGGCTGCTCGACGCGATCGGCGCGCGGGCCGTGGTCGGCGCGCACGTACAGCCCCACATCGACGCGCGGCGCATCGCGGTGACACCGGGGCTGGTCAACGCCTCGGTGGACGAGTTCGAGATCACGGTGCACGGCGGCGGCGGGCATGCCGGCTACCCCCACACCGTGCGCGACCCGGTCGTCGCGCTCGCCAGCATCGTGCTCAACCTGCAGCAGATCCCCGCCCGCCGCATCGACCCCGTGCACGGTGCGGTCTGCCTGGTGGGCGGCCTGTCCGCCGGCACCGCCCCCAACGTCGTACCGTCCAGCGCCCGGGCGATCGGCTCGTTGCGCCTGATGCGCGCCGAGGACCGGCAGCAGGCCGCGCGCGAGCTGGTCGAGATCGTCGAGGCGAGCGCGGCCGCCTACGGCTGCCGCGCCGACGTACGCCTCGTGGACGGGGAGCCGGCGCTGCGCAACGACCCGACGCTGGCGCACCGGGCGGCCGCCGCGCTGCACGCCGAGGGCTACGACGTGGTGACCGACTTCCGCTCCTTCGGAGCCGACGACTTCGCCCACTACAGCGAGCGGCTGCCGGCTCTGATGATGTTCGTCGGCGTGGACGGCGGCGCCGGCCTGCACGACCCGCGCTTCCTCCCTCCCGACGATGCGGTCGACACCGTGGCCGAGGTCCTGCTGGCGGGGTACGTCGCCGCGCTGGCCGGCTGATGGCTGATGCCGCAGCGCCGGGCCTGACACGCTGGGCGGGATGATCGACGAACCGGGTGACTTCGGGCGGGACGCGCCGCTGCTGCAGGCATGGGCGCGCTTCGCGGCGAGCCCGTCGAGGCCCTTCACGATCCCGGGGCACCACCGCCGCGGCGGCACCGTGTCCGACGTACTCGGCGAGCTGTTGAGCGGTGACGTGCCGCTGTTCGGCGGCATCGCCGACATCAAGACGGCGCACGGCGCGCTGGCCGCGGCGGAACGGTTGGGCGCGCAGCTGTGGGGCGCCGACTGGTGCCGTTACTCCACCGGCGGCTCGACGCACGCCAACCAGGTGGTCGCGCTCGCCGTCGGCCGCCCCGGCGACACGGTGCTGGTGTCGCGTGCGGCGCACCGCAGCACGCTCTCCGGCCTGGTGCTCGCGGGCCTGCGGCCCGTGTGGCTGCCCGTGGACATCGACGAGCGGCTCGGCCTGCCCACGGGCGTGGCGCCCGCGACCGTCGAGCAGGCGCTTGCCGAGCACCCCGAGGCCGTCGCGCTGTTCTGCGTCGAGCCGGGCTATGTCGGCACGCTGTCGGACCTGCCGAGCGTCATCGCGCTCGCGCGGCAACGGGGCGTGCCGGTGGTGGTCGACCAGGCCTGGGGTTCGCACCTGGGCTTCCACCCCGACTACCCGCCGCACGCCTTGTCGCTGGGCGCCGACGCGATGGTGCTCAGCGCGCACAAGACCCTGCCGGCGTACAGCCAGGCGTCGGTGGTGGCGGCATGCACCGGGCGGCTGGACCCCGACCGGCTGGACCGGGCGTTCGAGGCATCGGCGACGACCAGCCCGGCCGGCACGATCCACGCCAGCACGGACGCCGCTCGTGCGCTGCTCGCGAGCCCTCTGGCACAGGGGCTGCTCGACCGGCTCGTGCGCGTCGTGGACGATGCCCGCGGGCGGCTGCAGGAGGAGATTCCCGGTCTGCGGACGCCGGGGCCGAAGGACTTCGCACCGGGCCGCTTCGACCCCGCGAAGCTCGTGCTGCAGCTCGACGGGTGCGGCCTCGACGGCAACCAGCTGGAGCGCGCGCTGATCGCCACCGGGATGCCGGTGGAGCTCGCCGACCGCGACACCGTCGTCCCCATCGTGACGATGCTCGACGACGCCGACACTGTGGCTGCTCTGGTGGATGCGGTGGTCGAGGCGGCCGCGTGGCTGGAGCGCGCACCGCGGCCGCGCACCGTCTTCGCGCCGTGGACGCAGGACATCCCGGTGGCCGCGCTGACGCCGCGGGAGGCCTTCTTTGCGCCGCACGACACGGTGCAGGCCAGCCGGGGCGTCGGGCGGATCAGCGCCGAGCTCGTCGCCCCGTACCCTCCGGGCGTCCCCGTGCTCGTGCCGGGCGAGGTCATCAGCCGCGAGGCGCTCACCCTGCTGCGCGAGGCCGCAGCGGGCGGCACGCGGATCGCCTATGCCGCCGACCCGACGCTGTCCACCCTGCAGGTCCTCGCCTGACTGCCTCGTGCGCGTCCTGTCCCCGGCCGGGTGTCCTCACGCGTGCCGGTGACGACCTGCCCGTCACAGCCCACCCCGCGCCCCCACCGGCCCGCCCCGCCCGCACTTCCGGCCCGCCCCGCCCGCCGCCCGCCCCCGCCCGGCCCCCCCGCCCGCCGCGCCCGCTCGCACTTCCGGCCCGCCCCGCCGCCCGCCCGCCGCGCCCGCTCGCACTTCCGGCCCGCCCCGCCCCGGCCCCCTTCCGGTGATCGTGAGGGGAACCAGCACCGTTTCGGTGCCGATCCCCCTCACGATCACGGCCCCGGGGTGGCAACCGACCAGGGGGCGCCGACCAGCGAGTGCCGCCCCGGGCCCGCGCTGCCAGCTCCGTCGGCCCCGCACGCCCGGCGCACCCCGTGGGCCCCGCCCGCCTGCCCCGGCCGCAGTTCGGGGTGATCGTGAGGGGAACCAGCACCGTTTCGGTGCCGATCCCCCTCACGATCACGGCCCCGGGGTCACGGCCCGGGGTGGCGCGTGAGCAGCGCGCGGCGTCGCCAGGCCCGCACGGAAGGGCGCGGCGCCTCAGCGACCGGGTGGCCAGCGACCGGGTGGCCAGCGACCGGGCCGTCAGCGACCGGCTGGGTCACGGCTGTGGCCGAGCGGGAACGACACTGGCGGTGGAGGAAACGCTCATCCGAAGACGGCGACGGCACTCTGGCGGCGCAGCGACTCGAGGGTCCCCGACTGGGCGTCCGCGCGCGCGATCAGCTCGTCCAGCCGGGTCTCGTCGAGCCGATCATCGCGCGCCGCCAGCACCTTCAGCGCCTGCCAGCCGGAGGCCTTGCCCCGGACACCGAGCAGGAGCGCCTCGATCTCGACAAGGTCGCTCAACGGCGACCGCGACAGGACGTGCCCGTTGGGCTTGACCCGAGCGATCTTCTCGCTGAGCCAGCCTGCGACCACCTTGTAGTGCCGGACGGGCACGTCGAGCGCGGCCATGATCGCGAGCAACGCCTCACGGTCCTGCGAGACCTCGCGGGTCAGGCGCTCGAGGACGGTGCGCCGTTCGCCGGACGCCGCCGAGGTCGCCCGCCGGAACAACTCGAGCCCGGCCGTGGAGCCGGCCAGGTGGTCGTTGAGGTAGATGTGCAACGGGTCGGTGTCCGGCAGCAGGTGCCGCGAGAGCGGTAGAGCGACCACGGCGACTCCCCGAGGAGGTGTGACGAGCCCGCGGTGTCGGTACGACGGCGCGGGCGGCAGGGACGTCTCACGCTACGCCGGGCGGCGAGGGGACCCAACGGTGGCGGGGGGGGTCACCGCGGCTGCGCGTCAGTGCAGCGTCAGTGCAGCAGCGGCACAGCGGCGACGCCGACGAGGGCCAGCGCCGCCCACTCGAACTGTCGCTGCCCGAGCCGCCGGACCGTGAGGATCCCGACCAGCCCGCCGATCACCACCAGCGGTGCCAGGGTGAGGTCCAGCACCAACGCGGAGCGGTCGAGCAACCCCAGCGCGACGCTGAACGGCACCTTGAAGCTGTTGACGATCAGGAAGAACCACGCGCCCGTGCCGAGGAACTCCAGCATCAGCAGCCCGGACATCAGCAGATAGAGCGTCATGACCGCGCCGGCGGAGTTGGCCACCATGGTCAGTACGCCGGCGGCGATGCCGACCACGGCGGAGACGACCCGCCGACCGGCGACCGAGCGTTCCTGGCGCTGCGCGAGCTGTTGCAGCCGCCCACCGCGGCCCAGCAGCTGCAGCCCGACGAGCACGAGCAGCACCACCCCGATACAGCGGCGCATCAGGTCGTCGTTGGCGTGCGCGACGAACACCGCCCCGAGCACCGTGCCGACGGCCACCCAGGGGAAGAGCCGCCACAGGAGCCGCCAGTTGGTGTGCCGGCGGTAGACGATCACCGCGATGACGTCACCGACGAGCAGCAGCGGCAACAGGGTGCCCGTGGACTCACGCGCCGGCAGAACGGCGGCGAACACCGCCACCGCGATCGACGCCACTCCCCCGATGGACGTCTTGGCGAAGCCGACCAGGAACACCGCCGCCGCGATCAGCAGCCAGGCAGTCACCGTCAGGTCGGGCACACCGGTCAGCATCTCGTGGCCCGGTGATCCACGGTGACACGGACCACGGACCGGGCACCCTGCCGTGCCGGGGGACACTGGGGCGCCGCGCCGTCAACGCACAGGAGGCCCGTCCATGTCCGTCCGAACCGCCCCGCCGTTTCGCGCCGACCACGTCGGAAGCCTGCTGAGGCCGCCCGCCCTGATGGCCGCGCGGGAGCAGCACGCCCGGGGCACGATGACCGACGACGCGCTGCGCGAGGTCGAGGACGTGAGCATCCGCGACGCCGTACGTCTCCAGCAGGAGGTCGGGCTGCAGTCCGCGACCGACGGCGAGTTCCGCCGTACCGCCTGGCACATGGACTTCATCTACCAGCTCGAGGGCATCGACCGCACCGATCAGCAGCTGATGGTGCACTTCCGCAACGAGGCCGGCGAGCTCGACTTCAGCTCGGCCGCCCTGCAAGTGCACGACAGGGTCAGCCTGGGGCACACCATCTTCGGCGACGCCTTCACGTTCCTGCGCGACACCGTCGGCGCCACGGCGACACCCAAGCTCACGATCCCGTCGCCGAGCATGGTGCACTACCGCGGTGGTCGCGCCGCCATCGACGAGGGCGTCTACCCCGACCTCGAAGCGTTCTGGTCTGACCTGACCGCCGCCTACGCCGAGGAGGTACGTCGGCTCGGCGAGCTCGGCTGCACGTACCTGCAGCTCGATGACACCAGCCTCGCCTACCTCAACGACCCGAAGCAGCGCGCGATGGTCGCAGAGCAGGGCGGCGATGCCGAGCACCAGCACGAGCTCTACATCCGCAACATCAACGCGGCCATCGCGGGGCGGCCGGAGGGGATGCGGATCACCACCCACATGTGCCGTGGCAACTACCGTTCGTCGTGGGCGGCCGAAGGCGGATACGACTTCGTCGCCGAGTCGTTGTTCACGCAGCTCGACGTCGACGGCTTCTTCCTCGAGTACGACGACGAGCGCTCGGGTGGCTTCGAGCCCCTGCGCTTCGTGCCGGCCGGCAAGACCGTCGTGCTCGGCCTGGTGACGACGAAGAAGGGCGCCCTCGAGGACAAGGACAGGCTCAAGCGGCGCATCGACGAGGCGGCCAAGCACATCCCGCTCGACCAGCTGTGCCTCTCGCCGCAGTGCGGCTTCTCCTCGACCGTCGAGGGCAACGCGCTCACGGTGGAGGAGGAGCTCGCGAAGCTGGCCCTCGTCGTCGAGACAGCCGCGGAGGTGTGGGGTTGAGTCGCTCGATGGAGTGATGTGCGCGCACCGACGGCACGCAAGAGTCGGGGCCTGACAGGGACGCGTCCGCTTCGTCCTCGCGGGCGCGCCCATGGGTGCCCGACCGAGGAGTGAGCATGTCCGACGACGATGTCCTGTCCAGCACCCGGCGCGCCGGGTGGATCGCCACCGGCGTGGGCCTCCTGCTCGTGCTGGGTGGTGTCGCGGGTCTGCTCTACGTCGTCATCGCGACGATCACCTCGGCGATCCTGTTCGCCTGGTTGCTCCTTGTGGCAGGTTTCGCTGCGCTGATCGACGCATGGCGCGAGCGCGGGCGGGACAGGTTCTGGCCCAGCGCGCTCACGGGGGCGGCCAACATCGCCGCCGGCATCGTGATCCTGTGGAAGCCCGGTGTGTCGCTGCTGGCGCTCACGACGCTGGTGGCCGTCTTCTTCCTCGTCGGCGGCCTGTTCCGGCTGATAGTGGCCTCGGCGCGGCCGGTGCCCGGCCGGGTCTGGATGATCCTGCACGGACTCGTCGACGTGGTGCTGGCCGTGCTCATCATCGCCAACCTGCCGGTGGCCAGCTTCTACGTGCTGGGCACGCTGCTGTCGGTGTCCCTGCTGGCGGACGGCCTCGCACTGATCATGGTCGGCTCGGCAGCGCGGCATGCGATCGCCGAGCCGGCAGCGCACCGCCGGGTGGCCCCCGGCACCCCGCACCCGGCTGTCTGACCGGACGGGACCTTCCGGCCTACTCGGCGGAGGGCGCCGCCGGAAGCGGGAACCGCAGCACGGCGGCGCACAGGTGTTCGGCCAGGCGGGTCTGCGCACTCACGTGCTCGACGGTGCCGCTGTTGTCGATGACCGCCTCGGCGAGCTCTTCGAGGACGTCGCCCGTCGCCGACGTCGGCGCGCCGCACACGGGACACGGTCCCCGCGTCTGTCCTCGTGCACCCAGCCACCCGCAACGCGGGCAGACCAGGCCGGGGACCGTCGCCTCGTCCTGCACGAGCAGCAGCTGGACGGCCTTGACGCTGGCGGCCCACAGACAGTCCTCCACGCCGACCACCGCGAGTCCGCCCGCCGCGTGCAGACCCAGCGCGTCCTCCACCCAGCGGACCTCCTCCAGGCGCTCGTAGTCCTCGACGACCTTCGCGGCGGCCTGCTGCACCTCTGCCGGTCGCACCGTCCCGGGGTCGGCGGCGAACGTGCCCGCGACGCGCTCCCGCAGCCCGTGCGGCAGGAAGGGGACGAACAACGACACCTCTTCGTGGTGCCCCCCGACGACGAGCAGCTCCCAGCCGCGTTCCCGCGCCAACGTGCGAACCGTGTCGGCCACGCGACTGAAGTGCCGCTTCCGCAGCTCCTCGGCCTTGTCATGCACGTGACGCTCGTCCAGGCCGTGCCATCCCGCGTAGCGCGAACCGCGCAGCGCCGTGTCGTGCAGCGCCAGCTCGTCACCGAGCTCGTCCTGGAAGAGCTCCCACAACCGGGCGTCAGCCCGGTCCAGGACCACCACACCGGCCCGGTGGAACTCGTCGAGGACGGCGAGCATGGGACGGGTCCAGGGCGTCCCGTCGACCACCAGCCGGTCACGTACGTGCCGCGGCAGTCGCACCTGCTCGAAGAACCCGCGCCCGCTGCACGCGAACAACGCGACCGCGCCCGCACCGGGGGGACCGGTGGGTGCGGCCTCCCGGATGCGTGCCAGGTCCTCTCGCACCGACAGCCGGGCGTCGTGGTCGAGGTCGCCGTCCGACGTGGTGGCCTCGGTCTCGCTGAGCATGCTCGACAGCCGGCTGCGCGCCGCCCGCGGTGACTCCGAGCGCGCGGGCAGTCCGACGTACGCCGACACCACCGGCAGGCCTGCGCTGTCGAAGTGGGCGATGCGCCGAAGCGTGTCGCTCGTGATCACCTGTCCTCACCCCTCCCGGTCACCCAGCTCGTCGAGGATCACCTCGCGACGCTCCTCGAGGGTCGCGATGACCGCCTCCTGCTCCTCCACGAGGGTGAGCGCGGCGGAGACGTCCGCCTCATCACCGGGCATGTCCCATTCCTCGGCGATGCGTCGCCGCGCCTCGGCAACCTCCTGGCGCAGCTGCGCGAGCAGCCCGTCGACCGAGCGGAGCTCTTCGCGCAGCTCGTGCGTGGCTTCGCGCGACCCCATGGGGACCTCCTCGTCGAGACCCGGCCACCACACTGGCCTGCGTCGGCCCGCCGGGGAATCCCCCGATCGCGCCACCGACGGGACGTCTCGCCGGCCGCGGGCCTGTCGAGGACCCGTAGACTCGCCACGACAGGCCCGGTACGTCGGCGTCTGCCGGCCGGAGTGGCGCAGTGGTAGCGCAACCGCCTTGTAAGCGGTAGGTCGTCGGTTCGAACCCGACCTCCGGCTCTGGGCACCCCGGGCGGCGCCATCCGGGCATCGAGCCGCTAACCGGGCCGCAACCCTGGGATAACGCAGGGCAAACGGTGTGGTTCTCACCAGGCGGCGGGAACAGGCTGCACATGTCGCGGCGAGAGCCGCCGCGACCATCCCACGGAGGACGTCATGTACACGAAGACCATCGGCACTCTTGCCCTTGCCAGCACCCTCGTCCTGGGCGCCGCGGCGCCCGCCCTGGCGAAGGGCCGGGTGGAGCGCGCGGGCGGTTCGTGCGCCACGGGCGTCTGGAAGCTGAAGGCGAAGGCGGACAACGGCGGGCTCGACGTCGAGTTCGAGATCGACACCAACCGCAACGGGCAGACCTGGCGGGTCCGGGTCTTCGACAACGGCACCCGCGTCATCAAGACGCGAGCCACCACCCACGCCCCGAGCGGCTCCTTCACCATCCAGAAGGTCGTCGCCAACCGGATGGGCAGCGACCGCATCACCGCCCGCGCCACGAACGTCGCCACCGGCAAGGTGTGCGGCGGCTCGGTCACCTTCTAGGTCCCACTCCCGTCCCGTGGCACCGGGGCCCGGGGCCGCAGCTGGCCCCCGGGCCCCGGTGAGGGCGGGCAGACGTAGGCGCAGCACCGCCCTAGGATCGCGCCGATGTCCCCGCTGCCCTCCGACCGCGTTCGGCGAGCGCATGCCCGTGACACCGTCCAGGCGCTGCTGCCTTCGGTGCAGTCCCGCGTGGCACAGTCACTCGGGGAGCTCGAGGCCGAGGCGCTCGTCGCCCGCATCCGGCAACACCTGTTCGACATGGTGGAGCCCCTGCAGCTGCTGTACGGCAGGACCACCGACGTCGCGGCCCTGACCGGGCGACTGCTCGACCTCGTGGTCGATGCCGCGCTGGAGCGGCCGCCGGGCCTGCGGCGCATCGACCGGCGGCGCGAGGTGGACCCCCGGTGGTTCCAACGCTCCCGTGTCATCGGCTACGTCTGCTACGCCGGCCGCTTCGCCGGCACCCTCGACGGCGTACGGCACAAGCTGGACTACCTCGCCGAGCTGGGCGTGACCTACCTGCACGTGATGCCTCTGCTCAAGCCGAGAGAGGGGGCCAACGACGGTGGCTACGCCGTCGCCGACTACCGCCAGGTCGACCCGCGGCTGGGCACGATGGCCGACCTCGAGGCGCTGGCCGCGGACCTGCACGACCGCGACATGTCCCTGTGCGTCGACCTGGTGCTCAACCACACCGCGGCCGAGCACCCGTGGGCCCTGGCAGCCCGGGCCGGTGACCCGACGTACCGCCGCTTCTACCGCGTCTTCCCCGACCGCACGGCGCCCGACCGCTACGAGCGCACGATGCCCGAGGTGTTCCCCGACACCTCGCCGGGCAGCTTCACGCACGTCGAGGGACTCGGGTGGGTGTGGACCACGTTCGAGAGCTTCCAGTGGGACCTTGACTGGACCAACCCTGACGTCTTCGCGGCCATGCTCGACACGATGCTGTTCGTCGCCAACCGCGGCGTCGACGTGCTGCGGCTGGACGCGGCACCGTTCCTCTGGAAGCGCGAGGGGACCGACGGTCAGAACCAGCCCGAGGTCCACCTGATCCTGCAGGCCCTGCGCGCGCTGGTCGCCGTTGCCGCGCCGGGCGTGGTGTTCAAGGCCGAGGCCATCGTCTCGCCCGACCAGCTGGTCACCTACCTCGGCGCGCACGAAGGGTTCCGCCCCGAGTGCGACATCGCCTACAACAACCAGCTGATGGTGATGCTCTGGTCGTCGCTCGCGTCGCGCGACAGCCGACTGGCGACGGCGTCGTTGCGCCGGATGCGCGAGATCCCCCCGGGCACGGCGTGGGTCACGTACCTGCGCTGCCACGACGACATCGGCTGGGCCGTGTCCGACGAGGACGCCCACCGCGTAGGCCTCGACCCTGCAGCGCACCGCTCGTTCCTCAGCGACTACTTCAGCGGCGTGCACCCCGGGTCGTTCGCCCGAGGTCGCGTCTTCCAGCACAACCCGCGCACCGGTGACCGACGCATCTCGGGCACGGCGGCCGCGCTGTGCGGCCTCGATGCCGCGCGGGAGACCGGTGACGACGAGGCGGTGGACATCGCCGTACGCCGGCTGGTGATGCTCTACTCGGTCGTCTACTCCTACGGCGGCATCCCGCTGCTCTACATGGGCGACGAGCTAGGTCTGCCCAACGATCCGCACTGGGCCGACGACCCCGAGCACGTGGGGGACAACCGTTGGATGCACCGGCCGCCGATGGACTGGGCGGCCGCGGCACGACGTCACGACCCGGCCACCGTGGAGGGCCGGCTCTTCGCGAGCCTGCAGTCGCTGGCCCGCGCCCGTGCCGGCCTGCTGGCCCTGCGGGCCGGCACCGGCACGACGCTGCTGGACACGGCGAGCCGGCACGTGCTGGCGTTGCGTCGGCGGCACCCGCGCGGCCCGGCGTTCGTCGGCCTGGCGAACTTCTCCGACGGCCCGAGCGAGGTGGGCGAGGACGTGCTGCTGCCGCAGTTCACCGCACGGCCCGAGCTACGGCTCTCCTCCGACGGCGTCCGCCTGACCGGTCCCGGGGTGCGGCTGCCCGCGTGGGGCTGGGCCTGGCTCGCCGACCACTGACCGCTGCCGCCGGTCCCGGCTCACAAGAGGGGACCGGACAGCTCCTTGCGCAACGCCGGGCTGACACCGCACAGGGTCTGGACCGCATCGATCAGGGGGGCGGCCCCCTCGAGGGTCGTGCGTACCCGTCGCGGCCGCCCGTTCGGCGGCACGGCCACCACGTCACCGCGCAGGGCGGGCGACCGGCCGATCGGGGGTCGCCGCGGGCAGTCCAGCCGGACGGAGAGGGACAGGTCCAGCGTCCCGCCGGGTCGCACCCGGTCCCCGAGCGCCCCGTGCCGGCTCTCGATGTCCAACCCGGGCTGCGTGACGCGCAGGCCGTCGACACGGATGACCCGCGGTCCCGCGTTGCGGATCGTCACCGAGTAGTCCACCCGACCACCGGGAGGGGACATGGACGACGACGACACCTGCAGCGTGGCCCGCAGCTCGACGGTGTCGGCGAGTCGTCCCTGGGTACGCCACTCGCGCAGCTGGCCGACGCCCGCCGCTGCCGCCACGGTGCCGATGACAAGGGCAGCACCCGCGGCGGCCAACCTCCGTGACCGGCGCGGCCACGCCGACCAGCGGCCCCGGAGCCGGCCGAGAGCCGGCTGCGGGGTCTCGAGGACGTCACCCTCGCGACCGACTCCGGGCATGTCCGACCCGCCTGACACGTCGGAGCGCACCCTGCTCTTCTACCACTGCATAGCACCGTGTGGTGGGCGATGCGATGTCGCAGACCCCCGTCAGATCACGGCTCCGTAACGGTCCTCACCGCTCTTGACACGCCCCCAAGATCAGGCTTGGTTTGTGCCCGGCAGCACGCGGTCAGACTGTGTGCTCAGGAGCGCGCCACCATGTCCATCGGGGAAGCGTCCAGCCTTTTCGTCGGTTAGGAGCCACACATGCGAGGCCCCATCCTCTTCAAGACGGTGACCGTGCTCGGTGCCGCGGCGCTACTGACGTCGGGCTGCATCAGCTCCGGCAGCAATGGTGCCAGCGGCGGCGGGGGCGGCGGAAACGGGAACACGAGCAAGAACGTCGAGATCATGCTGGGCTTCAGCGGTGCCCAGCTCGACGACTTCAAGGCCGAGGTCGACCCGTACGCCAAGTCGCAGGGCATCACGATCAAGTGGTCGCCCACCGACAACTTCAACCAGCTGATCAACACCCGGGTCCAGGGCAACAACCTGCCCGACATCGCGATGTTCCCGCAGCCCGGCATCCTGAAGGACCTCGCCAGCAAGGGAAAGCTCGCGCCGCTCGACAGCGTGCTGGACATGTCGACGCTCAAGTCGAGCATGACGTCCGGCACGCTCGAGGCGGGTAGCCTCAACGGCAAGCTGTACGGGCTGCTCGTCAGCATGAACGTCAAGAGCCTCGTCTACTACCCGAAGAAGGCGTTCGACTCCGCCGGGTACAAGGCCCCCACCTCCATCCCCGAGCTGCTCACCCTGACGAACAAGATCAAGGCGGACGGCAAGACGCCGTGGTGCATGGGGATCGAGTCCGGTCCTGCCACGGGCTGGCCGGCCACCGACTGGTTCGAGGACCTGATCATGAAGTATGGCGGGATCGGTCAGTACAACGACTGGATCTCCCACAAGATCAAGTTCGACTCACCTCTCGTGAAGAAGGCGGCCAACACCTTCCAGCAGATCGCCTTCACCCCCGGCAACGTGTCCGGTGGCCGTAAGTCGATCTCCAGCAACAACTTCGGCACCGCGGGCAACCCGATGTTCAAGTCCCCGCCCGGCTGCTTCCTGTTCAAGCAGGGCAACTTCGTCGCGGCCAAGGGCTTCTTCCCGGACTCCGTGATCGCCGACATCGACAACCAGGTCGGCGTCTTCGGCTTCCCGCCGGCGTCGGCGAGCGGCGACAACCCGGTGCTGGGCGGCGGTGACCTGGCCGGCCTGTTCAGCAAGGACAACAAGGCGGCCCAGACCATCCTCAAGTACATGAGCACGAGCACGTTCGGTGCCGGGGACGCCAAGAAGGGCGGCTACATCTCCCCGCACAAGGACTTCGACCTGAACAACTACCCCACCGAGACGATCAAGAGCATCGCCAAGGTGGCCTACGGGGCGACGGCCTTCGGCTTCGACGGTTCCGACGCGATGCCCGGCGCTGTCGGCTCGGGCAGCTTCTGGAAGGACATGACGGCGTGGATCAGCGGCCAGATGTCCCTCGATCAGGCCCTGAAGGACATCGATGACAGCTGGCCCGCCACCAGCTGACCACGGGTGATGTCCATGGTGCGTGGCCCCGCTCAGTCCGCGGGGCCACGCACCCCCGATCTGGGTGCCACCGAACCCCGCGGCGGTCCCCCAGGTTGAGAGACGAGTCGGGAAGGAAGCGGTCCAGTGCTCATCAAGACGATTAATGCGATCCTGACAGTCCTCGCCGGAGTGGGAGCCGCGCTGGTCCTGTACTGGGTGCTCAACAAGCTCGTCGAGCTGCTGCCCGGGAAGTGGGAGGACCGGGTCAAGCCCTACTTCTACATCGCCCCTGCGTTCGCGGCGATCGCGCTCTACCTGATCTACCCCGCCATCCAGACGGTCGTCTACAGCTTCGCCAACGCGGACAGCACCGCGTGGGTCGGCCTCAAGAACTACTCGGCGTTGCTGGGCTCCCACAGCTTCCGGCAGACGCTGTTCAACACGGTGCTGTGGATCGTCGTGGTTCCGGCCGCGACGATCATCCTCGGACTCGCCATCGCGGTGCTGGCCGACCGCCTCAAGCCGGGCAGCGAGAAGCTCGCCAAGACGACCATCTTCCTGCCGATGGCCATCAGCGCGGTGGGCGCAGGAACGATCTGGCGGTTCATCTACGCCACCAACCCGCCGAACGAGCCGCAGCTGGGCCTGCAGAACGCGATCGTGACCGGCCTGGGACACGACCCGGTGAACTGGCTCCAGCTGAACACCCTGCACTTCAACAGCTTCGAGCTGATGGTCATCCTGCTGTGGGCGCAGGTGGGGTTCGCCATGGTCCTGCTCTCCGCGGCGATCAAGGGGGTGCCGACCGAGACCCTCGAGGCGGCCCGGATCGACGGGGCCAGCGAGCTGCAGATCTTCGGCCGGGTGATCGTCCCCCAGATCTGGGGCACCGTCATCACGGTCTTCATCACCGTCACGATCGGTGTCATGAAGATCTTCGACATCGTCTATGTGATGACCAACGGCAACTTCAACACCAACGTGGTCGGTGTGGAGTTCTTCAACCAGCTGTTCACGAACTTCAACAACGGCTACGCGGCAGCCATCGTGGTCATGCTCATGCTCGCAGTGCTCCCGATCATGATCTACCAGGTACGTCACTTCCGAGCCGATGAGGCAGTGCGATGAGCCCCACGACCCCAGCAGCCACCGTCGCCCCCGGCAAGGCCCGGGCCACGAGCACGTCGTCGCGACGCTCGCGTCGCAACCAGGACACCGGCGGGCAGGGCGCGGCGAATCCGCTCGCCAAGCTCACCGTCCTGATCGTCTGCCTCCTGTGGATCGTCCCGACGTTCGGGCTCCTGATCACGTCCTTCCGCAACAGGGACGACGCCAACTCCTCGGGTTGGTGGAACGTCTTCACCAGCCCCTCCTCGTTGAGCCGGCTGACCTTCGACAGCTACCACGAGGTGTGGACCAAGGCCAAGCTCGGCGACGCCTTCATCAACAGCTTCGCGATCGCGCTGCCGGCGACCTTCATCCCGGTCCTGATCGCCGCCTTCGCCGCCTACGCGTTCGCCTTCATGCGCTTCCCCGGGCGCGATGTGCTGTTCATCCTGATCGTCAGCCTGTTGGTGGTCCCCAACTACGTGGCCCTCGTGCCACTGCTGAAGATCTACGGTGACTTCCACCTGACCGGCACGTTCCCGGCCGTGTGGCTCGCCCACATCGGGTTCGGTATGTCGCTGGCGATCTACATCTTCCGCAACTACATGTCCACGTTGCCCAAGGAGCTCATCGAGTCGGCGAAGATCGATGGAGCCAGCCACTTCACCACCTTCTGGCGGCTGATCATCCCGATGTCGGTGCCGGCCCTAGCGTCCTTCGCCATCTTCCAGTTCCTGTGGGTGTGGAACGACCTGCTGGTCGCGCTGGTCTTCATCGGCACCGGTGACAACCAGCCGATCACCATCGCCGTCAAACAGCTCATCGGGCAGCAGGGCCAGGGCTGGCAGCTGGTCACCGCAGGCGGGTTCATCTCGATGATCGTCCCGATCATCGTCTTCCTGTCGCTGCAACGCTTCTTCGTCCGCGGTCTCACGGCCGGGTCGGTCAAGGGCTGAGTCGGGCCGGAGGTTGAGTCGAGGACGACCAGTGGCCGACGACGGTTCAGCGGCGCCGGCGGCAACGCGGCAGAAGCACTGGGGCGTGCGCACTCTTGTGTGTCTGGGCGTCGCCGCTCTCTCGATCATCACGTCGAACGTGTTGTACGCCATGGACAACAACGACTACCTGCTCGTCACGTTCCTGGGGACCTACCTCGGGATCATCGGTGCGGTGGTGTGCAGCATCCGAGGTCTCCGTTCCCTGCGCCGTCAGCTGCGCCGTTGACCGTCGAGGTGGCTCGGCGGTCCGACGACGAGGTGCCGATACGGTCTGACGCATGAGCGCGTCCGTGCCGCAGCCCGACGTCGCGCCGGTGGAGCGCGAACCGGCCAGCGGCCTCCTGCACCTGCGCGCCTCGGGCGTGAGCCTGGTCCTCGATCTGCGGGACGACGGCCTGCCTCGGGTCGCGCACTGGGGGGCCGACCTCGGGGACCTCGACGCCGCCGCGCTGGAGAGCCTCGCGCTGGCCGTCGTCCCGCCCGCCACGTCCAACACCCTCGACGACCTCGGTCAGCTCTCGGTGCTCCCCGAGCACGCACGCGGCTGGTTCGGTGCACCGGGCCTGTCCGGGCACCGCGCGGGCGCGGACTGGTCGCCACTGTTCCGGGCCACCTCGGGCGAGCGGAGCACCGCAGGCGGGACGCAGCGACTTGTCGTGGAGGCGGTCGCCGACGCCGCCCGACTGGGCCTCACGCTCGAGGTCGAGCTCACCGCCTCGGGGCTGGTGCGGATGCGCGGCACGGTCCGCAACGAGCACGACCGGCTCCCGTACACGGTCGATGCGTTGATGCTGGCCCTGCCGGTGCCCTCAGAGGCCAACGAGCTGCTCGACCTCTCCGGGGGGCACATCCGCGAACGTACGCCGCAGCGTCAGCCGTTCGCGGTGGGCGCCCGGGTCCGCGACAACCGCCGGGGTCGCACCGGGACCGACGCCACGCTGGTGGTGGTGGCGGGCGCGCAGGGCTTCGGGTTCCGGCACGGCGAGGTGTGGGGGCTGCACGTCGGCTGGAGCGGCAACCACCGCACCTACGCCGAGCGACTCAACTCCGGCGAGGCGGTGCTCGGCGGTGGTGAGCTGCTGCTGCCCGGCGAAGTCGTCCTGGCACCGGGGGAGAGCTACGCCGGACCATGGCTGTTCGCGTCGTACGCCGAGGGCCTCGACCAGCTCTCGCACCGGTTCCACGAGTGGTTGCGCGCTCGTGCTGCGCACCCGACGAGGAGCAAGCCGCGGCCGGTGGTCCTGAACACGTGGGAAGCCGTGTACATGAAGCACGACCACGAGCGGTTGTACGCCCTGGCGGATGCCGCGGCGGAGGTCGGGGCCGAGCGCTACGTGCTGGACGACGGCTGGTTCCGCCACCGTCGCGACGACCACGCGGGGCTCGGCGACTGGTTCGTCGACGACGCGGTCTACCCGCAGGGGCTGCACCCGCTCATCCGGCACGTCCGCGACCTCGGCCTGGAGTTCGGGCTGTGGGTCGAGCCCGAGATGGTCAACCCCGACTCCGACCTGGCCCGGGCCCATCCCGAGTGGATCATGGCTACCGGTGGGCGGCAGCCGATGCTCTCGCGCCACCAGCAGGTGCTGGACCTGGGCAACCAGGCGGCCTACGACTACATCCTCGAGCGGCTGGACTCGCTACTGAGTGACCACCCGATCGACTACCTGAAGTGGGACCACAACCGCGATCTGCAGGACGCCGGGCACCAGCCCGGCGGTGAGGCCGGGGTGCACGCGCAGACGAGGGCCGTCTACCGGCTGATGGACGAGTTGAAGCGGCGCCACCCGGGCCTGGAGATCGAGTCCTGCTCCTCCGGTGGCGGGCGGGTCGACCTGGGCGTGCTCGAGCACGCGGACCGGGTCTGGGCCAGCGACTCCAACGACGCGCTGGAACGGCAGCGGATCCAGCGGTGGACCGGCCTGCTGCTGCCTCCCGAGATGGTCGGGAGCCACATCGGCCCGCCGCACTCGCACACCACCGGCCGCACCCACGACCTGTCCTTCCGGGCCGGCACTGCCCTGTTCGGGCACATGGGCATCGAGTGGGACATCAGCTCGACGACCGCCGAGGAGCGGGCCGAGCTGCGACGTTGGATCGCGTTGCACAAGAGGTTCCGCGACCTGCTGCACCGCGGGACGGTCGTGCGGGCCGACCATCCCGATCCCGACGTGTCACTGCACGGGGTCGTCGACCGCGACGGCCGCGAGGGCGTCTTCGCGGTCGTCTCCACCGGGCAACGCGCCTGGACCCGGCCCGGCCGCGTGCGGCTGCCCGGCCTGCTCCCCGGCACGCCCTATCGCGTCTCGCTGCTGCCGCCGGCCGACACGGCACCGACCAACGACACGTCTGCGCCACCGTGGCTCGCCGCCGTACCGCTCGTACTGGCGGGCAGCGTGCTGGGCAACGTCGGTCTCGAGCTGCCCGGCCTCTACCCGGAGCAGCTGCTGCTGCTGCACGTGGCGGCGCTGGAGACCGACGGGCCTCCCGTGAGCGGTGGCCATAGACGCCGCTCGTGACATGGGCCTAGTGTCGCGTCACCGCTCCGGACAGCCGTCCGGGACCCTCCACTCGGATCGTCCGGCACGTTCCTGCCGGTGAAGGGAGCGCCGTCATGGCGACTGTTACGTTCGACGAGGCGACCCGCCTCTACCCCGGGGCCGAACGGCCCGCGGTGGACAAGCTCAACATTGACATCGAGGACGGCGAGTTCCTCGTCCTCGTCGGGCCCTCGGGCTGCGGCAAGTCCACGTCCCTTCGCATGCTGGCCGGCCTCGAGGAGGTCACGGACGGGGCCATCCGCATCGGGGACCGCGACGTCACCAACCTGGCGCCCAAGGACCGCGACATCGCGATGGTCTTCCAGAACTACGCGCTCTACCCGCACATGACCGTGGCCGACAACATGGGCTTCGCGCTCAAGATCGCCGGTGAGTCGAAGGACAAGATCCGCGAGAAGGTCGCCGAGGCAGCCAAGATCCTCGACCTCGAGGACTACCTCGAGCGCAAGCCGAAGGCCCTCTCCGGTGGCCAGCGGCAGCGCGTCGCCATGGGCCGGGCCATCGTCCGCTCGCCCCAGGTCTTCCTGATGGACGAGCCGCTGTCCAACCTCGACGCCAAGCTGCGCGTCCAGACCCGCAGCCAGATCGCGGCGCTGCAGCGGCGGCTCGGTGTGACCACTGTCTACGTCACCCATGACCAGGTCGAGGCCATGACGATGGGCGACCGGGTCGCGGTGCTCAAGGACGGTCTGCTGCAGCAGGTCGACTCCCCGCGCACGATGTACGACCACCCCAACAACGTCTTCGTCGCCGGGTTCATCGGGTCACCGGCCATGAACCTCCTGCAGGTGGACGTCGAGGGCAACGCGATGCACTTCGGTGGCGCCGAGCTGCCGATCCCGCGCGAGACGGCCGAGGAGGCCGGCAAAGGCGGGCGCAAGATCACCGTGGGCGTACGGCCCGAGGACATGGACATCGTCGGCGAGGGACAGGGCCTCAAGACGACGATCAACCTCGTCGAGGAGCTCGGTGCCGACGCCTACATCTACGGCAGCGCGCAGATCGACGGCAAGGACCACGACGTCATCGCGCGCGTCGACGGCCGCCGTCCGCCGATGAAGGGCGAGGACGTCTGGTTCGCCCCCCAGCAGGGTCACGTCCACCTGTTCTCGACCACCACCGGCGAGCGCCTGCCCACCTGAGGCACGGCTCGCCTGACGACCTGCCTGGGGCGGCCGCTCTCGTCCTGAGGCGGCCGCCCCTGGCACAGTGGTGCGCATGAGTCTGCAGATCCTGGCGGCCCCGGGCGACCCGGCGCTGCTCGACCTGCCCTGGCAGGCTCCGCTGGAGGACTGGCCGACCGATCAGCTGGTCGCCCTGCCGCGCGGCATCTCGCGCCACGTGGTGCGGTTCGTGCGACTCGAAGGGTCGGTCTACGCCGTCAAGGAGGTCAACGAGGCGCTGGCCCGGCGGGAGTACGGCCTGCTGCGCCAGCTCGAACGCCGTGACCTGCCCTGCGTCGAGGCCGTCGGCGTCGTGGTGGGCCGCGTCGACCGTGGCGGTCAACCGCTCGACCCTGCGCTGGTGACGCGCCACCTGCAGTTCTCGCTGCCCTACCGCGCGCTGTTCTCGACCACGCTGCGCCCGGACACGGCCGACCGGCTCGTCGACGCCCTGTCCGTGCTGCTCGTGCGGCTGCACAACGCGGGCTTCTACTGGGGCGACTGCTCCCTCTCGAACACGCTGTTCCGCCGCGACGCCGGCTCGTTCGCCGCCTACCTCGTCGACGCCGAGACCGGCGAGCTGCACCCCGCCCTGTCCGACGGGCAGCGCAACCACGACCTGGACCTGGCCCGCACCAACATCGCCGGTGAGCTGCTCGACCTGGAGGCCGGCGGCCTGCTGCACCCGTCGACGGAGCCGGTGTCCGTCGCCGACCAGGTGGTCCAGCGCTACAACGGGCTCTGGGACGAGCTCACGCACGCCGATGTGTTCGACTCGCACGAGCGGTACCGCGTGCAGCAGCGGGTCCGGCGGCTCAACGAGCTCGGCTTCGACGTGGCCGAGCTGGCGTTCACCGCCGGGGAGGACGGGCGCCGGGTCGAGCTGCACCCCAAGGTGGTCGACGCCGGCCACCACAGCAGGCGGCTGCTGCGGGTGACGGGCCTCGACGTCCAGGAGAACCAGGCGCGCCGGCTGCTCAACGACCTGGACCACTTCCGGGCCGAGATCTGCGCCGACCAACCGGGTGAGCCGCAGGACAACGACGAGGAGATCATCGCGCACCGGTGGTTGACCGAGGTGTTCAACCCGGTCGTCTCGGCGGTGCCACGCGAGCTGCGTGGCAAGCTCGAGGCGGCCGAGATCTTCCACGAGGTCCTGGAGCACCGCTGGTTCCTCGCCGAGCGGCTCGGCCGCGACGTGGGCCTGCTGCCGGCGGCCCGCTCCTACGTCGAGGACGTGCTGACCCACAAGCCGGACGAGAAGGCCGTTCTCGGCTCGCGCATCGGCAGCCCCACCGTCGCGCACGAACCCTTCTCCGAGGTGACCTACGCCGACGAGCCCGCGGGCTAGCCCGTCGCGCCGGCCCGGCGGGCTCGGGCCACCTCGTAGAGGGCGATGCCGGCCGCGACGCCGGCGTTCAGCGACTCGGTCGCCGCCGCGATCGGGATGCGGGCGACCACGTCGCACGTCTCGCGCACCAGCCGGGACAAGCCCTTGCCCTCGGACCCGACGACGAGCACCAGCGGCCCGGTGGAGACCTCGAGGTCGGCCACCTCCACGTCGCCGCCGCCGTCGAGACCGACCACGAAGAACCCGGCGTCACGGTAGGACTCGAGGGCGCGGGTCAGGTTGGTCGCTCGGGCGACCGGCACCCGCGCCGCCGCGCCGGCGGACACCTTCCAGGCGGTCGCGGTGACACCGGCAGCCCGCCGCGCGGGCACGACCACCCCGTGACCGGCGAACGCCGCGGTGGATCGCAGCACGGCACCGAGGTTGCGCGGGTCGGTGACGCCGTCGAGCGCGACGACGAGCGGCGCGGCGGTGCCGGGCAGCGTCAGGAAGTCGTCCGGGTGCGCGTATTCGTAGGGCGGCACCTGGAGCATGAGCCCCTGGTGCGGGGAACCTCCGGCCAACCGGTCCAGCTCGCCGCGCGGCGCCTCGAGCACCGGGATCCGCGCCAGTCCGGCCAGCTTGAGGCTCTCGCGCACGCGGTCGTCGCTGTCGATGCGCTCGGCGACGTACAGCGCAGCGGCCGGTACGCCGGCCCGCAGCGCCTCGACCACGGGGTTGCGCCCCGCGACGACCTCGGGCGCGTCCGCCTCCCCGCGGGAGCGGGAGGAAGCCGAGCGGTTCGACGGCCGGGTGGTGGCCGCCGCCCGCTTCGCGACGGCCCGCGCGCGCCTCGCAGCCGGGTGCGCGGTGCGCTCGGTCGCCTTCGGCGTCGGCCCCTTGCCCTTCAACGCCTTACGACGCTGGCCGCCCGAGCCGACGGACATGCCCTTCTTCGACCCGACGTTGCGCTTCGCGCCGCGTCGCGCGCTGTTGCCGGGCATCAGGACACCTCGTCGTCGGTCGTCGGCTGCGCAGGGTCCGCCAGGGTCCAGCGTGGTCCCTCGGGGGTGTCCTCGATGGCGACCCCCGCTGCCGTGAGCCGGTCACGGATGCGGTCGGCCGCGGCGTAGTCCTTGCGTGAGCGCGCCTGCGCCCGCTCGTCGAGGGCCACCGACACCAGCTGGCCGAGGACGGCGTGCAGGTCCGAGGACGACTCCGCCGCCTCCGACCACGGTGCCGACAGCGGGTCGAGGCCGAGCACGTCGAGCATGGCGCGCACCGACGCGAGGTTGCCGCGCAGCGCGTCGGAGGGACCATCGACGACCAGCTTGTTGCCCTCGCGGATCACGCCCTGCAGCGTTGCGAGTGCAGCCGGCACGGACAGGTCGTCGTCCATCGCCTCGGCGAACTCGGCGCACAACATGGCGCCGGGCGCCGGCGTCACGAGCTCGGTGGCACGCCGTACGTAACCTTCGATACGGCGGAACGCCGCAGCCGCCTCCTCGAGCGCCTCGAAGGAGAACTCGACGTGCGAGCGGTAGTGGGCCGCGACGAGGTAGTAGCGCAGCTCGACCGGCCGCACCCGCTTGACGACCTCGCTCACCAGCAACGAGTTGCCCAGCGACTTGCTCATCTTCTCCCCGGACGTGGTCACCCAGGCGTTGTGCATCCACAACCGGGCGAAGCGCTGGCCGGCCGCCTTGGACTGGGCCAACTCGTTCTCGTGGTGGGGGAACCGCAGGTCGATGCCTCCGCCGTGGATGTCGAACTCCGCGCCGAGGTACTTGCCGGCCATCGCCGAGCACTCGAGGTGCCAGCCGGGGCGGCCCCGGCCCCACGGCGAGGCCCACGAGGCCGTCACCGGCTCGTCGGGCTTGTGTCCCTTCCACAGGGCGAAGTCGCGCGGGTCGCGCTTGCCGCGGGGGTCGGCGTCGGCTGCCGGCTCCATCTCCTCGATGCGCATCCCGGAGAGCTCGCCGTAGGTGGGCCACGAGCCGACGTCGAAGTAGACGTCGCCGGAGCCGTCCTCGGCCGGGTAGGCGTGGCCGTTCTCCACCAGCGTGGCCATCAGCTCGACCATCTCGGGGATGTGGCCGGTCGCCCGCGGCTCGTACGTCGGCGCCACGCAGCCCAGGACGTCATAGGCGCGGTTGAGCAACCGCTCGTTGCCGTAGGCGAGCGCCCACCAGGGCCGGCCGGCCTCGGCCGACTTGGCCAGGATCTTGTCGTCGATGTCGGTCACGTTCGCGACGATGGTGACCTCGTAGCCCGAGCGCTCGAGCCAGCGGCGCAGGACGTCGAAGACCACCTCCTTGCGGATGTGGCCGACGTGCGGCTCGGACTGCACGGTGAGACCGCAGTGGTAGATGCCGACCCGGCCCTCGTGCAGCGGCTCGAAGTCGCGCACCGACCGGGTCGCGGTGTCGTACAGGCGCAGGCTCACCGGTCAAGGGTACGGGTGTCAGCGCTCCCGCCGGACCACCAGCGCGGTCGCGACCGCGGCCACGCCCTCGCCCCGCCCGGTCAGGCCGAGCCCGTCGGTGGTCGTCGCCGACACCGACACCGGCGCCCCGGCAGCGTCCGAGAGCACCGCCTCCGCCTCCACCCGGCGATCACCGAGCCGGGGCCGGTTCCCGATCACCTGCACCGCGACGTTGCCGATCACGAACCCTGCCTCGCGCAACCGGCGCGCCGTCTCCGAGAGCAGCGTGGCGCCCGCGGCGCCGGCCCATTCCGGCTCGGCGGTGCCGAAGTTCGCGCCCAGGTCGCCCAGCCCGGCCGCGGCGAGCAGCGCGTCGCACACGGCGTGTGCGACGACGTCGCCGTCGGAGTGCCCGGTGCAGCCGGCGGTCTCGTCGGGGAAGTGCAGCCCGGCGAGGTGCATCGCACGACCGGCCTCGAGCCGGTGCACGTCGACCCCCACGCCGACCCGCGGCAGCGCGAACGTCATGGCCTCAGCGTCCACTGCCGGGTCTCCGCCGGCTCCAGACGACCTCCGCCAGCAGCAGGTCCAGCGGCCGGGTGACCTTGAAGGCCTCGTCCGCACCCGCCACCACGACGACCGGGTGCCCGGCCCGTTCGACGAGGCCGGCGTCGTCGGTGGCGTCGAGCGCGTCCGGGAAGAGGTGAGCCTCCTCCAGCACGGCGCGGCGGAACCCTTGGGGTGTCTGCACGGCACGCAGCGCGCTGCGGTCGAGGGTCTCGACCACGACCTCACCCTCCACCCGCTTGACCGTGTCGGTGACGGGCAGTCCCGGCACGACCGCGTCGGCACCGGCGCAGACGGCCGCGGCCACCGCGTCGACCAGCTCGACCGGCGCCAGCGGCCGGGCCGCGTCGTGCACCAGCACGATGCCCACCTCGTCGGGCAGCGCGGCGAGGGCGGCGCGCACCGACTCCCGACGGGTCGCGCCGCCGGCCACGACGCGCAGCGGTGCCCCCGCGTGGTGGTCGGCGAGGAGCGCCCGGACCTCGCCGGCCTGCTCGGGCGGGGCCGCCACGACGACGAGCGACACGTGCCGCGCGGCGGCCAGGTTGCGCACGGCGTGGACCAGCATCGGTACGCCGCCGAGCAGCCGCAGCGCCTTGGGCGCACCTGGCCCGAGCCGCTCGCCGCGGCCCGCGGCCGGGACGATGCCCGCGACGATGTCGCTCACCGGTGGCTCACGAGCCGCCGCGGGTCCGACCGAAGACCATCCGGCCGTTGGCCGTCGTCAGCACGCTGGTGACCACCACGGGGACCTCGCGACCGACGGCGTCGCGGGACCGCTCGACCACCACCATGGTCCCGTCGTCGAGGTAGCCCACCGCCTGACCCGGCTCCTTGCCCGGCTTGGTCAGCAGCACCGCCACCTCGTCGCCGGCCAGGACCGGCGGCCGCAGCGCCTGGGCCAGGGCGTGCAGGTTCATGACCCGGACCCCGGCCAGCGCCGCGGCGCGAGCCAGATTGGTGTCGAGGGTCAGCAGGGCGGCCCCGCGGTCGAGGCAGAGGCGCACCAGCTTGGCGTCGACCTCGACCACCGCGGGCACGTCGTCGTCGAGCACCTCCAGCTCGACGCCCTCCTCACGACGCAACGCGTCCAGCAGGTCCAGCCCGCGTCGCCCGCGGTGCCTGCGGGTGTCGTCGCCGGCGTCGGCGAGGCCCTGCAGCTCGGCCAGCACCGGCGTGGGGACGAGCATCTTCCCGTGCAGGAAGCCGGAGCGGACCACGTCGAGCACGCGCCCGTCGATCGCCACCGACGTGTCGACGATGCGCGGCAGCGCCACCGGGGCGACCCGGCGCTCGGCCAGGCCGACGCGGGCGCCGAACATGCCGAGGACCGCCTCGCGCTTGCTGGTGCCGAGCCGGAAGCCGAGCAGCCCGAGAGTCACCACCATGAAGGCGAACACCGGGATGGTCAGGATCGGGCGGTTGATCAGGAAGATCGGCCAGGTGACGCCACCGGCGACCAGCACCCCGATGACGGCGCCGACCCCTCCCGCGACGATCTGCTCGGCGGAGGTGGCCCGCAGGCTGGTCTCCGCGCGGCGTACGGCGGTGACGGTGCCGCGCCCGAGAACACCCCCGAGCACGTAGCCCAGCGCGCAGCCGAGCACGATGCCCAGGCCCAGCACGCTGAACGCGCCGAGAACCGGCCGATCGTTGCGGTCGAAGTGTTCGGCGACGTAGTAGCCGAGTCCGGCGAAGAAGACGACGACGCACAGCCGGAGCGTCTCGACGACCAGGTTGGGGACGCGGGACAACCGGGGCGCCACCGCTACCTCCCCTCGCTCAGCCGGACAGATCCCGACAAACATCTGCGCCGCCGACCCTAGTGGGGGTCGGCGGCGCAGCTGGTCCACGGGGTCGGACAGGCCGCGTGCGGCCGTGTCCGGCGGCGTTCAGGAGGCGAGGACCTCGTCGAGGATCGTCTCGGCCTTGTCTTCGTTGGTGTGCTCGGCGAGGGCCAGCTCGCTGACCAGGATCTGGCGGGCCTTGGCCAGCATCCGCTTCTCACCGGCGGACAGGCCGCGGTCCTTGTCGCGGCGCCACAGGTCACGCACGACCTCGGCCACCTTGATCACGTCGCCGGAGGCGAGCTTCTCGAGGTTGGCCTTGTAACGGCGTGACCAGTTGGTCGGCTCCTCGGTGTGCGGCGCGCGGAGCACCTCGAACACTCGGTCGAGGCCCTCCTGGCCGACCACGTCGCGGACGCCCACGAGGTCGCAGTTCTCGGCCGGCACCCGAACGGTCAGATCTCCTTGGGCTACCTTCAGGACGAGGTAGAGCTTGTCCTCGCCTCTGACGGTGCGTGTCTCGATGGACTCGATGAGGGCGGCCCCATGATGGGGGTAGACGACCGTCTCGCCGACCTTGAACGTCATATAGTCAGACCCCTTTCGCGGCTTCCAGAATAACACGGCGAGTGACGTCACGGATGACGACTGCGCGGCCGTTTGCGCAGGTCAGGGCCTTGACATACAGCGGTTCCTCATGCTTCGCCCGATGTCACGGTCCGCGTCGGACCCGTCCCCGACCGGTGATACTGACCGTCGTGTCCCGCGTCTTCGCCCTGGTCAGGGCTGCGCATGCCGCCCCGACGGCGGCCGTCACGGCGTTGGCGACGGCCATCGCCGCGGCGGCCGGTCGCGGCGCGACGGGCTGCCTGCTCGTGGCCCTCACGGTGCTGTCCGGGCAGCTCTCGATCGGTTGGTGCAACGACGTGGTCGACCTGTCCCGCGACCGGGCCGCCGGTCGTCGCGACAAGCCGCTGGTGAGCGGCGAGCTGACTGCGCGAACGGTCGCCGTCGGCGCCGCCGTCGCCGCCACCTGCTGCGTTCCGCTGTCCTTGGCCAACGGGTGGCGGGCCGGCGTGAGCCACCTGGTGGTCGTGGGAGGGGGCTGGGCCTACGACCTGGGCGCCAAGCGCACCCCGCTGTCCTGGCTGCCCTACGCCGTGAGCTTCGCGATGCTCACCGCCTTCCTCTCCTTCGGCCAGCCGGGGCACCCGGCCCCGCACGGTTGGCTGCTCGCCGCGGGCGGCCTGCTGGGTGTCGGGGCGCACATGCTCAACGTGGTGCCCGACATCGACGCGGACCGCGCCGCCGGAGTCCTGGGGCTGCCCCAGCGCATCGGCGCACCGGCGTCGCGTACGACGGGTGCGGTCCTGCTGGGCGCGGCCGCCGCCCTGGTGGTGCTCGGTCCCCCGGGTGCACCCCCGGCCTGGGCCGCTGCCGGGCTCGGTGTCGCGGTGCTGCTCGCGCTGCTGGCGGCCGTGACCGGCCGCCGGGCCGGCTCGCGCGTGCCGTTCCTGCTGGCGCTCGCCACGGCAGCGGTGACGGTGGCCCTGCTCGTCGCCCGGGGCGGCGACCTCGGCTGATCGGCCGGTCGCCCGCTGACTAGTCTGGGCGCGTCATCCGCACGCCCCCGCCGTACCGCGAGAGAGGCAGCCGTGAGCCGCATCCGCCCCTTCTTGGCGCCGACGCTGGCCGCCCTGGCCGCCCTGCTGCTCGTGTCGGGCTGTGGTGCGGGCTACAACGCGCGCAGCATCCAGCCGTACGCGCCCTCCGACGGCATCGTGACCGACTCGGGGTCGCTGCGCGTCCTCGACGCCCTGGTCATCGCGGCTTCCGACGCCGACCGCGGCGTCCTGAGCATGAGGATCGTCAACCGGGGTGCCCGCGACGACGAGCTGACCGACATCACCAGCAACGCCGGGCAGGTCGACCTGACCGGCTCGCGCACGCTGCCGGCCCACCGCGCCGTGAGCTTCGGCGCCGACACCGACCCGTCGGCGACGATCGAGGGGCTCAAGCGGGCCGCAGGGCAGACCATCAGGCTGCGCCTGACGTTCGCGAACTCGCAGCCGCTGACGATCGACACAGTCGTGGTCAGCCCGGCCGGCGCCTATGCCGGTCTGACCCCGGGGCCGGCGACCCCCGAGGAGCCCGCGTCACCGTCGAGCGGCCCGACCACGAGCGGGTCGCCGCCCAGCACCGCGTCACCGTCGCCCAGCGGCGGCTGACCGGTCGCGCTCAGCAGCCGATCAGGGCTCGAACTTGTAGCCCAGCCCGCGCACCGTGACGATGTGCCGCGGGGCGCCCGGGTCCGGCTCGATCTTGGCCCGCAGGCGCTTGACGTGCACGTCGAGCGTCTTGGTGTCCCCGACGTAGTCGGAGCCCCACACGCGGTCGATGAGCTGCCCGCGGGTGAGCACCCGGCCGGCGTTGCGCAGCAGCAGCTCGAGAAGCTCGAACTCCTTCAGCGGCATCGAGACCTGGGCACCGTCGACGCTGACGACGTGCCGGTCGACGTCCAGGCGCACCGGGCCGGCCTCCACGGTCGCCGTGATCAGCTCGTCGGACTCGCCCTGGCGGCGCAGCACCGCACGGATCCGGGCGACCAGCTCGCGCGCCGAGTACGGCTTGGTGACGTAGTCGTCGGCACCCAGCTCGAGCCCGACGACCTTGTCCACCTCGCTGTCCTTGGCGGTCAGCATGATGACCGGGACCGCGGACCTCGCGCGCAGCGCACGGCACACCTCGGTGCCGGACAGTCCCGGCAGCATGAGGTCGAGCAGCACCAGGTCGGCGCCGTGCCGGTCGAACTGCTCGAGCGCCTCCGGGCCGGTGGCCGCCAGCCCCACCTCGTAGCCCTCCTTGCGCAGCATGTAGGACAGCGGGTCGCTGAACGACCCCTCGTCCTCGACGACCAGGATCCGCGTCACTCGTGCTCCTTAGCTGCTCAGGGGGACAGGGGGGACCGGTGCCGGTCCGAAGGCGCCGCCGGCAGCCGAAGGGTGAACGTCGAGCCGGTCCCCTCGTCGCTCCACACGGTGGCCTCTCCCCCGTGCCCCGCGGCGACGTGCTTGACGATGGACAGCCCGAGCCCGGTGCCACCGGTCTCGCGAGACCGCGCCGCGTCGATGCGGTAGAAGCGCTCGAAGATTCGCTCCCGCTCGGCCTCGGCGATGCCGGGTCCCTCGTCGGTCACGCTGATCTCGGCGACGGCGCCCTCGGGCCGCTCCACCAAACGCACCGCGACAGCGACGCGGCTGCTCTGGGGGGCATAGCGCACCGCGTTGTCGACGAGATTGCCCAGCGCCGTGACCAGCTGGCGCGCGTCACCGACCACCTTGACGCCGGCATCGCCGCCGCACACGAGGGTGATGTGACGCGTCTCGGCGGTCAGCCGGCTGCGGTCGGCCACCTCCGCGACGACGTCGTCGAGCGCCACGAGGGTGGGTTGTTCGAGGGGGTCGTGGCCCTGCAGGCGCGACAGCTCGATGACGTCCTGCACCAGCCGGGAGAGCCGGTCCGCCTCGCGCTGCATGCGGCCCGCGAACCGGCGTACGGCGTCGGGGTCCTCGGCCGCGTCGAGCATCGCCTCGGCCAGCAGCGCGAGGCCGCCGACGGGCGTCTTCAGCTCGTGGCTGACGTTGGCGACGAAGTCCCGGCGGACGGCGTCGACCCGGTGCGTGTCGGTGCGGTCCTCCACCAGCAGCAGCACCTGCGTCGAGCCGAGCGGGGCCACGCGGGCCCACACGGCCCTGGTGCTGCCGGGGATGGGTCCGCGCGGCAGCTCGAGGTCGGCCTCCCGGATCTCGCCGTCGCGGCGCACCTGGCGAACCAGGTCGAGCAGCTCGTCGGAGACCAGGTGGTCGTTGCGGACGATCCCGAGCGAGTAGGCCGCCGGGCTGGCCTTCACGACGGCGTCGGCCGCGTCGAGCACGACTCCGGAGGAGCGCAGCACGGCCAGCACGTCGGCCACACCCGGCGGCAGGGCGGGAGAGCTCGCCCGCGCGGGTAGGGCAGACTGCTGGTGCTCGCTGACGCGGACCGCCAGGGCGGCCGACGCGCCGACGAGGACGCCGATCACGCCCGCGAGCCCCGCCACCAGCTCCGCATCCACAGCAATGATCGTAGGTGCCCCGTCGACGTGGCCGTGGCCGTGGAGTTCCCCCGGGCGCCGGATTGGGGCAGTGTTCACCTGGAGGTGGGGGACCGTTCATCCCCTGCTGCGAGCCTGCGGGCAGCGTGCGGGGAGCCCGCCGTGCCGACCTGCAGTGGGGAAAGGTAGCTGAATGCGCGACGCGTACCACGAGGACCTCGACAGGCTCACCGGACAGCTGGTCGAGATGACCCGATTGGTCGGGTCGGCGATCTCCCGCGCCTCCACGGCCCTGTTGGACGCCGACCTCGTCCTCGCCGAGAGCGTGATCGTCGCGGACAACGCCGTCGACACCCTGCGCGACGAGCTGGACCGCAAGGCGATGGACCTGCTCGCCCGCCAGCAGCCGGTCGCCAGCGACCTGCGGGTGATCGTCGCGACGCTGAAGATGAGCGCCGACCTCGAACGCATGGGTGACCTCGCCCGGCACGTGGCGCGGGCCGCCCGGCGCCGGTTCCCGGAGCCCGCCGTCCCTGCGCCGCTGCGGGCCACCATCGTGGAGATGGGCCAGGTCGCGGAGCGCCTGGTGGCCAAGACCGGCAGCGTCATCTCCTCGCACGACGTGGAGGCGGCGTTGCAGATCGAGCGCGACGACGACGACATGGACCGCCTGCACCGCGCCCTGTTCACCGCGCTGCTGGACGTGTCGGCGCCCTACAGCGTCGAGGCGGCCATCGACGTGACGCTCGTGAGCCGCTACTACGAGCGGTTCGCCGACCATGCGGTGGCCGTGGCCCGGCGCGTCGTCTTCCTGGTCACCGGCCAGCAGGCCCGCGAGCTCGCCGAGACGCCCTAGGCCTGGCGGGGCCCGGCGGATCGGGCGATCCGCCCTAGTGGCCCTGGTTCTTGACCGCCTCGATGGACGCCGCGGCCGCGTCGGGGTCGAGGTACTCCCCTCCCGGCGTGACCGGCCGCAGCTCGGCGTCGAGCCGGTAGAGCAACGGGATGCCGGTCGGGATGTTCAGCCCGGCGATGTCCTCGTCGGAGATGCCGTCGAGGTGCTTGACCAGGGCCCGCAACGAGTTGCCGTGGGCCGCCACGAGCACGGTCCGGCCCGCTCGCAGGTCGGGCACGATGGCGTCGTACCAGTAGGGCAGCATCCGGACGACGACGTCGGCGAGGCACTCGCTGGGGGGCACGACCTCGCTCGGCAGCGTGGCGTAGCGCGGGTCGCCCACCTGGCTGAACTCGCTGTCCTGCTCGATGGGCGGCGGCGGCGTGTCGTAGGACCGGCGCCAGAGCTGGAACTGCTCCTCACCGAACTGTTGCATCGTCTGCTTCTTGTCCTTGCCCTGCAACGCGCCGTAGTGGCGCTCGTTCAGCCGCCAGGACCGTCGGACGGGAAGCCACAGCCGGTCGGCCGCGTCGAGAGCGATCTCGCCGGTGCGGATGGCGCGTCGCAGCACCGAGGTGTGCATGACGTCGGGCAGCACCCGGTGCTCGCCGAGCAGCTCACCGCCTCGACGGGCCTCCTGCTCACCCACCGAGGTGAGGCCGACGTCGACCCAGCCGGTGAAGAGGTTCTTCTCGTTCCACTCGCTCTGCCCGTGGCGCAGCAGGACGAGGGTGTACGTCGACTCGCGCGGCTCGCTCATGCGCCCGAGCCTGCCAGATCGGCCTCGCTGCGGGTCACGTGGTCTGGATGACGTCGAGGACCGGGATGAGGCACACCCGCACCGCTTCAGGTCGGGCCGGGTCGCTCCGGCGGCGCCAGGTGGCGGAACGCCTCCAGGTTGGACGTCGGCTCGCCGCGCAGCCGCCGCCACTGCCACTCCTTGCGGATCGAGGACGCGAAGCCGAGCTCGAGGATGGTGTTGAAAGAGGAGTCGGCGTACTCCAGCACGGCACCGAGGAGCCGGTCGACCTCCTCGGTCGTCACGGCGTGCAGCGGCAGCCGGCCGCTCAGGTAGATGTCACCGAGATGGTCGAGCGCGAACCCGACGGCGTACATCCGCGCGTTGCGCTCGAGCAGCCACCGGTAGACAGCCTCCTGGTTCTCGTCGGGATGCCGGGCGACGAAGGCATTCACCGACAGGCTGTGCGCGCCGACCACCAGAGAGACGGTGGTCGTCAGCTTGCGATCACCGGGAAGCACGGCGACGAAGGTGCCGGGCTCGGCCTCCTCGTAGTCGATGCCGGCCTCGGCCAGGCTCGCCCGCAACGTGGCCGCCGCGTCGGTCATCGACGTACGCCGCTCACCGGTTGACGACGAGCGGCTGCTGCTCCCGCACGGCCAGGGCCTCGGAGTAGACCTCCAGCATGCCCGTGGCCGTCGCGGTCCAGCTGAACCCGGCGGAGTGCGCGAGCGCCCCCCGGCTCATCGCACGTCGCCGGCCGTGGTCGGCGAGCAGCTCGCCCAGCACCCGGGCGTAGTCGGCGGGATCGTGACCGTCGACGAGCACCCCGGACACCCCGTCGCGCACAGCGGTGCGCAGCCCCCCGACCCCCGCGGCGACGACCGGCGTGGCGCAGGCCTGCGACTCGATGGCCACCAGGCCGAACGACTCGCTGTAGGAGGGCACCACGGTCAGGTCCGCGGCGCGGTACCAGTCGGCGAGGTCCGCCTGCGGTACGGCGGCGGTGACGCGGACGACGTCGGCCAGCCCCAGCGCGTGCGCGAGGCCGTGCAGCGAGTCCGGCCGGGTCAGCCCGCTGCCGGAGAGGCCGCCGACCACGGCGACGACCAGCTCGTCCCGCAGCGACGGCCGGGCCTGCAGCAGCCGGGCGACGGCGCGCAGCAGCACGTCGGGGGCCTTCAGCGGCTGGATGCGGCCCACGAACAGCAGCACGGACGCGTCGCCCGGCAGGCCGAGCCGACCGCGGGCGGCCGCCTGCGAGCCGGGGCGGAACCGCTCCAGGTCGACCCCCGGTGGCACCGTCGCGACCCGGGCAGGGTCCGCGTCGTAGAGCTCGATGAGGGCCTTGCCCTCCTCGTCGGTGTTGGCGACCAGCCGGTCGGCGGCGGCCACCACCTGGGCCTCGCCGATCTCGCGCGCCACCGGCTCGGGCGCGTCGTCCTGCGCCAGCGTGAGGTTCTTGACCTTGGCCATGGTGTGCATGGTGTGCACCAGCGGCACGTCCCAGCGCTCGGCGGCCAGCCACGCGACCTGCCCGGAGAGCCAGTAGTGGGAGTGCACCACGTCGTACCAGCCCGGCTCGCGGGCGGCCTCGATGCGCAGCAGGCCGGAGGTGAACGCGCACAGCTGCGCGGGCAGGTCCTCCTTGGCCAGCCCCTCGAACGGGCCGGCCGTGACGTGGCGCACCGTCACCCCGGGAGCCAGCTCGACGGCCGGCGGCAGCTCCGAGCTGGTCGCGCGGGTGATGACGTCGACCTGGACGCCCAGGGCAGCCAGGCGGCGGGAGAGCTCGACGACGTAGACGTTCATGCCACCGGCGTCGCCCGTGCCCGGCTGGTCGAGCGGCGAGGTGTGCACGCTGACCATCGCGATGCGTCGGGGCAGCGGTGCACGCACCGGCACAACCGTCATCCGCACACCTCCCGGGCCCTAGGACACGTCGACCAATGGGCAACGCCGCAGCGATCCTGCCCGATTCCCGCCGGGCTGCGCTCACCGGACCCCGGGCCGGGGGGTCGCTGGCAGTATGTCCGCCATGACGAGAGGCACCGCGGTCGTGACCGGGGCGAGCAGTGGGATCGGCGAGGCGACGGCCCGGCGGCTGGCCCAGGAAGGTTTCCAGGTGGTGGTGGCGGCGCGCCGTCGCGACCGCCTGGACAAGCTGTCCGAGGAGATCGGGGCGCGCGCCGTCACCCTCGACGTGACCTCCGACGAATCGGTCGCCGCCTTCGCGCAGGAGGTCGGCGCGTGCAACGTGCTGGTCAACAACGCGGGCGGGGCGTTCGGCCTGGACCCGGTCGCCGAGGCGGACGTGGAGGAGTGGCGGCGGATGTTCGACGTCAACGTCCTCGGGGTCGTGCGGGTCACGAAGGCGCTGCTGCCGCGGCTGGTCGAGAGCGGGCAGGGCCACATCGTGGTGATGAGCTCCACCGCGGGACGCATCGTCTACGAGGGTGGCGGCGGCTACACCGCGGCCAAGCACGGGACGACCGCGGTGGCCGAGACGCTGCGACTCGAGCTCAACGGGCAGCCCGTGCGGGTCAGCGAGATCGCGCCCGGCATGGTCGCCACGCCGGAGTTCTCGCTGGTGCGCTTCGGCGGTGACGCCGAGAAGGCGGCGGGGATCTACCGCGGGGTCGACCAGCCGCTCACCGCCGAGGACATCGCCGACTGCGTGGCCTGGTGCGTCACCCGGCCGCCGCACGTCGACATCGACCTGCTGGTGGTCAAGCCGCTCGCCCAGGCCGCGCAGCACAAGGTGCACCGCACCAGCTGAGTGCGCGGCGTCACAGCCGGGCGGCGAAGGCGTCGTACGCCGCCTGGTTGAACAGCACGAAGCGCACCTCCTGCACCGAGTGCGCGTCGTGCGCCCGGACGGTCTCGAGCGCGATGCGGGCTGCATCGTCGATCGGCCAGCCATAGACGCCGGCGCTCACGGCCGGGAACGCCACCGTGGTCGCGCCGAGCTCCTCGGCGACCCGCAGCGACTCGCGGTAGGCGGAGGCGAGCACGGCCGAGCGGTCCTCACGGGTGGAGTGCACGGGCCCGACCGTGTGCACGACCCAGCCGGCCGGCAGGTCACCGGCCGTCGTGGCCACCGCCTGGCCCGCCGGCAGCCCGTCGGGCAGCCTGCTGCCACGCAGCTCCCGGCACTGCGCCAGGATCGCCGGTCCCCCACGACGGTGGATGGCCCCGTCGACACCGCCGCCGCCCAGCAGCGACGAGTTCGCCGCGTTGACCACGACATCGACGTGCTGCTCGGTGATGTCGCCCTGCACCAGCCTGATGTCCATCAGGCTCCGCTCCCGTCGGAGAGCCGGACGCGCAGCCGGCGGAAACCCTTGCCCTTGTTCTCCACCTTGACGATCTCGATCCGCCCGATCCTGGCGGTGGACGCGACGTGCGTGCCGCCGTCGGCCTGCGTGTCGAGTCCCACGATGTCGACGATGCGCACGACCTCTAGCTCGGGGGGCAGCAGGTCGGTCGCCGTGCGGATGAGGTCCGGGTGGCTGGCGAAGGCCTCGTCGCGCGGCAGGCTGCTGACCTGGATGGCGCGGTCGGCCGCCACCTCTGCGGCGCACGCCGCCGCCACCCGCTCCTTGAAGCCCTCCGGCACCTCGGGCAGGTTGAAGTCCATCCGGGCTTCCAGCGGCTGCATGCTGGCGCCGGTGACCAGTGCGCCGAAGTCGCGGAACACCACCCCCGAGAGCAGGTGCAGGCCCGAGTGGGTGCGCATCAGCGCCGTACGTCGCTCGTCCTCGACGGCGCCGCGTACGGCGGTGCCGGCGGGCGGCACGGGATCACCGTCTGCGGGCACGAGCATGACGTCGGCGCCCTTGCGCGAACCCACGATGCGGGTCTGCACACCGCCCCACAGCAGCACGCCGTGGTCGGGCGGCTGGCCGCCACCGCCGGGGTAGAACGCCGACCGGTCGAGCACCACGCCCTCGGGCGACGAGTCGAGCACCGTCGCGTCCCACTCGCGCAGCGTCTGGTCGTCGAGGTCGAGCCGGAGGGTGCGGCCGGGCGAGTCTGGGTCCCCTGCGCTCACCACGGGCCGTACGGGCCCATGTTGCGGCCTCCGCCGCCCCGACCGGATACCTGTTGCAGGGCCGGGCGCACGTCGACGAGGTAGACGATCGACGCGACGGTACCGGCGATGTTGATGAAGCCGATGGGGCCGGTGATGAGGTGGAACGCGAGCGACAGGCCGGTGAGCACCAGCCAGAGCGTGCGGCTGCGCTTGCCGGCGCTGACGAAGTGGGCGTTCTTGTAGCGCAGGCAGTCGACGAGCGCGAACACCTTCACGCCCAGCAGGCCCAGCCAGATCAGCAGGCTGATGTAGCCCGTGACGCCCAGCGTGGACAGCAGGGCGGGGTCCTTCACGTAGTCGAGCACGTGGCCGAGCCTAGTGCTCGACCCCGCGCCCGAGGGCGGCCGTTACTTGCCGACCTTCCCCGCCCCGTCGGTGACGGCCTTGGCCGCGGCCTTGGAGGTCTTGCGCGCCGAGGTCACCGTCGACCTGGCCGACTTCCTGGTCGCGGCGGCGCGCTTCTTGGCCGTCGTGGTGGCACCGCGGCTGGCGCTACGGGTGTCGGCGAGGGCCTCGCCCGCGACGGTTCTGGTGGCCTTGCTGCGACGCACGGTCGTGGTGGCCTGACGCTTGAGGTCCTCGGTCGCCTTCTGGCGCCGGACGCGGGTCACGACGCTGCGGCCGCGGCCGAGCAGCTCGTCGTAGCCGGTTCCGACCCGTCCTGCGACGTCGGCCGCAAGAGTGACCGCAACGGTCTGGGCCTTGGCCGGCAGGGCCTTGGTCTCCGCCTGCAGGCTCGAGAACGTCGCCTCGACGTCCTTGCGCTCGATCCGCAGGGACGCGAGCTTCTCGCTGCCCTCGCGCACGGTCTTGACCGCGAGGTCACCGGCACCGGCGACGACGTAGAACGGCTTGCTGGTGGTGAGGGTCTTGACGATGGTCATGAGTTCGTCCTCCTGGGTGCCGTCGCGGTGACGGCCTTGGCTGGGGTGGTCGGGGTCGCGCGCTTCGTGCCCGTCTTCTCGGCAGCTGCGGTCTTCTTAGCCGCCCTCGTGGCAGCCGCGGTCGTGGTCGCGGGCTTGCGTGGCTGCTTGGTCGGCTGCTTGCGTGGTTGCTTGGTCGGCTGCTTGGTCGGCGCCGTGCTGCTGGACGCGTTCTCCCGGCGGAACGAGTCGTAGATGTCGAGGAGCACCCGCTTCTGCCGCTCGTCGAGCGTGGCGTCGGCCAGCACGGCGCCGACCACGTCGCTGGTCGTGGCCCGCTCCTCCAGGAAGCCGGCGTGCACGTAGAGCGTCTCGGCCGAGATGCGCAGCCCTTTGGCGATCTGCTGAAGCATCTCGGCGCTGGGCTTCTTCAGGCCGCGTTCGACCTGGCTCAGGTAAGGGTTCGACACGCCCGCGGACCTGGCGAGCTGACGCAGGGAGACCTGCGCATGCTGGCGCTGCTCGCGGATGTAGTCCCCGAGCGAACCGACCTTGATGCCTGCCACAGGACCCAGTCTGACCCCTGGTGCTAACTCTGGCAAGCGCGTAGCAAGCAGATCGTGGTGAGGTGGGTCACAACGGCGTCAGCTGCAGCGACGGCACGATGGCTAGGGCCCGTCCCCGTTCCGCCGCAGCGACCAGGTCGCCCCGTCGGGCGTGTCGCGCACCTCGATGCCGGCCGCAGCGAGCCGGTCCCGCACCTGGTCGGCGGACCGGAAGTCACCGGCTGCGCGTGCCGTGGAGCGCAGCTCGAGCAGCAGGTCGAGCGCCGGGCGCAGCTGCGCCTCGGGGTCGGCTCCCACCTCGGCCAGCTCGCCGAGCCGCACGATCATGGCGCGCAGGGCCCGCCGGGCATGCCCGGCGTCGTCGCTCTGCAACGTGTCGGCCTGCCAGGCCTGCAGGGTGTCCTCGAGTCCCAGCGCCGCGGTGACGCAGCCGGCGACGTCGCGGCGCGCCAGGGCAGCCTCGAACTCCCGGTGCGCGGCGTCGGCGGCGGCGCGCAGCGACCCGCCGACACCAGGTACGTCGCCGCCGGCCGGTGCGCTCGTCGCCTCGACCGGCGCCGCGGCCGAGGCGGCTGCCGGCGCGGCATCGGTGCCGCGCAGCAGGTCGGCGAGCCGGTCGAAGTCAAGGGCCTCTCCCGCGGCGAACGTGGCCGAGCGGCCGCGCCGGCGTACGGTCACCACTCCCGACCCGGCGACGGTGAGGGTCCGAGCCTCGAGGTCGAACAGCGCGGCCGTGTGCTCGTCGACCCCCAGCACACCGGTCTCCTCGGGCAGCGACTGCTCGAGGAGGGCGAGTCGCTGCTCGCCGAGGTAGCAGAAGCGCGTGTCGTGGGTGCCGCCCTCGCGGTTGTCGTAGTGCGGCACGACGGCTGCCCGCAGCCCGGTCAGGTCATGGAGCAGGTCCAGCCCCTCGATCCACACCGGGTCGTCGCCGACCTTGTAGATCTCATAGACCGGGACGGCCAGCTCACCGAGGGTCACCGCGGCCGCGCTGCCCAGCACGAGCGTGCCGCCGCGCCGCACGACGCCCGCCACCGCGGCCGGCAGGGGCGTGTCGCGCCACTGGCGCAGGGCGTAGGACGGGCTGCCCGGTCCGGCGAACGCCCACCGGGCACGGGCCAGCAGCGCCAGCGCCCGCTCCCGGTCCGCCGACGAGGCGTCCCGGCGCGGCCAGCGCACGACCTCGACCGACCGCCCGACGCTGTCGGCGAAGTAGGTGCGGGTCCGGGCGACCAGCTCGGCGGCGTTCATCTGGAACGCGAACGGCGTGTCCAGCAGGACGGCGGTCCCCTCTCCTGCGGTGGCGAACACCTCGCGGTGCACCCGCACCATGGTCGGGGCGGTCTCCCCGGAGCCCATCACGACCAGCCGGCTCATGGGGCGCCCTGCCGCTGCGCCCGGGCGTCGGCCCGTTCGGCGAGCCGCCGCAGGTCGCTCGCCAGGCGCGCGGGCTGCTGGGCATGCAGGTCGTGGTCGGCGCCGACGTACCACCGGACGCGCGCGTCGGGCAGCAGCGCGAGCGCGGCCTCGACGGCCTCGCGCTTGGCGGTGTCCGGCTCGGTCGGCGGCTCGGCGACCGCCGGCACCAGCAGCACCGGCACCCGGACGTCGGGGTAGAGCTGCTGCGGGTCGTCCTCGTAGAGCGAGCGGACGATCTCGCGATGGTGCTCGCGGCGCAGCCACGGGCGCACGGTCCCGTCGGGCAGCACCTCGACGTTGCCCATCGTCCCCGCGACCGCCCCGGGCGGCCAGTCCGCGTGCCGTTCGGCCAGGCCCCGGGCCATCGCGTCGGCAGGCATGCCCTCGAAGACCGGCGGGGCCAGCGCCGCCCAGCACTGCTCGAAGGACGCGAAGCGGTCCGACAGCCGGATCCACCCCCCGTCGACCAGGGCCGCCGCCCCGAGGCCGCCGTGGCGGGCGGCGAGGTCGACCACGACATTGCCGCCCCACGACTGGCCGGCCACGACCGGGGCGCGGTCACCGGTCCAGCCCAGCTGCCCGATCAGCGCCGCGAGGTCCGTGGCGCACTGCTGTGTGGTGTAGCCCTCGGCGGCCTGCTCGGAGCGTCCGTGCCCGCGCTGGTCCACGGCGACGACCTCGTGACCGGCCTCGGCCAGGTGGCGGCTCACGCCGTCCCAGGTGCGGGCGTTGGAGGACAGCCCGTGCACGAGCAGGAAGGGCCGGCGCTCGCCGGCGTACCGGCGCAGCGCCAGCCGCGGCCCCCCGGGCAGCGCCACCTGGTCCTCGTACGCCTCCATGAACCCTCCTGGTCGTTCCTCCGCGCGAGAACAGCCGCCCTAGAAGAGCGCGTGGACCTCGCCCACCACCACAGCACCGCCGTACAGCGGCATGCTTCCCTGTTCGGCCAGCACCGGGGCGTCCACGCCCAGCCGGCGCAGGGCAGCGGCCATCACGGGGGCCCGGGCGCGCGAGCTGCCGTCGTCGATCTTGAGCGCCACGGCCCGGCCGTCGTCGAGCGCCGCGGCGTAGACCGCCTCGGCCCCGTCCTTGGCGATCAGCCCGGGGACTCCGGCGATGAGGGCGGAGACGTCCCGGCGGGTGCCGCCCAGCCACCCCGGGTGGGCTCGGATGGCCGCAGCGACCCGGCCCGGCGGGCTGGCCTGGTCGGCGAGGGCGATGCGCTGGAACGCACGGGCGAGCCCGGTGAGCGTCAGGGCGAACAGCGGGGCGCCGCACCCGTCGACGCCCTCGGCCACGACGGGCTGCCCGGCGAGGTCCGCGACGGTGTCGCGCAGGGCGGCCTGCAGGGGGTGGTCGGGCCGACGGTAGGTCTCGGTGGGCCAGCCGTTGACCGCGCAGGTCGCGAGCATGGCCGCGTGCTTGCCGGAGCAGTTCATCGCGACCGGGGCCGGGGCGCCGCCCGCCGCGACGTAAGCGAGCTTCTCCTGCTCCTCGACCGGGTAGTCGGGCGGTGTCTGCAGGGCGGACTCGTCGAGGCCGGCGCCGGCGAGGATGCGCCGTACGCCCTCGAGATGGAAGGCCTCGCCGGAGTGGCTGGCGCAGGCGAGGGCCAGCAGCTCGCCGTCGAGGTCGAGGCCGGCGCGCAGCATGCCGACGGCTTGCAGCGGCTTGTTCGAGGATCGCGGGAATACCGGGCGGTCGGGGTCACCGAGGCGCCACAGCTCGCCGCCGTCCGGGGCCAGCGCGACGACCGAGCCACAGTGGGTGCCCTCGACGAAGCCGGACCGGACGACCTCGGCCAGCACGGCGGACCCGGCAGGGCGCGGCTGCGGCACCCCGCGACTGTAGGACGCGGCGCTCAGCCCTCGGCCAGCAGGTCGTCGACGTTCGCGGCACCGCTCTTGTAGCGACCGGCCACCTCTGCGGTCAGCTCGTCCATGACCCGCTGCACGGCCCGGCGGTCCTCGGACACGATGTGCTCGTAGCTCTCCAGCCGGCCCAGCGCCTCGCGGACCTCCTCGTCGGAGTGCCCCTCGACGTCGGAGACGGCGACATCGGCGATGATCTGTTCCACACCACGGCGGTGCTCGTCGACCCGGGACGGCTCCACCCGCAGGTAACGGCCCAGCCCGTGGTCGTGGCGGCCCGAGTCGGCCAGGACCTCGGACAGGTGCTCGACGATCTTCTCGTCGATGGAGCCGTCGCCGTCGGCTCGGCGGGCCAGCTCGGCGCGCAGGATGTCCATGCGGCCCTGCAGCAAGCGGCGTACGTAGGACAGGTCGGCCTCCTCCTGCTCCGCCTCGTGCCGGAGGATCCGGACCTCGGCGAGCGGGAGCTCCGTGAGACCGGTGAGGAAGTCCGGGCCGAGCACCTTGTCGATGCGGCGGCGGCCGCCGGGCTGCACACCGCCATGGGCAGGGGTGGTCATCGGCTCTCTCCGGTCCGTGGGTGCTCGATGGGGTGGGCTCGGTGGTCCCGGCCCGGTCTGGCCGGCCGCCCCGTGGGGGTCCGTCGTATCACGGTCGGCCCGCGACCGCCGCCGTACGGCGATTCTTCACCCGCAGCAGGGCCCGCGCGTCGTCGGTGCTCATCGGCGGTCGCTGCGCGAGCGCCGCGAGCTCGGCCGCGCGCCGCACCAGCTGCGCGTTGTCGGTGACCGGCCGGCCCTTGGCGAAGGTCACGGTGTCCTCCATGCCGACCCGCAGGTGGCCGCCGGCCGAGAGGGCCGCGAGGGCCACCGGCAGCGTCGTACGGCCGATGCCGGTGGCCGACCACGACGCACCCTGCGGCAGGGCCGCCACGGCCGCCACCAGGGCCTGCGCCGTCCCGGGCATCCCGCCGGGGACGCCCATGACCAGGTCGCAGTGGATCTGTCCCCCGTACGGCGCCCCGTAGCTGTCCAGCAGCCGGTGCAGCGCGGCGACGTGGCCCAGGTCGAACAGCTCGAACTCGGGCACGACCTGCTGGGCCTGGGTGCGCTGGTAGAGCTCGGCCATGAACGGCCACGGGTTCTGGAAGACGTCGTCGCCGAAGTTCACCGTGCCGCAGGTCAGCGAGCAGGAGTCCGGCTCCGCGTCGAGGACCCTCAGCCGGTCGTCGAACGGATCGGTGACCGCGCCGCCGGTGCTGAGCTGGACGAGCAGGGTGGTGGCCTCCCGCAACGCCTCGACGGTGTCGCGCAGCCGGGCCAGGTCGAGGGTGGGGCGGGCGTGGTCGTCGCGGACGTGCACGTGGATGAGCGCGGCACCGGCGGCCTCGCAGGCCTGACCCGTCTCGACCAGCTCGTCGAGGGTCACCGGCAGCGCGGGGACGGCCGCCTTGGCCGTCTCTGCTCCGGTCGGCGCTACCGTGATCAGCGTACGAGCGGCGCTCATGACTGCATGGTGCCATGACGGTGGCGCCGAGGGGGCAGACCGGGACAAGCCAGTGGCCGGGAGCACTCAACAGTGCGGCCGTTCGTGCCGATGCCATCACTGACCCAGGTGGGTGAGTCGACCCGGTCGTCCGTTCACCTGACCCCTGACGTGAAGAAGGAGCCACCAGTGCCCGAGGGCGCCGTCCTTGCCGGAACCATCGAGTCGGTACTGCTCGATCTGGCTGGGCAGTCGGCGAGCGGTTGCCTGACGGTTCGCGACCAGGAGGGCGACCAGGCGGAGGTCTTCCTGCGGGACGGCCAGGTGTACGCCGTCGCGGTGCCTGGCCGGCGCACGATGCTGGGCGTCCGGCTGATGTCGCGCGGCGCACTGACGCCCGAGGCGCTGGCCGAGGCGCTGGAGATCCAGCGCACCGAACTGCAGGGCTGGCGGCTGGGCGAGCTCCTGGTGCACCTGGGGTACGTCGACCTGGAGGTCGTCGAGGAGTTCGTCGTCGAGCACCTCAAGGACGCGCTCGCCGACCTGCTGGGCTGGCCGATAGCCGCCTGGAAGTTCCGCAAGAACAAGAAGACCCGTCAGGACATTGCCCCGCCGACGCCGGTCGAGACCCTGCTGCACGACTTGCACGACCGGGCGACCACCTGGGAGACCATCCTGGCGGCGACCGGTGGACCCGACGCGGTCCCGACGCTCGCCTCCGGCGGGCCGGAGGACGACGCGGCGCTGGGCCCCAACGACTGGGCGCTGCTGTGCAAGGTCGACGACGCCCGCACGGTGGCCGACCTGGCCACGGAGTGCGGCTTCACCTTGTTCGAGGCCGGGCAGGTGGTCATGCGCCTGAGCGCGGCCGGGCTGGTCAACGTGCCGGTCGACCCCACCACGGCGGCCGCGGCGACGGAGCTGGTTCTTCCGGTTCGCCCCCTGGACCAGGCCGAGGGCGCGGAGGCGGCCTCGGCGGCGGTGACCAGGGCGGCTCCCGACGAGGCCGCTGAGCAGCACAAGGCCGCCCAGGCCGCCCAAGCCGTTCAGGAGGCGCAGGCCGCCCAGGAGGCGCAGGCCCTGGCCCGCGCCGCTGAGCAGCAGGAGGCGGATCGGGTCGAGCTCGAGCACGACCACGAGAAGCGCCGGACCGCCGAGCGGCGCGCTGGTGAGCGCCGCGAGGGCGACCGCCGGGCGGCCAAGCGTGAGGCGAACGAGAGGGCCGACGCGGAGGCACGCGCCAAGGCCGAGGTCGACGCACGCGCCAAGGCCGAGGTCGAGGCCGTAGCGGCCGAGAGAATCAGGCTGCGCGCGGCCGCCGACAAGCGCCGCCTGCAGGAGGCGGAGCTGGTCCACCGCCAGCTCGAGGAGCTCTCCACCAAGGAGGCCGAGCGGCGAGCCGCCCGCAAGGCGGCGCGCGAGGAGGCGCGCCTGCAGGAGGAGGAGAACGCCCGCGCCGCCGCCGTTGCCGCGCAGCGAGCCGAGCGGGAGGCGAACCGGGCGCAGGAGGCGGCGGAGCGAGCGGTCGCCGAGGAGCCGGCGTGGGCCGACCACGCCGCATGGCTGGCTGCCGCCCGAGTGGCTGCCGAGGCCGGCGCCTGGGAGGAGCACGCCGCGTGGCTCGCGCTCGAGCGCGCCGCTGCCGAGGAGCCGGCGTGGGCCGACCACGCCGCATGGCTTGCCGCCGCCCGTGCGTCGGTCGAGGCCTGGGCGTGGGCCGCGCACGCGACGTGGCTGGCCCGGGAGCGCGCCGCTGCCGAGGAGCCGGCGTGGGCGGATCACGCGGCCTGGCTCGCTGCCGCGCGGGTCGCTGCCGAGGCCACGGCCTGGGAGGAGCACGCCGCGCGGCTGGCCGCCGAGCGCGACGCCGCCGCGGAGCAGGCCTGGGCAGAGCATGCGCAGTGGCTGGCGGAGCAGCAGCTCGCGGCCGAGCAGGCCGAACGCGCCGAGGCCGCCCGGCTGGCGGCCGAGCAGGCGGCCCGCGAACAGGCGGAGCAGGCAGCGGCCGAGCAGGCCGCCCGCGAACAGGCCGAACGCGCCGCCGCCGAGCAGGCCGCCCGCGAGCAGGCCGAACGCGCCGCCGCCGCCGAGCAGGCCGCCCGCGATGAGGCCGAGCAGGCCGCCCGCGAACAGGCGGAGCAGGCAGCGGCCGAGCGACGCGCCCGCCAGGAGGCCCAGCGCGTGGCGGCCGAGCAGGCCGCCCGCGAACAGGCCGAACGCGCCGCCGCCGAGCAGGCCGCTCGCGAACAGGCCGAACAGGCAGCGGCCGAGCGACGCGCCCGCCAGGAGGCCCAGCACGTGGCCGCCGAGCAGGTCGCCCGCGAGGAGGCCGAGCGCGCCCAGCGGGAGCAGGCTGCTCGCGAGGAAGCGGTCCGCGAGGAGGCTCAGCGCCAGCAGGTGCGGCGCCAGGAGGCAGAGCGGGCCGAGGCAGAGCGCGCCGAGCACGAGCAGGCGGAACGCCTCGCCCGCGCCGAGCTGTCCCGTGCAGCGGCCGAGCCGCTCCCCCTCGCGACGCCCGAGCCGGTCGCGCCAGAGCCCGCCGAGGGCGGGGCGGTCGAGGAGCCGGCCGTCGACTTCGCGGCCCGGGGCGAGATCGCGGCGCAGGCGGCCAACCTGCTCAGCGAGCTCACCCGCGAGGCGGCCGCCGCTCCGGCGCCCGCCCCGGCGGCCGACGAGGAGCCCGCCCCACCGGCCGCGGCCGAGGGTGACGACGTACGCGGCGGCCTGGCCGACGACGGCGGGCCGGCCCCGATGGTCAAGCGCGACCAGGCCGACACCGCCATGCTGCTGCGCGAGCTGTCCAGCCTGGGCTTCAGCGAGGACGACAGCCGGCCGTTCACCCCCCCGCAGAGCGTGCCGCGCGCGGCCCCACCGCCCGGCAACGAGCAGACCAAGAAGAAGCGCAAGGGCCTCTTCGGCCGGGGCTGAGCCGCCCTGCGGCACGATGTACGCCGTGCGAGCAGTGCTGCAGCGCGTGTCGCAAGCATCGGTCACGGTCGACGACCAGGTCGTCGGGCGCATCGACGAGCCCGGCTTGTGCGTCCTGGTCGGGGTGACCCACAGCGACGACGGCGCCGTCGCCGACCGGATGGCCGCCACGATCCACCGGCTGCGCATCCTGCGCGACGAGCGCTCGGCGGCCGAGACGGGCGCCCCGCTGCTCGTGGTGAGCCAGTTCACGCTCTACGGCGAGACGCGCAAGGGCCGCCGGCCGACCTGGAACGCGGCCGCCGGTGCTGCGGTCGCCGAGCCCCTCGTCGAGGCGGTCGTCGAGGGGCTGCGCCGTCGAGGTGCCCGGGTCCAGACCGGGCGGTTCGGGGCCGACATGCGCCTCGCACTGGTCAACGACGGGCCTGTCACCCTGATCATCGACCT
>JAVEDI010000091.1 GCA_030841035.1 Actinomycetota bacterium
CGACGGCTTCTCCAACATCGTGGTGGTCAACTACGAAGTACTCGACCGGCACGTCGGTTGGCTCGGCAGCCTCGGCTTCCGCGGCATGGTGGTCGACGAGGCGCACTTCATCAAGAACAAGTCCTCGCAGCGGTCCAAGCACGTGCTCGAGCTCTCCGAGCGCATCAGCGCACGGACGATGCGTCCGCTGCTCATGGCACTGACGGGCACCCCGCTGATCAACGACATCGAGGACTTCCTCGCCATCTGGCAGTTCCTCGGCTGGATCGACGAGACGAAGCCGCTCGCCGACCTGATGGACGCCCTCGCCGGGACCGGCCTGACACCCGCCGATCCGGGCTTCTACGCCGCCGCCCGCAGCTGTGTGGTGGACCTCGGTGTCGTCCGTCGCCGCAAGGTTGACGTGGCCGCCGACATCCCCGCGCGGCGCATCGCCGACCTCCCCGTTGAGCTGGACGGGCCGGCCGGCCGGTCGATCCGGGCGGCCGAGCGCGACCTCGCCCGCCGGATGGTGGCCCGGTACTCCGACGCCCTCGCCAACCGACGGTCCGGTGCCGACGTCGAGAGCCCCATCGACGACGGCATCGACCACGCCCTCGTGCGGCAGGTGGCCAGGTGGGAGCAGAAGGATGCGACCACGTCCGCGACCGGGGACAACGTTTTCAGCATGATGCGTCGCATCGGCCGGGCGAAGGCCGGCCTCGCCGCCGACTACGCCGAACAGCTCGCCCGCAGCGCGGGCAAGGTCGTCTTCTTCGCCAAGCACGTCGACGTGATGGACGTCGCCGAGGAGACGTTCACCAGCCACGGAATCCGCTTCTCGTCGATCCGTGGCGACCAGACGGCCGCGGCTCGGCAGAAGAACATCGACGCCTTCGTGAACGATCCCGACGTCGCCATCGCGGTCTGCTCTCTGACCGCGGCCGGCGTGGGTCTCAACCTGCAGGTCGCCTCCAACATCGTGCTTGCCGAGCTGTCCTGGACCGACGCGGAGCAGACCCAGGCGATCGACCGCAGCCACCGCATCGGTCAGCTGGAGCCCGTCACCGCATGGCGCATCATCGCCGCGCAGACCATCGACGCGAGGATCGCCGAGCTGATCGACAGCAAGGCCGGCCTCGCCGCAAGGGCCCTCGACGGCTCCGACGAGGAGGTCTCCTCGTCGGCCGACGTGCAGCTCGAGGCGCTCGTCGCCCTGTTGACCGACGCCTTGTCGGCGGCGGCGTAGGGAGACAGGAACCTCGGGTCGCGCTTGATAGGGCAAGCGTTCGATGCCACCATCTCGTGACCGGCGTCGGGGACGTCACCGAAGGAAGCACGGTCCTTCCGAACTGCGTCGAGGGAGTCTTCGTGAGCAGCCTGCTTCTCAAGCCCGGCACCTCGTGGGCGGAGACGTACGCCGCATGCGTGTCCGTGGCCCCGGAGGCATTCGAGTCTGATCGCATCCTCAACCTGATCGGCAACGAGTGGGTCCGGGTGGGCCGACCGGGTGACCATGTGACCCCGGTCGACGGGACGCCGATCCAGGGCCCACCGCGGGTGGACCACTCCACGGCGCTTCGGGCGGTGGAAGAAGCCAGTCGCGCCCACGAGCTCTGGGGCAAGGTCGACCTGGACGAGCGCATCGACCGGGTGACCCGCGCGGTCGACGCGATGTCGCAGCACCGTGACCTGCTGGCCATGCTGTTGGTCTGGGAGATCGGCAAGCCGTGGCGGTTGGCCTGCGCGGACGTCGATCGTTGTCTGGATGGTGTCCGCTGGTACGTCGAGGAGATCGAGCGTCAGCTGGCTGTCGGCACCGACCAGGAGAGGAGTCCGCTGCCGGGGCCCGTGTCGAACATCGCCAGCTGGAACTACCCGATGAGCGTGCAGGTCCATGCCGAGCTCGTCCAGGTCCTGGCCGGCAACGGCGTGATCGCGAAGACACCGAGCCAGGGCGGCTTCCACTGCCTGACGCTGGCGCACGCTTTGATGGCGCGCGCGGGGCTCCCCGTGTCGCTGTTGTCCGGTGTCGGGGCCAAGCTCGGCGAGGCCCTGATCAGCAGCGAGGGCATCGGAGCACTGGCCTTCGTCGGGGGACGGTCGAACGGGCGGGCTGCCGCGACGACCCTGGCGGACACCAAGCGCCGTCACTTCCTGGAGCAGGAAGGGCTCAACGCGTGGGGCGTCTGGGACTTCACCCAGTGGGGACTGCTGGCCCAGCACCTGCGCAAGGGGTTCGAGTACGCCAAGCAGCGGTGCACCGCCTACCCGCGCTACGTCGTACAGCGCCGGCTTCTGCCTGCCTTCCTCGAGCACTACCTGCCGGTGATCGCCGGCATCCGGTTCGGCCACCCGCTGGCGGTCGCCCACGCCACGGATCCGTTGCCGGACCTGGACTTCGGGCCGGTGATCCACGCACGCAAAGCTCATGAGCTGGCCCAGCACTTCGATGAGGCGCTCCAGGGCCGCGGGTTCCCGCTGCACCGACGCTCCGTCGGCGACGGCCGGTTCCTCGACGGCCAGGACACGTCGGCCTACGCCGCCCCGGCCTGCGTCCTGGAGCCGCCCTCGCACTGGACGCTGCACCACGCCGAGCCGTTCGGCCCGCTCGACTCGGTGGTGTGTGTCGACACCGAGGCGGAGTTCCTGTCGGCGATGAACGTGAGCAACGGCTGCCTGGTCGCGAGCCTGGCGACGGACAACGACGACTTCGCCGCCCGGGTCGGCGGCCAGCTGCGGGCCTTCAAGGTCGGTGTCAACAGACCGCGCAGCCGCGGTGACCGCGACGAGGTGTTCGGTGGCATCGGGGAGTCCTGGAAGGGGGCCTTCGTCGGCGGGGACCTCCTGGTGCAGGCCGTCACCCTGGCCCCCGAAGGTGACGCTGAACGCCTCTACGGGAACTTCCCCGACTACACCCTCTTTCCCACCCGCTGACGCGTCATCAGCCCGGCACGGTGTGCTCCGGCTGGGCGGACGTCACAGCCACGAGCAGGACCCTCAGCCGTAGATCTCCCTGGTCACCCACTCCGCCACGCTACGACCGGCTGCTCGGGCTGACCTCGGTGAACCTCGACGAGGTCGGCGAGAGCGAGCTCCTCGCGTGGTTCACGGCGCTCGGTGTGATCGGCAAGGTGCCTGGGAGCCTGCTGACCTACCAAGAGATGTCCCACCACGGGCACGGCGTCGTGCAGTTCCTGCCCGACCGGCCGGAGCGCAAGGAATGGCTCGGCCGTGACGTGCCGCTCTGCGAGCAGTTCGTCCGCGACAGGGAAGGTGCAGTACAGGGTGCAGGTCTCACCCCCCAGGAGACCGAGGCCCTGCTGGGGACGGACAGCTTCAACGTCCTCAACGACCTGGGCGCGCACCCAATGCTCTCTCTTTCCGCGCGGCAGGTGTCCGAGATCGAGCAACGCCGCCAGACACCGCGTTGACCTAGCGACCGCCATCGCAGCGGTCGCTCACCGCGATGGTGTCTCGTGCCGTCGCGCCCGCCGTCGCCGCTGCCAGACGAGCAGCGCGGCCACGACGAGCACGCCGAGCAGGATGGCG
>JAVEDI010000108.1 GCA_030841035.1 Actinomycetota bacterium
CCAGAGGCGTGGGCTACTTGGATGCGCCGACCGGTCCGTCCGGTCAAGATTGTCCAAAGCCCAGCCGGGGGACCGCCAATGAGGTATCAAGGTGGCCGACCGGGGCCGATGGACGGCTCCGCCTGACCGGAAGCGGGCACCATGACCACCGAAGAAGAGGCAGTCGGCGCGACCTCGCGTCGCGACCTCCCGTTCGCCATCGGCGGGCTTGTGCTCGCCGCGATCATCATTCTCGTCGGCAACACGAACCTCGACCCCGGGGAGAACGGGGGTACCGGCCCGGCGATCATCACCGCTGTCATCTGCCTGGTTCTCGCCGCTGCGCTGTTCCTATTCGTCGTGCCGCGCGCGCGCAACACCGATCGAACCGCGTTGATCCTGGGCGTCGCGGCCGTGTTGAGCATTGCTGTGTTCTGGTCGGGAGTCACGCCGGTGCTAGCGGCTGCGGCCGTAGCCGTTGCCCGGCGCGCACCCGCTCCGGGGCGCGCGGCCCTCGCGGGTCAGATCCTGGGCGTACTGGCAACCCTCGTTGCCCTGGTCGGGACGGTCGTCGGGTAGCGCCGGCTGCGTCGGCCGACTGCCCCTGGTCTCGCAGTTGTGCGAACCATCGTGAATGCCGGATCTGCTCGATCTCGTCAGCGCCCTCCCGCGCTCGGCCACGAATCGAGCTGGCACTACCGAGCGGTCGCATCGTTGGTGCGGAACGCGCCAATCACTCGGGCCGCGGTCTCGGCTTGCTGAGCGAGATCCGCGGATCGAAGACCGATGCATAGTTGGTGAAGCTCGCGTGCGTTACGCCGGCCAACTCTGCCGTGAGCGGTGGCGAGATTGTCGAAGACAAGGAGTTCGCCGCTGCCAAGAGCGACTTGCTGCTCCAAACCAGCAAGGGTCATTCCGTGCCGGGAGAAATAGCTCCGCTCGTCATCGATGCACGTGAACTCCATGCCGCAGAGGAACCCCTCGTCATCCTTCGACGGCAAGTCGCGAGTCAGATCAATAGCTGCGACGATCCTTGCCAAGATCCCTTCGACAGGCGAGTCGTCGACTGACGTGTCGCGAAGCCGCTCGGTGATCACTGAACGTACGGGCCATGTCCGTTGTTGGAGCAACCGGCTCAGCGGCACGATACGGGTCGCGGCGCCCGAGCTGGGCTGGTCGGCGTCGATGTACAGCGCTGTGTAGAGAGCAACGGCGACCGCGTTCGCGCTCAGACGGGGCAAACCGAAGTCGATATGGAGCGCCTGGAAGTCTCGCTGATCGACATCCTCGGGCGGGAGGTTGAACTCGCCGACGACACCCAACGCCAGCGCGCTCTCAGACGTGAGGCTACGTGCCCGTGAAGCGAGGCAAAGGGCAGTCTTCCAGGCGGTGGAACGGGACACGAACTGGGCCGGAATCCGGACCGCGCCCTGGATGGTCAATTGCTCCGCAAGCGCGTCGAGCGCGATCCCCCGGGACGCATCTCGGCAGTCCGAACTGGGGATCGACACGCGCGCAGCCTTGCACAACCGCGCGTCGAGGTCTCGCCGAGCCGGCGACCCCAACGCATTCAGTCGGAAAGCACGACCGATCGTCGCGGAGCTGGCACTACCGCTCGGTCGGACCGGTCTCGCGACCCGAAATGACGACGCGTGGGACTTGCTTGACGGCGTTTGTGACGGCCCGGCATTCGATGGTTTGGCTCGAGCAGGCGCTCAACGCATCCGCTGTCTACGAGCAGCTCGTCGAGACGCGGAACGCGGCTGGCCTCACCCAGTGCTGACAAGCCCAGGTGAGTGCGCACCGATTAGCGTCCGGTCACCCCGTCGATCTGTTCGCGCAGGATGTCCATGTGACCGAGGTGGCGGGCGATCTCGCTGGTCTTGTGGGCCAAGACCCACCTCAGGGTTTTGGGACCCTCCTCCCCGACGGGCAGCTCCGTCCGAGTGTCGGGCGAGCCTGCGGCGGCGATGTAGCGATCGCTCTGCTCGATGGCCGAGCGGTAGTCGGCGACGATGTCGGCCGCCGACACGCCTTCTGGAATTACCATCGTCCAAGCGATGTCGGCGTACGCCGGATCGCCGCCAAGGTGATGGGCGAACCACCATCGCTCTCCGTCCGCGAAATGCTTCACCAAACCCAACAGCGTCGTGTCTGAGGCGACCAACCGACGGCGAAGCTGCTGGTCATCAAGCCCCTCGATCTTCTTGAACACGCACACTCGCTGGAAGTTGAGGAACGCCAGGGCCGTGTCCAGCTCGCCACCGTCGTTGCCGGGCACTCGCTCCCGCTGTGTCTCGAGCATGGCGCGAGGATAACGTCCGCTGCCTGAAGCAACGCGCTCGGCGCATCGTTCACTGGCCTATGTCGGTGGCGGCGTGTCCGGCGGTTCGGAGCGCTCCTCGACCCGCCGCACCGCGGTAGGCGACCCGGGCGCGCCACCCGGCGCCGACCGGTACTCCGGCACTCCGACGCAGGTGAACAGCAGCCCGTCGGCCGGCTCGCCGACCAGGGCCGAGATCTCGCTGTCGTAGAACGTCATACCGGTCGCCGCCGCACCTAGCGCGTAGGCGAGCAGGTGCAGCCGACCCTCGACGACGCCCGCGGCCAGCTGCGCCTCGCGGTACTCCCGGTCGTCCAACGCCGTGACGTTCGCGGTCGCGGCCACCACGAACGACGCGTCGCTGCCGAGGCTCTGCTCCATGCACACCCGGAACATCTCTGTGCGCAGCGGGCCGCGGCGCACCGGCGACCCCATGTCCGGCCAGCGGTAGACCCCGGGGTCGAGCCCGTCGACCGCGTGCACCACCACCCAGTGCGGCACGTCGACGCCACGAAGCGCGACCTGCAGACAGCTCCGCAGGGTCTCGAGCGGCAGGCTGCGGTGCGGGTCGAGCCGCCGTTGAGACCCCCGGCGCAGCACCAGCCTCTCCACCGGCTCGTCGAGCCCGCGGTGGGCGTCGGGCAGGTCGACCGGTGGCCCGTCGTCCAAGGGCGCACCGAGCGCGTCGCGCTCGGCTGCCCGCTGCGCGGCGGTCGCGAGCGGGAACTCCACCGGGTCGGCGTCCACCGCCCCGCCGACCGCCGCTCCGCCCGCCTGGACCGCAGGCGGGCCGTCGGCGAGCGCGACCAGGGCGACCGGCCACTCGTGCACCCGGTCCGCCCCGACCATCTCCGACACGGACAGGTCGGGGAAGCGCGGGAAGAGCCGCGCCGGCAGCCCTGCCGACTGCGCGACCGGCAGGGTCTGCGCCAGCATCGTGCCGGCGTCCCAGAAAACGTGCCGGTAGCCCCGCTCGCGGTAGCTCCACCCAGTGCGCCAGGGGACGCCGGTGACCACGATGGCCGGCGCGCCGCCGGACGGCGCCGGCCCGATCTGCACGAGTGCGTGGTCCTGCGGCTGGTACCAGTGGACGCCGGCCGGCACATCACCAACGGCCTCGGGCAGGGCGGCGTACACCTCGAGCGGGAATCGCCCGCCAGCCGAGCCAGCCGCCCGGAACAGATAGGTGCCGAACGACCGCTCCCCGGTCCGCACCACCCCGGCCGACAGGTGCAGCAGCCGTGACAAGGCAAGTACGTCGAGCGCGGCGGGTGCCACCCGTGCGCTCCCGGCCAGCACGGCGAGCGCCGACGCGGTTGTCGTCGGCAGGCCCCGCGGCAACGCGACCCGCGGCAGCGGCTCGGCGTAGCGCTTGTAGAACCAGGTGCGGCGGGCCTTGTCGCTCGAGACGAGGTCCTGCACGGCGCCAGGGTCGTCGAAGGGCCCGTCCCACTCCTGTTCGGGTCGGTAGCTCGTGACCCGGTGCAGCCGCTGGCTCGGAGTCTCCACGGGCCTAGCCAATCACCCGATGCGGGCGTCCAGGGCATCCATGGCCCAGCGGATGCGCTTTCACCGACACCGGCGCGTGCCGACCGTGTGCGCGAACAGGTCCAGGCGGCAAGTCCGGTGCAGAGACTGCGACAAAGTGCCGGTTGCGATCGGTCGCCGAAAGAGACCGCGCATCAGCACTGGCTACCGATCGGCCCCGTAGACCGAATCCGCCCCGACTCCGGAGTTCGCCCTGCGGCAGTTTGCGGGGCTCCTGTGGCCGCAGGAATGCCGGCGTATAGAAGCTGGCAGCACCGTTGCGCACTAGGAAGAGACCTTCACGCAGCGCGTCAATGGCCGTCGCGTTTGCCAGTAGATCGTCCAGGCTGGTCCAAAGAAGGGTAGGCGTGACGGACGGCTCCTCTGCCTCCAAGATCACGACATCGGGAGGTATCAAGAGGTGCGCGCCATCTGAGTGCAGTGGCTGGGCATCGAGGCCATGCACCGCGCTAATTGAATGAACCCGGGCACTAGCTTGGTCGAGAGGCGTCAACTCCGACACCACAGTGTCACCAGGTCGAATGTCACCTCCTCCCATCTCGCCGCGGCGGCGATCCCTCTGAACTCGTCTAGGGAGCAGTCCGCCTCCGCCCAACCTTCGTCGCGCACAACGTCCAACAACAGTCCTAGGTCAACGGCTGTCATGGTTTGATCATGCCTGCCGCGAGACTGCGTTGTCTGGGCGAAGCCTTGATGGCCTGTCTAACGGATGGCGACCGTCGGGCCGCCGTCGCCGGGGGTAGCCCCGCTGGAAACCGATGCAGTGGCCCAACCGCGGCACTGTGCTCAGCCCTTCGTCACACCGGAAGCAAACAGAACCGATGCTCCTACTGTCAACCGGCGGCTGTTTGGGGTAGCGCCGCGAAGACTTCACGGGCGATGTAGCGCTTGATGCAGCGGATGACTTCGATCTTGGTCCTGCCTTCGCTGACACGACGTTCGA
>JAVEDI010000077.1 GCA_030841035.1 Actinomycetota bacterium
GCGTCGGGGCCCAGCAGGTCAGCGTCGGGAAGAACTTCGCCGGCTCCGCGTGCGACGTCCTGGTCACCGACCAGCTGCTGCAGTTCTGGATCGCAGACCAGCTCGTGAAGACCGCTACCCGCACCGACCCGCGACCGATCCGCAAGAAGCGCGCCGCCGGAACAAGTCCACGGCGCTAGATTCCGGACACGAAGTGTCAAGGATCAACCGAACACCAAGCGTCAAGAAACAGCCGAAGCTCCACATCTCCGACGATGAGCGCGTCCGGGTAGAGGTCGACCTCAGGTTGCCGCGAGAAGGGCGACTGTGTCACCTGCCACGAGTGGCAGATCACCTTCGCCGCCGGCCCGGTCGCCGTTCACGGTGGCGAACACCTGTAGGTCCCCACGTCACCTCATCGGTCTCGGGGCGCTCCGATTGTGGCGACGCGGACGTTGTTCGCCGCCCGCGACCGTGTTCGGCCCCGTCGCACCGAAACAGTGGCGCGGGACGCCCAAGTGCGAGGGCGTAATCCGCAGAAGCCTTGACATTCACCACGGGTTCGAGTTCGGGGTCAGCCGCCAGCAACTTAGGATCAGCCACGAGCGCCGCTTCGTCGAGCCGCAACCAGGCACAAGCGTCGAACGGACCAATGCGGGGTTCAAGAACGGCACATCGGTGGCTTACGAAAGCCACCTCGACCCCGTCCACCAACGCGGCCAGCCCGACAGCGATGCCCTGCAGCGGACCAAGGCCCTTGGTTGGATCGTCGAGCACCACCACAGTCATGGGCAGCTGAGGCAACCTCTGCCCAGGCGCGTACGACGAGCACCGGACCCTCGGACCCTCGGGCCGCGAGTCCGCAGACCCGCCGCAACAACGTCGACCCGTGCCAACGCCTTGTCCGAGTGTGGTGGGCGATACAGGACTTGAACCTGTGACCTCTTCCGTGTCAGGGAAGCGCGCTAGCCAGACTGCGCCAATCGCCCGTGCTGGTGGTGCTGCTGTCGAGGTGGAGACGGGATTTGAACCCGTGTAGACGGCTTTGCAGGCCGTTGCCTCGCCTCTCGGCCACTCCACCGGGGTCGAAACCGGAGAGCCTCCGATCTCTCCAGAGCGGACGACGGGATTCGAACCCGCGACCCTCACCTTGGCAAGGTGATGCTCTACCAACTGAGCCACGTCCGCGCGACATCGACGGTGGTGACCCACCTGATGTGCGGAAGTAGACCATAGCCCATCGGCGCGGGGGCGACCAAAGCCGCCCAAGGCCACGCGCGCCCCATCAGTCACAGCGGCCAGGTCACGGCGCGGCGGAACACACTGCCCGCGCCCCGGCCACCGTGCCGGGCCGCTAGGTTGCGCGCCATGCGCACCGTGACCGTCACCGGGGACGCCCTGACGCTGGAGGATCTGGTCGCTGTCGCGCTCGGCGAGGCTCGCGCCGAGCTCGGACCCGGCGTCGAGGACCGCATGGAGCCCAGCCGCCGGGTCGTGGCCGACGCCGTCGAGCAGGACAGGGTGATGTACGGCGTCACGACGGGGTTCGGCGCCCTGGCGGACACCCACGTCGGGCGCGCCGACCTCGAGCGCATGCAGCTGGCGCTGATCCGCTCGCACAGCGCCGGGGTGGGGGAGCCGCTGGACGACACCGCGGTCCGCGGCCTGCTGCTCCTGCGGGCGCGGACCCTGACCGCCGGCTACTCGGGCGTCCGCGTCGACCTACCGCGCCGCCTGCTGGACATGCTCGACCGCGGGCTGCTGCCGGTGATCCCCGGAAAGGGCTCGGTGGGCGCCTCCGGAGACCTGGCGCAGCTCGCGCATCTCGCCCAGCCCCTGGTCGGCGAAGGCAGGCTGCGGCGCGCCGGAGACTCCGACCTGCGCGGCCGGCCGAGCGCGCAGCTGCTCGCCGAAGAGGGGCTGGCGCCCTTGACGCTGGCCGCCAAGGAGGGGCTGAGCCTGATCAACGGCACCGAGCCGATGCAGGTGCTGCTCGCTCTCGCGATCGACGAGATCGCCATGCTGGTCAAGGTCGCGGACATCGCCGCAGCGATGAGCATCGAGGCGCTGCTCGGCACCGACCGCGCCTACGACGAGCGGGTACAGGTCATCAGGCCGCACCCCGGACAGCTGGCCAGCGCAGGCAACCTGCGCCGGCTGCTCGCCGGCTCGCCGCTGGTGGCGAGCCACCGGGCCAGCGACCACGCCGTACAGGACGCCTACTGCCTGCGTTGCGCCCCGCAGGTGCACGGCGCGGTGCGCGACGTCCACGCGCACGCCCGCCGGGTGATCGACATCGAGCTGGGCTCCGTGGTCGACAACCCGGTGATCGTGCCCGACGGTGAGGTCATGTCGACCGGCAACTTCCACGGTGAGCCGCTCGCCTTCGCGGGCGACATGCTCGCCATGGCGGTCGCCGAGCTCGCCAGCATCGCGGAGCGCCGCACGGACCGGATGCTCGACCCGGCCTTCTCGCGCGACCTGCCGGCCTTCCTCGCCAAGGAGCCAGGTACCAACTCGGGATACATGATCGCGCAGTACACCGCGGCGGCCCTGGTCAGCGAGAACAAGGTGCTTGCTCACCCCTCGAGCGTCGACACGATCCCGACCTCCGGCAACCAGGAGGACCACGTCTCGATGGGCTGGACCTCGGTGCGCAAGCTGCGCGAGGTGGTGGCCAATGTCCGCGCCGTGCTCAGCGTCGAGATCGTCGCGGCCTGTCAGGCGCTGGACTTCCGCGCCGCGGTCGCGTCCCCGGGGCCGGCCAGCGCGGCGGTCCACCGGCGCGTGCGCCGCGCCGTGCCGACGATGGACGTCGACCGTGACGTCTCCGACCAGGTGGCTGCCGTGGACCGGCTGCTGCGCGAGCTGGTGGCAGACGCCGAGGCGGCGGTCGGTGCGCTCGCCTAGTCCCCGGGACGAGCCGCTCGCCTGGTTCGGCGGGTTGCTCGCCACCGGCCTGGCAGACGTGACGGACGACCCCGCGGCGCTCGACGGCGACGGTTGGTGGGCGGTGGTCGCCACCTTCGAGGGCGGGCTCACCGCCGCCCGGTTCCACGACGTACGTCCTGCCCCGCTGCCGCTCGCGCCGTGGACCGGCGTACCGCTCGACGCCTGGACCTCGACCCTGGACTGCGCTGCGTACCAGGGCGCGGTCGCCGCCGTGCGGGCGCAGGTCGCCGACGGGCAGGTCTACCAGGCGAACATCTGCCGGGTGCTGTCCGCGCCGTTACCCCCGGGCGCGGACATGGTCGGGCTGGCCGGCCTGCTCGTCACCGGCAACCCCGCGCCGTACGCCGGAGCCGTCGTGCTGCCGCAGCACGGCCTGCACGTCGCGACCGCCTCGCCCGAGCTCTACCTCTCGCGCGACGGCGAGACGGTGGAGTCGGGGCCGATCAAGGGCACCGGCCGGACGGCCGCCGACCTGACCGACAAGGATCGCGCCGAGAACGTGATGATCGCCGACCTGGTGCGCAACGACCTGGGCAGGGTCGCCGTGACCGGCGGCGTGGACGTACCGGTCCTCTGCGCGGTCGAGCAGCACCCCGGCCTGGTCCACCTGGTCTCCCGCGTGCGGGCCCGGCTCCGACCCCGCGCGCGGTGGGGCGACCTGCTGGCGGCGACCTTCCCGCCGGGGTCCGTGAGCGGCGCGCCCAAGTCCAGCGCGCTGCGCCTCATCGCCGAGTTGGAGCCCACGCCGCGCGGCCCCTACTGCGGCGCCGTCGGCTGGGTCGACGCAACCCGGCGCCGGGCCCGGCTGGCGGTCGGGATCCGCACCTTCTGGGGCCAGGACGACCGGTTGCTCTTCGGCACCGGCGCCGGCATCACCTGGGGCTCGGACCCCTCGGCGGAGTGGGCCGAGACCGAGCTGAAGGCGAGACGTCTGCTGTCGGTCGCGGCCCGGCAGGGCAGGATCAGCGCATGAAGATCTGGGTCAACGGCACGGTCGTCGAGTCGGCGGAGGCGCTCGTCTCGGTCCTCGACCACGGGTTCACCGTGGGCGACGGCGTGTTCGAGACGACCAAGGTGGTCGGCGGCGTGCCGTTCGCCCTCACCCGCCACCTCGACCGGCTCGTGGTGTCGGCGCGCGGTCTCGGGCTGCCCGAGCCGGACCTGGCGCTGGTGCGGCACGCCATCGACGACACGCTGCTGGAGAACGACACCAGCAGCCCGCAGCGGCTGCGCCTCACCTACACCGGCGGCTCCGGCCCGCTCGGCTCCGACCGGGGCTCGGCCGGTCCGACGCTGGTCGTGGCCCTCGCGCCGTTGACCGCCTGGCCCGAGACGGCGGCCGTGGCGACGGTGCCGTGGCCGCGCAACGAGCGGGCTGCGACGGCGGGGCTCAAGACGACGTCGTACGCCGACAACGTGGTGGCGCTGGCGCACGCGAAGGCCGACGGGGCGACCGAGGCGGTGTTCGCCAACACCCGGGGCCAGCTGTGCGAGGGCACCGGCTCGAACGTCTTCGTGGTGCTCGGTGACCGGCTGGTCACGCCGCCGCTCTCCTCGGGCTGCCTGGCCGGGGTGACGCGCGCCCTGCTCGTCGAGTGGCTGGACGTCGAGGAGGCCGACCTGCCGATCGGGCTCCTCGCCGAGGCGGACGAGATCTTCCTCACCTCGGCCACCCGCGACGTACAAGGGGTGCACCGGGTGGACGCGCGGGACCTGCCGACGGAGCGGCCGGTGACGCGGCAGGCGGCGAAGGTGTTCGCAGCGAGGTCGGCGGCCGACCTGGACCCCTGACGGGTCCGGTCAGAACGAGGCGGCGCTCAGGAGGCCCAGCGGCTGTGGGGCCGGCGCCAGCGGGGGCGCGACGGCCAGGTTCTCGAACATGCCGAGCACCTGGAAGGACGACCAGGTCTCGCGGACGAGGCCCTCGGCGAAGCGGAAGACGCACAGACCGGTGATCTCGACCTGCCGGCCGGTGGCGGCGACGCCCAGGAAGCTGCCCTTGTGCACCCCGCGGCTGCGGGTGCTGCAGACGACGGTGTCGCCCTCGTCGATGAGGATGTGGGTCACGACGCGCGTGTCGAACAGCGACGAGCTCAGGACCATGGCGCGCTCACGGAGTCCGGCGCTGCCGCTGCTCTGTCCGGGGAAGGGCGAGTGGTCCACGTAGTCGGGGGAGTGCAGCTGGTCCAGCACGGCGACCTCGCCGGACGCGTAGGCGGCGAGCACCATCTTCGCGGTGTCTGCGTGCGCGGACATGTCCCCTCCACTTCTGTCCTACCAAAGGTCCGTCCAATCGCGGCCACGAACAATGCGTCGTTCGCACGCACTCCGGGGCCGAGCCGCTGACCCTTACCTCGTCCGAACGGCCTACCCTGCGCGTCATGGATGGAGCGCGAGTTGTCCGCGCGCCGCGCGGGGCGCAGCTTTCCGCACGGTCCTGGGGCGCCGAGGCGGCGTTGCGGATGCTGCAGAACAACCTCGACCCAGAGGTCGCAGAACGTCCCGATGACCTCGTCGTGTACGGCGGCAACGGCCGAGCGGCGCGCAGCTGGGCGTGCTTCGACGCGATCGTGTCGTCACTGCGCGCCATGGCCCCCGACGACACGCTGCTCGTGCAGTCGGGCAAGCCGGTCGGCGTCGTCCGCACGCACGAGCTCGCGCCGCGGGTGCTCATCGCCAACTCGCTGCTGGTGCCCAGGTGGGCCACGCCCGAGCACTTCCGGGAGCTCGAGGACGCGGGCTTGACCATGTACGGCCAGATGACCGCGGGCTCATGGATCTACATCGGTACGCAGGGCATCCTGCAGGGGACCTACGCGACGTTCACCGAGGTGGCAGCCCAGCACTTCGGTGGCACGCTGGCCGGCACCATCACCGTCACCGGCGGGCTCGGCGGGATGGGCGGTGCCCAGCCGCTGGCCGTGACGGGCAACGGCGGGGCTGCGCTGTGCATCGAGGTGGACCCGTGGCGGGCGCGACGCAGGCTCGAGCACGGCTACCTCGACGAGATCGCCGACTCGCTCGACGACGGCATCGCCCGGGTGGAGGCCGCCAAGCGAGACCGGCGCGCCCTGTCGGTCGCGGTTGTGGCCAACTGCGCCGACGTGCTGCCCGAGCTGGTACGCCGCGGCTGGGTCGCCGATATCGTCACCGACCAGACCTCCGCCCACGACGCGCTCAACGGCTACGTGCCGAACGGGCTGTCGCTCGAGGAGGCGCTGGAGCTGCGCTCCTGCATACCCCAGGAGTACGTCGACCGGTCGCGCGCCGCAATGGCCGAGCACTGCCGCGCGATGGTCGACCTGCAGCGGGCCGGCGCCGTCGTCTTCGACTACGGCAACGGGCTGCGGGGCCAGGCGCAGGATGCCGGGTTCGCCGACGCGTTCTCCTACCCGGGCTTCGTGCTCGCCTACATCCGGCCGCTGTTCGCCCGCGGTGCGGGCCCGTTCCGGTGGGCCTGCCTGTCGGGGGAGCCAGCCGATCTCGCCGCCACCGACGACGCCGTACTCCGCGCCTTTCCCGACGACGACAACCTGCAGCGCTGGGTGCGCTTCGCCGCGGCGAAGGTGAAGGGCCAGGGTCTGCCGGCGCGCATCTGCTGGGTGGGCTACGGCGAGCGGCACGTCGCCGGGCAGGCGTTCAACGACATGGTGCGTTCCGGTGCCGTACAGGCTCCCATCGTCATCGGGCGTGACCACCTCGACGCCGGCTCGGTCGCCTCACCAGAGCGTGAGACCGAGGGCATGCGCGACGGCAGCGACGCCATCGCGGACTGGCCGATCCTCAATGCGCTGCTCAACACCGCCTCGGGTGCGTCCTGGGTCTCGGTACACCACGGCGGCGGCGTCGGGATCGGCAAGTCGATCCACGCCGGGGTGGTCGTGGTCGCCGACGGCAGCGACATGGGACACGACCGCGTCACCCGGGTGCTGACCAACGACCCCGGCACCGGGGTCCTGCGCCATGCCGATGCGGGCTACGACATCGCCGAGCGGACCGCGCGCGAGGTCGGCATCCGCATCCCGATGCTCGCCGGCACCCACGCCCCCGACTGGCAACGCTGACCGGCCGGTCGGTCGGTCGGTCGGTCGGTCGAAGATCGTGAGGGGCATCGGCACCGAAACCGTGCCGATGTCCCTCACGATCACCGCGAGGCGGGGGTGTCCCAGAGCAGGTCGGGGGTCAGGTCCGCGAGGGTGGGCGCGCCGAGCAGGGCCATGGCGGTCTCGAGCTCCCGCTGCAGTACGTCGAGGACGGCGCGCACGCCGTCGGAGCCGTCCACTGCCAGCCCCCACACGTAGGGCCGCCCGACAAGCACCGCGCTCGCGCCGAGCACCAGCGCCTTCGCGACGTCGAGGCCGCGCCGGATACCGCCGTCGACGAGGACAGGAACCCGGTCGGCCACGGCCGAGACCACCGCGGGCAGGGCGTCTGCGGTGGCCGGGGTCGTGTCGAGGGCCCGGCCGCCGTGGTTGGACACGATGACCGCCGCGGCCCCGTGGTCGACCGCGCGCAGCGCCTCGTCGGCGCGCAGCACGCCCTTCACGATGACGGGCAACCGCTGCGCCGAGCGCAGCCACGACACGTCGTCCCAGGTGACCCGCGGGTCGAGGTGGGGGTTTTGGGAACGGTGCGCGCCGGCGGCGAGGGCGCGCAGGTCGAGAGGGGCGAGGTTGCCGTAGACGGCGCCGGCGGCGGCGCCGAGCACGTCGCGCCGGTCGTTGTCGCGGGTAGCGACCACCGGCAGGTCGGCGGTCAGCACGAGCGCCGAGGCCCCGGCCTTCTGCGCCCGGGCTGCCAGCTCGATGGTGAAGTCGCGGTCGCGCTGCACGTAGACCTGGAACCACCAGGGGGACGTGGTGGCCGCCCCGATGTCCTCCACGGCCAGCGTGGCGAGGGTCGCGGCGACCCACAGGGCACCGGCCGCCGCCGCGCCGCGCGCGGTGGCGGCCTCACCGTCGGGGTGGAACATCCCGTGGGCCGCGGTGGGGGCGAGCAGCACGGGTGCTGCCAGCTCGTGGCCGAGCAGGCTGAGCCGGGTGTCCAGCCCGCTGACGTCGACGAGGTTGTGCGGGGCCAGGCGCACCCTCGGCCACGCCGCCACGTTCCAGCGGTGGGTGTGCCCGTCGCCGCTCGCCGTGGCGAGGTAGTCCCAGACCGCGGCGTCCAGCCGCTCGCGCGCGCTGGCCTCCAGCGCAGCGAGCGACGGCCCCGGGGGTCCGACCACAAGCGTCAGCCCGTGCGCTGCCGGGCGCGGTAGGCCGCCACGTGCAGCCGGTTGCCGCAGGTGCGGGCGTCGCAGTAGCGCTTCGACCGGTTCCGCGACTGGTCGACAAGAACCCGCTCGCAGTCGGGCGCAGCGCAGGTCGCCAGCCGCTGGCGTTCCCCGGCGGCGATGACGAGCGCCAGGGCCATGCCGCAGTCTGCCGACAGGTGCTCGGCCAGCCGGGCGTCCGGGGCGTAGTAGTGCATGTGCAGCGGCCAGCCGTCGTGGTCGGTGAGCCGCGGCGTGGTGCGGGCGTCGGCGACCAGTGCGTTGACCAGCCGGACGGCGCTCGCCTCGTCGGCCGCCGCGAAGATCTCCCGCAGCCTCTCGCGCAGCACGCGCACGGCGAGCAGGTCCTCGTGGGTCAGGCGGCCGACGTCGGACACCTCTCGTCTCCTGACGAGCTCGCCCAGCGCCGACAGGTCGGACAGGGCCTCGTCGCCGGCGATCTCGGGCGAGGAGTTGACCAGCTCGACGACCGTCCCCAGCGCGTACACCGTGTCGTGACCGAGGTCCATCTGCTCACCACCCGCTGCTAGTGTGAGGGTGTCAGCAGCATAACGCTTGACGCTCCTGACAGTTCCGCGACGTTGAGGGAGGGTAACGCGTGGCACTGCGCGATCGCCCCACCCTGGCCGCGGCCGCCGGCGCGGCGTGCATCGCCAGCTCGGCCACCCTGGTCCGACTGGCGGACACCCAGCCCGCGACAGCCGCGGTCTTCCGCTGCCTCTACGCGCTGCCCCTTCTCGGGCTGCTGATGTGGCGCGAGAACTCCCGCTACGGCCGTCGTCCCGCCCGGGCTCGGCTGCTCGCCGGGGCAGCCGGGATGTTCTTCGCCCTCGACCTGGTGTTCTGGCACCACGCGATCGCGGCGGTCGGCGCCGGCATCGCCACGGTGCTGGGCAACCTGCAGATCGTGGTCGTCGGCTTCGCTGCCTGGTGGCTGCTGGGCGAGCGGCCCGACCGGCGGCTGCTTGCCATGGTGCCGGTCGTGCTGGTCGGTGTGGTGCTCATCTGCGGGGTCGTCGGTGACGGGGCCTACGGCGCCGACCCCGCCCTGGGCGTGGTGTTCGGAGTCCTCACGTCGCTGGCCTACGCCGGTTTCCTGCTCGTCCTGCGCGCCGGGTCGCGGGACCTGCGACGCGTCGCCGGCCCGCTGTTCGACGCGACGGCGGTCGCTGTCGTGGTGAGCCTCGCCCTCGGCCCGGTCTCCGGCGGGATCGACGTCATCCCGTCATGGCCCTCGCACGGCTGGCTGGTGGTCCTGGCTCTGACCTCACAGGTGGCGGGCTGGCTGCTCATCTCGATCTCGCTGCCCCGGCTGCCGGCCACGGTCACCTCGCTGGTTCTCCTGCTGCAACCGGGCGCCTCGGTGGTGCTCTCCGGCGTGGTGCTCGGCGAGCGTCCCTCGGCCTACCAGCTGGCTGGCTGCGGCATCGTCCTCGCCGGCGTCGTGGCCGCGACCAGCGGCCGGCGTACGACACGCCCGTCGCCCTCCGTTGACGCGCCTGCGGTGTCCGCCACGATCCAGGCATGAACCTGACCGTCCGCCGTATCGGACGCCTGCTGACGATGACCCGCGAGCCGCTCGTAGACGCCGCGGTCGTGGTGCGGCAGGGGCGCGTCGTGTGGGTCGGCGCGGAGCGGGACCTGCCCGCAGGAGCCGCAGGGGAGGAGTACGACGCCGGTGGCGCCTGCGTCGTACCGGGGTTCGTCGACGCGCACACCCACCTGGTCTTCGCCGGCGTACGACGGGAGGAGTTCGTCGCCCGCCTGGGCGGTGAGTCGTACGACGGCGGTGGCATCGCGGTCACCGTCGACGCCACGCGCGCCGCGAGCCACGAGGAGCTGGTCGATCTCGCCGCGGCGCGTGCGGCGAGTGCGCTCTCGCACGGCACCACCACGATGGAGGTCAAGACCGGCTACGGGCCGACGCCCGAGCACGAGCTGCGGCTGCTGGACGTGATCGCCTCGCTCTCCCGGCGCACCCCGCTGCGGCTGGAGCCGACGTACCTGGGTGCCCATGTGATGCCTCCCGGGCGCGAGCGTGGCGACTACGTCCGGGAGGTTGTGGCCACGATGCCGCGCGCGGTGGAACACGGCGCACGGTGGGCCGACGTGTTCTGCGACCAGGGGGCCTTCACGGTCGAGGAGGCCCGGCGCATCCTCACCGCCGCGCGCGAGGCAGGGCTCGGCCTGCGGCTGCATGCGGAGGAGATCGCGCACACCGGGGCGGCGCGGCTGGCCGCGCAGCTCGGGTGTGCCAGCGCCGACCACCTCGAGCACGTCACGCCGGAGGAGGCCGCGGCCCTGGCGGCGGCCGGCACGGTGGCGGTGCTGCTTCCCACGGTCACGCTGTCGTTGCGCTCTGACGCGTGGGGGCATGCCGCGCTCCTGAGGGAGGCCGGTGTCGAGCTGGCGCTGGGGACGGACTGCAACCCGGGGACCTCGTGGTGCGAGTCGATGCCCTACGCGATCCAGCTGGGCTGCCTGGCGATGGGCCTCTCGGTCGAGGAGGCGTTCCGCGCGGCAACGCTGGGGGCTGCCCGGTCACTGCGCCGCGACGACGTCGGACGGATAGCGGTAGGAGCCTGGGGAGACCTTGCGATCCTCGACGCGGAGCATGAGGCCGACGTGGTCGCCCACCTCGGTGGCCGCGCGGTGCTGCGCACCGTGGTGGGCGGCTTCCTGCACTGAGGACGGCGGGCCGAACGGGCCGTCGGCTGATCTGACGCCGTTGATCAGCAGGCGAGCAGGGCCTCGATCGCGCCGTCGACGTCGAGGTGCTCCTCCTCCTGGCCCTGGGGGCACAGGGAGTAGCTGCGGCCCAGGAAGTCCACGAGGTCGTGGGTGGGTGCCTGCAGCAGAGCCTCCCCGTCGGGGGAGGTCAGGCCGATGAAGACGACCTCGGCGCCGGCGTTCCAGGACGGCCAGACCCGGACGTCCCCGTCGCCGGCGGGCCGGTGGACGCCGAGGGTCAGCAGCTCGCGCGCGAACACCCAGGAGACGCCGTCGCCCTGCCCGGTGCGGAAGGTGGCGTGGACGGCGTACGGATCTGTGACGTCGTAGTGCAGGACCACCGGGAGCGACACGCTGCCGTCGCCAGGGGCGACGAGATGCACTGTGAGCTCGCGGGTGACCGTGGTGGGTACCCAGCCGTTCATCTGCACTCCTTCAGCCTTCCCAGGGGTACCTAAGGCATCCCCGCCACGCGCAGCCAGAAACCTCTGCGGCCTTGTCCAGGTGAACGACCCGCTACATAAGGTGTTACGGCACGGCCCTCTTGATTTTCTCGGGGGGTGGCAGCTGAACCGGGTGAAAAGGGGTCAAGGGTGCACGACCCGCGCGACGACCTTGCCGCGGAGCAGCCCGCCGCGACCCCGACCGAGGCGCCCGACCGGAAAGCCTCGGGTCCCACCGTCGTGGACGAGGCCGCTAGGGGGCCCGGACTGCGCGACTTCGTGCGGCGGCACCGCGGCCTGGAGCTGGTCTACCGGGCCGGCGTCGCCGTCCTGGGCGTCGCGATCGTCATCGCCGGGATCGCGCTCATCCCGCTGCCCGGTCCGGGCTGGCTGGTCGTCTTTGCCGGGCTCGCCGTGCTCGCGACCGAGTTCGCCTGGGCGGAGCGGCTCCTGCACCGCGGCCGCGACATGTTCCGGGCGTGGACCGCCTGGGTGATGCGCCAGCCGCTCGTCGTCCGCGCCCTGCTGGGCCTGGGCGGCCTGGCGCTGGTGGTGGGTGCGGCCGCGCTGTACGTCGCGATGCGAGGCGTGCCCGGATGGCTGCCCGTCATCGGGTAGGGTTGCGGCTCGTCATCGGGCGATTGGCTCAGTGGTAGAGCGCCTCGTTCACACCGAGGAGGTCACTGGTTCGAACCCAGTATCGCCCACGTCGAAAAACCCTTACTGCGTAAGGGTTTTTCTCTTGTTAGAAAGCCCTCGTGCCACACTTCGTGCCACTAATTGGATCTTCCGCACGAGGCTGGACGCGCGGCGCCACGGGCGGACGTCCGCGGACGGTCGCTCTCGCCGCGTGGCTCGTCGTGCGTGCTTCACGGGGTGAGGTTGCGGGCCTCTGCTGCGCGCAGCCGCTCGACCAGAGCGGTGACCGAGTCCACCGGGATCCGGCGACACGAGCCGACGTGAACGGACTCGAGGTCGCCGCTCTGCAGGAGCAGGTAGAGCTTGCTGCGGCCGATGCCGAGCAGCGCGGCGGCCTCGCGTGGGGTGAGGAGCAGGCGGTCGGTCATCTCGAGATTCCTCCGTAGCGGTCGGGGGCGGGGTAGGTCAGCTGGTGTGCTTCGTGTTGGTGCTGCCAGCTGGGTCTGGTCGGTGCTGGGGGCTCGGAGAGCTGGTCGAGGGCGAGCCGGTGGGAGCGGTGGACGAAGAACCGGGCAGCGACCCGGTCGAGGTCGACCGGGTCGAGGTAGGGGCCGCGGTCGGTGTCGGCACGGTGGGGCTGGTCGGTGGCGATGTAGAGGTGGTTGGCGGTGCGGCCGCGTGACAGCGCGACGTAGCCGGCCTCGTGGGTCAGCGCTTCGCTGCCGTAGACGAGCGCGATGTCGACGGTGGCGCCTTGGGCCTTGTGGCAGGTCATGGCGTAGCCGTGGTCGAGGTGGGTGGCGGCCCAGTCGGCGTCGACGGTGAGGGTCTGCCGGTCGTCGGTGGCGAGTCGCATCGTCAGCGTCGCCGGCTCGACTGCGGTGACGCGGGCGCGGGTGCCGTTGAGCACCCCGGCGACGTGGTCGTTGGCGGTGACCAGAACGAGGTCACCCGCCCGGTACTCCCGCTCCCCGTCGCGACTCTCGACGCTGATCGCCTCTGGTCCGAGCTCACCTCGCTCGAGGAGCCGGTCGCGGACGACGGCGTTGAGCTCGGTGACGTCGTCGCAGCGGACGGCGAGCATCACCACCCGCTCGGCCGCGTCGCCTTCGGCCGGGTCGGCTGCCGCAGCGTCAAGGTGGCAGAGGTAGTCGTCGGCGATGAGCTTGGGCAGCTCGTCTGCGAGGCCGGGGTGGATGCGGTCGTGGTCGGCGTAGGCGGCGATCGCCGCGGTGGGATCCCCGGCACGCAGGTCGGCCAGCGCACGTTGCTCCCAGGGCTCGGTCTGCCGCTGGTTGCCGGTCAGGACGTGCGTGGCGGGGTGGCGGGCGAGGGCTTGGAAGAGGCCGCCGGCGCCGACCTCTGGGAGCTGGGCGGGGTCGCCGACCAGGACGAGGGTGCCCCGGGCTTGCTGGGTGCGGTGCAGCAGCCAGGTCAGGGTGCGGGTGTCGGCCATCGAGGCTTCGTCGACCACTAGCACCCCGCCGGCCGGCAGTCCGGCGGGCTGCCCGGTGACCGGGTCCCGGCGGTTGGCCCGGGCGGACAGTCGGGCGAAGGAGGTGGAGCGGATGCCGGTGGCGTGCTCGAGCCGCCGGGCGGTGATCGCCGCGACGGCGGCGCCGGTCACCGGGCGTCCTTGCGCTTGCCACACCTTGAGGGCAGCGGCGAGGGCGGCGGTCTTCCCGGACCCGGCCGGCCCGACGACCACCGCGAGGCCGACTGCCTTGGCAAGCGCGTCGACAAGCGCTCGCTGGTCGCCGGCAACCGCGCCGTCGACTGCGGCAAGGGGTGCGGGGGGTGCGGCAAGGGGTGCGGGGGGTGCGGCAAGGGGGGCGAAGTCTGGGGCGCTTTGTGGGGCGGGGGGCGCGTCGGGTGCGTGCACGTCTTGGGGGGTGCGCAGCTGGTCGGCGAGGCGCAGCCCGGCGGTCTCGACCTGGAGGAGCTCGCGGGTGATCCACCGCGGTCCGTCGTCGGGGTCGGCGAGCAGCCGGATCACGTCCCGGTGCTCGAGGACCATCTCGGCGGTCAGCTGCAGCCACCGGTGCGAGACAGGGGCGCCTGGCGGGAGGGTCTGGCAGATGGCCTGGAGCAGGTCGCGCCGATCGAACCCCGTCGCCATCGCGGTCAGCCCTTCGGGGCCGAGCAGCTCCGCGCGCAGCACGTCCAGCTCGGGCAGGGCCGGGGGGCGTGTCCGGCCGAGGACGCTGTCCTGCAGTCGGTCGGGGGCGTGCCCGACCGCACGCGCGGTCGCCGCCCAGCCCTCCCGCAGGACCCGCTCCGGGATGCCGCGGCGTTTCGCGGGTCGGGTGGCCAGGCACGCCGCCTCCGCCGCCGCCGCACCGGTCAACCCGGACCGGGCGAGATGGCCCTCGATCTGCCCGCGCCGGGTGGAGAACACCCGCCGCAACGGCTTGGGGATGCCGGCGATCTCGGCGATGCTCCGGTCCACCGCCGTCCACTGCACGCCGAGCGTGCGGGTCAGCTCCGCTCGCAAGACCGCGTGGTACAGGTACGAGGCGCTCTGCTTGTGCCGGTGCACCGCCCTCGAGTCCAGCGCGGACCACTTGCCGTCGGCGCCGTGCAGCAGGTTCGCCAGCACCACATGGGTGTGCAGCTGCGGGTCGTCCGCCCGAGAGGTGTGGTGCTCGAATGCCGCCGCGATCCACCCGTGGGTGGCGATGTGGCTCGCGCGTTGTCCGTCGCCCTGGTGGCCCCGCAGCCCGTGCCCCGCGGTCTGCTCGAGGTACGCGAGTGCCTGGCCGATTGCCGCGTCGTGCGCCGCGGTCACCGCCTGCACGACGTCGCGGTCGCCCAGCCCGAACAGCACGCTGACCGACTTGGGCGGCGAGAACGTGAGGTCGATCCCCGGCCGGCGGGTGTCCACCCGCCGCCCGGCGTACTTCAGCGCGTCGGCGTACCGGTCGGTGACGGCGCCGTCCTGGTCGACGGTGCGGAACACGGCGTGTGGGTCCAGCCGGGCCGGGCCGCGAGCTGCCCGGCCCGGGCTGGCGCCACGGTCGACTCGCGGCCTGCGCCGCGGGGTGCGTCCGATCGTCTGGCCCAAAGCTCGAACAGCGTCCGGTCCTTCGGTTCCACGAACAGGTCCGCGGCCGGAATGCCCCGCTCCGCAGCCATCGCACGGACGGCGGCGACCAGCGGACCGGCGGGTCGCCGGCCGCGCGGGGCCGCCCGCAGCACCGGCGCCGCCATGTGCGACCCGTTCGGCGACCGCCCCGCGAGCAGCCCGCGCAGCACCTGCGCGCCCGCCTGGTCGATCGGGCCGACCAGCCCGGCCGCCGCCGCGCCGGAGCCGACCCACCGCCCGGCCGGCGGCATAGCCGGCCCGTCGATGTAGTAGCCGGTCGGATCCCGGGACAGCTCGCTCGGGCAGCCCGCCCGGTCCAGGTAGTAGCCGGCCGGGTCGGCCGCGGCACCGAGCATGTGCACCGAGATCACCATGACCCGCACCCCCGCTCTCGTGTGCAGGGCATAGGGGCGTGCGTCAGCGGCTCGGTGGCCTCCGCTGTCTGCCGGTCCAAGGAAAAGGTCCTCACACTATGTCTATGCGCCACGACCCCCCTCGAAACTGGGGTCCTCACTCACCTAAAGCCTCGAAAACTGCCTCTGGTGCTCACCGGCGGGCAAGAAAGTCGCCAGCAGATCAAGCCCGTCCGCCGCGGTGCGCCTCCATCGGGGGAGCCCGCCGGGCGCGCACACCGACACCCCACGACCGGCCTAGCAATCGACGCAGCGACGGTCGTGGACGCCGGCGCACGTTGACGCACCGGGACGGACGCAGGCCGCTCGTCGACGCGCAGCCGCCGACGCGCACGACTCCGGGGTCGACGGTGGCGCCCCGGCAAGCACCACGCGGCGACGCCCGCGCTGCCCCTCCCAGCAAGGAACTTGACCACGTCCCGGATGTCGATCGCGGCCGCCCAGTCCCTGGACCACATCGCAGCACGCCGCCGACCGCCCCGCCTCCGGGCCTGTCTGCGTCGCGAGAAGCCACACCTCTTCTAAGTGACAGTCAGGGGCGCGAGCCGAGGGGTCCCACCGCCCAAGTCCGCGGACGTGCCGCCCCGCGCCGGCCGATCGCGCGTCCGGCACTACGCGACGCTTCCAGCTGGTCGCGCAGAACCGTCTGCGGAGATTCGCGGCGCACGCTGGCTCTAACTCAGCTCGATGTCCCGAGGCATAGCATCGGCGGATCAACCCACCGAGGTCTCGGATGCGCCTGCAGAAACTGGGTCACAGCTGCCTCCTTGTGGAAGACGCAGTTGCGCGACTCCTTCTCGACCCGGGGTGTTTCTCTGAGGACCTCAGCGACATAGACGGGCTGACCGGTGTGCTGGTGACGCACGTCCATGACGACCACCTCGACGTCACCAGGCTGCTCGACGTCCTGAAGAGGAACCCGTCCGCGCTGATCGTCTGTGACGAGGCAAGTGCGGCTGTCCTGGCTGACCATGGGGTGACCAGTCGAGTGGTCCGAGAAGGCGATCGGCTCGATATGGGCATGCCCGTCGATGTCTTCGGTCGTCAGCACGCGCCTATCCATCCAGAGTTGCCCGACGTACCCAACGTTGGGTATCTGATCGCAGATCGATTCTTCTTCGCCGGTGACGCGTTCACCATCCCCGACAGGCCCATCGATGTGCTTGCTGTGCCCGTCGGCGGCGCCTGGATGAAGGCTGCGGAAGCAATCGACTGGCTGCGGGCTGTTCATCCCCGACACGTTGTGCCGGTGCATGACCACGGCAACGTGTTCGCGCCGTGGATCTGCCAGCTATTCGCCGAACTGGGCCCGCCCGGTGCCGCGGTGACCGTGCTCGATCGCGACCCCGTCGCGTTCTGAATGTGCCCCGAGGCGACCGATGTGGGCGCGTGACCGGCACCGTACGGAGACCCGGGGCATGCCGCGACTCGGTAGGTGCCGTGCCGCTCGTGTCGGGCCAAGGCCCGACGCACCAATCGCTTGCCGACGCGACGGGGCTCACCGTGCGGGCTAGAGGGGGGCGACCGCCCCATGAGCCGTCGCCTCGGACCCGGCCCCATGCCCTCCTCGTCCGTCCGCCACAACGCCCCCCGCACCACGACCCGATCGCCGCCGCCCCTTCTCGCCGCCTTCCCACCCCCTGCCCTCCATCTGCCCCGTCGCCCACAAGCTCTTCGCCCCTTCTTCGACCCTTCTCCCGCACACCTAGGTATCGGGGCGATACCGCGGCTGCGCGTCGAACCGAGCAGCCGGCTGTTGGCAGACCCCGATGAGCCGGTGCAGATGTGGTGCAGGCTGGTGACATGTCTTCCGAATGGAGATTGATCGGCCAGACAACAGACGCTGCCCACTCGCACTCGATCGAAGTCGTGCGGACGCTCACGGACGACGAACTGGCGTTGCTCGACGCCGCTCAGCGAACTCTGTCTCGGTTGACGGCAACATCGCCTTATCAAGTCGCGTTGGACGCGTACCAAACCATGGTGGCCGCGTTCAATGACCATGGCCGTGAGTCGACGGAGTCGGCCGAAGTTCGCGAGGGACGAGCCCTGCACACATTCATTGTGTTCGCCGAGGCGGTGGCAACGGCGCCGGGTTTGATCATCGAGACTGCGGCCGACCTTGCCATTGACGCTGCGGACGTGGAAGCAGCCGTCTCCCACTTCCTCGCCTCAACAGAGTCGCGGCTGATAGACGAGGCAGGATCAACCGAGATTGGGACCCTGCGGTGGATTGCTCCGGGGGATGCGCCTGAGATCATTCTCGACAGGAAGGATGGACAAGCTATTCGGCTCGGTCCACTCTGCACAGCCACGATGCAGGGGCTGGCTCTCGCCATGGCGCACCTCCTGGTCGCGGCGAGCGACGCCATCGATGAAGCCAGTCGCCACGTTCGGCGTCTGGAAGCTGATGTCCTCTACGGACAACCAGCTCTCGCAAAGATCCCGATAGAGGGACTTCAAGAGCGCTCCTCCGTTGACATCCGCAACCTTCCAACTGATCTTGTTTCAGCTGCACAAGGAAGTCTGCGGCGAGCGCGCGCGTGGCTGCGAGAGTCCCCGCGATCGGTTGAGGGGCCAATTGCGGACGGCGATGAAGCCGCACCCGAGAATCTCTTCACCGAACCGTATAGCGGCGACGCTGCCGTCCAAGAGAGTCCCTCGCCGCCGACGATCGACGAAGAGACTCAGGAAGCCAGAACTGTAGGCGAAGACAACGCCGCCGAGATTCCGGTGGACGTTTCGCAGATCGCGCGTTACCTCTCGGAACAGTTGACGGCCGTCGAGCGCACATACGGGGCACTGCCCGGCTTGGAGGCTGCCATGGACGCTGGCGCCGAGGACCGTCAGGTGTACGGTTCGCTGTTGCGCCAGATCATGCTGTTGTTGGAGCGCTCGGAGGAAGCGCTGCGCGGCGCTGGGATCCCGCCGACGAAGATGGACTTGCCATTGCAGCCGTCAGAGTTGGCGAATCTGACCCTCGATGAGGGTCAGCCTCTCCAACTGCTGCGTCAAGCGCAGATCGCTCAGGTTCTGGTTCTTGAGGAAGTTGTCCGCGCCCTCGATGCGTCGGGCCAGCCCGTTGAACTCGGTTTCGCTGGGGGTGGACGAATCGAGGCGGCTCGCTTTGACCCGTCAGCTCCGGGGCGTCTCCGCCACATGGTGCTTCAGTTGGCGCGGGTTGCAAATGCTGCGAATGACGCGGCGTCTCGCGCGGCCGGCCAAGCGGACGTAGACAGACGGTCTGCTGAGCAGGAGTGGTGTCTTCGGGCCGCCTATGTCTGCGCGGGGCAGGGACTGCACGAAGCGGCGCTCCTGTACCTCATGGCGCTCCCGAGGGATGAGTCGTCGCCTGGCAACGAGTGTTCTGAGCTCGCGATCCGCGCCCTCAACGAATTCGCCTCGGGCAAGGGCACATGCCCGCCTGCCGTGGCAGTTGTTCTCACAAGGTGGATGGCGCAGGTGGTCGCCGAGCACTCCAATGACCCCGCGTCGGCCGGCAGGAGTGGGGTTGGTCCATCCGGGGTGGAGACGTGATCGCCAACTGGCGCGACCCATTGAGGCTTGGCGCAGGATTGCCGGTTGCGTATGCAAGCTTTGGCGGCCAGCGTCGCAGGGCGGTTGATGGCAGGGTCACATCAGCGCTGAATGACAGGCCTCGTGCATCGTTGGCGCTGGAGGTCGACAGCGAGCATCCCGTCGACTATCTAGCTGAACTGACGATCATGGCCACCGCCGCCGGGTCCGAGAGAGTCTTGTTTACTGGCTTTGTCAACTCAGCAGAAGTGAACGGAAGCAGGGTTTCAATCGAGGCCATGGGCGCTTCTGAATTGGCTGAACGCAGCACTGGTCGGTTAGCGACGAGAAGCGTGCCCGCGGTTGATGTAATCTACCTTCTGGCGCGTGACGCAGGATATTCGGACGACCGACTGAAGATTCAAGGACTGGACAGCCTTCCACTCGAACTGTTTCAGATCATGGTGCCGGTTGCCGGCATTGAACTCGATGCTTCATTGGATCTCGGCGAGGTCACTCTCTGGCCAGCTGAAGGCGACGGGCGTCGCTTTCCTTCCCTCCCGCGGTTTTTGACGATCTTGAGCTCAATTCCTTCGACTGTGTCGGCGTGACGTACGTAACCGCCAGACAAATGCACGCCGCCGAAGTCAAGGGAATGGCTCGCGTTCGAGTAGCCCTAGATGCACTGATGGCAACTGCCCTTTATGGGCTTTCTGTCCGACCTGACGGGTCAGCGATCCCGTACTCACGTCATGTCGCCCGAGCCCGACCCCGCGCTCTAGGGGCTGTCTGTGTGACGGGCCTGACGACGGACCGCACTTGGACTCGCGCAACTGGTGCAAGCGACATCACCACGGCTGGTGATGCCGACTTGCTTAGCAAGCGCCTGTTCGACCTACAACAGCTGCCGCCGCCCCGGAACGTTCGGGATGCAATGGCCTCTCTACGCCGGGCCGCCGATCCAAGCGAACCTGCCGTGCAGCGCGCCCAGGCGCTGTGGGATGCAGTTGAGTTTCTTTGCGCCGGCACTCGAGTAGTGAAGCAGTTCTCGAAGCAAGACAAGCGTGCCATACGTGCGGCCCTTGACGAAGTTCAGCTGACATCCGATCAACGGTCGCGCCTCGATGAGGCACTCCAGTATCTCAACGCACCGTCACTCGCAATGCGGATGCGCGCCCGAGCCAGCGCCGACGGCGTGCCGCTCTCAGAATCGGAGTTCGATCTGCTGCGCCGAATACGAGAGTCTCGGAATCATGCCGCCCACGGTCGAGAAGGGGCCACGTCGACGGACCCCGAGTTGCGTTTGGCTGTCAGCATAGTGGCAAGAATGATCATGTACCGCTGGCACACGGAAGCGGTGGAACACGGTAGTAAGGGTAGGTACGTGTGAGACTCGACCTCTGGGAATTCGGACGTGCCGTAAGGCGCTTCCGGAGATGCCGATTCGACGGGCGTCGAGGCGGCGCTCACCTGCCGCTCACCACGGAATGCAGCGCCAGTGCGGGTGCGGACGATGCATCGAGCACTTACGCCTTCGTCATCTGGCGAAGCGGAGGCATGTTGGCCAGGGCGAAGCTGGAGAGCGCGTCGGCGATGGCCGCGTCACGGTCCGCCGCGGCGTGCTGGTAGCGCATCGCCGCCGCAGGCGTCGAGTGCCCCATCCGCGCCATCAGCTCGGCGAGCGTCGCCCCCGTCGCGGCAGCGAGGGTCGCCCCGGTGTGCCGAAGGTCGTGGAAGCGGAGGTCCGGCCGACCGGCTGCAGCACGCGCCGGGTACCAAGCCTTGTAGAGCGTGCTGGGCGCCAGGTGACCGCCGTGCCGTGCCGGGAACAACAGAGCGTCCGAGCCGGTCGCCACATGTTCGGCGAGGTGCATCTCGACCCAGGGCAGCAGGTGCGGCGGGATGGAGACGGGGCGCGTGCCGGCCGCTGACTTGGGGTCGCCGACGAACACCTGGCCGTCGACGCGGGTCACGCCGCGCAGCACGTGCACCTTCGCTGCCTCGAGGTCGACGTCGGACCGCCGCAGCTCCGCGAGCTCGCCGAAGCGCAGACCGCACCACGCGGCGAGCAGAACCATCAACCGGTACCGCTCCGGCATCGTCGAGGCGATCGTCTCGAGCTCGGGCAGGGTTGCCACCCTGGTCTGATGCCGGGTCTTGGCAGTCCCGGCTCCGCGAATGCGACACGGGTTGGCCGCGATGACGTCGTCCGCGACTGCGGTGGCCATGATCGTCCGCAGCAGCCCGTAGGCGTGCGCGCGCAGGGTCGGCGTCGACGCGTCGAGCGCGGCGTACCAGCCTCGGACCTTCACGGGGGAGACGCGCGACATCTTCAGCTTGCCGAGGCCCGGCAGGATCAGGTCGTCGAGCAGGTCCCGGTAATGCGCCCGGGTCCGCGGCTTGAGGTCCCGTCCGGCGAGCCAGCCGGCGGCGTACGTCGCGAGCGTCGGGTCGTCACGTGGCGTCGGCACCTCGACGACACCCTCGGCGTAGTCGGCCAGCCAGGCTGCTGCGTCGAGCTTCGTGTCGAACGTCAGCGGAGCGGAGCAAAGGGTGCCGTCCTCGAGCCGGTAGCGGGCCTGCCACCGCCGCGAGGGCAGTTGCCGGACGCTGCCGGATCCCTGCCGGCGGCGGCGCCGCGAGGTAGCCATTGACCCTCCCAGTGTCGCCTTTTCGTGCCATTGGCGTGCCACTACGGCGTGCCACTAGTGTCCACGGCGGTCCGTCAGCGTTTTGATCTTGCCGCATAACCGCAGGTCAGAAGGCTAATCCCGCTCAAAAGGGCAAGGCAAGGTCACTGGTTCGAAACCAGTATCGCCCACCCAGAAAACCCCATACTGCGTAAGGGTCTTTCTTTTTCTCAAAGACCCTCCGTGCCACACTGATTGGATCTTCCACATCGAGGTGGACTGCCGAGGTCGCGCGCCGACGTGCGGCGGGGTGGCGAGTGGAGCGGTCGCCCGTCACGGCGTGGGCGCGCTGTCTTCCGGCGCACGCAACGCTCCACCAGGGCCGTGACGGAGTCGACCGGGATCCGGCGGCACGAGCCGAAGTGAACGGGCTGGAGATCGCCGTTCTGCAACAGCAGGTAGACCTTGCCGCGGCCGATGCCGAGCAGCTCGGCTGGGTCCGGGTGGGGAGCTGGTCTCAGGGCGCTGCTGCCGTACACGAGCGCTGTCTCGACGCTGGGTTCGACGATGATGGTGACGTGCAGACGCGGGTGCTCGTGGTGGAGGACGACGACAACCTTCGGGACGTCCTGGTGCGAGGGCTGCGCGGAGAGGGCTTCGCGGTGACTACCGCCGTGGACGGTGCCAGCGCGCTGCGGACCGCCGTGACCAGCGAGTTCGACGCGACGGTTCTCGATATCGGACTTCCGGATGCCGATGGGCGTGACGTCTGCCAAGCCCTTCGTGCCGGCGGCATGACCGCACCCGTCCTGTTCCTCACCGCGCGAGGGAACGTCGTCGACCGGCTGTCCGGCTTCGCCGCCGGCGGCGAGGACTACCTGACCAAGCCCTTCCACTTGGCCGAGCTCGTCGCCCGGCTACGGGTTGCCGTGCGTCGTGCGGCCGCGGCGCCGCCCCCCGGAGACCGACTTGGGGTCGTTGCGGATCCCACCACTCACGACGTCACAGGGCCGGCCGGCACGGTCAGTCTGACCCCGACCGAGTTCCGGGTCCTCACCAGGTTGCTTGCTGCCCCTCAGGTGGTCGTACGCCGCCGCGAGCTTGTCGAGGCCGGCTGGGCTCATGGCTCACACGTCTCCGACAACACCCTGGACCAGTACGTCGCCAGGTTGCGACGCAAACTCGTGGACGTCGGCAGCGACGAGCAAATCGTCACCGTGCGCGGCGTCGGCTACCGCATCTCGTGAGCCGGCCCGGCACCCTGCGGAACCGGCTGGCGCTGGTGGCAGTCCTCACCACGAGCGCCTGGGTCATCGCACTCACGGCACTGTTCAACGTGCTGCTCTCGGCGCAGTTGCACCACCAGGCGGACCGGCTGCTTCGCACGCGCGCCCAGGCCGTCCTGTCCACCCTCGATGTGAACTCCGCAGGGCGGCTCACCGTTCGGGAAACGCCGAACGACGCCGCCCTGGACACCGGAATCTGGGTATACGACAACACCGGGGTCATCGACCGGCCGCGAGCCCGGCCATCGGTCCAGGCGACAGCCGACCGGGTCGCCGCCACCGGGCGGGCCGTGTTCGCCGACGCGCCGGGTCACTCCTCGGTTCGGTTGTTCGCCCAACCCGCCCGCCTCGACGGCCGACGGGTTGGCACCGTCGTCAGCGCCATCAACGTCAAGCCCTACCTGGCCAGCTCCCGAACGGCCCTCGTGGCCTCGGTCGGGCTCGCCCTCGCCCTGATTCTTGGGGCCTACCTGGCTACCCGCCACGTGGTGGCCCGAGCACTCGCGCCCGTGGTGGAGATGGCTGGCCAAGCTGAGCGCTGGAGCGCCCACGACGTCGGACAGCGCTTCGGCCGCGCGCCGCGGCCGGCCGAGCTGCAGCATCTCGCCGAGGGCCTGGACGCGCTGCTGGACCGGATCGCCGCGGCCTTGCGGCACGAGCAGCAGCTCGCCGCCGAGATCTCCCACGAGTTGCGGACCCCGCTGGCCGTGGTCGCCGCCGAGACAGAGCTGCTGCGGACCGGTTCACCGAGCGATGCGGAGCGGCGGCAGGCCTACGCGACGATCACCGAGACGACCACCCGCATGGATCGACTGCTGGACGCCCTGCTGGCCCAGGCAGCCTCCGACGCTACCGAGGCGCGAGGTCGCTGCGTCGTCCGATCCGTGGTGGACGCCGCCATCGCCTCTGCGGCAATGCGCCTGCCGGTGCGGATCCACACCGATCCAGAAGCCCTCGAAGCAGGTATCAGTCCTGAGGTGCTCGAGCGGATCCTGACGCCGCTGCTCGGCAACGCCAACCGTTTCGGTCAGACGTTTGTCGCGGTTAGCTGCAGGCGTTCCGGCCCGGACGTCGAGCTCGTGGTCGCGGACGACGGCCCGGGTGTTCCAGACGACTTCCGAGACCGGGTGTTCGAACCCGGGCAACGGGCCGACCCTGGTGACGGCCACCCAGGCGCCGGCCTCGGGCTTGCACTCGCCCGCCGACTTGCCCGATCGGTCGGTGGAGACCTGACGCTGGAGCCTCCCGGCAGCCAAGGCGCCGCCTTCGCCGTGCGACTCCCTGCGTGAGGCTGCGCATGTCGGTGACGAGCCGAACGGGTGGACGAGACTGCGGCTGGCCGGCCGGCGGCGCCGAGGAGGCGGCCCCCTTGACGCCGAGTGGTCAGGCGGCGTTCAGGTTCGGTGGGAAAGCCTGCAGAGATGACCACCAGGACCGTCTCTAGATCTCGTCAGATGCTCAACAAGGTGCCCGAGGTCACCGTCTACTTTTGGGTTATCAAGATTCTTTGTACGACCGTGGGCGAGAGCTTCGCCGACTACATCAACGAGACCCTCGGCTTCGGACTCACCAAGACCACCCTCTTGTTCTCCGTGGGCCTCTTCATTGCCCTGGTCGCCCAGTTCCGACTTAACCGCTACGTACCCAGCATCTACTGGCTCTCGGTCGTCCTGATCAGCGTTGTCGGCACGCTGCTCACCGACAATCTCACCGACGCCCGCGGCGTACCTCTGTGGATCAGCTCAACGGTGTTCGCCGTCCTCCTCGCCACCGTCTTCTCCATCTGGTACGCCCGCGAGCGGACCCTGTCGATCCACACCATCGTCACGACGCCCCGCGAGGCCTTCTACTGGCTGACGGTCCTCGTCACGTTTGCCCTCGGTACGGCGGTCGGCGACTGGACCCTCGAGCTCACTGGCTGGTCCCCAGGCAAGTCCGTCCTCCTCCCTCTCGCGCTGATCCTTGCCGTCCTGGTCGCTTGGAAGCTGGGCATGGGCCCGGTGCTCTCGTTCTGGCTGGCCTACATCCTCACGCGCCCGCTCGGTGCCAACATCGGGGACTACCTCGCGTCTCCGCACGCAGACGGAGGTCTCGGCCTCGGCACTCTGGGCACCAGCGTGCTGTTCCTCGCTACGATCCTGGCGGTCGTCATCTACTTGACCGTCAGCGTTAAGGACCGCACCGAGCCCGCGCAACTGAGTCAGCAGCGCACCCCGGTCAGCGACGACGTGTGAGGAGCCCTGTGTCCCACATTCGATCCCATCGCGTCCTGATCGTGACCGATACGGCCGAGCCAAGCCGCTCGCTACGCGAGGCCATACGCCACCGCGCCGAGAACGGCGACGCCCGGTTCCGCCTGATCGTGCTGAATCCCGCCCAGGCAGAGCTTCACCTGCTGCACCCCGAGCGCCACGACAAGGCGGCGGAAGCGGAAAGCGTCCTTCGCTCAACGCTGCCGCAACTTGAGTTGGCCGCGCACGCCCCGGTCATCGGCTCCGTCTCCGTTCGGCACGATCCGATGGATGCGATCGAGGAGACTCTCTTCGCCGAGCCAGTCGACGAGATCATCCTCGATGTGCCAGCTCACCGCCTCTCCTCCTGGCTACACCAAGACCTCGAGCACCGGCTTGTCCACTTCCACATTCCCGTCCTGACAATCCGCCATGGGGACACAGCCCGCTAAGTCCGCAGGCTATGTGCAGAATTCGGGCTCCGCCGCACCCGGCTCCCTTGGAAACCTGAGAGTGAAGGGTGACCATGGCAGTCACGACGGAACCGAACGCCGCCCCTCGTCCCCGGCTTCACGCGCCCTGGCCGCGGAGTGAGGATTAGAGTCAGTTCCGTGAGCGCTGACGTCGTTGCGCTCGGGGCCTGGTGCGACCTTGTGCTACCCGAGAAGTCCACCGCGTCGCCGGGCAGTCTGTCTTTCGACGTGCACGAGTTCGCGGTGCTCGCGGACGGTCGTCGTGTCACTCTTCACGCCGACCGAGGATTCTCGTCGTTTGCTCAGATCAGTTCAGCCGAGGGCGGCGCGTGGAGCGAAGTGGCGGATCCGTGGGCGTTGATGACGAGGGAGAGCGTGGAGTCCGGTGTGCGCAGCGTCGTCCAACCGGATGATGACGAGTCCCCTGACGAGCACCCGTATGCATGGTTGTCCGCCCTGCTGAGACAGCACGGTGTGGACGTCTCGGGGGAGCACTTGAGACGCCTCCCGTATCGCATCGAGTTCAGCGACCGGCTGGAACGCCGGTTAACAGATACGCGGCGCAACGGTGCGGTGTAGCCGGTCCTCAGCGGCCGGCGGCTCGCCGCAAGGGAATGACCGAGGCACAGCAAATCCCGACAGCGCCTCGGCGATCGCGGCCTCCCGGTCGGCCGCGGCGTGCTGGTAGTGCATCGCAGCAGCAGGCGTCGAGTGACCCATCCGCGCCATCAGCTGCGCGAGCGTGGTGCCGGTCGCCGCCGCGAGAGTGGCGCGCTCGCCTGCGGCGCGTTCGACTACGTTCGCAAGGAAGACCTCAGCCCGCGGGTGTTCCGGCAGGCTTTCGGGGATTGAAGCCGGACAGCGCTGTCAGCGGCACAGGACCCTAGTCGCGTAGGGCTAGGTGCGCCGCGTGCCAGCCGCCCATGCCGTGCACCCCGCCGCCCGGTGGCGTGCTGGCCGAACAGAGGTAGACCCCTCGGGCCGGCGTCGACCACGGCCGCGCCGCAAGCACCGGCCGGGCGACGAACTGGCGTAGATCGGCGGACCCGCCGCCGAGGTCACCGCCGACGAGGTTGGCGTCGAAGTCCTCGAGCTGCGCCGGTGTGAGGTGGTGCCGAGCCAGGACCAGATCGCGGAAGCCCGGGGCGAAGCGTTCTAGCTGCGCCTCGATCGCCTCGGTCATGTCGGCCGGCGAGCCGTTCGGGACGTGGCAGTACGCCCACAGCGTGTGCTGCCCGGCCGGCGCTCGGGTCGGGTCGGCAACGGTGGGTTGCACGCACATGACGAAGGGACGGTCCGGGTGCCGTCCGTGCGCCACGTCGGCCTCGGCGGCGGCGATCTCGTCCAGCGTGCCGCCGACGTGCACGGTACCGGCTTGCTGAACCCGGGAGTCGAGCCAAGGCATGCGGCCGGCCAGCGCGTAGTCGAGCTTGAACACCCCCGGCCCGTAGCGGAACCGGCTCAGGCGACGTCGATAGCCGGACGGCAACCGGTCGCCCGCGATCGCGACGAGCTGCCGGGGGGTGAGATCCAGCAGGAGTGTGCGGGCCGGTGGGAGCTCCCGCAGGTCACGGACCGTCGTGCCGGTATGGATCTCGCCACCAGCCCTCTCCAGCCGGGCGGCGAGCGCGCGAGCCAGGTTCTCGGTGCCGCCGACCACCAGCGGCCAGCCCACCGAATGGGCGAGTCCGGCGAGGAACGTGCCGTAGCCGCCGCTGCTCGGTGCCCGCAGGCTCAGGACCGAATGCGCACCCATCCCGGCCAGGGCGGCCCGCGCCCGGGGTTCGCGAAACGCCAACCTCGCGAGCGCCGCCGCTGGCAGGACACCGGTCGCTCCGTATCGAATCAGTGCCGGCGCGGCCCGCAGCGCCTTCGACGGCGACAGCGGCGACAGGAGCGCGTCGACCAACGGTTGATGCCCGGCGGGGCCGACCAGGCGCCGCCACGCCGGCCCGTCCCTGCCCAGTTCAGCGACCGTTCGGTCAAGCTCCCGATAGACCAGCACAGCGTCGGCGTTGGCCAGCGGGTGCGCCGTCGGGACGGGCGAGTGCGCCCATTGCACTTCGTCGACCGTGAGCCGCAGCTCACGGAACGCTGGTGACGCGAGCGCCAGGGGGAGGACCGCCGCGCCGACATCGTGGCGGAAGCCAGGCAATGTCAGCTCTTCGCTCCGCATCGCACCGCCGATCCTCCCGGCCGCCTCCACCAGGAGTACCCGCCGGCCGTGGTTGGCCAGGACCAGCGCGCCCATCAGCCCGTTTGGCCCGGAGCCGACGACGACCGCGTCGAACCCGTCGGAGCGAGAGGGTCCGGTCACGTCTGCGCGGTGGTCAGCGTCGCCCGTTGCAGCGGCTGCACCGGGATGCCCACCCGCACCGTGGTCACGGAGCCGGGGTCGGACTCGACCGACAGCTCGCCGTTGACGGCGCCGATGCGGTCCTGCGTGTGCACGAATCCATGTCCGAGCACGGTAGCCGACACCTCGGAGCCGGCTCTTCCGGCGTTCTGCATCGCTTCGAGACAACAGAAGTAGGCCGCCGTCTCGACCTCCTCGGGGAATCGGCCGGAGGAGACTGGCGCGGTGATGGCATTGTGGCCGCCCGACCAGGCGGTCGTCTGGCGGGGCCACGGCCTCGTGCTGCGTGAGTGGACGGGGGACGACGCGGACTCGATGGTGCGGCTCTTCGACACCGAGGAGATGAACCGTTGGACGCCGCTGGTCTCGCCCTTCGACCGCGATGTTGCCCTGCAGTACGTCGAGCAGGCGCGTCGCTCGCGCCGGCAGCTGGGGACGCTGCAGCTGGCGGTCACCGAGGACGGCGCGGCTCCGCTCGGTGAGGTATTGATCTTCCCCGCGACCGCAGGCATCCGGACCGCTCGGCTCACGATCGCCACCGACAACGTGCGAAGTCAGCGCGTGGCGGTCGCGGCGGGCTTCGCCTTGACCGGGGCGCCCCTGACACAGCGAAGGCGAAAGGGGTTCGTCCTCACGATGGCGGTGTGGGAGCGCGCCCTATGACGCTGGGACCGGGGGGAGCGGCTAGGTCCCGTGCCCTGTGACGACGGGATCAGTGGTCGTCGTCCCTGCCGATCGATGCTGCGTAGGCGTTCACGATGCCCCGGCCGTAGAAGCCGTTCCTCTGCGGTGGTCCGTCGCAGGTTGCCTCCTCGTGGCCCACTGAGCCATCGGCTCGGACGCGGGTGTACTCGAACAGGCGCGGCTGCGGACAGGCATGCGGCACCGCGGTGCGCAACAGCGTCTCCCGCGTCTTGTCGGCGGCCAGCCCGAGGCCGCCGTGCGCCTTGTCGACACGCCCGAACCGGCTCACGATGAGCGCTGCTACTCCCACGGCGTGCGGGGACGCCATCGAGGTGCCTTGCAGGTACTGGTAGTACGCGCAGGTGCTGCCGTTGCAGTCGCGGACGACGAACGGGTTGTTCGGGGTCCCGTCCGGGTTGAGGTCACCGTTGAGCTCTGCCAGCGCAGCGGGGTACGCCGCGAGCACGAGGTTGCGTGGGTCACCGGTGTTGTTGGGAGAGTCGTAAAAGTCCCCACCGGGCGCTGCGATGTCGGTCTGCTCGAGGCCGTAGTTGGAGTAGTACGCCTTGCGGGTGGTCGGCCCGGTGGCGCTGACGGCGACGACGCCGCGCGACTCCGTCGGAACGGTGATGCAGGAGTTGTCCACCACGCGGTGCCGTGCCGACCCCAGCGGGAAGTCGGGGCTCGTGTCGTCGACGGTCGGGTGGCCGAGATCGGTGGCCTCGTTGCCCTCGGCAGCGACGGGCAGCACTCCGTGGTCGACCGCATAGGTCACGGCACGCTGCGTCGCTTCCCGGATGACCCGCTGCTCGTTCTGCTCGGCCGGTGAGTCGGCCGGGTTGTTGAGGCAGTTGAACAGCCACGGGTCGGTGAAGAAGCTCATGTTGACCACATCGACACCGATGTCGCCGGCGTACACGAGGGCATCGAGGGTGGGCTGGAGGAAGAAGAACCCCGTGTCCTGGCCGGCGCGGATGTTCACCAACGTGACGCCAGGAGCGACACCGGCGATGCCGAGGGAGTTGATCGGTGACCCGATGGTGCTGGCGACGTGAGTGCCGTGACCGTCGTCGTCCTCGTCGGCGGGGTCGACACAGCTGGGGTGCTCGCACGGTCCGTCGATGTCCGGCATGTCGGTGACGAAGTTGCGGCTCAGCGCCAGGTTGAAGTTCGGGGCGATGTCCGGGTGACTGCCATCGACTCCTGTGTCGATGATCCCCACCATCACCTGCTTGCTCCCGGGGTTCACGGCGTACGAGCCCGTCGCGGTGGCGCCGATCTGACGCATGTCCCACTGACGGTTGGCCAGCGGTTCCGGCGCGACTCCGGCGCCCGCCGCTGCCGTCGAGGGTGCGTCCGACTGGCCCCCGCTGCCCTTGGCCGCGTCGCGTTGCGGTGTCAGCCGCTCCAGGTCCTGCACTCTCGCGCGCTTCTCCGCCGGTGCCACGCCGATGACTCGGTTGCGGGCCGCTCCCACGACCGCCGCACTCGCATCGACCTTCGAGACGAACGCAGGGTCGGCGCTGGTCGCCAGCGCGAAGCCGATCTTGTTCTCCTTGACGATCGAACCACCGGCCGCGGCGATGGCCGCACGCGCGACACTCGGGCTCTCGCCTTGCTTGTACAGCACGACGTACTGTGGCGTGCCTGCAGCGGTGACCGAGCGGTCGCCGGTTGCGGCCCTCACGCGTGGGGCGGCGTCCCCCGGGCCCGAGGCGGCGACCGAGATCGTCGTGGCCACCAGTGTCGAAACGGCGATACCTGCGAAGATCCGGTTGCGGCGCATCTGCGGCTCCTGCCCGGGCTCACCCCGTTGTGAGCTCTTGTTGCGAGACCATATGGCCGCCCGCGACCCGAGGGAAGACACCTCCGGCGCGCACGGCCACCCGTCGACCTGGGCGTAGCCTTCCCGGCATGATCCGACACACCGGAGGCTCCGGTCGACGCGCCGTCGGCCGCGCCGGGCGCCTCGCGCTCGCCCTGTTGCTCGCCCTCCCGCTCGCGGGTCTGCCGCACACCGCCGCCAACGCGGCCTCGATCAGCTGGGTACGTCGTGCCGGTGGCTTCGAGCAGCCCACGCAGGTGACCAGCGCCCACGACGGCACGGGCCGGATGTTCGTGGTGGAGAAGACCGGTCGGGTCCGGATCTATCGCAACGGCCACGTACTGGCGCGGCCCTTCCTCGACCTGCGGTCGCTGGTGAAGACCGACGGAGAGGGCGGGTTGCTGAGCATCGCGTTCCACCCCCGCTGGCGGTCGCACCCCTACCTCTGGGCGGCGTACGTCGACAAGGCCGGCGACCTGCGGGTGTCGCGGTTCAAGGCGCGCACCTACCGGGCCGCCACGGTCGGGATCTCCACGGCCCGTCGGGTCATCGACGTACCGCACCCGCACCAGTTCTCCAACCACTTCGCCGGGCAGCTCGTCTTCGGGCGCGGCGGCATGCTGTTCCTCTCCACCGGCGACGGAGGGGGCGGCGGTGACCCGTTCGACCACGGGCAGTCCACGGCGACGCTGCAGGGCAAGATCCTGCGCCTGCAGGTGGTGGGGGCGCGCCGGGCGTGCGGCCGGGCCTACTGCATCCCGCGCGGCAACCCGTTCGCGGGCCACCGGCCCGGTCGTGGCGAGATCTGGCTCTACGGCCTGCGCAACGCGTGGCGGTTCTCCGTCGACCCGGCGACGGGCGACTTGTGGATCGGCGACGTCGGGCAGGGCGCCGTCGAGGAGGTCGACCATGTCCGCCGCGGCGTCGCAGGACTGAACCTCGGGTGGTCCTGCCGTGAGGGCAACACCGTCTTCAACGCCGCCCGCTGCAGGCCCGGTGCGCGCCTGACGCCACCGGTCTTCAGCTATGACCACTCCTACGGGCAGGCCATCACGGGCGGCTTCGTCTACCGAGGCGCGCGTTTCCGCTCCCTGCTGGGCGGCCGCTACATCGGTGGCGACTTCGGCTCCGGGAAGGTCTTCCACTCCTCGCCGAACGGCCTCGTGACGGCCGGCAGGCTCCCGGGTGTCACCAGCTTCGGTGAGGACGGGTCACGCGAGCTGTGGGCCGTCACGATCGACGGCGGCCTGTTCGCGATGGCAGCCTCGTAGCCGTGACGACCGCCCGGGTGCACCAGCTGTGGATCTTCCCGGTCAAGTCGATGCGCGGCACGTCGGTGTTCGAGGCAGACGTGACGGCGGGTGGCCTGGCCCACGACCGGGCGTGGGCCGTGGTGGACCCGGGCGGTACGACGGTCAGCGCGGCGCAGGAGCCTCGGCTGCGTCAGGTGGCAGCCCGGGTCGTCGAACAGCCGGGCGGCCCGTCGGTCGCGATCGACGTGCCGGGTGCCGGGCCGGGTGCCGTCGGCGCGGCCGCGGACCGCGCGTTGTCGCAGTGGCTCGGGCGCCCGCTGCGGCTCGAGCACCGCGGCGACGCGGGGTACGTCGACGTCGCACCGGTGCACCTCGTCTCCACGTGGTCGATGAGTGACGCCGCACATGCCGAGCAGTGCGACGCCTGTGACGTCAGCGAGCCGCGAGCGAACCTGGTGCTCGACCTCGGGGCGGCGCCCGGGTCGGGGGAGCGCGACTGGGTCGGACTCCAGGTGCGGGTCGGCTCGGCCACGCTGGACGTCGTACGACACCCCGACCACTGCCTGGGCGCCTACGCGCAGGTCGTCCATCCGGGGCTGCTGCGCGTCGGTGACGCGGTGACGGTGGGCTGAAACCCGGCGGAGCCGATCGGGACCGCTCGCTAGCATCGCCGTATCGGGCGTCACGCCCGCCCGCCGGCAGCTGCCGGCACTCGCACCGGCTGAAGGGGTTCACCGTGTCCGACCTCCGCATCCACGTCGACGGCAGCGAGCGTCAGGTCGCCGCCGGCACGACGGCCGCGGAGGTGCTCGATGGCGACCCCTCGGTCATCGCCGTCCGCATCGGCGGGCAGCTGCGGGACCTGGCCCAGCCGCTCGCGGACGGTGACCGGGTCGAGGGGGTGGCGATCGACTCCGCCGACGGCCGGGCCATCCTGCGGCACTCCACGGCCCATGTGATGGCCCAGGCCGTGCAGGAGCTCTACCCGGAGGCCAGGCTGGGCATCGGACCGCCGATCGAGAACGGCTTCTACTACGACTTCGACGTCGAGGCGCCCTTCACCCCCGACGACCTGTCGAAGATCGACAAGCGGATGCAGCAGATCGTCAAGGAGGGGCAGACCTTCGCCCGCCGCGTCGTGGGCGAGGACGAGGCTCGCAGCGAGCTGGCGGACGAGCCGTACAAGCTCGAGCTGATCGGCCTGAAGGGCTCCGGAGCGGCAGCCGCGGCCGAGGGTGCCGACGCCGAGGTCGGTGGCGGCGAGCTGACCATCTATGACAACCACCGTCGCGATGGCGAGCTCGCCTGGAAGGACCTCTGCCGCGGCCCGCACCTGCCGAGCACCCGCAACATCGCCGCCTTCAAGCTGATGCGGTCGGCCGCGGCCTACTGGCGCGGTAGCGAGAAGAACCCGCAGCTGCAGCGCATCTACGGAACCGCGTGGGAGTCGCGCGAGGCCCTGAAGGACTACCAGCACCGTCTCGCGGAGGCCGAGAAGCGCGACCACCGCAAGCTCGGTGCCGAGCTCGACCTCTACTCGTTCCCCGACGAGATCGGCTCGGGGCTGGTGGTCTTCCACCCCAAGGGCGGCGTGATCAAGCGTGAGATGGAGGACTACGTCCGGCGCCGGCACCTGGAGGAGGGCTTCTCCTACGTCGGCACCCCGCACATCGCCAAGCAGGGGCTGTTCGAGACCTCGGGCCACCTGCCCTACTACGCCGACGGCATGTTCCCGCCCATGGAGATGGAGGGCGCGAGCTACTACCTCAAGGCCATGAACTGCCCGATGCACAACCTGATCTTCCGCTCGCGCGGCCGGTCGTATCGCGAGCTGCCGCTGCGGCTGTTCGAGTTCGGTTCCGTCTACCGCAACGAGAAGTCCGGCGTGGTCCACGGTCTGACGCGCGTCCGCGGCATGACCCAGGACGACTCGCACTCCTACGTCACCCCAGAGCAGGCGCCCGGTGAGATCAAGCACCTGCTCGACTTCGTGCTGAGCCTGCTCAAGGACTTCGGTCTCGACGACTTCTACCTCGAGCTGTCGACCCGCGACGAGGACTCCTCGAAGTTCGTCGGGTCCGACGAGGAGTGGGCGACCGCGACCGCGGTCCTGGAGAGGGTCGCGATCGACTCCGGTCTCGATCTGGTGCCCGACCCCGGTGGCGCGGCCTACTACGGTCCGAAGATCTCGGTGCAGTGCCGCGACGCGATCGGCCGCACCTGGCAGATGTCGACCATCCAGTACGACTTCAACCAGCCGAAGGGCTTCGCCCTCGAGTACCAGGCGAGCGACGGATCCCGCCAGCAGCCCGTCATGATCCACTCGGCCAAGTTCGGGTCGATCGAGCGGTTCATCGGGGTCCTCGTCGAGCACTACGCGGGCGCCTTCCCGCCTTGGCTCGCGCCGGTGCAGGTGGTCGGCATCCCGATCACCGACGAGCACGTGCCCTACCTGCAGGACGTCGCCGCCCGCTTGCGCGAGCGGGGGATCCGGGTCGAGGTGGACACCTCCGACGACCGCATGCAGAAGAAGATCCGCAACGCCCAGAAGCAGAAGGTGCCCTACATGCTGCTGGCGGGCGACGAGGACGTCGCGAAGGGGGCGGTGTCCTTCCGCTACCGCAGCGGCGAGCAGCGCAACGGCGTACCGATCGACGAGGCCGTCGCGGAGATCGCGCAGGCCGTGGCCGAGCGGGTGCAGGTGTGACCGGTAGCGTCCCCTCGGGCCCGGTGGGCTCGGACGGGGCGGACGGTGTCCCCGACGTCGTGGCCCAGGAGGGGGTCGGCGTGCCCGACCGCCTTCGCCGGCTCTGGACGCCGCACCGGATGGCCTACATCACGGGGGAGCGGGCAACCGGCAGCAAGGACGGCGACGGTTGCCCCTTCTGCCGCATCCCGACGCTGCCCGACCTGGACGGGCTCGTCGTGGCACGCGGCGAGGCGGTGTTCGCGGTGCTCAACCTGCACCCCTACAACCCGGGTCATCTGATGGTCGTGCCCTACCGGCACGTCGCGGCGCTCGAGGACCTCACCGCGGAGGAGACAGCCGGCCTGGCCGACTTCACCCGGCGGGCGGTGCTTGCCGTGAAGGCCGCGTCGCAGCCACACGGGTTCAACGTGGGGCTCAACCTGGGTGGCGTCGCGGGTGGGTCGCTCGCCGACCACCTGCACCAGCACGTCGTGCCGCGATGGGGCGGCGACGCCAACTTCATCACCGTCATCGGTCAGACCAAGGTCATCCCACAGCTGCTCGCCGAGACGCGTGACGTCATCGCCGCGGCGTGGCCCTCTGACTGAGCGCGCTGGACGGCGGGCGAACAGTTGCTGCTCGTGGAACCGGCAGGGCCGCGCTGCGTGGGCACGAGGTCACGCGTCGGCGTGCTCGCCCTGGAGCCGGGCGGCGACGTGCGAGGGCATCGGCTCGTGGCGTTGATAGGTGCGCGAGAACGCCCCGGTGCCGTGCGACAGCGAGCGCAGGTCGACGGCGTAGCGGGTGATCTCGACCTGCGGCACCTCGGCCCTGACGACGGTCCGCCCGGTGCCGACCGGCTCCGTGCCGGTGACCCGGCCACGTCGCGTCGACAGGTCGCTCATGATGGCCCCCACGTACTCGTCGGACACGAGTACCGAGAGCTCGTCGACCGGCTCGAGCATGTGCATCTGCGTGGCCTTGGCGGCCTCCTTGAGGGCCAGGGCCCCGGCCGTCTGGAACGCCATGTCGGAGGAGTCGACCGAGTGCGCCTTGCCGTCGAAGAGGGTGACCCGGATGTCGACGACCGGGTAGCCGGCGGCCACGCCACGCTCCATCTGGGTGCGCACGCCCTTCTCGACCGAGGGGATGAACTGGCGCGGCACCGACCCGCCGACGACCTTGTCGACGAACTCGAACCCGGCACCCGACTCGAGCGGCTCGACCTCGATGTCGCACACGGCGTACTGGCCGTGCCCGCCTGACTGCTTGACGTGGCGCCCGTGGCCTCTCGCGGTGCCGGCGAAGGTCTCCCGCAGCTGGACCCGCACGGGCACCGACTCGACGTCGACGCCGTAGCGGTTCCTCAGTCGGTCGAGCAGTACGTCGAGGTGCGCCTCGCCCATGCACCACAGCACCATCTGGTGGGTCTCGGGATTCATCTCGAGGCGCAGCGTCGGGTCCTCGGCGACCAACCGGTTGATGCCCTGGCCGAGCTTGTCGTCGTCGGCCTTGGACTTCGCCACGACCGCGACGGGCAGCAGCGGGTCGGGCATGACCCACGGCTCCATGAGCAGTGGCGCGTCCTTGTCGGACAGCGTGTCACCGGTCTCTGCGCGGGTGAGCTTGGCGACTGCCGCGATGTCGCCGGCGATGCACCGAGAGACGTTGCGCTGGGTCTTGCCCAGCGGCGAGGTGATGGCGCCGACGCGTTCGTCGACGTCGTGGTCCTCGTGGCCGCGGTCGGCAAGGAAGTGTCCGGAGACGTGCACCGTGCTGTCGGGACGCAGGGTGCCGGAGAAGACACGCACCAGGGAGATGCGACCGACGTACGGGTCGGTCGTCGTCTTGACGACCTCGGCCACCAGCGGGCCGGTCGGGTCGCACGCGAGGGGGCCCTTGGGCTTGCCGTCCGGAGAGACGACGGGAGGCACGTCGTGCTCGAGAGGTGACGGGAAGCCCTGGGTGATGACCTCGAGCAGCTCGGCCATGCCGAGCCCCGTCGGAGAGGCCGCGGGGATCACCGGGTAGAAGGACCCACGGGCGACGGCCGTCTCCAGGTCGTCGACGAGCACCTTGAGGTCGATGTCCTCACCGGCGAGGTACCGGTCCATGAGTGTCTCGTCCTCGGACTCGGCGATGACGCCCTCGATCAACGCGTTGCGCGCGCTCTCGATCAGCGGCAGGTGCGCCGCGTCGGGCTCGCGCTCCGTGCGGGTGTCGCCGGAGTAGTCGATCACCCTCTGGGACAGCAGCCCGATCAGGCCGGCCGCGCTGCCGTCGTCGGCGGCCATGGGCAGGTAGACGGGCAGCACGCCGTCGCCGAACACCCGCTGGCAGATCGCCACGGCCTCGTCGAAGTCGGCGCGGTCCTTGTCGAGCTTGGTGATGACGACCGCGCGGGGCATCGAGACCGCGGCGCACTCCTCCCACAGCATCTGGGTCGCGCCGTCGAGCCCGTCGACCGCGGACACCACGAACAGGGCGGCGTCCGCCGCGCGCAGGCCGGCACGCAGGTCGCCGACGAAGTCGGCGTAGCCGGGGGTGTCGAGCAGGTTGACCTTCACGCCCGCGTGCTCGAGCGGCGCCAGGGCCAGGGACACCGAGCGCTGCTGGCGCTGCTCCGCCTCGTCGAAGTCCGAGACGGTCGTACCGTCCTCCACGCGGCCGGCCCGGTTGATGGTCCCGGTGGCGCTCAGCAGCGCCTCGACGAGGGTCGTCTTTCCTGATCCGGAGTGGCCGACCAGCACGACGTTCCTGATGGAGCCCGGCTGGTCGGCCGCCGGCACGCCTCCGGCGGCGCCAGTGGCCGACTGGTTCGTGTTGTGCGCCATGGGCGCGTCGCCTCCCTCTCCTGCCCGCGCTCACCTGGCAGCGAGGCGGGGCTCGCGAATGCCCCCGAGCCTTCACCCGTGCGCGCCGTGGCACAAGGGGGGAGGGTGACAACCGCCCCACTACGATGAGGCGCACCCGCCGAGTCCCGGAGACACCACACCCATGCTCAACCGCTTCGCCCGTGCGCTGTTCACGCGCATCTTCACGCCGACCGCCGGATTCCTGGTCCGACGCGGCGTGAGCCCCGACGTGGTGACGCTGATCGGCACGCTCGGGGTGGTGGTCGGGGCGCTCGCGTTCTACCCGCGCCACGAGTTCTTCTGGGGCACCGTCGTCATCACGCTGTTCGTCTTCTCCGACCTCGTCGACGGCACGATGGCGCGGATGACCGGCCGCTCGAGCAGGTGGGGCGCGTGGCTGGACTCCACGCTCGACCGCGTCGGCGACGCGGCGGTCTTCGGCGGCATCGCGCTGTGGTTCGCCGGTGACGGGCGGGAGCTGTTGCTGACGGGGCTGTGCCTCTACTGCCTCTCGTCGGGGGCGGTCGTGTCCTACGCCCGGGCCCGTGCAGAGGGGCTCGGCATGACGGCGAACGTCGGCGTGACCGAACGCGCCGACCGGCTGGTCGCCATCCTCGTCGCCACCGGCCTGGACGGGCTCGGCGTGCCCTACGTGCAGGCGCTGGCCCTGTGGGGCCTCGCCGTCGGGAGCACCGTGACGATCGTGCAGCGCGCCCTCGCCGTGCGTCGTCAGGCGTTGGCCGAGACTCCCGCGTCGTGACCGACCGTCGCGGTCGTTGACCGTCGTGGTTCTGCCGGAGGGGTGGGTCTACCGGGCGTACGCCGCCGGTTGGGCGGTGGTCAGGCGGTTGCCCGAGCCGGTGGCCGACCGGCTGTTCCTCGCCGTTGCTGACCTGCTGTGGTGGCGACGGGTCCGCCCGGTGCGGCGGCTGGAGGCCAACCTGCGCCGGGCGTGCCCCGAGGCGACGTACGACGAGCTGCGGGTGCTGTCCCGGCAGGGGATGCGCTCCTACCTGCGGTACTGGTGCGAGGCCTTCCGGCTGCCCGACTGGAGCAGGGACCGCACCGTCGGTCGCGTCCGGGTCGAGAACGAGCACTACCTGCGCGACGCGGTCGGCTCCGGTCGCGGCGTGCTGGCGGCGCTGATGCACATGGGCAACTGGGACCACGCCGGTGCCTGGGCGACGCTGACCGGTGTGCCGGTCGTCACGGTCGCGGAACGGCTCAAGCCGGAGCGGCTGTTCGCCCGGTTCCTCGCCTACCGACAGGCTCTGGGCATGGAGATCCTGCCGCTGACCGGCGGCGACGGCGACCTGCTCGACACGCTGTCGCGACGGCTGCGGGCCGGCCGGCTCGTGCCGCTGCTCGCCGACCGCGACCTGCGGTCCACCGGCGTCGAGGTCGACCTACTGGGGGAACGCACCCGGATGCCCCCGGGGCCCGCGATGCTCGCCCTGCGCACCGGGGCCGCCCTGCACCCGGTGAGCATCTGGTACGAGGGCCGGGGACTGGTCATCCGCTTCCACGACGAGGTCGTGCCGCCCGCGCACGGCCGCACCCGGGAGAAGGTGACGGAGATGACGCAACGGGTCGCCGACGTCTTCGGCGCGGCGATCCGGGCACACCCGCAGGACTGGCACATGCTGCAGCCCCTCTGGCTCGGCGACCTGGCCGACCGAGGAACGGGCCGGGCATGAGGATCGGCATCGTCTGCCCCTACTCGTGGGACGTGCCCGGCGGGGTGCAGTTCCACGTCCGCGACCTCTCCGAGGTGCTGAGCGCCCGCGGTCACGAGGTGTCGGTCCTCGCGCCGGCCGACGACGACACGCCCCTGCCGGCGTACGTCGTGCCGGCCGGACGCGCCGTCCCGGTGCCCTACAACGGCTCCGTCGCGCGGGTCAACTTCGGTCCGCTGTCCGCGGCCCGGGTGCGCCGCTGGCTGCGGGAGGGCGGCTTCGACGTGCTGCACATCCATGAGCCGGCCACGCCGTCGCTCTCGCTGCTGGCCTGCTGGGCGGCGACCGGCCCCATCGTGGCGACGTTCCACACGGCCAACCTGCGCTCCCGGGCCATGCTGGCGGCGTACCCGATCCTGGAGCCGGCGCTGGAGAAGATCGGCGCCCGCATCGCGGTCTCCGAGGACGCCCGGCGCACCCTGGTCGAACACGTCGGCGGGGACGCGGTGCTGATCCCGAACGGGGTCTTCGTCGACCGGTTCGCCGCCGCGGAGCCGCAGCCGGCGTGGCGCGGCAGCGGCGGCACCGTGGGCTTCATCGGTCGGCTCGACGAGCCCCGCAAGGGACTGCCCACGCTGGTCGCCGCCATGACCGGGGTGGTGGCCGCCCGACCGGGGGTGCAGCTGCTGGTGGCCGGCCGCGGTGACGCCGACGAGGCGCTGCAGGACGCGCCGGCCGAGGTGCGCGACGCGGTGACCTTCCTCGGGGCGGTGAGCGAGTCGGACAAGACTCGGCTGCTGGCCACCGTCGACGTGTACGTCGCACCGAACCTGGGCGGCGAGAGCTTCGGCATCATCCTGGTCGAGGCGATGGCGGCCGGTGCACCGGTGCTGGCCTCCGACCTCGAGGCGTTCAAGAGGGTCCTCGACGGCGGACGGGTCGGCACCATGTTCGCGACCGGCAACGTGGCCGCGCTGACCGACAGCCTGTGCGCGCTGCTGGACGACGAGCCCCGCCGCGCGGCCCACCGGGCGGCGGCCGCGGACTGGGTGCGCCGCTACGACTGGGAGACCGTCGTGAACGACCTGCTGGCCGTGTACGAGACCGTGGCCGCGGGAGCCGGGGCCGTCGGTGAGGACGAGCCGCGGCGCGGGTCGCTGCGCGACCGGCTGCGCCGCGACCCCAGCCCCCGCTCCTGACAGCCCTCCTGACAGCCGGGCTGGCAGCCCTGCGGAGACAGCGCGGGAGCACCCCACCGCCCTAGGCTGGCGCCGTGGACCTGCCCGCGCTGCCGTGGATCGTCGCCTTCGCCGGGCTCGCCCTCGTCGTCGCGTGGTACCTGTCGTTCAGCGCGGCCCGGCTGGACCGGCTGCACGCGCGCCTGGAAGGGGCCCGCAGCGCCCTCGACGCGCAGCTGGTGCGCCGGGCCAGCGTCTCCCTGCAGCTGGCCACCTCTGGGCTGCTGGACCCGGCGACCGGGCTGCTGCTCGCCGACGCCGCACACGAGGCACGCGAGGCGCCCCCGCCCGAGCGGGAGATGGCCGAGAGCAACCTGACCCGGGCGCTGCACGCGGCCCTGGACGACCCGGAGACGGCCGACGCGCTGCGGGCCGACCCCGTGGGACGGGAGCTGGCCCACGAGCTGGCCTCCGCCAGCCAGCGCGTCCAGCTCGCCCGGCGGTTCCTCAACGACGCGGCCCTGGGCACCCGCGTCGTACGGCGCAAGTGGGTGGTGCGCTCACTGCGACTCGCCGGGCACGCTGCGTGGCCGCCGACCTTCGAGATCGACGACACGCCGCCGGATACCCTCAGGACCGACATGGCCCGACCAGGCTCTACCATTTTGTGACGTGAGAAACTCCACTATCCTCGGCGCTGTCGCTGCACTCGCCGCCCTGCCCCTCGCCCTGGGTGCCTGCTCCTCGGGCCGGGCCGACGCGCTCCGGCCCGCCCGCCCGGCCCAGGGGCCGACCCAGGCGATCTCGACCCCCCCGCCGCCTCCGGCGCCGTCGGTGCTCTCCGGCCGCGTGGGCCTGGCCGACGGGCCGCTGTACGCGGTCAAGGTCGACAACACCACCCGCGCCCACCCGCAGGTGGGCCTCACCAAGGCGGACGTGGTCTACGTCGAGCAGGTCGAGGGCGGCGTCACCCGCCTGGCCGCCCTCTTCTCCAGCGCCTATCCCAAGACCGTCGGGCCGGTCCGCAGCGGACGCATCACCGACATCGACCTGCTCAAGCAGTACGGCACCGTCGGGCTGTTCTACTCCGGCTCCCAGACCCGGCTGCTGCCCAAGCTGCAGGCCGCCCCGCTCAAGCTGGTGTCCTTCGACGCCAACCCGAGCGGTTACACCCGGGTTCGCTCCCGACCGATGCCCTACGACGTGATCGGCACCTTCGCCGAGCTGCGCAAGCGGGCCGGCACGGTGTCGACGCCGACGAAGGTGGGCTACACCTTCGGTGCCGCCCCGGCCGGCGGCCGCCCGGCCGCGAGCGTGAGCATCCGCTACCCCTTCGCCCGGGTCGGGGCCCAGTGGTCGGCGGCGAGCAAGCGCTGGCTCCTGTCGATGGACGGCGCCCCCGACCTGGCGGCCGAGGGTGGCCAGCTCGGTCCGAGCACGCTGGTCGTGCAGTACGCGACGGTCCGCTCGACGAGCTATCGCGACGTCAACGGCGTGGCGACGCCGTTGACGGAGACCGTGGGCAGCGGCAAGGCGCTGATCTTCCGCGACGGCCAGGTGTACGACGGCGAGTGGAAGCGCGCCACGGCGACGGAGCCGACGGCCTACACCGTGGCCGGCCAGCCGGCCGTGTTCGCGCCGGGCCAGGTCTGGATCGCCCTGATCGGGCGCGACCGCCCCGTCACCGTCAAGTAGGGGGCACCGGCCCGACGGGCCTACCATGGGTGGAGCGGCCGGTACGGCGCCGCCCCGTCCCGTGTGCGAAAGAGGTCCAGCGTGTCCACCCCTGAGGTTGCCGGAGCCCGTGACGAGTCCGGCCGCGACGGCGCCGCCGGCCCCGGCCTGACCGGCACCGCCCGGGTGAAGCGCGGGATGGCCGAGATGCTCAAGGGCGGGGTGATCATGGACGTGGTCACCGCCGAGCAGGCCACGATCGCCGAGGACGCCGGCGCCGTCGCGGTGATGGCGCTGGAGC
>JAVEDI010000078.1 GCA_030841035.1 Actinomycetota bacterium
GCGTCGGGGCCCAGCAGGTCAGCGTCGGGAAGAACTTCGCCGGCTCCGCGTGCGACGTCCTGGTCACCGACCAGCTGCTGCAGTTCTGGATCGCAGACCAGCTCGTGAAGACCGCTACCCGCACCGAACCGCGACCGATCCGCAAGAAGCGCGCCGCCGGAACAAGTCCACGGCGCTAGATTCCGGACACGAAGTGTCAAGGATCAACCGAACACCAAACGTCAAGAAACAGCCGAAGCTCCACAGGCGCGCCGATCGGTGCACGACGACGCGGTGCGGCCCCCGCCCGTGGGCGGGGGCCGCAGTCCTGTCCTGACTATGAGTGCAGGGAGTCAGGGCAGGACGTGTGCGCTCGTCGGGGTGGTCGGGCAGGCGGTGGCACCGTCGTTGACGAAGGTGACGGTTCCTGTCGTGCCTCCGAACGACGAGCCGGCGTTGAAGAACTGCGCGGTGTAGGTGCCGGCCTTCTCAACGGTTGGCGCGGTGGTGATGTTGAAGTTCGCCGTGTTGGAGGTGACCTGCTTGGCGATCGCCCCACCCTTCGCCCCGGTGCTCACCGGGTCGGTCGACCCGGCGAACGGGTTGTTCGGGTAGAGCAACAGCTGCGCCGAGCGGGCCGAGGGCAGCGTCCAGGTAGAGCTGATCTGGCCGTCCGCGTGGGCCGTGAACTGCACCCAGTACGTCTGCCCACCGTTGAGCGGTGGCACGTTCAGCGACACCGAGCACGTCTTGCTGTTGGCGGGCGGTGTCTGGCTCGGCAGCGGCACCGGGGTGACGCCGGTGCGGTCCCAGGCGTTGAACACCGCCATCCAGGCGTGTCCACGACCCCCACGGGCGCCGGCGAAGGCGTCCTCGGTGGCGTAGACGTTGCCGTCGGTGTCGGTCATCAGACCCTGTGCGAACCGGAAGTTCGACGCGCCCCCCGGCGGGTTCGCCGGGTCCACCGGTCGTGTGCAGGTGGTGCTGCAGTAGACCGTCGCCTCGGCGGACCCTGCCGACGGCATGATCCCCTGAGTCGCGTAGACGCGTGACGTGTTGGTCGCGACGTCGTACTGGTAGATGGTCGCGTTCGCCGCGCCGGGCGAGATCGCGGCGTACACCAGGCCGGCCTTGGAGTGCGTCAGGTCGGGGTCGACACCGACGGCGGAGCCGAAGATGAAGCCGAACTGGCTGATGTTCAGCGGCACCGTTGCGCAGACCTGACCGGCGCTGGGGCACTTGCTGATGTCCTTGACGACGGTGAAGCCCTGGTTCTCCGGCAGGTAGAGGTCGTCACCGATCATGCCCATCGACCCGTTGATGCCCTTGCCCACGGTGCCGGCGCGCTGCTCGGTGGTCATCGCGACGGTGTCGACGGTCTGGTTGCGGACCAGCGGCTCCTCCGGGTTGTTGATGCGCCGGATGAAACCGTCCAGCAGCCCGCCCATGTAGAGCGAGTGGGTGCAGCTGGCCGGGGCGCCCGGCTTGCAGGGGCCAAGCGCGAGCCCGTTGGCCTTGTCACCGTTGAGCCCGGCGTTGGGCGCCATGACCTCGGCGCTCCCGTCGACGAGCATCCCTGCACCGTGGTCCGCGCTCGGGTCGAACTTGAAGCGCAGCACTCCAGGACTGAGGTGGTCGTTCTGCGCGACGTAGAGGTAGTGCTGGGTCGTCCCCGGGATGACATCGGGGTCGTAGACCGTCTGCCCGCCGGATCCCAGGAGGGTGCCGTCGTCGCAGGCCGAGGAGTTGAACGCGTGCAGCCCGAGCTGCACACCCTGCGGGTCCATGACGCTGTCCATGCGGCACAGGCCTTGGGAGTGGTCGGCCGCCCACATGTGTCCGCCGTCGCCGCTGGGCACGAATGTCATACCGCCCTTGGGCGCGGTCAGCCCGTAGGCATACAACGATGGCGTGACGGTGCTCGGGGCTGCCGGCAGCGGGCACGTGGGTGCGGCCGCGGTGGCGACGCAGTCGGCCGCCGGTACGCCGCTCGCCCCGCCGGGGAGGGTGAAGATGTGCCCCTTGTTCAGCGGCGGGTTGACCAGGATGGCGAACGTCGGGTCGTCCCCGATGAACAGGTCGCCGTTGTTCGGGTTGACCGCGAGACCCAGGATGAAGGTGTAGGCCGACACCGACTCGCCGGGGTTGAGCAGCGAGTCGTAGGCGGGGCTGACCTTGCTGGACACGACGTCCTGCCGCCCCGTGGTCGGGTAGTAGCGCAGCACGGTGGCTCCGGCGTTGCGCGGCGAGTCGGCGACGTAGATGAACCGGCCGGTGCCGTCGGCGTTGTTGGCGACGGCCATGCCCTGGGGGAAGTTGGTGGTGATACCACCCACGACCCCGGCGGTGCAGCCACCGGTCTGGTTGACCGGCGGGTTGACCACAGCCGGGTCGGAAGAGCCCTCCGACGCGCTGCAGGTCGCGACGTCGGTGATCCGGGAGACGCCGTTGCCGCCGAGCTCGTCGATGTACAGGTCGTCCTGCGCATTGGCGTTGTGGAACATGCCGATGCCGAACCGGACGCCCTTGCGCTTGTCGGTGACCTTGGAGATGGTCTCGATCGACTGAGCCGAGGCGCCCTGGTCGACGAAGTTGATGCGCTCGATCTTCTGCGACCGCTCGAAGGCCAGGTAGAGCGCAGTGCACGCGGTACCGGGCACGATCGTCGACGTGGCGCTGTGGTCACATGGGCCGAGCGCCACGGAGGAATTCTTGAAGTTGCCGGCCGCGTCGGCGAAGAAGCCGACGGTGTTGAGCCCGCCGAGAGTGGTGCCGCTGCCGGCGACGATCAAGCCGGAGCCGCCATCGGCCGCCGGGTCGTAGGTGAGGCGGATCGGGCCGCCGCTCTTGCTGGACATGTCGGCGGCGTACACGAAGTACGTGTCGTCAGCGTTCTTGGGGCCGACCACGGCCTGGGTCGGCTTCTTCGCCTGTACGTCGCAGGTGCCTGCGGCCTCGGTGAACCCGCCGAGCGCCGTGGCGGACTTGTCGATACGACACAGCCCGGCGCCGCTGGCGTCCCAGTAGTGACCCCCGTCGGTCGAGGGCAACCACACGCCGTTGAAGGGGAACGTCACACCGGACACGTACTGCGCACCTGGATCGGCCTGAGCCGTCAGGGCGACAGCCCCGGTGGCCAGCACCACGACCAGCCCGGACATCAGTGCGGCCACACGCCGAGAGCGGGACCAGCGGCCAGGTGAGCGACCCGTGGGGTGCGTTCCTGCGGCCGGATCTCGCCTCCTGCGGGCTGCGGCGATTGCGTCCGACACACGGTGTCGTGGAGGAGAGGAATGCTGCGGATTGATCATGTTGACCTTCCAAGTCGGTCGGGGAGGGACGGCCCGGCCGCGGATGCGCGCCCGGTTGGTTGAGGTGGCGAGGGCACGCGCCGGCTGCCTGGCGTCGGTTGCTGCCCCGGAACGCAAAAACGCGCACTGCGCCCAAAGTGGGGCAGCACGCGTGGCATGCGGAACGTCAAGTCCGTGGCCCGAGCCGGTTCGAGCGCAGCAGCCCTGACAGCGACCGGGCAGGTGGGCGCCGGTGGGCCTCTGCTCAGTGCGCTCGTGACGACCGGGGTCAGCGTGGACCGGCCGCACAGCGTCTCGAGCAGCACGGTCGCCCCGGCAAGCACCAGCAGCGCCGACAACACCGCGAAGGTGTGCTGGTTCTGCCTGTTCGTGCGCCTGTGCGATCGGCTCGACCGATGCACACCCTTCGAGTGAGCCGGGCGGTGGTGCGCCGCCGGAGGCGACGAGGAGCTGCAGCCGTGTGACAGGCAGGCGCTGGCGCCGGACATGGACCCGACGACGGCGGACCCCCACAAGGCACAGACCGCAGCGAGCAAGCAGCCGATCAGTAGGGCCGCGGAGATCCCAGGGAGCAAGCCCGGCCGCTCGCCGGAGCGGCCGGGCTTACCGCCGGTCCGGCTGCGCGCGCCGTGCTGCTCGAGGATCGAAGCCACGCACCGAGGCTGGCGACTCGAGCGGTCACCTATCTGATACCTACATCTAGGTGGCCACTGATGAGCAATTGGTCGTTCGACCTCCGTGCGCAACAGCGACCGATGCGCGCAAGAACTGGCCAGGCACCGACCCACATGCGCGGACGCCTGCTGGCGCGGCGCCTCGCCTGCCAGACGTGGTCGACTGCGGCGACCAGAATGGGGGGCGTGCCGCTCCTCGCTGGGCCTGCGATCGTGCCGGGCAGCTTCGCGCGCCTGACCCAGCCCGTCCTCGAGCTCGACGACGCGGTGCTGCGCCCCTGGCAGGCCTCGGACGCGCCCGACGTCGTGCGGGCGTACGCCGAGCCGAGCATCCAGCAGTGGCACGTCCGGTCGATGACCGAGGATGAGGCTCGGGCCTGGATCGGCTCATGGCCGCATCGATGGGCCCAGGAGGCCGCCGGTGGCTGGGCGATCGCCGACGGGTCCGGCCTGCTCGGCCAGATCAGCCTTCGTCGGCTGGATCTGGGCAACGGCCTGGGTGAGGTCTCCTACTGGGTGCTGCCGCCGGCTCGTGGTCGGCGGTTAGCAACGCGTGCCGTGCGCGCACTGAGCGGCTGGGTCTTCGAGCAGCTCCAGCTGCACCGTGTGGAGCTGACCCACTCCACGGCGAACCCGGCCTCCTGCCGGGTCGCCGAGCGCGCCGGCTACCGGCTCGAAGGGACCAAGCGGCGGGAGGGCCTGCACGCCGACGGCTGGCACGACATGCACCTGCACGCTCGCCTGGTCGACGACCCTCCTCAGGACGCGGCGGCTCCCGCCCGCCGTGCCGACGTGCCGCGCGGGACCTCCCTCTAGGGTGGCGGCCATGGCTGACCGCAACGACCGGCTCGTGTGGATCGACTGCGAGATGACCGGCCTCTCGCTCGAGCACGACGCCTTGGTCGAGGTCGCGGTCCTGGTCACCGACTCCGACCTGCAGGTGCTCGGTGAGGGGGTCGACGTCGTGATCAAGCCGCCGCAGGCCGCCATCGACCAGATGCCCGACGTCGTACGCGACATGCACACCGCGTCGGGGCTGCTCGACGAGCTGGACCACGGCATGACCCTCGCGGAGGCGGAGGCGCGGGTGCTCGCCTACGTCCGCGAGCACGTGCCGGTAGCCCGCCGAGCTCCGTTGGCCGGCAACACGGTGTACGTCGACCGCGGCTTCCTGGCCCGCGACATGGCAACGCTGGACGAACACCTGCACTACCGGCTGGTCGACGTGTCGTCGCTCAAGGAGCTGGCCCGCCGGTGGTACCCCCGCGTCTACTTCAACTCCCCCGCCAAGCACGGCGGCCACCGGGCCCTCGCGGACATCCGGGAGAGCATCGAGGAGCTGAAGTACTACCGGGAGGCGCTGTTCGTCTCTCAACCCGGTCCGGACACCGAGACGGTCAAGGCGCTGGGCGAGCGCTTCACGCTCCCGTCTGACCCGCTCCCGTCCCCCGCCGAGATGACGACGTCCCCCGCCCCCGTCGCCCGACCGTCGACGACCATGGAGTGACCAGGACCCGCAGGCTTGTATGATTTCCCCCGGCCGCGCGACGCGCGGTGCACACGGTGGGTGTAGCTCAGCTGGTAGAGCACCTGGTTGTGGTCCAGGTGGCCGCGGGTTCAAGTCCCGTCACTCACCCCACTTGCAAG
>JAVEDI010000019.1 GCA_030841035.1 Actinomycetota bacterium
AGACGAGGTTCCTCGGTGACCCGCAGGCGGTGGCCGCGGTCCAGGCTCGCGCAGGCGAACCGCTGCCGGCTGAGGACGCCGAAGAGCTGGGGCTGGTCACCTTCGCCCCCGACGACATCGACTGGGCCGACGAGGTCCGCATCACCCTCGAGGAACGGGCCAGCTTCAGCCCGGACGCGCTGACCGGGCTCGAGGCCAACTACCGCTTCGCCGGCCCCGAAACGGTCGAGACCAAGATCTTCGGACGGCTCACCGCCTGGCAGAACTGGATCTTCAACCGTCCGAACGCGTCCGGGCCCGACGGGGCGCTGCGGTGCTTCGGCACCGGCCGGCGCGCCGAGTTCGACCGCACGAGGGTGTGAGCGCTCGCGCGAAGAACCAGAAAGTACGGTCCGCGACGAAGGAGCGGATCGGGTCGAGGCCGGACCCGAGCGAAGCGAGCGGTCGGGGATGAGGATCGATGAGAAACGGGAGCCGAACGCGATGACGAGCACCGCCGACTACACCGACAAGATCCCGAACAACGTCGACCTGCACGAGGATCGCCGGTTGCAGCGGGCGCTGGAGTCGTGGCAGCCGAACTTCCTCAACTGGTGGGAGTCGATGGGCCCGACGCTGCCGACCGAGGACGTCTACCTGCGCACCGCGGTCAACGTCGGCCGCGAGGGGTGGGCGCACTTCGGGCACGTCGCCATGAAGGACTACCGCTGGGGCATCTTCCTGTCCGAGCGCGACCGGGAGCGCGAGATCGGCTTCGGCCAGCACAAGGGCGAGCCCGCTTGGCAGGCGGTGCCCGGCGAGCACCGTGCCGACCTGATGCGCCTGATCGTCGTGCAGGGTGACACCGAGCCAGCCTCCGTCGAGCAGCAGCGCATCCTCGGCGAGACTGCCCCGAGCATCTACGACCTGCGCAACCTGTTCCAGGTCAACGTCGAGGAGGGTCGCCACCTCTGGGCGATGGTCTACCTGCTGCACGCCTACTTCGGCCGCGAGGGTCGCGAGGAGGCCGAGCAGCTGCTGAAGCGCAACTCAGGCGACCTGGACAGCCCGCGGATCCTCGGTGCCTTCAACGAGGCGACCACCGACTGGCTGCAGTTCTTCATGTTCACCTACTTCACCGACCGCGACGGCAAGTACCAGCTCGGCACCCTCAAGGAGTCCGCCTTCGACCCCCTGGCCCGCACCTGCGAGTTCATGCTCAAGGAGGAGGCGCACCACATGTTCGTCGGCACGACCGGCGTGCAGCGGATCGTCGAGCGGACCGCCGAGCTGATGAAGCGCCACGACACCGAGGACGTCCTGCCGCGGGGGGGCATCCCCCTCGCGATCATCCAGCGGTACCTGAACTTCCAGTTCTCGGTGTCCATGGACCTCTTCGGGTCCGAGCAGTCGACCAACGCGGGCAGCTACTTCACCTCCGGGCTCAAGGGCCGCTGGCAGGAGACCCGACGCAAGGACGACCACGTCCTGCTCGGCCAGGAGCGCCAGATGAACACCGTCATCGACGGGCGGATCGCGCAACGGACGGTGCCGCTGCTCAACGCGCTGAACCTGGACCTGCGCGACGAGTACGTCGCCGACTGCAACAACGGCGTACGCCGGTGGAACCAGGCCCTCGAGGACGCGGGGCTGGACCAGCGCCTGACGCTGCCGCACGAGGGGTTCAACCGCAGGGTCGGCACCTTCGCCGGGCACCACATCAGCCCGCAGGGCGAGGTGCTCGACGGTGCGACCTGGGAGCAGCAGGCCGCGCAGTGGCTGCCCTCACCCGAGGACCGGGCGGCGGTCGCCTCGCTGATGGTGCCCGAGTACGAGTACGGCGCCTTCGCGGGTTGGATCGCTCCCCCCCAGACCGGCATCAACGACCAGCCGGTGGAGTTCGACTACGTGCACCTCCGCGAGGAGGCGCTGGCCTGAGGCGTCGCCTGGCCATGGCCTCGGCCGACACCTAGTTGCGCTGCGCCGCGTCCTGCGCCATCCGGTCCCAAGCGGCCTGCGCCTGCCGGTGCCAGCGGGCATGCCGGTCGTGGAACGTCGTGGCCGCGCGCGCGCCCGGCCATGCATGGTCGAGCAGCTCCACCGGAAGGTCGGGGTCGAGGAAGGGGAACTTGCGCCATTCCTGCACCATGCGGACCTGCGCGACGAACGCATCGTTCCCGCCACGCACGGCCACCTGCTCGAAGCGCTCGATGAACTCCAGGTAGCGACGCTCGACCTCGTCCAGGTCCCAGGCCGAGGCCAGCAGCCGAGCCGGGTCACCGACCTCCGCCGAGGGGCCGGCCCAGGCGAATGCCCGGTCCGCCAGGTCGAGCTCGGCGACCACCCCGCGCACGGCGGTGGCCTTCCCGGGGTCCGGCACGATCCACAGGCCCGGCGCGGGCGATCCGAGCCCGAGCCAGGTCAGCCGGGTGCGGAGCCGGTGGCGGAGCTGCCGCTGCGCCTCCGGGATGCCGACCATGAGCACCAGCCACTGCCCGTCCCAACGGCGGCGTTCCCGCATGAACCCGTAGATGCGCGCCGTCCCCTCGGACAGCAGGCGGGCACCCTGCCCAGTGAGTGACCACCGGGTACGTCGACCGTGCCGCGACGGCTCGAGCAGGCCTTCGGCCGCGGTCCGGGCCAGCGCCTGGCGAGCGGACTTCTCCTCGACGCCCAGCGCGCCGAGAGCCGCGACCAGCGTCCCCGTCCAGACCGGCTCCCCACGCGGGTGGACGAACTCGCCGAGCAGGGTCAGCAGCAGCGACCGTGCGCTGGGCTCCCCGTCCGCCTCGCGGCGTGGCGCCGGCGGCCGGTCCTCGCCGCGCTCGACCGGTCGCGTCGCGCCACCGGTCACCACGCCTCCCAGGTGTGTCGCACGGCCCGTGCGGGCAAGTTTCCCATCGCCGCCGCTCGGCGACGACAGGAACCCGAGCAACGTACTACAAAGTCTTGACGATGCTGCAGACATGCGTAGAGTGTTTGGGGCGACGCCCGCCCGGGACGAGCGACCCCCTTGCCGAGGTGCATCATGACCGTGCTCGACGCCGCCGCGCAGTCCCCCGTGAGGGAGGAGGCGACACCCGCGTCCCCGCCCACCGTGGACTTCGACACGGCCCCCGACCGCTACCGCCACTGGCGGCTGGACATCGAGGGCCCGGTCGCCACGGCGACCCTCGCGGTGGACCCCGCCGGCTCCCTGGTGCCCGGCTACGAGCTGAAGATGAACTCCTACGACCTCGGGGTGGACATCGAGCTCTACGACCTGGTGCAGCGACTGCGTTTCGAGCACCCGCAGGTGAAGGCGGTCGTCATGACGGGGGGGCTGGAGCGCATGTTCTGCGCCGGAGCGAACATCCGGATGCTGGCCCAGTCCAGCCACGCGTGGAAGGTCAACTTCTGCAAGTTCACCAACGAGACCCGCAACGGCATCGAGGACGCCACCGAGAACTCGGGCCAGACCTGGATCGCCGCACTCAACGGGACGGCGGCCGGTGGGGGCTACGAGCTCGCGCTCGCGTGCGACCAGATCGTGCTGATCGACGACGGGTCCTCCACGGTCTCGCTCCCCGAGGTCCCGCTGCTGGGCGTGCTTCCGGGCACCGGCGGTCTCACTCGCGTGGTGGACAAGAGGCACGTCCGCAAGGACCGGGCCGACCTGTTCGCCACCAAGGCCGAGGGGTACCGGGGAGCGACGTCGGTCGAATGGGGCCTGGTCGACGCGACCGCGCCGAGGGCGACGTTCGCCGAGGAGGTGGGCCGGCGGACCTCGGCGGCCGCCGAGGCCTCCGGCCGACCGGCCGACGCGCAGGGCATCGCCTTGACGCCCCTGCAGCGTGAGGTCACCGACGACGGCCTGCGCTACCCCTACGTGTCGGCCACGATCGACCGTGGCTCGCGCCGGGTGGACATCACCGTCGAAGGACCGGGCGACCAGCCGCCGCGGGACGCCGCGGGCGTCGCCGACCTCGGCGTCGACTACTGGCCGCTTGCCGTGACCCGCGCCCTGGACGACCTGATACTGCGGCTGCGCACCAACGAGCCGGACCTGGGCACGTGGGTGCTGCGCACCGCCGGCGACACCGAGCAGGTCCTCGCCTACGACCGACAGCTGCACGACCTGGCGGACGGCTGGCTGGTCAACGAGATCCGCCACTACTACAAGCGGACCCTCAAGCGCCTCGACGTCACCAGCCGCAGCCTCATCGCGCTCGTCGAGCCGGGCAGCTGCTTCGCCGGCCTGCTGCTCGAGCTCGCGCTGGCCGCGGACCGGCAGTACATGCTCGAGGGCGTGTTCGAGGAGGTCGACCCCGACGCGGCGCCCGCGGCGGTGGTCCTGACCGCCAGCAACGACGGCGCCTTCCCCATGGGCAACGGGATCAGCCGACTGCAGTCCCGGTTCTGGGGTCATGACGACCTCCTCGAGGCCGCGCGTGCCGCGCTGGGCCGACCGCTCGACGCGGCGCAGTCCCTGTCCACCGGCCTGGTGACGCTGAGCCTGGACGACATCGACTACGAGGACGAGCTGCGCGTCGTACTCGAGGAACGCGCCTCCCTGTCGCCGGACGCGCTGAGCGGCATGGAGGCCAACCACCGGTTCGTGGGTCCGGAGACGGTGGAGACGAAGATCTTCGGCCGGTTGACGGCGTGGCAGAACTGGATCTTCAACCGGCCCAACGCCTCCGGCCCGGAAGGCGCCCTGCGCCGGTACGGCAGCGGCCAGCGTGCCTCCTTCGACGTGGGGCGGGTGTGACGGTGGTGCACACCGGGCCGTCCCCTGTGACCTTCAACGCCGCGAGCTACCTCGTGGCGCGTCACGTGCAGGAGGGCTCGGGGCAGCGGGTCGCCGTGCACGGCAGCGACCGTTCACTGACCTACGCCGAGCTGCACGAGCTCGTGTCGGCGACCGCAGCCGGCCTGCGCGCCCTCGGACTGCACCGCGGCGAACGCGTGGTGTTCGTCATGGCCGACGACATCGAGCTGCTGGCCGGGATCCTGGGCGCGTTCTGGGCCGGTCTGGTGGCGGTCCCGGTCTCCACGATGCTGGGCGGTGCGGAGCTGGGCACGATCCTCGCCGACTCGGGGGCCCGCGTCGTCGTCACCACCCACGAGTTCGCCGCGAACGCCTGCGACGCGGCCGCCGCCGCCCCCGAGATGGAGCAGCTGGTGCTGCACGGCGACGCCCCGCTGACCCTGCCCGGACACGTCCGGTCCTCGACGTGGGAGCAGATGCTGGCGCTCGGCAGCGAGCGGGCCGACTCGCACGACGGGCCGGCGGCCACCATCGACGACTCCTGGGCGTTGTGGCTCTACACCTCCGGCACCACCGGCACCCCGAAGGCGGCGATGCACCGCCACGCGAACATCCGCCACGTCTGCGAGACGTACGCCGCGCAGGTGCTGGGCATCCGACCCGACGACCGCTGCCTGTCGATTGCCAAGCTGTTCTTCGCCTACGGCATCGGGAACTCGGCCTTCTTCCCGCTCGCGGTCGGTGCAGAGACGGTCCTGGAGCGACGCCGGCCCAGCCCCGAGATCATCGCGGAGGACCTGAGCATCCACCGGCCGACGCTGTTCTTCGGGGTGCCGACGTTCTTCGCCGCGCTCACCTCCAGCAGCATCCCCGACGAGGCCTTCCGCTCCGTCCGGCTCGCCGCCTCGGCTGGTGAGTCGCTGCCCGCGGTCCTGCAGGAGCGCTTCACGAAGCGGTTCGGGGTCGACATCATCGACGGCATCGGCTCGACGGAGGCGCTGCACATCTTCCTGTCCAACCGACCTGACGACATCCGGCCCGGGACCACCGGCCTGCCGGTGCCCGGGTACGACCTCGAGCTGCGCGACGCGTCCGGTGCCGTCGTCGCGCCGGGCACGCCGGGACACCTGTACGTGCGCGGTGAGTCGATCGCCACCGGCTACTGGCAGCGCACCGAGGCGAGTCGGCTGGTCTTCCAGGGCGAGTGGCTGCGCACCGGCGACACGTACGTCGAGTCCGCGGACGGCTACTTCACCTGCCTCGGCCGAAGCAACGACATGATCAAGGCGGGCGGGATCTGGGTCTCCCCCGCCGAGGTCGAGAGCCGCCTCCTGCAGCATCCCGCCGTAGCCGAGGTCGCGGTGGTGGCGGTCGCCGACGAGGAGGGGCTCGACAAGCCCGTCGCCGCCGTGGTCAGGAGCGGGCAGGTGACCGCCGAGGAGCTGGTGGACTGGTGCCGCGAGGGCCTGGCCGCGTTCAAGCGCCCCCGCGCGGTCGTGTTCGTCGACGAGCTGCCCAAGACCGCCACCGGCAAGATGCAGCGCTTCCGCGTCCGAGAGATGATGAGCGGACAGCAGGAGGGCCGGGCGGCGCCGGCCGTCACCCCCCCACCAGTCCCCCACCCGACAGCCTGACACCATTGACCACGTACACCGGTTGGAGGTCTTGTGCCCTACGTCATCGCGGCTCCGTGCATCGACGTGACGGACAAGTCGTGCATCGAGGAATGCCCCGTCGACTGCATCTATGAGGGCGACCGCAAGCTGTACATCCAGCCGAAGGAGTGCATCGACTGCGGCGCCTGCGAGCCGGTGTGCCCCGTGGAGGCGATCAGCCAGGACCGGCGCGTGCCCGAGGAGTACACGGAGTTCATCGAGGACAACCGCCTCTTCTTCGCGGAGACCCTCCCCGGGCGGGACGAGCCGATCGGCTCGCCGGGCGGCTCCCACAAGACGGGGGCGTTCGGGGTCGACACCCCGCTCGTCGCCGGCCGCTAGGCGCGGCCGTGCTCGACGGGATGCTGCTGGTCGACGCCCACGTCCACGTGCCGGTGCTGAGCACGCTGAAGCCGGCGTGGCTGCAGTGGGCCCGCGACCACGGCCCGGAGGGGCTGCTCGAGCAGATCTGGGACAGTGACGGTCGTCCGCGGCCCGAGCGGCTGGACGCCCTGCTGGCCGCCGACGGTGTCGACGTCGCGCTGCTGTTCTGTGAGTACAGCCCGCGGGCCACCGGTATCCAGACCTTCGACGACCTGCTGCCCCTGGTGGAGCACAACCCGCGGCGGTTCCGGCCGGTCGCCAACGTCAACCCGCACCTGCACCACCCGTTGCTCGACGAGGTCCGGCGCCAGCTGGACATGCAGGCGGCGGCCCTCAAGCTCCACCCCGTGCACGGCAACTTCCGGTGCGACGACCGCGAGCTGTACCCGACGTACCAGCTGCTGGAGGAGCGCGGCGTACCGCTCGTGGTGCACTGCGGGACGAGCAGTTTCCCCGGTTCGGTCAACGAGTACGCCGACCCGGCGTTCCTGCTGCCGGTCGCCCGCGACTTCCCGTCGCTGGACATCGTGCTGGCGCATGGCGGCCGTGGCTGGTGGTACGACGCCGCGGCGTTCATGGCACTGAGCCACCCCAACGTCTGGATCGAGCTGTCCGGTCTGCCGCCCAAGCGCCTGCCCACCTACTACAACCGCTTCGACCTGACCCGTCTCGCCCGTCGCTGGATCTTCGCCACGGACTGGCCAGGCGTGCCCGGTACGGCGGTGAACGCCCGCGCCGTCGCGGGCCTCGGCCTGCCCGAGGACGTCGTGACCGACGTGCTGGGCCGCAACGCGGCCCGGGTCTACGCGCACCTGCCGGCCGGGCTGCCCGTGGCCGGTGACCGCCGGCCGAGCGGTGACGCCTGATGCCGGTCTACGCGCTCGGGGACCTCGTCCCCCTGCTCGGCCGCGGCGCCTACGTGCACCCCGACGCCGTCGTGATCGGCGCGGTGGAGCTCGGTGAGGAGGCCTCGGTCTGGCCGGGCGCCGTCCTGCGTGCCGACTACGGCCGGATCGTCGTCGGAGCTCGGACGTCGGTGCAGGACGGCACGGTCCTGCACACGACGCAGGAGTGGCCCACCGTCGTCGGCGCCGACTGCGTCCTCGGCCACAACGCCCACCTCGAGGGCTGCGTCGTCGAGGACCGGTGCGTGGTCGGCTCGGGGTCCGTGGTCCTCAACCGCGCGCGCATCGGGCGCGGCAGCGTCGTCGGCGCGAACGGGCTCGTCCCCGAGGGCACGGCGGTGCCGGCCGGTCACCTGGCAGTGGGGGTGCCGGTACGGACCCGCCCGCTGGAGACCCGTGAGCAGCAGGAGTGGATCGACTTCGCCGTCCGGGTCTACCGCGAGAACGCGGCGCACTACCGGCGGGCGTTGCGGCGCATCGACGTCATGGACGACCCGGCGGGCGACGTCAGCTCCTGAGAGCGCCTCGCGGAGCTGGGCGACGGCCCCCGGTGGACGGTGGGCGTCATCGGTGCGAGCCTCGGGCGGTGGCCTCGGCCACGGGACGCCGGCGTCGAGATGCGCGTGGAGCACGAGGGACGGGACGTCTGCGAGCACAGCGGGTATGACCACCTCGTGCCGACCCGACCATCGAGAGCCGACCCAGAGCACCCCAGGAGGACCGCGATGAGCACGCGCCGCTTCGCCGCTCCCGACGACCCCGCCCTCGACCAGCTCTACGCCGACGTCGCCGAGGCGGACCTGCAGCCGTTGTGGACCCAGGAGGCGCTGATGCCTGGCGCCCCGCCGATCGCCGACGTGGCCTACCTGTGGAAGTGGAAGACCCTTCGCGGCCTGGCCGAGTCCGCGGGCTCCCTGGTGCCGATCGACCGCGGCGGGGACCGTCGGGTCCTGAGCCTGTCCAACCCCGGCCTCGGCGGGCTGCCCTACGCCACGACGACGCTGTGGGGCGCCGTGCAGTACCTCGGGCCGCACGAGGTCGCACCCGCGCATCACCACACGCCTGCGGCGCTGCGCTTCGTCCTCGAGGGCGAGGGCGTCTGGACGCTCGTCGACGGCGACCCGGTGTCGATGTCCCCGGGTGACCTCGTGCTGACCCCCAGCTGGCGGTGGCACGAGCATCACAACCCCGGTGACACCCCCATGCTCTGGTTCGACGGGCTGGACATCCCTCTCGTGCGAGCGCTCGACGCGGTGTTCTTCGAGAGCGGCCCCGACGAGATGACCAACCGCGCGGTCGACCCGGTCTCGGGCTCGGAGCAGTGGTACGCCGGTGCCCCCGGTCTGGTGCCGGTCAGCGGCCCGGCCGCCGGGGCCCCGCCGATGCACTCCCCCCTGATGGCCTACCGGTGGCTCGACACCGACCGGGCGCTGGCCGCGCAGCTCGCGGTGACCGGGCGGCTCGACGCCGCGGTCCGGTTCAGCGACCCAACCTCCGGAGCCGACGTCATGCCCACGCTGCGCTGCGAGATGCACCGGCTGCTTCCGGGTGCGCGCACGGCCACCACACGGCGTACCGGCTCCTCGATCTGGGTCACGTTCCGCGGGGCCGCGCGGGCGGTGGTCGACGGCCAGCCCTTCGAGCTGGAGGCCGGCGACATGCTCGCGCTGCCCTCGTGGGCGGCGTTCGAGGTGTCGGCCCACGAGACGACGGACCTCTTCCGGGTCTGCGACACCCCGGTCCTCGAAGCGCTGGGCCTGTATCGCGAGACCACCCTCGCCCAGCAGGAGGAGCTGAGCTGATGCGGGTCACCACCATCGTCTCCGGCTCGCAGACGGTTGCCGCCCGGGTGGAGGGCGAGAGCGTCGTGCCACTCGCGTTCCCCGACGTGGCCGCCCTGCTCTCGGCAGCGGACTGGCAGAGCGCGCCCGCCGACGGACCCCGCCGATCGCTGCGCGGCGTGGAGCTTGCACCGCTGGTGCGGCCCGAGAAGGTGATCTGCGTCGGGCTGAACTACCGCAGCCACATCCTGGAAATGGGCCGCGACCTGCCGAGGCACCCGACGCTGTTCGCCAAGTACGCCGACACCCTGACGGGGCCGTACGCCGACATCGCGTTGCCCGCCGTCTCGGCCGAGGTCGACTGGGAGGTCGAGCTCGGCGTCGTGGTGGGACGGACCCTGCGCGACGCCTCACCGGAGGAGGCGCTGGCTGCCATCGCCGGTTACACGGTCGTCAACGACGTCTCGATGCGCGACTGGCAATGGCGCACGACCCAGTGGTTCGCCGGCAAGAACTTCGAACGGTCCACGCCGGTCGGGCCCGTGCTGGTCACCCCGGACGAGATCGACCATGCCCGCGACCTGCAGCTCACCTGCGAGGTGGACGGCGCGACCGTGCAGAAGGGCACCACCTCGGACCTGCTCTTCAGTCCCGCTGAGGTCCTGTCCTACGTGTCGCGGTTCACGACCCTGCGCCCGGGGGACCTGTTGGCGACCGGCACACCGGGAGGCGTCGCGGCCGGCCGCCCCGACAAGCCCTTCCTGCGTGACGGTCAGGTCGTCAGGGTCGAGGTGGAGGGCATCGGCGCCTGCGTCAACACCTTCCGTGGCGGTGCCCGGTGAGCGGGTCGCCGGCCATGACCGCGGACCAGGTCCGCGCCGCGAACGCCGAGCTGGACGCTGCGCTGCTCGCCACGGCGGAGCAGCTCGATCCGCGGAGCCTGCATGTGGTCCCCGCCGAGGGCGAGTGGACGGCGGCCCAGGTGCTCGCGCACCTGGGCGAGTTCCCCCGCTTCTTCGCGGCCGAGCTGCGTCGCTGGCGCGTCGACCGGTCCGCGGTCGTGGGCCGCACGCATGACCACCCGGCGCGCCTGGAGGCCGTGGGGCATCCGCGTGACCGTCTCGACAGGGCCCGCGAGGCGATGATCGACGCGTTCGCCGAGCTCGCCGACGCCCTGGCGGCACTCGAGGACCAGGACGTCGGCGCCACGAGCCAGAACGTGAAGTACGGCGCGGAGCCACTCGCCGCGTTCCTCGACCGGTATGTCATCGGGCACAAGCGGGGCCACCTCAGCCAGCTGCGCGCCTGCGGATCCGCCGGTTGACCGGCAGATAACCTGCCCCCTGCGCGGCATGCGTGACGACGACGGTTGGCCCGGCCCGACCCGGCGGAGGAGAGCCCATGGGAACCGACATCCGTGAGGTCGTCGCGACCGCCTCGCGCATCCTGGGTGCCGCCGGCCACGGAGACCTGGTCTGGGGCCACCCCTCTGCCCGCGACCCCGAGGGCCGCGGCGTGTGGCTCAAGTCCGCCGCCTGGGGCCTGGAGGAGGTCACCGCCGACCGCGTGCACCTGGTGGATGCGCAAGGTCACGTGCTGGAGGGCGGCGGTGAGCGGCACAGCGAGTACCCGATCCACACCGAGATCATGGACGCCCGGGCCGACGTGGGCGGCGTCGTACACACGCACAGCCCGCACGCGGTCGCCCTGGCGGCAACCGGGCAGCCGCTGCGGCCGGTGAGCCACGCCGCCAACTACTTCGTGCCACCCGCCGTCCCCCGGTTCACCGACACCGCCGACCTCATCCGGACGCCGGCCCTCGGCAAGCAGGTCGCTGCCGAGCTCGGTACGGCCACGGCGATGTTCCTGGTCAACCACGGCATCGTCACGGTCGGCCCGGACCTGCAGACCGCGACGGTCGCCGCCGTCCTGCTCGAGCGGGCCTGCCAGCAGCAGATGCTGACCCACTCGTTCGGCGGCTGGCCCAGCTGGTCCGACCCCGACGAGTCGCTGTCCAAACGAGCCCACATCTACAGCGACCGCGGTGTGCGGGCGGTGTGGGACTACCTCGTACGCAGCCTGGACGCCTGAGAGGTGGCGGCCGTGTCCGGGAGCAGCACCGAGCTCCTCGTCGTCGGGGGCGGCATCGGCGGCCTGACCACTGGCCTCACGGCGGCTCGCAGCGGCCGCCCGGTGCGGGTGCTGGAGCGGTCGGCCGAGTTCGGCGAGGTCGGTGCCGGCATCCAGCTCGCACCCAACGCCACCCGCATCCTGCACGAGCTCGGGCTGCTCGAGGAGATCCGCGAGGTGGGCGTGCTGCCGCGCCGGCTGGTCCTCGCCGACGCGATGGGCGGCGGTGAGCTCGGGGCGCTGGACCTGACCGACTTCGTCGAGCGCTACGGCGCGCCGTACGTCGTGATGCACCGTAGCGACCTGCTGGACATCCTGGTGCGGGCCTGCCAGGCGGCCGGCGTCGCGCTGGAGACGCGCGCCGACGCGCGCACGCTGGTGGACGACGGCGCCGGGGTGGACGTGGGCTGCGCCGACGGCCGCACCTTCCGGGGTACGGCGGTGGTGGCTGCCGACGGGCTGCACTCCCGGACGCGGGCGCTGTTCAGCGACGACGAGACCATCGGGTCCGGCTACGTGGCCTATCGCGGCGCCGTCCCCATGGACCAGGTGAGCCGGCACGCGGACCTGCGGGACGTCGTGGCCTGGGTGGGCCCGGGCCTGCACCTGGTGCAGTACCCGCTGCGGTCCGGGCGGTTCTACAACCAGGTCGCGGTGTTCCGCAGCCGGGCCTTCGGGCGGGGCGAGCCGGACTGGGGCAACCCCACCGAGCTCGACGAGCAGTTCGCCCGATGCTGCGACCACGTGCGCGAGTCGACCCCGCTGCTGGGCCGGGACAACCGATGGCCGATGTACGACCGCGTGCCCATCCCGACGTGGGTGACGGGCCGGATCGGGCTGCTGGGCGACGCGGCGCACCCGATGCTGCAGTACCTGGCCCAGGGTGCCTGCCAAGCCATCGAAGACGCCTGGACCCTCGGTGCCGCGCTGCGCCGCCACGCAGGCCCGTCCGGGGACGGCGTCGAGGCGGCGCTGCTGGCGTATCAGGCCGTGCGGGTGCCCCGTACCGCACGGGTACAGCGCACGGCCCGGACGTGGGGCGAGATGTGGCACGTCGACGGAGTGGGCCGGCTGCTGCGCGACGAGCTGTTGCGTCGGCGCGCCGACGACGACCACACCTACGTGGAATGGCTCTACGGTCGCGGCACCGACGGGGCCGACGCGGTGCTGAACGGGGCCTGAGCGACAACGATTCGGGAGCCGGTCCGGGCACTGGCCTCACCAATCCGCCGCTGTGCCGGCAGACCTGGCACCTGGCCGGCTTGGGCAGGTGCTGAGGCGCCCGAGATGGCCGGGCAATCGACTCAAGAGCGCGGGCGGAAAGACCGATTGTCCTGCAATGGCGGCACCGACGGATCGCAGAACGCGGCCACGGGTGAGCGGCCTCGTCCGGGCCGCATGGTCGACGTTGCCCAAGGGACACTCCCTGTCGGAACAGGCATGGGAGAGCCGGCACCGCGGCGTGTCGATCCTGCTGTGGCTGCATGTGGTCGCGCTGCCCGTCGTCGGCGTCGTCCGCGGCCGTTCGCTGTCCCACAGCCTGCTCGAGAGTGGCGTCGTCGGGATCCTCGCGCTGGGCGCCGGCGTCCGCCGGTTTGGTAGGGACACGCGGGCCGGACTGGCCACGGTCGGGCTGGTGATGTCCTCCGCCGTCCTCGTGCACTTCTTCAACGGCCTGGTCGAGATGCACTTTCACTTCTTCGTGATGGTCGTCGTCGTCAGCCTGTACCAGTCGTGGATGCCGTTCCTGCTCGCCCTGGCGTTCGTGCTGCTGCAGCACGGGATCGTGGCACCGGTCCACATGGACGCGCACAACCACCCGGGCACGCATGCCTGGACGTGGGCCCTCGTGCACGGGGGGTTCATCCTGGCGCAGAGCGTCGCCTGCCTGGTCTGTTGGCGCGTCAGCGAGAACGCCCTGGACGGCGAGCGCGAGGCGCGGGGTGCCATGGAGACCGCTCACCAGGAGCTGGCCGTGGCACAGTCGCTCGCCGAAGTAGGTAGCTGGGAATGGGACGTGCCCGCACACGTCGTGACCTGGTCGGCGCAGATGTACCTCATGGCCGGGCTCGAGCCCGGCTCCATGACACCCACCGTCGAGAGTTTCCTCGAGGTGATCCACGAGGACGATCACGATCGCGTCGCGGCGCTCCTCGGGACGGCGGTGTCCGAGCAGACCCGCCTGGACTACGAGTGCCGGCTGGTACATCCCGACGGAACCGTGCGGGTCATCCATGCTCTCGGTGAGTGCGTGGTGTCCGAGACCGGCGCGGTGACGAAGTTGTTCGGTACCTGTCAGGACATCACGGAGCGCAAGCAGCTGCAGGAGGAGATCGAGCACATGGCGTTCCACGACGCGTTGACCGGTCTGGCCAACCGCAGCCTGCTGTTCAACCGTCTCGAGCACGTGCTGGCGGTGCAGCGGCGCTCCGGGCATGGCTCCGCGGTGCTCTTCATGGATCTCGACGACTTCAAGAAGATCAACGACACTCTCGGGCACAGCGCCGGGGACCAGCTTCTCGTGGAGATCGGGCGACGACTGAAGGCCTGCGTCCGCAGCAACGACACGGTCTCGCGGCTGGGCGGCGACGAGTTCGCGGTGCTGCTCGAAGGTGCGGGTCTGGCCGAAGCGACCGAGACCGCTGAACGGATCCAGCTCGCCCTGAGGCGCCCGGTCTGCATGGAGGGCGGCGCGCACACGGTGCAGACCAGCATCGGGGTCACCGTGACCGCGGACCGCAGCCGCGCCGACGATGTCCTGCGGGACGCCGACGCCGCGATGTACGCGGCGAAGCGGCGGGGGAAGAACGCGTACAGCACGTTCCCGTCCGTGTCCTACTGATCCCGCCCGATCGCCGGGAGGGTCCTCGGCTGTCAGGGGGTGAGCCGGTGTGTAGCGTGCCCGTGTGGCACTCCCCTCTCGGCCCGGCCCCCGGCCGACCACCACACCTGTCAACCCGCACACGCAGCTTGACCAGCAGCCCGACGACCCCTCTGTGCGCACGCGGCTGGCAGACATCGTCTTTGCCTTGCCGGGCGTGACGGAGCACGAGAGCCTCATCTCGGTGCCGGGGGCCCGCGCGCTGCACCTGGACCCTGCGGTTGCCCCGGGCCCGCCCGAGGCCTTCCTGATCGGGCGGGAGTTCGCGCACCTTCACCCCGGTGCCGATCAGAGCCTGCACGCCATGCTCCCTCCGGAGCTCGCCGAGGAGGCCGTCGCGCAGGGCTGGGCAGAGCAGCACCCGGCCGCCCGTCGCGCCTTGATCCCGGCGGGCGCTGTGATGCTCTACGCCCCGAGAGACGAGGAAGAGCTCGCGGTCGTGGCGTCGCTGGTGCACGCGTCGTACGCCTTCGCCTGTCCGGGCGGACCTACGACGACCGCCTGAACCC
>JAVEDI010000026.1 GCA_030841035.1 Actinomycetota bacterium
CCCTGCGGGTCGCGGGCGGCGTACAGGGTGCCCTCGTCCATCCAGACCAGCGAGAAGGCGCCGCGCAGCCTCGGCAGCACCTCCAGCGCGGCGGCCTCGAGCGACCGGTCCGGGTAGGACGCGAGCAGGGCCGTCACGACCTCGGTGTCGGTGGTCGCGGCGCGGTCGGGACGACGGTGAGGCGCGCCCTCGTCGTACGGCAGCATGCCGCTCTCGGCCTCGCGCTTCTCGACGAGGGTGAGCAGGTCGCGGATGTTGGTCAGGTTGCCGTTGTGGCCCAACGCGATCGAGCCGTTGGCGGTGGAGCGGAACGTCGGCTGGGCGTTCTCCCAGACGCTCGCGCCGGTGGTGGAGTACCGCGTGTGGCCGATGGCGAGGTGACCGCGCAGGGCGCCGAGGTGACCCTCGTCGAAGACTTGCGAGACCAGGCCCATGTCCTTGTAGACCAGGATCTGCGAGCCGTTGCTGACCGCGATGCCGGCCGACTCCTGGCCGCGGTGCTGCAGCGCGTAGAGCCCGAAGTAGGTGAGCTTGGCCACCTCTTCGTTCTCGGTGCTGCTGCCGGTCCAGACGCCGAAGACGCCGCAGGCATCCTGCGGGCCCTTCTCGCCGAGGTGGTGGTCGTGAGAGAGCCGACCGTCGCCGCGTGGCACTGCTTCAGTCTACGGGGCGTTTGGTGCCGATCTGCGCACAGACACCGCCGGTCCCGGTGGGCGGGACGGGGGGTCAGTGGTTGCGCTCGAGCCAGACGGCGAGCGCCCCGCCCGCCAGGGCGCCGAGACCGCCGAGCAGGAGGCCGAGGTACGTCGTCAGGCGGCGGGGCTGGTCGACCTGCTGACCGAAGAACGCCACGACGAGCACCGTCGCGACGACTCCGAGGACGAAGCCGGTGACGAGGAACGGCACGTAGCGCGGGCGGCGCACCACCCGGGACGGCTCGTCGGCGCTCACGACGGCGAGCCTACGCGTGGCCCGGCGTGCTCAGAGCGCGGCGCCCACTCGCCGGATCGCCGCGGCGGCGCGGGAGATGCGCGAGGCCGACACCGTCGGGCCGAACTCGACGGTCACCGCCAGCGACGACGTACGGCTGTTGACCCAGCTGGTGAACGAGCCGTTGCAGACACCGCTGCAGTGGAAGGTCTTGACCGGCAACCCCATGCCAGCGGCCAGAGCGCGCACGACCGGCATGCCCTTCTCGTTCGCCCCCACCCCGAACAGCGGCTGGTGGAAGGTCACGATCAGGTCGGGCCGGATCCGCCGGACCAGCCGCTGCAGCGACCGGGTCTCGGGCTCGCTGGCCGCGCGCGGACCCGACCACAAACGGGTGCCGCGGCCGACGTCGCGCCATCGGTAGGGGAAGTTCCGGTTCAGGTCGACACCGTGCGCGTTGGTCCGCCGGTTCGCCGCGGTCCCGTCGGGGTTCACCGTGCGGATCAGCCACAGGTCCAGGTCGGCCGGCTGCGCGCCCCGCTGCAGCTGGCGCACCACGCGCAGGCCGGCCTGCTCGTCGCCGTGGATGTCACCGATCACGACGACCCGTCTCGTCGCGCCGGGCCCGGTGCGGTGCATGACCGTGATCGGCCTGCCGCGCACCGACGTACCGATGGTCGACGTCGACTCCTGCGGAGCGCCGGAGGCGTGCGCGGTGACGGCTCCGCCCGAGGCGGTGGCGAGCAGGACAGCCGCGGCGGCGAGCGTCAGCCGGCGGTAGGTGCACACGGACATGAGGGACATCCTGGCGTACGTCGCCCCGGGGCGCCGCGGGCGACGCATCCCGGCCACCCTCAGGAGGGGTCGACCCGGTGGCTGGTGCGGTAGTCCTCGGGCGCGAGGGAGTGGGGGTTGTCCAGCAGCAGCCCGCCGAGCAGCAACCTGGGGTGGGTGCGCAGCAGCTCGAGCATCAGCCCACCGCCGAACACCTCGAGGTCGTACATGCACAGCAGCGACTGCTCGGGGTGCTCGGCCAGGTAGGTGTTGAGCTCGGACTCGTAGGCCATGAAGGCGTCGATCCCGCCGGGCAGGATCCGCAGCGGTTTCGGCATCTCCCCCGCCGCGCGGACGAAGGCGTAGTCGCCCGAGGCCAGCGCCGTGCCCATCGTGGTCTCCCAGAAGGCGAGCACCTCGTCGGCGTCGAACTCCCCGGACGACAGGTAGGTGTCGGCCGCCCCTGACATCTCGAGCTGGGCGCTGGCCAGCGCGTCGTCGATGTCGAGCCCGTGGCCAAGGACGCTGAGCATGCCGGGGTCGGTGACGTCGAGGACGCAGATGCACTTGTCGCCGGAGCGCAGGCCGGAGCGCAGGTACGGCACCAGGAACTCGTCGCGCTGGCCGGTCCCGAAGTACATGGCGCACACGTGGTCGCCGGGAGACAGGTCGAGGTCGGGAAGGCCGAACTGCATGGGCACCTCGGGGAGCGGACCGGCGCGCGGGGGTGCCGTCATCGTGACAGCGCGCACACCCGTGAGAGTCACTCGTTCTGGCGATGGAGACGGCCGTGGCCCTCAGACGAGCGGCAGGTGGGCCGACAGATCGGCTCGCTCGCCGCTGGCGCGCAGCGCCCCGCTCGCGAGGGCCTCGTCCCACTGCAGCCGGCCGGTCGCCAGGGCCACCCAGGTCAGCGGATCTGTCTCGACGACACCCGGTGGGGTCCCCCGCGTGTGCCGCGGACCCTCGACGCACTGCACCGCTCCGTACGGCGGCACCCGCACCTCGATCGTGTGACCGGGGGCCCGGGCGACGAGCTCCTCGAGCAGGTAGCGGGTCGCGTCGCGCAGGTCGCTGCGCGGCGGTTCGGCGCCCGGCGGATGGGTGCCCGGCGGATCGGCGCCCGGCGCATCGGCGCCCGGCGGATGGGTGCCCGGCGGATCGGCGCCCGGCGGATGGGTGCCCGGCGGATCGGTGCCCGGCGGATCGGTGCCCGGCGGATGGGTGCCCGGCGGATCGGCCGCCGCCATCAGCCGGCGTACCGCCGCTGCCCCCACCTCGGGATCGGTACGACGGCGAGCAGGCACCCGGTCACGCTACCGGCGCGAGTCAGCGTCCCCGTCCAGTGACCGCCACCCCCACGCACCGTGATCGAGAGGAGAACCGGCACCGAATCGGTGCCGAACACCCTCACGATCACCCCACCCGGGACCGGCCACCCCCACGCACCGTGATCGTGAGGAGAACCAGCACCGAATCGGTGCCGAACAGCCTCACGATCACCCCACCCGCGACCGGCCACCCCCACGCACCGTGATCGTGAGGAGAACCAGCACCGAATCCGTGCCGAACACCCTCACGATCACCCGAGAGCGGCGGGGCAGGGTCGCGCGGAGGGAAACCGGTAGGTGCTCTGGGGCCGGCGGCGTACCGTGGTTGGCGATGTCCACGGGTCTCTCCACGGCGGTTGTGCGTCGCCGCAGCAGCCTGCAGTCCCTGTGGCGCCTCGGCAGCTACGTCCGGCCCTACGCCGGGCAGATGGTGCTGATGACGGTCGCGGCCGGGGTTGCCGTGGGTGCCAGCCTCCTGGTGCCGCTGGTCATCCGCTCGATCGTCGACGGGCCGATCCGGCACGGCGAGCGCAGCGGTCTGCTGCCGCTGGGGCTGCTCGCCCTGCTGCTCGGGGTGCTCGAGGCGGGGCTGGTGTTCGTGCGCCGGTGGGTGCAGTCCTACGCGGCGCTCGGCATGGAGACGGCCGTTCGCGACGACCTCTACGCCCATCTGCAGCGGCTGCCGGTCGCCTTCCACGACGAGTGGCAGACGGGTCAGCTGCTGTCCCGGGCGACGACCGACCTGTCGACGGTCCGCCGGTTCCTGTCCTTTGGGCTGGTCTACCTCGTGGTCAACGTCGCGACGTTCGTGACGGTCGTCGCGCTGCTGGTGCACCTCTATGCGCCGCTCGCCCTGTTCGTCGCGGCCTCGGCGGTGCCCCTGTTCTTCATCTCCCGCAACCTCTCGCGCGCCTACCTGCGTACGTCGCGCCAGGTGCAGGACCTGCAGGGCGACCTCGCCACCTTCATCGAGGAGTCCGCGGTCGGCGTGCGGGTCATCCGCTCGTTCGGCCGACGACAGCACGTCGGTACGTCGTTCCGCCGCGGCGCCCGCACGCTGCACGACGCCGCCGTGGGCAAGGCGACGCTGGTCGCCCGGTTCTGGTCGCTGTTCGACCTGGTGCCGAGCCTGACTCTCGGCGGCGTGCTGCTGTTCGGCTCGGTGGCGGTGTCCCGCGAGGCGATGACGCTCGGCGAGCTGGTCGCGTTCGTGACGCTGATGCTCATGCTGGTCTGGCCGGTCGACTCGCTCGGCTGGATCCTGGCCAACGGCCAGGAGGCGATGACCGCGGCGGACCGCATCTACGAGGTGTTCGACACGGAGCCGGCAGTCGTCGACCGGCCCGGCGCCGTGGCGCTCGCGTCGACGAACGGCTGGCTGCGCCTGGAGAAGGTCGGCTTCTCCTACCCCGGCAGCTCGCGCCCGGTGCTGCACGACATCGACCTGGAGGTGCGCCCCGGCGAGACGCTGGCGCTCGTCGGGGGCACCGGCAGCGGCAAGACGACGCTCACCGCGTTGGTGCCGCGCCTCTACGACGTGACAGCCGGGCGCATCACGCTGGACGGGCACGACATCCGTGACCTCCAGCTGAGCTCACTGCGCAGCCTGATCGCGACGGCGTTCGAGGATGCCACCCTGTTCTCCTCCAGCGTCCGCGACAACGTCACCCTGGGCCGCGCCGACGCGACCGACGCCGAGGTGGCCGAGGCGCTGCAGATCGCACAGGCGACGTTCGTCCACGACCTGCCGTGGGGCCTCGAGACGCGCATCGGCGAGCAGGGCCTGTCGCTCTCCGGCGGCCAGCGGCAGCGGCTGGCGCTGGCCCGCGCCGTGCTGGGGCGGCCCGGTGTCCTGGTGCTCGACGACCCCCTGTCCGCCCTCGACGTACACACCGAGTCCCTCGTCGAGGAGGCGCTGCGCCGCGTGCTGTCAAGAACCACGGCGCTGCTCGTGGTGCACCGTCCCTCGACGGTCGCCCTCGCCGACCGGGTGGCGCTGCTGGAGCACGGCACCATAGCCGCCGTGGGCACCCACTCCGAGCTGATGGAGACCGTGCCGGCCTACCGCGCCGTGCTGTCCCAGCAGGCCGAGGAGATGACCGCCGGATGAGCGAGCCCCCGGAGGCCGCCGGCACGGCCGAGAAGGAGACCGACCTCCGGTCCTGGCGCGGCGTCGCCCTGCGGGACGTCGACGAGCTGTCCGACGAGACGACCGTGCGGCTGCGGCGGCGCAGCCGTCGCCTGCTGGGCATCCTGCTGCGCCCGCACCGGCGGACCCTGTGGGTCGCACTGGTCCTGCTGCTGCTGCAGAACGCCGCCGCGATGTCGGGGCCCTACCTCGTCAAGGTCGGCATCGACCGGGGCATCCCGCCGCTCGACACCCACGGCGACGCGACGGTGCTGACGGTCGTGACGGTGGCGTTCGTGGCCGCCGCCGTGGTCGAGTACCTGACGAAACGCGCGTTCCTCGTCGCGAGCGGACGGGTGGGGCAGGCCGTTCTCTACGACCTGCGGACCCGGGTCTACGACCACTTCCAGCGGCTCTCGCCCGCCTTCCACGAGCGCTACACGTCCGGCCGGGTCATCTCGCGCCTCACCAGCGACGTCGACGCGCTGGGCGAGCTGCTCGACGGGGGCGTCGACGACCTGGTGCTCGCCGCGCTCTCGGTCGGGTCGGTCGGTGTGATCCTGCTGTTCCTCGACCTGCCGATGGGGCTGGTCACGCTGCTCAGCTTCCCGCTGCTGCTGCTGCTGTCGCGGTGGTTCCGCCGCAGCTCGGCGGTGGCCTACCGGCGGACCCGCGAGACCGTCGCGCTGGTGATCGTGCACTTCGTCGAGTCGCTGGGCGGCATCCGCGCCGTGCAGGCGTTCCGCCGCGAGCCGCGCAACCAGGCCATCTTCGAGGCGCTGAACGACGACTACCGGCTGGCCAACGAGCGGGCGTTCAAGCTGATCGCGATCTTCGCGCCCGGCATCAAGCTGATCGGCAACGTGACGCTGGCCGTCGTGCTGCTGTTCGGCAGCTACCGCGTCCTCGGCGGGCACGCCGAGGTCGGCGTACTCGCCGCGTTCCTGCTCTACCTGCGCCGGTTCTTCGACCCGATGCAGGACCTGTCGATGTTCTACAACTCCCTGCAGTCGGCGACCGCCGCGTTGGAGAAGCTGTCCGCGGTGCTGGAGGAGACGCCGACCGTCACCGAGCCGGCCGAGCCGGTGAGCCTGCCGCAGCCGGTCGGGCGGATCGACCTCGACGGCGTGCGCTTCGGCTACCGCGACGCGGTCGTGCTGCCCGAGCTGGACCTGCACGTGCCGGCCGGTCAGACCGTCGCGCTGGTCGGCGCGACCGGCGCGGGCAAGACGACGATCGCCCGGTTGGTCGCCCGGTTCTACGACCCGCAGGACGGCGTCGTGCGCCTGGACGGGGTCGACCTGCGCCACCTCGGCGAAGCCGACCTGCGCCGCGGCGTCGTCATGGTGACCCAGGAGAACTTCCTCTTCTCCGACACGGTGGCGGAGAACATCCGGTTCGGCCGGCCCGACGCGACCGACGCCGACGTGGCGCAGGCCGCGCGCGCCATCGGGGCGCTGGAGTTCATCGAGGCGCTGCCGGACGGGTTCGACACGCAGGTCGGCAAGCGCGGTGGCCGGCTCTCGTCGGGGCAGCGGCAGCTGCTGGCGTTCGCCCGCGCGTTCCTCGGCGACCCGGCGGTGCTGATCCTCGACGAGGCGACCTCGTCGCTGGACATCCCCAGCGAGCGGCTGGTGCAGCGGGCGCTGCGCACGATCCTGCGCGACCGCACGGCGCTGATCATCGCCCACCGGCTCTCGACCGTGGAGATCGCCGACCGGGTGCTGGTGCTCGACCGGGGGCGGATCGTCGAGGACGGCACGCCGGCCGATCTGGTGCGCGACGGTGGCGGCTACGCCGGTCTCCACCAGGCCTGGGCCGACTCCCTCGTCTGACCCGCGAGCTCAGCCGAAGAGCGCCGGCAGGGTCGCCTCGGAGGCGGCACGCAGCTGCTCGACCGGGATCGAGAGCTGGCCGGCAACCTCCAGCGCGTCGCCGCCGACCGTGCCGAGCCTGGTGACCGGCGTGCCGTGCTCGCGCGCGAGCCCCAGCACCTGCTCGACGTACGGCTGCTCGACCGCGACGACCACCCGGGCCACGGACTCGCTGAACAGGGCCACGAACGGGTCGGCGGCGACCTCAGCGACATCGACCCGCACTCCCACCCGCCCCGTGACCGCCATCTCGACCAGGCACTGGGCGACCCCACCGTCGCTGACGTCGTGCGCCGCGGCCACGATCCCACGTTCGCACGCCGCGACGAGGACGTCGGCCAGGCGCATCTCCGCGACCAGGTCGGGCTGCGGTGGCAGGCCGCCGAGGTGACCGTGGACCACGTGGGCCCACTCCGAGCCGCCCAGCTCGTCGCGCGTCGTGCCGAGCAGCAGCAGGACCTGGCCCGCCGCGGGAGTCATCGGCGTACGTCGGCTGACGTCCGCGGTGACACCGAGTACGCCGACCACCGGCGTCGGGTGGATCGCCACGTCACCTGTCTGGTTGTAGAAGCTGACGTTGCCGCCCGTGACGGGCACGCCCAGCTCGAGGCAGGCGTCGGCGAGCCCGCGGGTCGCCTCGGCGAACTGCCACATCACGTCGGGGTCCTCGGGCGAGCCGAAGTTCAGACAGTCGGTGACCGCCAGCGGCCGCGCCCCCGTGACGGCGACGTTGCGATAGGCCTCGCTCAACGCGAGCTGGGCACCGGCGTACGGGTCGAGCTTGCCGTAGCGGCCGTTGCCGTCGGTGGCGACAGCGACACCGCGGCCGGTCTGCTCGTCGACCCGTACGACTCCCGCGTCGGCGGGCTGGGCGAGCACCGTGTTGCCCAGGACGTAGCGGTCGTACTGATCGGTCACCCACGCCTTGGACGCGAGGTTGGGCGACGCCGCGAGGCGCAGCACGGTGTCACGCAGCTCGTCGCCGTCGCCGGGCCGGGCGAGGTCGCGACCGGTGTCGGCCTGCAGGGCGTCCTGCCACGCCGGGCGCGCGAACGGCCGCTCGTAGACGGGACCGTCGTGCGCGACCGTGCGCGGAGGTACGTCGACGATCACCTCGCCGCGCCACTCGATGGTCAGGCGCTTGCTGTCGTCGACCTCACCGATCACGGTCGCGGTGACGTCCCACTTGTCGCAGATGGCGAGGAACGCATCGAGCTTGTCGGGAGCCACGACCGCGCACATGCGTTCCTGCGACTCGCTCATCAGGATCTCCTCGGGACGCAACGTCGCGTCACGCAGCGGCACCCGGTCGAGCCAGACGTGCATGCCGCCGTCGCCGTTGGAGGCGAGCTCGGACGTCGCGCAGGACAGCCCCGCGCCGCCGAGGTCCTGGATGCCGACCACGAGATCGGCCGCGAAGATCTCGAGGCAGCACTCGATGAGCACCTTCTCGGCGAACGGGTCGCCGACCTGGACGGCCGGGCGCTTCGTCGGCTTGTCGTCGTCGAACGTCTCGCTGGCCAGCACCGAGACGCCACCGATGCCGTCGCCGCCGGTGCGCGCCCCGAAGAGCACAACCAGGTTGCCGGTGCCCGAGGCGTGGGCCAGCTTGATGTCCTCGGCCCGCAGGACGCCGACGCACAGCGCGTTGACGAGCGGGTTGCCGGCGTAGGACTCGTCGAAGACCACCTCGCCGCCGACGTTGGGCAGACCGAGACAGTTGCCGTAGCCGCCGACGCCGGCCACGATCCCCGGAAGCACCCGGCGGGTGTCGGGGGCGTCGGCCGGGCCGAACCGCAGCGGGTCCATGACCGCGATCGGGCGGGCACCCATCGACATGATGTCGCGCACGATGCCGCCGACCCCGGTGGCCGCCCCCTGGTACGGCTCGACGTACGACGGGTGGTTGTGCGACTCGATCTTGAAGGTGACGGCCCAGCCGCCGCCGATGTCGACCACGCCGGCGTTCTCGCCGATGCCGACCAGCAACGCATCGGTTTCCGGCGCCTTCTCGCCGAACTGCTTGAGGTGCACCTTGGACGACTTGTAGGAGCAGTGCTCGCTCCACATCACCGAGTACATCGCCAGCTCGCTGGAGGTCGGGCGGCGCCCGAGGATGTCGCGGATCCGCGCGTACTCGTCGTCCTTGAGCCCGAGCTCGCGGTAGCGCTGCTGGACCTCGGGAGTCGTCTCGGCGTCCTTGACGGTGTCGACGGTCACGGTCATGCGTTGACGGCTGCCCGCAGCAGCGAGCTGAAGAAGCCGAGCCCGTCGGTGCTCGGGCCGGTCAGCTCCTCGACCGCGTGCTCCGGGTGCGGCATGAGGCCCACCACGTTGCCGCGCTCGTTGGCGACGCCGGCGATCGCCCGGTACGAGCCGTTCGGGTTGTCGCCGACGTACCGCACGACCACCCGGCCCTCGCCCTCGATCCGGTCGAGCGTGTCCTCGGACGCGACGAAGCCGCCCTCGCCGTTCTTGAGCGGCACCACGATGTGCTGACCGCTCTGGTAACCCGACGTCCAGGAGGTCGCGACGCTCTCCACGACCAGCTCCTGGTCGCGGCAGAGGAACTTGCGGTGGTCGTTGCGGATCAACGCTCCCGGCAGCAGATGCGACTCACACAGGATCTGGAACCCGTTGCAGATGCCGAGCACCGGCATGCCCTGCTGGGCGCGTTCGATGACGGCGGTCATGACCGGCGCGAAGCGCGCGATGGCACCGCAGCGCAGGTAGTCGCCGTAGGAGAAACCGCCGGGCAGCACGACCGCGTCGACGCCGCGCAGGTCGGCGTCACCGTGCCAGAGGGCGACCGCCTCCCCGCCCACGATGCGTACGGCCCGGGCGGCGTCACGGTCGTCGAGCGAACCCGGGAAGGTGACGACCCCGACCTTCACGGCTGGTCCACCCGGACGGTGTAGTCCTCGATCACCGGGTTGGACAGCAGCGTCTCGGCGGCGCCCCTGATCTGGGCGAGCCGCTCCTCGGTGACGTCGCCCTCGAGCTCGAGCTCGAAGCGCTTGCCCTGGCGTACGTCGGTGACCCCGTCGAAGCCGAGCCGGGGCAGCGCATGGGCGACGGCCTGTCCCTGCGGGTCGAGGATCTCGGGTTTGAGCATGACGTCGACGACGACGCGGGCCATCCGGGCACTCCTGCGGGTGGGTGAAGGGCGGCAGGCCCAGCCTACCCGGCCAGGACGTGGCGGCCGGCCGGGCCGCGCCCCGGTGCAGCCGTGTGACGAGGGCCGGACGCGGGCAACCTGCCTGCATGCATCCACCGGCAGTGCGGGCGTGAGTCGGCTTCGGGGTGCCGTCTCGGGCCGGGTGGTCACCGCCTGGCTCTGCGGAGCGGCCCTGGCCGGCGTGGTCGCCGGCGGCCTGCTGGTGACGCGCGGCACGACCGAGCCCGTGGCCCCGGCCACGACGAGCGGGTCGGCCACCCCGACGGCCGCGGCGAGCTCCAGCACCCCCCACAGCAGCCCGGCGAGCTCGACCGGTGCCGACCAGCGCGCGTCGGCCGGCCCCAGCGCGACGACGACCCACAAGGCGCCGAAGGCCCCGAAGGCCCGCAAACCGCCGAAGACCCGCAAGGCGCGCAAGCCGCCGAAGACGCGGAAGCCGCCGAAGACGCGCGGGGCGCCGAAGGCCGCCCCGGCCACGTCGACACCCGCGACGGGCGGCGCCCTAGGAGGCGCCGAGCGCGCGCGACTGCCAGGAGTCCCAGGCGGTGCGGACCATGTCGGCCAGGTGCAGCCGGGCGGCCCAGCCCAGCTGTGACCGGATCTTCGCGGGATCGGCGAAGTAGGCCGCGGGGTCACCGGGACGGCGAGCCGCGACGTCGTACACGAAGTCCTGCCCCGTCACGCCGCGGACCGTGTCGAAGACCTCCTTGACCGTGACGCCCTCGCCGCGTCCGACGTTGTAGATCTCGCCGGTGTCCTCGGCGTCCAGCCGCTGCGCTGCCGCGACGTGCGCCTCGGCCAGGTCGACGACGTGGATGTAGTCGCGGACGCACGACCCGTCGCGGGTGTCGTAGTCGTCGCCGAACAGCTGCGGGTTGCGTCCGGCGGTGATCGCCTCGAACGTCATCGGGATGAGGTTGGCGACGCTGCGGTCGCCGAGCTCGGGCGCGCCGGAGCCGGCCACGTTGAAATAGCGCAACGCCGCCCACCGCAGCGGCGCTGCGACGGCGAGGTCGCGCAGCATCCACTCCCCCGCCAGCTTGGTCTCGCCGTAGGGGCTCATCGGTGCCGTCGCGGTGTCCTCGGTGACGCGGTCGACCGGCGGGTTCCCGTAGACCGCCGCGCTCGAGGAGAACAGCACCCGGTCGACACCCGCGTCGACGCACGTCTGCAGCAGCGACCGCATGCCGGCGACGTTCTCGTCCCAGTAGTGCAGCGGGCGCGCGACCGACTCGCCGACGGCCTTCTTGGCGGCGAGGTGCAGGACGCCGGTGACACCGTGCCCGCGCAGCGCGGCCCCGACGACGGCCGGGTCGGCGATCGACGCCTGCACGAACGGCACCTCGTCGGGCACGTTGTCGCGGATGCCGGTCGACAGGTCGTCGAGCACCACGACGGGTACGCCGGCGCGCTGGAAGGCAGCGACGATGTGGGCGCCGATGTACCCGGCACCCCCGGTCAGCATCCAGGTCATCGGGCGACCTTATCGGCCGGCCGTCACGCCCAGGTCCGGCCCGTGAGCCGCTCGTAGGCCTCGACGTACTTCGTCCGCGTCCGCGTCACGACGTCCTCCGGCAGGGGCGGCGGGGGCTCGCCGCTGTGCCGGTCCCACCCGGAGGCGGGCGAGGTGAGCCAGTCACGCACGAACTGCTTGTCGTACGACGGCTGTGCGCGCCCGGGCTGCCAGCCGTCGGCCGGCCAGAAGCGCGACGAGTCGGGCGTCAGGACCTCGTCGGCCAGCACGATCTCACCCCCGGGACCGCGGCCGAACTCGAGCTTGGTGTCGGCGACGATGACGCCGCGCTCACGCGCGATGTCACGGGCCCGGCCGTAGACCGCGAGAGTCAGCCGTCGCAGGTCGGCCGCGGCCCGGTCGCCGACCGTGCCCACCACGTCGTCGTACGTCACGTTCTCGTCGTGCTCGCCGAGGTCGGCCTTGCTGGCCGGCGTAAAGATCGGCTCGGGCAGCTCGGACCCGTCCAGGAGCCCCGCCGGCAGCGCGACGCCGCACACGGCACCGTCGGCGAGGTAGTCGGCCAGCCCGGAGCCGGTCAGGTAGCCGCGGGCCACGCACTCCACCGGGTACATGTCCAGCCGCCGGCACAGCAGCGCGCGGCCGGCCACCTGCGCGGGGACGTCGGTCGAGACGACGTGGTTGGGCACCAGGTCGGCCAGCCGCTCGAACCACCACAGCGACAACTGGGTGAGGATCGCCCCCTTGTCGGGGATCGGCGTGGGCAGCACGAAGTCGAAGGCCGACATGCGGTCGCTCGCGACCATCACCAGCTGACCGTCAGGTGTCCCGTAGAGGTCGCGGACCTTGCCGCTGTGCAGGTGGCGCAGGCCGGCCAGCTCACTCGGTGCCGTCACGGGCCGCAGTCTCGCAGCAGGAGTGACTGCCGCGACAGCGGGCATGCACCGGGCATGACCGAGAACCGAGGCTTCGAGGACGACGTCAACCCCGACGACGCGCAGGCACTCTCGCGGGACGAGGGCGGAGAGCCGGTCGCGGGCGCACCCGACCAGAACAGCACGACCGGCACGACGCCGAACGAGGAGTTCGTGGGTCGTGGGTCCGGCGACGACGGCGGTTACGAGGGCGAGACCGGCGCGGAGGCGCGGGCGGCGACCGAGCGCGACTGACCCACCGCGTCGCGGACCGCACACCGGACGGGCCACAATCGCGGGGACGGGTCGTTCCCGGCCCCGCGCCGAAGGGACAGCTGGTGGAGTCAGCGGAGTGGGCCGAGATCACCACCGCCGAGGAGCTGCGTGAGCTGCTCGGGGAGCCCGGCGCTCGGGCGGCTGCCAAGGAACGCAGGAGCCTGCACGAGTTCGACCGGGCCTGGCTGGCCGCGTCGCCGCTGTGCCTCCTCGCGACCTGCGCTGCCGACGGGACGTGCGACGTGTCACCCAAGGGTGACCCGCCCGGCTCCACCGTGGTGCTCGACGACACGACGATCGCGCTGCCCGAGCGGCCGGGCAACCGTCGCGTCGACGGCTACCGCAACGTGCTGTCCAACCCCCACGCCGGTCTCATCTTCCTGGTGCCCGGACGCGGCGACACCCTGCGCATCAACGGCCGCGCCCGGCTGGTGCTCGACGCGCCGTTCCTCGACGACATGGTGCTCGAGGGACACCGTCCCGCCCTGGCGCTCGTCGTGGAGATCGAGGCGATCTTCTACCACTGCTCCAAGGCCTTCCTCCGTTCGCGGCTGTGGGACCCGGCGAGCTGGGACGCCGGCGACCTGCCGTCCCGCGCGATGATCGCCCGCACCCTGGAGCGGCCCGAGGCCAGCCTCGCCGAGCTGCAGCAGTACTACGGGCCCGAGTACGCGACGCGCCTCTACCGCTGAGGATCGCCGCATCGGGGGATGCGGGCCACCTCGAGCCACCACCACCGTGCGGAGGGTCCGCGACGGCCGCGGACGGCGCACCGCAGGAGGCCACGATGTCCGCGTCCCCGGAGGCGGGCCGAGCCCGCATCGTCGTCGGCGTCGACGGGTCCGAGGCGTCCCGGGCCGCGTTGCGGTGGGCGGCGGAGGAGGCGTCGCTGCGCGACGCCGAGCTGCAGGCGCTGCTCGTCTGGGAACCACCCCTGCCGTGGATCTACGGGCCGGTCGGCGCGGCGCAGATCGCCTACGTCGGCATGGCTCCCCTGATCGACCCTGCGCAGGTCGAGCGACGGGCCCGGGAGACGCTGGCTCAGGCCGTCGCCGAGGCCTTCGGTGACCAGCCGCCGCCGGACGTCGAGCAGGAGGTCATCCAGGGCAACCCGGCCGCCGTCCTGATCGCCCAGGCGACGGACGCGAGCATGCTCGTGCTCGGCACGAAGGGCCACGGCAAGCTGCTCGGCGTCGACCTCGGGTCCACCGCGGAGAAGTGCCTGCGCCACGCGTCGTGCAACGTGATCGTGATCCGCCCCAGGAAGCGCGGCTAGAGGATCGGGGCGGGTGTGTAACCCGCCGCCGCCGGGTGCCGACGTACGACGTCGCCGACGCGCGCCACGACGGCGGCGACCTGCGCGCCGGCGGCGCCGGTGAACGACAGCGGCTCGTCGACGAGCGCGTCGAGCTGGGCCTGCGACAGGCCGAGGCGGGCGTCGCCGGCCAGCCGATCGAACAGGTCGTTGCCGTCCAGACCCGACTCGCGCATCTCGAGCGCGACGGCGACGGCGTGCTCCTTGATCGCCTCGTGGGCCTGCTCTCGGCCGACCCCGGCACGTACGGCGGCCATCAGCACCTTGGTGGTCGCGAGGAACGGCAGGTAGCGGTCGAGCTCGCGGCGGGCGACGGCGGGGTAGGCGCCGAAGTCGTCGAGCACGGTCAGGAACGTCTCGAACAGCCCGTCGAGGGCGAAGAACGCGTCGGGCAGGGCGACCCGGCGTACGACCGAGCAGGAGACGTCGCCCTCGTTCCACTGGTCGCCGGCGAGCTCGCCCACCATCGAGAGGTAGCCGCGCAGCACCACGGCCAGGCCGTTGACCCGCTCGCAGGAACGCGTGTTCATCTTGTGCGGCATGGCGCTCGAGCCGACCTGGCCGGGCTGGAACCCCTCGGTCACCAGCTCCTGCCCGGCCATCAGCCGGATGGTCGTGGCCAGGCTCGACGGCCCGGCCGCGAGCTGCACCAGGGAGGAGACGACGTCGAAGTCCAGCGACCGCGGGTAGACCTGGCCGACGCTGGTCAGCACCCGCTGGAACCCCAGATGCTGCGCGACCCGCTGCTCGAGCTCGGCGAGCTTGGCCGTGTCGCCGCCCAGCAGGTCGAGCTGGTCCTGGGCGGTGCCGACCGGGCCCTTGATGCCACGCAGCGGGTAGCGCTCCAGCAGGTCCTCGACCCGCTCCACCGCCAGCAGCAGCTCCTCGGCCGCCGACGCGAACCGCTTGCCGAGTGTCGTCGCCTGGGCGGCGACGTTGTGGCTGCGACCGGCGAGCACGAGGCCGGTGTGGACGGCCGCCAGCTGGGCCAGGCGGGCCAGGGCCGCGACCGCGCGGTCGCGCACCAGCGCGAGCGACTCGCGGACCTGCAGCTGTTCGACGTTCTCGGTGAGGTCGCGGCTGGTCATGCCCTTGTGGATGTGCTCGTGCCCGGCCAGGGCGCTGAACTCCTCGATGCGCGCCTTGACGTCGTGGCGGGTGATCGACTCCCGGCGGCGGATGGAGTCGAGGTCGACGTCGTCGATGACCTTCTCGTAGGCCTCGACCGCACCGTCGGGCACGTCGATGCCCAGGTCGCGCTGGGCCTGCAGGACGGCGATCCAGAGCCGGCGTTCCGCGACGATCTTCTGCTGCGGCGACCAGATGCCGGTCAGCTCGGCGCTGGCGTAACGGGCCGCGAGGACGTCGGGCACGACAGGTGAGGTGGAGGTCACGGCCCCATTGTCCCGCAGCGGCTGCCCGCAGCGGCCACCGGCGACTCGGCCGTCCCGGTGATCGTGCGAGTGGGCCCGACGGTGATCGTGAGGAAGAACGGCACCAATTCGGTGCTGATCCCCCTCACGATCACCGACAGGGGGGACCGGAGCAGCGCGGACCAGGGGGGTGGGAGCGGCGGGGGGACCGGGGGAACCGGAGCGGCGGCGAGTGGGGCCCGACCGGTGATCGTGAGGAAGAACGGCACCCATTCGGTGCTGATCCCCCTCACGATCACCCGACAGGGGGGGTCGGAGCGGCGGCGAGTGGGCCCGACCGGTGCGGCGGGGACCGGCGGGCTAGGTGCGGCGCTCGAGGACGCCTCGGACGTACGCCGCCTGCCCGACGTGCTGCAGGTCGTCACCGATCACGCTGAGCAGCCGTACGCCGAGGGTCACCGGCGGGTCCCAGTTCTCGTCGACGATCCGGTCGAGGTCGCCGTCGGAGCGGTCGCGGACCCAGCGGACGGTCCGGTCGTGGACCGCGTCGTGGTAGCCGAGCAGCAGGTCGACGGAACCGACCCGGAACGCCGCCACCTCCGCCGGCGACTGCCCGAAACCGGTGGCCGAGGCGTCGTAGGGCAGCCCGAACCGCTGCACCCAGCCCTCGGCTGTCCACACCTGTTCCCGCCCGGCGACCTCGGCGACGTGGGAGTCCTGCACCCGGGAGAGGTGCCAGACCAGCCACCCGATCGGGTTGGCCCCCTCGTCGAGGCGCGCGACCAGCTGCTCCGGCGAAAGGCCCTCGACGGTGGCAGGCACCAGGTCGCGGATGTTGTCGAAGGCCTGGACCAGCACGCCGGCTGCGTTCATCGGGGCTCCTAACGGCTCCTAACGGTGCAGGGTGACCAGCATGAGTGTGGTCACCAGCACTGAGGCCAGCAGCACCAGAGCCGGCCAGATCGTGCGGCGCAGCACCGCGCTGACGGTCGTGCGGTTGCCGACAGCGATGACGCCCAGGGTGATCACCACGGGGGCCAGCGAGTTGCCGACGTTCGCGCCGGCCGTCTGCGCCGCCAGCAGGTCGGCCGGGCGGTCGCCGATCAGCTGCGCGACGTCGTGCTGCAGCGCCGCGAACAGCGCGTTGGAGCTGGTCGTCGAGCCGGTGATGAACGATCCGAGCGCCCCGACGAAGGGCGCCGCGACCGGGTAGCCGCGACCCGCCGCCTCGGCCGCACCGATCGCCATGGCGCGCACCATCCCGCTGTCGACCAGCACCCCGGCGACCGAGGCGAGCAGCACCACCGACGGCGTCGACTTCCACGACTGGGCCAGCCACGGGCGGCGTACCTCCTGCCAGGTGCCGCGTCGCCACACGCCCCGGGCACGCCACACCACCACCGACACCAGCGCGGCGACGAGCAGGAAGGTGCCCGGGTGCCCGAGCAGCGCGATCGGGTTGTACGTCGGTGCCGCCGCCGTGCGGGTGCCCTGCGAGGTGGCGGTGGCGGGGAAGTCGGGCCCCAGCAGCAGGTGCGACTTGACCCAGCCGCGCAGGGCCGGCGGCACGAAGACGGCCAGCGCGACGACGCTGAGCACGACGTAGGGCACCGCCGCAGCCCTGGCCCGCACCGCCGGCGTCGCCCCTTCGACCAGCGCGGCGCCCGGGCCGCCGACGGGCACCGGCTCAGGCCGGACCCGGCCGCCGCGGCGCCCGAGCGCCCGCAGCGCCGCGACGGCCAGCAGCCCCGCGGTGCCGGCGCACAGCGCGCCGACCGCAGGCTCGCCGCGCACCGCCACCCCCTGGGCCAGCGCCATGGCCGGACCGGCCAGCGCGAGCACCGGCCACCCCTCGCGCAGCCCGCGCACCCCGCCGTACATCAGCGCGACCAGCACCCCCGACACGAGCACGTTGACCCCCAGCAGCACCGCCTGCGAGGCGGCGTACTCCCGGGTCTGCATGGCGGAGAGGTGGGCCGTGAACGCGCCCATGTAGAACGAGGAGCCCATCGACCCGAAGCCGACCGCCCAGTGGTAGCCCACCAGCGGCAGCGCGACGGCCATGGTCGCGTCGACGCCGATCGCGAGCAGCAGCGGCGCGCAGATCGCGATCGGCGTGCCGAAGCCGGACACGCCCTGCAGGAACGAGGGCAGCACCCAGGCGAGCAGCAACACGTTCTGGGTGGGTCGGGGCAGCACGTTCTCGAGGGACTCGGCCAGCTCGCGCATGCCGATGCGGTTGGCCAGGTGGTGCATCAGCAGCGCCGGCCAGATCACGTAGAGGATCCAGACGCCGACCCAGAGGCCCTTGCCCAGCCCGACCGCCAGCACGGCGGGGCCCGCACCGAAGGCGGCGGCCGCGACGACTGCGGCGACGAGCACGGTCAGCAGCGCGTTGACGGGCGTGCCGAACCGGCCCCACAGCACCAGGCCGAGCAGGACCACCACCGGGGTGACCGCCAGCAGCCAGGTCGCCGCGGAGACGGCGCCGAGCGGCCCGGCGCTCAGCACGTTGTCCTTCGTATACAGTCGGCGGTAACGGCGTAGAAACCGCCCGGAAACGACCTGTGCGGTGAGGGGAGGCCGCTCCGGTGGCTCGGGAGGACCTGCGGATCGGCGAGCAGCACCTCAACCTGCGCGACCAGGTGCTCTCCGAGCTGCGCCGGCGCATCGTGGACGCCCACTACCTGCCGGGCGAGCGACTGACCGAGGACCGGCTCGCGGCCGACTTCGGTGTGTCGCGCAACCCCGTACGCGAGGCGCTGCGGGTGGTCGAGGCCGAGGGTTTCGTGCAGATCCAGCCCCGACGGGGCGCGGTCGTCGCCAGCCCCGACGCGGACACGATGCGCGACATGTTCCTCGCCCGGGCGGTGCTCGAGCCGCTCGCGGCGCGACTCGCCGCCACCCGCGCGACCCCCACGGACCTCCGCCAGCTGCGCTCGCTGCTGGACGAGGCGCGGGCGGCCACCGAGGCGGGCGACTTCGTGCGGGTGGCCGAGCTCAACAGCGCCCTGCACCGGCAGGTGGTCGCGCTCTCGGGAAACCGCTGGCTCGTGCAGTTCTCGGTGGCGATGTACCGCCACGTGCACTGGGTGTTCCGGCTCGGCGCGGCGGCGCGCGCGACACACTCCTGGGAGGAGCACGTGCGGCTGGTGGAGGCGCTCGAGGCGCACGACCCCGACGCCGCCGAGCGGGCCGCCGCGGACCACGTGCACGCGGCGCAGAGCGCGGCGATCGACGCAGCGGTGACGGCGGAGCAGGCCACGTCGGAGGCGGCGCTCGGCTAGCGGCCGCACGCGTAGCCCTGCGCGCCGCGCGGGTTCGCCGCGGCCGCGAGCAGCCCGGTCGCCGGGTCGCGGGACACGGCGCAGAGCCGGCCCAGGCTCCACGGCCCGGCGCGAGTGACGTCGTGGCCACGCGCCGCGAGCTCGGTGAGCACCTCCTGGCCCAGCCGGTCCTCGGCGACCAGCCCGCCCGGCGACATGTCGCGGGGGTAGAACGACGCGGGCAGCGAGGTCGTGTGGAACGCCGGCGCGTCGATCGCCTCCTGCAGGTCCAGGCCGCCGACGAGGTGCCTCAGCAGGAACAGCAGCTGCCACTGGTCCTGCTGGTCGCCGCCCGGGGTCCCGCACGCCAGGTAGGGCAGCCCGTCGCGCAGCACCAGCGTCGGGGACAGCGTCGTTCGGGGCCGCTTGCCGGGCGCGACGGTCGACGCCAGCCCCTCGTCGAGCCAGAACATCTGCATCCGGCTGCCCAGGCAGAACCCGAGCCCGGGCACGGTGGGCGAGCTCTGCAGCCAGCCTCCGCTCGGCGTCGCGGAGATGATGTTGCCCCACCGGTCGACCACGTCGACGTGACACGTGTCGCCCCTGGTGTCACCGTGGCGGCCGACCGTCGGCTCACCGAGACCGGCCGGTACGTCGAGAGACCGCGCGTGCAGGACGTGCTCGGGCAGCCGCGGCTCATGACCGGCGGGCCGGCCGGGACGCAGCTCGCGCGACGCCTGCGCGCCGAGCAGGGCCAGCCGTGAGGCGACGTACGCCGGCTCGAGCAGGGCGTCGACGGGGACCTGCCCCGAGTCGCCGTACCACGCCTCCCGGTCGGCGAACGCGAGCTTGAGCACCTCGGCGGCGGTGTGCGCGCCGTCGGCCGAGGAGGGGTCCAGCGCCGCGTCGGGCAGCCCTTCGAGCATGGCCAGCGACTGCAGCAGCACCGGGCCCTGCCCCCACGCCGCGGTCTTGGCGACCTCGACGTCGCGGAAGCCGCGGACCAGCGCCGGCTCGTAGGTCGCCGAGAAAGCCGCCAGGTCGGCGCCGGTCACGAGCCCCGCGTGGTCGCGACCGCTCGCGTCGCGGTGCGCCACCTTCTGGAACCGGTCGACCGCCTCGGCGACGAAGCCCTCACCCCACGCGCGGCGGGCCGCGTCGAGCTGGGCGGCCCGGTCGCTCCCGGCCGCCTCCCCTTCGGTGACCAGCCGCTCGAGCACGTCGGCGTAGTCGGTGTTGACGACCCGCTCCCAGGCGCCGGGCGGCCGGTCGTCGCGCAGCCACAGCTGCGCGGAGGTGGGCCAGTGGTCGCGGAACGTCGATGCCATCGAGGCCACCGTCTCGGCCGCGCGGGGCAGCAGCGGGTGCCCGTAACGGGCGTAGCCGATCGCGTAGGACAGCACAGCACGCAGCGACCGGGTGCCGTGGTCGCGGACCAGCAGCAGCCACGCGTCGACCGCTCCGGGGACGGCGGCCGCGATGGGCCCCGAGCCGGGGATCAGGTCCAGGCCCAGGTCCAGGTAGTGCTCGCGGGTCGCGCCCGAGGGCGCCGGTCCCTGACCGCAGAGCACCACCGGCGTCGGGTCCTCGGCGGTCGCGAACACCGCCGGCACCTCGCCGCCGGCCCCGTTGAGGTGCGGCTCGACGACGTGCAGGACGAACGCCGCGGCGGCTGCCGCGTCGAAAGCGTTGCCGCCGGCCTCCAGCTCGGCCATCGCCGACTGGGAGGCCAGCCAGTGCGTGGAGGACACCATGCCGAAGGTTCCGCGGAGGGTCGGGCGGGTCGGGGCGCTCACTCCACGCGCCGTACGTCGGGCCCGGTGCCGTCGTCGGCGACCAGGTGGCAGGCGACCAGCGACCCGCCGGCCTCGCGCAGGTCGGGGACCTCGGTGGTGCAGCGGTCGACCGCGACCGGGCAGCGGGTGTGGAAGCGGCACCCGGACGGCGGCGAGAGGGAGCTCGGGATGTCACCCGAGAGCACGACGCGGCGCCGGCTGCGCTGGGTCGGCGGGTCGGGCACGGGAGCGGCGGAGAGCAGCGCCTGCGTGTAGGGGTGGCGGGGTGCGGTGAAGATCCGTTCCCGCGGGGCGCGTTCGGCGAGCTTGCCGAGATACATCACGGCGACCTCGTCGGCGAGGTACTCGACGGCGGCCAGGTCGTGGGTGATGAACAGGCAGGCGAAGCCCAGGTCCCGCTGCAGGTCGGCGAGCAGGTTCAGCACGCTGGCCTGGACCGAGACGTCGAGCGCGCTCGTCGGCTCGTCGGCGACCAGCAGGCTGGGCCGCGAGACCAGTGCCCGGGCGATGCTCACCCGCTGCCGCTGGCCGCCCGACAGCTCGTGGGCGTAGCGCCCGGCGACGCCCCGCCGCAGGCCGACCTTCTCGAGCATCTCGCCCACGCGCTCGGCGCGCTGCGAGGAGGAGGCGCCGTGCAGTCTCAGCGGTTCACCGACGATGGCGCCGACGGTCATGCGGGGGTCCAGCGAGCTGGCCGGGTCCTGGAAGACGATGGAGACCGTACGCCGGTGCGGGCGCATCGCCCGGCGCGTCAGGCTGCTCACGTCGACACCGTTGAGGCGCACCGTGCCCGATGTCGGCTCGAGCAGCCGCACGATCAGGCGCCCCACCGTCGACTTGCCCGAGCCGCTCTCCCCGACCAGCGCCACCACCGTGCCGGGGTCGACGTGCAGCGAGATGCCGTCGACCGCGCGGACCGGCCCGAAGTGCTTGACCAGGTCGACCACCTCGCAGACCGGTGCGGGCGCGCCGTCGACGACCGGCTCCTGCAGTGCGGCGCTCACCCCGACTCCTCTCTCGCGACACCGGGCGCCCGGTCTCCGGGCGCCCGGTCCCCGGGCGGGCGGGTGCCGGCAGGATGCCAGCAGGCCACCTCGTGGCTGCTCTGCGGTGCCGGCGCGAGCGGCGGCTCCTGGCTACGGCAGCGCTCGTCGGCAGCCGGGCAGCGCGCGGCGAACGTGCACGCGTCCGGCTGCTGCTCGAGGGTAGGCACGAGACCGGGGATCTCGCGCAGCCGCTGCTCCCCGCCGCTGACCCGCGCCGACGGGACGGCGCCGAGCAGGCCCACGGTGTAGTGATGGCGCGGCCGGGCGAACAGCTCGTCCACCTCACTGCGCTCGACGACCCGGCCGGCGTACATCACCATCACCCGGTCCGCCACGTCGGCGACCACCCCCAGGTCGTGGGTGATCAGCACGATGGCGGCGCCGAGGCGGTCGCGCAGGTCACGCAGCACGTCGAGGATCCCGGCCTGCACGGTGACGTCCAGCGCGGTGGTCGGCTCGTCGGCCACCAGCACCCGCGGGTCGCACGCGACCGCCATCGCGATCATGACCCGCTGCCGGAGGCCGCCGGAGAGCTGGTGGGGGTACTGCCTGAGCCGCTCGCGGGGGTGCGGGATGCCGACCAGGTCGAGCAGCTCCACGGCCCGGTCGAGCGCCTGCGTTCGCGACATCCCCTCGTGCACCCGCAGCACCTCGGCGACCTGCCGCCCCACGGTGAAGACCGGGTTCAGCGAGGTCATCGGTTCCTGGAAGATGTAGGCGATCTCCTTGCCGCGCACCGCCCGGAGCTGGTCGGGGGAAGCGCCGACCAGCTCGCGGCCGCCCAGCCGCACCGAGCCCGAGACCGTGGCGTTGCGCGCCAGCAGCCCGGACAGCGCCATCGCGGCCACGCTCTTGCCGCAGCCCGACTCGCCGACCACCGCGAGCAGCTCGCCGGCCCGCGCGTCGAACGAGACGTGGTCGACGGCCGAGACAGGACCGTCCTCGGTGCGGAAGCCGACGGTGAGGTCACGTACCCGCAGCAGCGGCTCTTCCGCGTCGCCGGAGAGCAGGTCGGCCGCGGCGCCGGTCGCCGGCGCGCTCACCGTCGGCTCGCTCTCGGGTCGAGGGCGTCGCGCAGCCCGTCGCCGAACAGGTTGAACGCGAGGGTGATCACCATGATGGACAGGCCCGGGATGACCGCCGTCCACGGCGCCCGCGAGATGGACTGCTGGGCCTCCGAGAGCATCGTGCCGAGGCTGGGCGACGGGGGCTGGATGCCGAGACCGAGGAAGGACAGCACCGCCTCGCCGAGGATGGCGCCCGGGATGGCGACGGTGGCCTGCACGATGAGGACGCTGGTCGCGTTGGGCAGGATGTGGCGGGCCACGACCCACAGGTCGCTGGCTCCCTCGGCGACCGCGGCCGCGACGTAGTCGAGGGAGGTGAGCCGCAACGTCTCGGAGCGCGTGACCCGGATGATGCCGGGGATCTGCGCGATGCCGATCGCGATCGCCGCGTTGGACAGCGACGCACCGCGGATGGCCGCGAGCCCGACGGCGAGGATCAGGAAGGGGAACGCGAGCACCAGGTCGGTGAGCCGCGAGATCAGCCCGTCGAGCCGGTGGAAGTAGCCCGCCACCAGCCCGAGCGGCACGGCGACCAGGAGGGCCAGCAGCACGGACAGGACGCCGACCAGCAGCGACGCGCGGGCACCGAAGAGGATGCGCGAGAGGATGTCGCGACCGAGCGCGTCGGTGCCCAGCAGGTAGCCGGGCGAGCCGGGCGGCACGAAGCGGGCGTCGAAGTGCGCGTCGTTCGGCCCGTACGGCGCGATCAGCGGCGCGACCACCGCGGCCAGCACCGCGGTGCACAGCACGAGCAGACCGGTCAGGGCCAGCGGGCTGCGGACCAGGCGCCGCAGGGCGCGGCCGCGGCGCGGCCGGAGCCCGGCGACGGCCCCGCTCTCGACGAGCGGCGCCTCGACGGTCGTCATGCGGTGGCCCCGCGGCCGGGTGGGGCGTTCACGCGACATCACCGCGGACCCGGATCCGCGGGTCGATCAGCGAGTAGAGCAGGTCGACCAGCAGGTTGATGACGATGTACGCCGTCGCCGTGACGAGCACCACGCCCTGGATGACCGGGTAGTCACGCTGGAAGACCGAGTCGACGGTCAGCTTGCCGAAGCCGGGCAGCGCGAAGATGCGTTCGGTGACCACCGCTCCCGAGATCAGCGCCCCCAGCTGCAGGCCCACGATCGTCACGACGACGATCAGGCTGTTGCGCAGCGCGTGGATCCCGACGACCGTGCGTTCCCGCAGGCCCTTGGCCCGCGCGGTGCGCACGTAGTCGGTGCTGAGCGCGTCGAGCATCGACGAGCGCGTCTGGCGCATGATGACCGCCGCCAGACCCGTGCCGAGCACCAGCGCCGGCAGCGCCATGTGCGCCAGGTTGGCCGCGGGATCCTCCAGGAACGGCACGTGCCCCGACGCCGGGAAGATTGACCACGCCACCGAGAGCCACAGGATGGCCATCAGCCCGAGCCAGAAGTTCGGCACCGAGAGGCCGAGCAGCGCGAACCCGTTGGCAAGCCACTCGGCGGGGCGACCGCGACGGACGGCCGCCAGGACTCCGGTGAGCACGCCGATGAGCGCGGCGACGGTGAGCGCGAGAAGGGAGAGCTCCATCGTGACGGGCAGGGCGCCGGCGAGCAGGCTGCGCACCGGGATGTTCGTGCGCACCGACGTACCGAAGTCGCCCGTCAGGCTGTGCGTGAGGTAGCGCCAGTACTGCACCCACACCGCGTCGTCGAGCCCGTACTTGGCGCGGATCGCGGCGACCTGCGCAGGGTTGTTCTCCTCGCCCGCGAGCGCGCGGGCCGGGTCGCCGGGCAGCGCGCGGACCCCCGCGAACACCACCACCGTGGCCAGCAGCAGGGTCACCAGCGACTGGCCGAGCCGGCTCAGGAGGTACCTGCCCATGACCGAGGTCCTCGCGGTCAGGAGGTGTAGCCGGCGAAGGCGACCCGGATCAGGCCGTCCGCGTAGACCTGCACCCCGGAGACCTTCTTGCTGAGGCCGGTCAGGTTGCGCTGCCGGTAGAGATAGATGATCGGGACGTCCTGCTGCAGCATCGTCTGCACCTGGCCGTAGAGCTTGGCGCGCTCGGCGGTGTCCTGCGACTGGCGGGCCTGGTCGAGCAGCCTGTCGACGGCGGGGTTGCTGTAGCCCCCGACGTTCTGCGAGCCCTGGGTGCCGAGGAAGTTGGTGGTGTTGGCGTCGGGGTCGACCCGCCCCGACCAGCCCAGCTGCAGCACCGAGAACTTGCCCCGGTCCTCCTGGTCGAGCAGCGAGGTGAACTCCACCGGGTCGATCTTCATGTCGAAGCCGCCCTGCTTGACCATGGCCTGCAGCGTCTGCGCGAACTGCAGCGTGACCGGGGTGTTGGTCACCAGCATCTGCAGGCGGTAGGGCGTCTTGACGCCGGCCTGGGCGAGCAGCTGCTTGGCCTTGGCGGGGTCGTAGCCCCGGCACTGCTGGACCGCGTCGGTGCTGAACTCGCTGCGCGGCGACACCGGCCCGCAGGCGGGGTCGAACAAGCCGTCGAAGACGTTGTCGATCAAGGCTTTGCGGTCGATGGAGTACTCGAAGGCCTGCCGGATCCGGGGGTCCTTGGCGTAGGGCTGGTTGATCTTGCCGGGCGGCTTGCCGACGCCGGCGACGTTGCCGATGTTGAAGGTGATGCCCTGGTAGCCGAGCGACGGCGACTCGAGCACGCTCAGGTTCGCGTCGGACTTGATCGACGGTACGTCGTCGGTGCCGAGCGTGTCGGCGACCTGGGCGTCCCCCGACTTGAGGTTCGCGGCACGGATGCTGCCGTCGGTGATGATGCGGTAGACGATCCGGTCGAGGTGCACCTTGGCGGCGTCGTAGTAGTGGGGGTCCTTCACCAGCTCGATCGAGTTCTGCGGCACCCGCTTGGCGAGCTTGAACGGCCCCACGCACACCGGTGCGTTGCCGAAGTCGTCACCCTTGGCCTTGAGCTGCGTCGGGCTCATGATCATGCCGGACCGGTCGGCGAGCGCCGCGGTCAGCGGCGAGAACGGCGTCTTGAGGTGGATGGTCACCGTCGTCGGTGCGGTCGCGTCGATCGAGGCGATGGGGCCCAGCTCGCTGACCCGGGCGCTCTGCGGGTTGGTCAGGTCGCGCTCGAGGGTGGTCTTGACCGCCGCGCTGTCCAGCGGGGTGCCGTCGGCGAACGTGATGCCCTGGCGCAGCTCGATCGTCACGGTCTTGCCGTCGGCGGAGGCCTTGGGCAGCGACTTCGCCAGCTGCGGGACGATGTGCACCTGCGAGTCGAGGTCGTAGAGCTTCTCGCACATCGCGTTGAAGATGTAGCGGCTGTAGAGCGACCCGGCCAGCGTCGGGTCGAGGAAGTCGGGCTCCGCGGAGAGCGCGACGGTCAGGGTGCCGCCGTTCCTGACCTTGCCCGCCGCGGCACCGACGTCGTCGTTGCGGGCGCTGGAGTCCGAGCCGGAGCTGGAGCCGGACCCGACCGAGGAGCAGCCGGCCAGCAGCAGCGCGGCCAGCGGGACGGCGAACGACCGTGCGAGGCGGGGATGCGACATGGGGTTGCCCTTCGACAGGCCGGCGGGTGGCGATCAACGTATGTTGTATACCGTCAAAAGGGAAGACTGAGGCCACACCCGGGCATACGCCCGCGCCGGCCCCCTCAGACGCCAGCGGCGATGTCGCCGCGGTGGTGGCCGCCCTCGAGGCCGAGATGGGCCAGGGCGGCGTACGCCGACACGCGCGCGGCGGGTACGTCGGGGCCGGTGCCCACGACCGAGAGCACCCGGCCGCCGGTGCTGATGACCGCACCGTCGGGGCCCAGCCCGGTGCCGGCGTGCAGGACCAGGGCGCCCGGCTGCGCGCCGGCCAGGTCGAGGCCGGTCACGACACCGCCGAGCCGGGGACCGGCCGGGTAGCCGGGCGCCGCCAGCACGACGGTGACGGCCGCGCCCTCGTCCCAGTCCAGCGCACCGACCTCGGCCAGCCGGCCGGTCGCCGCGGCGTGCAGCAGCCGCCCCAGCGGCGTCCGCAGCCGGGCCAGCACCACCTGGGTCTCGGGGTCGCCGAAGCGCGCGTTGAACTCGATGACCCGCACGCCGCGCGACGTGAGCGCGAGCCCCGCGTACAACAGCCCCGTGAACGGCGTCCCGCGGCGCGCCATCTCCTCGACCGTGGGCACCAGCACGCCGGTGAGGACCTCCTCGACCAGGTCGGCGGGCGCCCAGGGCAGGGGCGAGTAGGCACCCATCCCGCCGGTGTTGGGGCCGGCGTCCCCGTCGGCGACCCGCTTGAAGTCCTGCGCCGGGCACAGCGCCAGGACGGTCACCCCGTCGGTGACCGCGAACAGCGAGACCTCGGGGCCGTCGAGGAACTCCTCGACGACGACCCGCTCGCAGGACAGCGCGTGGCGCAGCGCCTCGGCGCGGTCCGCGGTGACCACGACCCCCTTGCCGGCGGCCAGCCCGTCGTCCTTGACCACGTAGGGCGGCCCGAAGGCGTCGAGCGCCGCCTCGATCTCGGCCGGTGAGGCCGGCACGGCGGCGCGCGCCGTCGGCACCCCCGCGGCGGCCATCACCTCCTTGGCGAAGGCCTTCGAGCCCTCGAGCCGGGCCGCGGCACGCGAGGGCCCGAAGCAGGCGATGCCCGCCGCGCGAACGGCGTCGGCGGCTCCGGCGACGAGCGGCACCTCCGGACCGATCACGACCAGGTCGACGGCGAGCCGCCCGGCGAGCTCGGCGACGGCCGCGGGGTCGGTGACGTCGAGCGGCTCGGTGGCGACGTCGGCGGCGATCCCCGCGTTGCCCGGCGCACCGGTGACCTGCGTGACCCCGGGGTCGGCCAGCAGCGAACGCACCAGCGCATGCTCGCGGGCACCTGCGCCGACGACCAGGACCTTCACGACTTCCAGAACTCCCACCAGCGAGGCCGCTGGGTCGGCAGGGACTCCGGCGGGTGCGGGCGCGACTCCGGCGGCGTGGCCGAGGTACCGTCGAGGCCGCCCGGATCGTCGTCGTCCTCGTCCCATCCGCGCGCCGGACGACGAACGGCGACGCCGCCCTCGGGCCGCTCGCTGACCGGCTCCTCGAGCTGCGGGTCGTAACCCTCGAGCCCGGTCGCCCGCTCGATCTCGCGCGCCAGGGCGTAGGCCTTGGACATCACCTCGACGCTGCTCTCGCCGAACTCGCCGTACGGCACGCGGATGGCGACCTCGCCGTTGAACACCGACAGCTGGATGCCGGTCGGCGGGTGGGTCAGCTCGCGGGTCGCCTCGTCGTCGAACTCCTCGACCTCCCCGAGGATCTGACGGGCCAGCGGGAGGATCGTCTCCCAGTTCTCCAGCTCGACATCGCGCAGCGGCCCGGGATCGCCCTGGAAGGCCTCCTCGGTCTCGTCGAGAGCGTCCTCGAACGACTGACCGGGGTCGCGTCGCACGAAGTAGATGTCGTAGCTCACGTCGGCAACGCTAACCAATCGGAGGGCGGTCAAACGGTGGTGACCGCGTCGGCCACGCTCAGGGCGTCGTCCAGGATGGCCAGGCCCTCCTTGGCCTCGGCTTCGGAGACGGTGCACGGCGGCACGACGTGCAGCCGGTTGAAGTTGACGAACGGCAGCAGACCGCGCTGCTTGCAGGCACTGACCAGGTCGGCCATCGGCTTGTTCGCCTCACCGCTGGCGTTGTAGGGCACGAGCATCTCGCGCGTCTGCCTGTCGCGCACGAGGTCCAACGCCCAGAACACGCCCAGCCCGCGGACCTCGCCGACGCTGGGGTGGCGCGACGCGATCTCACGCAGGCCCGGGCCGAGCACGGTCTCGCCCACCTCGCGGGCGTGCTCGACGATGCCCTCGTCGTGGAAGGCGTTGATGCTCGCCACCGCTGCGGCGCAGGCGAGCGGGTGACCGGAGTAGGTCAGCCCCCCCGGGAACACCCGCTCGGCGAACGTGGCGGCGATCGGCTCGCAGATGATGACGCCGCCGAGCGGCACGTAGCCGGAGTTGGAGCCCTTGGCGAAGGTGATCAGGTCGGGCGTCACACCCCACCTGTCGACGGCGAACCACTCGCCCGCCCGGCCAAAACCGGCCATCACCTCGTCGGCGATGTAGACGATGCCGTAGCGGTCGCAGATGTCGCGCACACCGGCGAGGTAGCCGTCGGGCGGCACGAGGACCCCGGCGGTGCCGGGGATGGTCTCGAGGATGATCGCGGCGATGGTCGAGGGCCCCTCGAACGCGACGAGCGACTCCAGGTGCTCGAGCGCGCGCTCGCACTCCTGCTCCGGTGACGTCGACCAGAACGGCGAGCGGTAGGCGTAGGGCCCGAAGAAGTGCACGACGCCGGTCGCGCCCCCGTCGTTCGCCCAGCGCCGCGGGTCACCGGTCAGCTGCACGGCCGTCGTGGTGTTGCCGTGGTAGCTGCGGTAGGTGGCCAGCACCTTGTGCCGGCCGGTGTGCAGCCGGGCCATCCGTACGGCGTTCTCCACCGCGTCGGCGCCGCCGTTGGTGAAGAACACCTTCTCGAGCCCGTCGGGCGCGACCTGCGCGATCAGCCGGGCCGCCTCCGAGCGCGCGGCGTTGGCGTGCTGCGGCGCGATGGTGCACAGCCGGGCGGCCTGCTCCTGGATCGCGGCGACCACCTTCGGGTGCTGGTGGCCGATGTTGGTGTTGACCAGCTGCGAGGAGAAGTCGAGGTACCGGTTGCCGTCGTAGTCCCACACGTGGCTGCCTTCGGCTCCGGCGATGACCATCGGCGAGATCAGCGCCTGCGCCGACCAGGAGTGGAACACGTGGGCACGGTCGAGCTCGTAGGCCCGGCGGCCCTCCGCCGGGTCAGGGGTGAGGGCAGAGGTCATGGGCGAAGCCTAGAGCGAGCACGCAGATGCCCACGAGGGTGTCCAGGACGTTCGTCGCCCGGGCGGGGCCGCGCGGCCCCCTAGTCCCTAGGGTTGCCCCGTGCAGTCCACCGGCGGCCCGCTGGCCCTCGACCTGGCCGGCGTGTTCGTGTTCGCGCTCTCCGGGGCGCTGGCCGCCGTGAGCAAGCGGCTGGACATCGTCGGGGTGGCCGTGCTCGGCACGGTCGCGGCGATCGGCGGCGGGCTGCTGCGCGACGTGCTGCTCGGCGACGTACCTCCGCCGGCCCTCGCCGACTGGCGCTACGTCACGGTGTCCGGCGCGGCCTCGGTGCTGGTCTTCTTCTTCCACCCGCAGGTCAGCCGACTGACCCGGGCGGTGCGGCTGTGCGACGCGGCGGGGCTCGGCCTCTTCGCGGTCGCGGGCACCACGAAGGCGCTCGACGCGGGGCTCGGGCCGGTGCCGGCCTGCCTGCTCGGCGTGCTCACCGGAGTGGGGGGTGGCCTGCTGCGCGACCTGCTGCTCGGTGAGATCCCCCTGGTGCTGCGCACCGGCGAGCTGTATGCCGTCACGGCACTGGCCGGCACGGTGCTGGTGGTCGTCGCGGACGCGCTCGGTGTCTACGGCCCCGTCGCGACGGCTGCCGGCGTCGGGGTGGTCTTCCTCATCCGGGTCGTCGCGATCGTGCGGCGCTGGTCGGCCCCGCTCCCCCGCCATCTCGAGGACCACTGAGGCCCGCGAGATCAGCCGCGTGACAGCTGGGCGCAGTCGGCGGCGCTCGGGGCCGACGGTGGTCCCGGACCGAGCATGCGCAGCACGAGTCCCTGCACGACGGCGTCGGTCGGCAGGGCACCGTGGTCCACCGGGCGGCCGCGGCAGACCGACTGCACGACCACGTCGAGGGCCCCCGCGAGCCGGGAGCTGTCCGGCGGAGTCACCACCTGGTCCTGGTCGGTCCAGATGCTCACCCAGCGCGGGCCGGCGGGTGTCTCGTCACCCCGGTCGAGCGATGTGAGCACGTCGCTGCCCGGCATCAGCTGCTGGCAGGCGGCCCGGCACGCGCCGGGATCCAGGGCCGCGCCCAGCACGGCGAGGCTGGTGCCGTGGTGCGGCGACCCGAGGGTCACGACCCGGCGGGCCACCTTCGCGCCCCCGTCGCTGCGCGCCCAGAGCCGCGCGACGACGCCGCCGGCCGAGTAGCCCACGACGTCGACCGACGGCGCGCCCGCCGCCAGCGCCGCACGTGCGGCGAGCGCCAGCGCGCCGGCCTGCACCCGCAGGTCACCGGTGCCGTTGCCGGGCAGCGCGACGACGGTGGCCGTACGGCCGGCGGCGCGCAGCCGCGCCGCGAGCTGCTCCAGGCCGCCGGTCCCGCCGCCGTACCCGGGCACGAGCAGCACCGGACCGGGCTTGTCCTGCGCCACCCCCCGGCGGGTCGGCGCGACGACGTCGTCACCGCGGGCCAGGGCGACCACGCCGACGGCGACGAGCAGGACGAGCAGCACTGCGGCGAGGACCCACCGGCGCGGACTCATGCTGCTGTGCCGGTCAACGGCTCACACCAGCGACCGCAGCTGCACCGTCTCGTCGCGGCCCGGCCCGACGCCGACGGCCGAGATCGGTGCGCCCGACATCTCCTCCAGCGCCTTGATGTACTGCTGGGCGTTCTTGGGCAGGTCGTCCAGGGTGCGGGCGTCGGAGATGTCCTCGTCCCACCCCTCGAAGAGCTCATACACCGGCCTGGCGTGGTGGAAGTCGGTCTGCGTCATCGGCATCTCGTCGTGGCGGACGCCGTCGACGTCGTACGCGACGCAGACCGGGATGCGCTCCCAGCCGGTCAGCACGTCGAGCTTGGTCAGCACGAAGTCGGTGACCCCGTTGACGCGGGCCGCGAACCGCGCCACCACGGCGTCGTACCAGCCGCAGCGACGTGGCCGTCCCGTCGTCGTCCCGAACTCCGCCCCGTCGGTGCGCAGCTTCACACCGTCCGCGTCGGTCAGCTCGGTCGGGAACGGCCCGGAACCGACCCGGGTGGTGTAGGCCTTGACGACGGCGATCACCCGCTCGATGCGCGTCGGCGGGATGCCCGAGCCGGTGCAGGCGCCACCGGCGGTCGGGTTCGACGACGTGACGAACGGATAGGTCCCGTGGTCGACGTCGAGCAGCGTGGCCTGACCGCCCTCGAGCAGCACCGTCTTGCCCTCGTCCAGCGCGCGACCGAGCAGCAGCCCGGTGTCGGCGGTCATCGGGCGCAACCGCTCGGCGTAGGCCAGGAACTCCTCGGCGACCTCGTCGACCGTGATCGCCCGACGGTTGTAGACCTTGACGAGCAAGTGGTTCTTGAGCTCGAGCGCGCCCTCGATCTTCTGCCGCAGGATCTTCTCGTCGAACAGGTCCTGCACGCGCACGCCGACGCGCGACATCTTGTCGGCGTACGTCGGCCCGATGCCGCGCCCCGTCGTACCGAGCCGGGCGCCGCCCAGGAACCGCTCCGCGACCTTGTCGATGGTGCGGTGGTAGGGCGCGATGAGGTGCGCGTTCGCGCTGACGACCAACCGCGAGGTGTCGATGCCGCGCTTCTCGAGGGCGTCGATCTCGGTGAAGAGCACGGCCGGGTCGATGACCACACCGTTGCCGATCACGGGGACCACGCCGGGTGTCAGGATGCCGCTGGGCAGCAGGTGCAGCGCGTAGGTCTGGTCACCGACGACGATCGTGTGACCGGCGTTGTTGCCGCCGTTGTACTTGACGACGTAGTCGACGACCGAACCGAGCAGGTCGGTGGCCTTGCCCTTCCCTTCGTCCCCCCACTGGGCCCCGACGAGCACGATCGCGGGCATGTGGGTACACCTACCTCTGCAACGGACGTCGGTCCCCGGCGCGAGAGCCGCCGAGGGTCACCTTCATGAAGGGAAGCCTACGTGAGGCGCTTGCTGCTGGTGACCAACCCGTCCGCCGGCGGCGCGGACGAGGCGAACGTCGCGGCGGCGGTGGCCGTCCTGCGCGACGCCGGCACCGACGTACGCGTGGCGGACGGTGGCGACCCCGAGGCGCTGGGCCGGGTCCTCGGGGACCGCGACGGCCGCACCGCGGTGCTGGCCGGCGGTGACGGGTCGCTCCACCTGGCCGTCACGGTCCTGCGCGAGCGGGGGGAGCTCTCGCCCGACGAGCCCCTCGGGCTGCTGCCGCTCGGCACCGGCAACGACCTGGCGCGCACCCTGGGCGTCCCCGTCGACCCGATCGAGGCGGCGCGCGCGCTGCTGACGGCGCGCCCCCGAGTGCTCGACCTGCTCGTCGACGACGCGGGCGGTGTGGTGGTCAACGCGGTGCACCTGGGGATCGGGGCCGAGGCAGCGCAGCGGGCGGGCGCGTGGAAGCAGCGGCTCGGCAAGGCGGCGTACACCCTCGGGTCGGCCGTGGCGGGGCTGCGCGAGGCCGGCTGGGTGCTGCGGGTGGAGGCCGACGGCGAGGTGATCCACGACGGGTCACCGGTGCTGATGGTCGGCGTCGCGAACGGGCGCAGCATCGGCGGTGGAGCACTGCTCGCTCCCGAGGCGTCACCGGATGACGGGTGGCTCGACGTGGTCACCGCCACGTCGACCGGACCGCTCGCCCGGCTGGGCTTCGGGGTGGCGATGCGCGGGGGCGCGCACCTCGAGCGGGACGACGTGACCACGACGCGGGCCCGCTCGGTCTCCGTGACCGGCGAGGAGTGCCCGGTCAACGCCGACGGGGAGCTTGCCGGTGCGGTGACGTCACGCACCTGGACCGTGGCGCCCGCCGCGTGGTCGTTGCTGGTGCCGAGCCCTACAGCCAGCGGCGGATCGGCCGGGTCGACCTCTCCAGCAGCCGCTGCGACGTAGACCGGCCGCGCCACCGGGTCAGGTCGATCTGCTCGCTGCGGGTGAAGTCGTCGTCGAGATGCGCGTCGAGGGTCGCGGTCAGCCCCTCGTCGAGGGCGATGAGCACGACCTCCTCGTCGTGGTCGAGCGAACGGCGGTTGAAGTTCGACGAGCCCACGACGGCGGCGCAACCGTCGACCGTCATCACCTTGGCGTGCATCATCGAGGGCTGGAACGTCCAGACGCGCACGCCGCAGTCGACGAGACGCGCGTACGACGCCTCGCTCGCAAGCTGGCACACCCGCTTGTCCGCGTGCGGTCCGGGCAGCAGCAGGTCGACCTCGACACCTCGCTGGGGGGCCGCACACAGCGTGTCGAGGAAGTCGTCGTCGGGAGCGAAGTACGCCGTCGCGATGCGCAGCCGTTCCTGGGCGGAGTCGAGCATCACGTGGAACGCCGACTGCATGTCGTCCCAGCCCAGCGACGCGGACCCGCGCACGATCTGCACGGTGGACGTGCCGCGCTGGGGCTGCTCGGGGAACTCGTCGCGCTCGTCGTAGAGCGCCCGGTCCGACTCCGCCCAGTCCTGGATGAACGCCGACTGCAGGCCGTCGACCGCGGGCCCCTCGACGCGCAGGTGCGTGTCGCGCCACTCGCCCTCGTTGCGCGCGTCGCCGCACCACTCCTCGGCGATGCCGACGCCGCCGGTGAACGCGACGCCGCCGTCGACGACGCAGACCTTGCGGTGCAGCCGGTGGTTGGACTTGAACGGCGACTTCAGCAGCGGCTTGCGGAACCACTCGACCTGGACGCCCGCGCGGTCCATGTCGTCGACCAGGCTCTTCTCGATCAGCCGGCCGCCGAGCGCGTCGATGAGCAGCCGGACCCGGACGCCGGCGCCGGCCCGCTCGCTCATCGCCTCGGCGAACTGCTGGGCGATCTCACCGCGCCAGTAGACGAACGTCATCAGGTCGACGGTGCTCTTCGCGGCGCGGATCGCGTCCAGCATGGCGGGGAAGATCTCGTCGCCGTTGCGCAGCACGGTCAGCTCGTTGCCTTCGGTGAACGGCGTGCCGATGATCACCTCGAGCCGGCGGCGCAGGATCTGCTCCAGCGGGTGGCCCACCGACGTACCTCCTTCTCGGAAAGCGATCACAGTAGTCCGCGCCGAACCGCCTCCATGCCCGCCTGGAACCGAGAGGTCGCGCCGAGGTCGGCCATCAGGTCGGCCACGCGTCGGCGCACGGTGCGCAGCGAGACGCCCAGCTGGCGGGCTATCGCCTCGTCCTTGGCGCCGAGCATCAGCGCCTCGAGGATGCCCTGCTGGCCGTCGGCGTCCTCCTGGCCGGGACCGCCCGCGACGCCGCGCAGGGGCACGGCGCGGTTCCAGTAGTGCTGGAACACCTCGTTGACCATCGCGACGAGCGCAGGGGCGCGCAGCAGGATGCGGCCGTCGGCCGGGCCGTCGCCCCAGCTGGAGGAGACGAGGGCGACCTCCCCGCCGAAGACCGCCAGCGCGGGCGGCACCTGCGGTATCAGCCGCACCTGCTCGCCGGCGGCGGCCCACCGACGTACGTAGGCCAGTCGCCGTTCGTCCTCGACCACGTCGCTGGGGTAGAGCGCCCGCATCGGCCGGCCGGCGGCGAGCTGGCGCTGCAGCAGCTCGGTGTAGGGCGCGGAGTCCACGTCGAGGTGCATCACCGGATGGGTGGAGACCACCTCTCCGCGGGTGCTGCGCTGCAGGTCCTCGACGGCGACGAACGACTCGGCCGCGCTGAGCAGCTCGAACGGCGCCGCGGCCCAGTTGCGCGACCGGCCGACGACATGGTCGGCGGCAAAGCTGGCGAGGCTGGCGCGGACGGCGTCCAGGCGGGCGCGGCGGCCGTCGAGCTCGGCCAGCTCGGCGTTGACCAGCGGGTAGAGGGTGGTCGCGGGCGGTCCCGCCGTGAAGCCGTCGTCGACGACCTCGACCAGGTGGGCCTCGACCAGCTGGGCCAGGCTGCGCGCCACGTCGGCCTCGGGGCGTTCCAGGTGCGTGGCGAACCACGTGGGCGGCTGGCCGGGATTGCGCAGCAGGGCGCGGTAGAGGGCCTCCGCCTGCTCGTCGAGGCCCCACAGGTCGAGGACGGGCACGGCGCGGAGCCTACGCCCGGTGGCAGTTTGCGGACAGTGGCAGCGCAGTGACAGGGCAAACGGGGCACCCGCAGGGCATGCTGTGCTCCAGCGAGGGGCGGAACGGCGGCAGGGGACGGTTCCGCCCCTCGCGCCCGCCCCTGGCGACGTACGTCGGTGGGTCGGCGCCGGGCCTCAGCGGCCGGGGCGCAGGGTCTGCGCCGCGGTCGCGCTGCTGTCCTGGAGGAAGGCGGCGCAGCGCTGCGCCTCCTCGTCCTCCCCGATCGCCTCCGCGGCCGCGGCCAGCGCGGCGAGCGCGCGCAGGAACCCCCGGTTGGGCTCGTGCTCCCACGGCACCGGCCCGTGGCCGCGCCAGCCGCCCTTGCGCAGCGTGTCGAGACCGCGGTGGTACCCGGTGCGGGCGTAGGCGTAGGCCTCGACCGGGTGCTGCGCGGCCAGCGCCCGCTCGGCCAGCACCGCCCACGCCAGGCTGGACGCCGGGTGGGCCGCCGCCGTCTCGACCGGGTCCGCACCGCCCGCCAGCAGCCGGGCCCCCGCCTCCGCCGGCAGCAGCGTCGGCTCGGGCTCCCCCAACAAGTTCCTGTGTCCGCTCACCCCCGCATTCGACCACGTCCGGGAGCCGGGGCACGCGGCAGCGGGCCGGCACGCCTGGTGTCGTGCCGGTCCAGCGGTCCGGCAGGCGACCCCCGGGGGTCAGCCCTTGAGGGAGGTGCCGGCGGAGCGGAGGTCTTCGCAGGCCTCGGTCACGCGGGCAGCCATGCCGTTCTCGGCCAGCTTGCCGTAGGCGCGCGGGTCGTAGTGCTTCTTGTTCCCGACCTCACCGTCGATCTTGAGCACGCCGTCGTAGTTGCGGAACATGTGGTCGACGATCGGCCGGGTGAACGCGTACTGGGTGTCCGTGTCGACATTCATCTTGATCACGCCGTAGTCGAGCGCCTCGCGGATCTCCTCGAGCGTCGAGCCGGAGCCGCCGTGGAAGACCAGGTCGAACGGCTTCTCCCGCCCGATCTTGGCTCCGACCGCATCCTGGATCTCCTTGAGGATCGAGGGTCGCAGCTTGACGTTGCCCGGCTTGTAGACGCCGTGGACGTTGCCGAACGTCGCCGCCAGCATGTAGCGGCCCTTCTCGCCGGCGCCGAGCACCTCGACGGTGCGCAGCGCGTCCTCCGGCGTGGTGTAGAGCTTGTCGTTGATCTCGTTGGCGACGCCGTCCTCCTCGCCGCCGACCACTCCGATCTCGACCTCCAGGATGATGCGCGCCTTCGCGCACTCCGCGAGCAGCTCGTCGGCGATCTGCAGGTTCTCCTTCAGCTCGACCGCGGAGCCGTCCCACATGTGCGACTGGAACAGCGGGTCACGGCCCTCGGCGACCCGCTCCTGGGAGATCGCGATGAGCGGCCGCATGTAGGCGTCGAGCTTGTCCTTGGGGCAGTGGTCGGTGTGCAGCGCGATGTTGACCGGGTAGGGCTTCGCGACGTGGTGGGCGAACTCGGCGAGCGCCTGCGCACCCAGCACCATGTCCTTGACCTTCTGGCCGCTGAGGTACTCGGCGCCTCCGGTCGAGACCTGCACGATGCCGTCGCTCTCGGCCTCGGCGAACCCCTGCAGGGCCGCGTTCAGCGTCTGCGACGAGGTCACGTTGATCGCCGGGTAGGCGAAGGCGCCGGCCTTGGCGCGGTCCAACATCTCGGCGTAGACCTCGGGGGTCGCGATCGGCATGGTGGTCTCCTCGTGACGTACGTGCAGTCATGGGTCAGTGGGGCATCCGGCGGGCCCGTCCGGCCCGCGCACGTCTCGCCTTCATCCTTGCAGAGGGCGCCGTACGCCGGGACGGCCCACCGAGGACTGGACAGCCCCACCCGCCCCGAGGGCTACGGCCCGGCTGACGCCTCACCGAGGCGGGACACCAGGGCGCGTGCGGCGACCAGTACCGGGTCCCAGACCGGGGCGAACGGGGGCGCATAGGCCAGGTCGAGGCCGGTCATCTCCTCGACGGTCATCCGGTTCCAGAGGGCGACGGCGCAGGTGTCGATCCGCGTCGCCGAACCCTCCCGTCCCACGATCTGCGCCCCGAGCAGCCGTCCCGACCGCCGCTGCGCCAGCATCTTGACCGTCATCGGCCGGGTCCCCGGGAAGTAGCCCGCCCGGGTCGTCGACTCGATGGTGACCGACTCGACCTGCAGCCCGGCCGCCAGCGCCTCGGCCTCGCGCAGGCCGGTCCGGGCGATCTCCAGGTCGCACACCTTGCTGACGGCCGTGCCGACCACACCCGGGAACCTCGCGTTGCCGCCCGACACGTTGAGCCCGATGATGCGCCCGTGCTTGTTGGCATGGGTGCCCAGCGGCACGTGCCCCCACGTCTGCGACACCCGGTTGAAGGTCTCGACGCAGTCGCCACCGGCCCACACCGCGTCCGCGCCGACGACCCCGAGCCGCTCATCGACCTGCAGGCCGCCGGAGTCGCCCAGCGGCAGACCGGCCTGCCCGGCGAGCTCGGTGTTCGGTCGCACGCCGATGCCCAGCACGACCAGCTCGGCCGGCAGTGTCTGGTCCCCCACGACGACGCCGCGCACCCGCCCGCCGGCCACCTCGAACCGCGCCACCGCGGCGTCGGTCCGTACGTCGATGCCCATGCCCTCCATCGCCTCGCGGACGAGCCGGCCCATGTCCGGGTCGAGCGTCGTCATCGGCTCCGGCGCCTGGTCGACGACCGAGACGGACAGCCCATGACGGACCAGCGCCTCGGCCATCTCGATGCCGATGTACCCGCCGCCGACGACGACGGCGTGGCGCGGCCGCTCGCGGTGCAGCAGGTCGATGATCCGCTCGCCGTCCTCGAGGGTCTGCACACCGAGGATGCCGCGGGCGTCCACGCCCGGCAGGTCGGGCCGCACGGGACGGGCGCCCGTCGCGATCACCAGGTGGTCGTAGCCGAGGACGTACGCCGCCTGCTCCTCGTGGTCGCGGACGGTGACCTCACCGCGCGCGAGGTCGATCGACTCGGCCTCGTGGCGCATCCGCAGGTCGATGCCGCGGTCGCGGTGCTCCTGCGGCGTGCGTGCGAGCAGGCTCTCGCCGTTCTCGACGTCACCGGCCACCCAGTAGGGGATGCCGCACGCGGAGTAGGACGCGTGGCGTCCACGTTCGAGCGCGATCACCTCGAGGTCATCGCCCGCACGCCGCTTGGCCTGCGACGCGGCGCTCATGCCGGCAGCGTCGCCGCCGATGACCAGCAGCCGCGGGGTCACGGCTTCCACCGGTAGGGCGTGGTGTCCGTGAGCCGGTGCATGCCGAGGCGGGCCAGGACCGGGCGGCTCGCGTCGGACGCGTCGACCTGCAGGTAGCGGAACCCGCGGTCGCGGGCCTGCACCGCGCGGCGCCCGACCAGCGCCCGGTAGATGCCCTTGCGTCGCCACCGCGGCAGCGTCGAGCCGCCCCACAGGCTGGCGAAATCGGTGCCGTGGTGGAAGCGGACCCAGGCCGCGCACACGATCTCGCCGTCCGCCTCGGCGACGTGGACGCGCACGTCGTCCGGCGTCTCGGTGAGCTCCCGGCGCAGCTCGTCGGTCAACCACGTCAGGTCCTCCCCCCAGACGCTCCGGTTGAGCGCCAGGATGCCGGCGAGGTCGGCGTCGAGGTCGTCGCTGCGCACGTGGCGCAGCGTGATGCCCTCGGGCACCGGAGCGCCGGCGGACCGCTGGACGACCTGCGCGACCTCGCCGACGACGAGCGTCTCGTCCTGCTCGGCCTCGAAGCCCGCTCGCTCGAGGCGCACCCGCAGGTCGTCGGGGCGGTCGTAGCCGAACCACTTCCACTCGAACGACCGACCGAGCCCGCGGAAGTAGGCGACCTGCTCGGCGATCACCTCCTCGGCGTCGCTCTCGTCGAGATCGCTCCAGATGACATGGCAGCCGTGCTCGGTCCCCGCCGGTGCGACGAGACGCAGGACGCGGTTCTGCGAGGCCAGCTCCACCTGCCAGTCCGGGTGCGGCGGCTGCTTCGAGCGGCGGATCTGCTCGTCGTAGGCACCCAGGGCGGCGTCAGGGTCCATGGCCGTCATCGTGCCGCACCCCCGTCCTCGGGCGGCTGCGCAGCGGCGAGGTCGGCGTGCTGGCGCACCCACGCGTGCATCGCGATCGCGGCCGCAGCGCCGGCGTTGATGGACCGCGTGGACCCGAACTGCGCGATGGAGCAGACGGCGCTCGCCGCCTCCCGGGCCGGGACCGACAGTCCCGGACCCTCCTGGCCGAACAGCAGCAAGCAGCGGCGCGGCAGCGCGAACGTCTCCAACGGTTGGGCTCCCGGCAGGTTGTCGACGCCGATGACCGGCAGCGACTCGTCCGCGCACCACTGCAGCAACGCGGCGACGTCGTGGTGATGGCGTACGTGCTGGTAGCGGTCGGTCACCATCGCGCCGCGCCGGTTCCATCGGCGTCGGCCGACCACGTGGACCTCGCGCGAGAGGAAGGCGTTGGCGGTGCGCACGATCGACCCGATGTTGAAGTCGTGCTGCCAGTTCTCGATCGCGACGTGGAAGTCGTGGCGTCGGGTGTCGAGGTCGGCGACGACCGCGTCGTGGCGCCAGTAGCGGTAGCGGTCGACGACGTTGCGCCGATCACCGTCGCGCAGCAGCTCGGGGTCGAGGCGGGGGTCCTCGGGCCACGGCCCCTGCCACGGTCGCGCACCCACCTCGAGCTCGTCCTCGGCCATGTCCGCTCACCCTAGGGTCTGGCGGGTTAGCCCCCGGCGTGCTCGGCGCCGTGGGTCGCAGGCCGCCGCGGGCGGTCGAGGAGCAGCGGCTCGCGGTAGCGTCGACCCGTGGGACGCCACAGCGCAGAGCCGACAGGGGAGCAGGCCCTCAACCGACGACCCCTGCTCGTGGCAGCCGCCGCGGCCCTCACCCTGCTCGTCGTCGTCGCGGGAGTCGCGTTCGCGATGAGCCGCGAGGGCCCGGTGACGACCGCCGCGTCCGCCACGTCCAGCGCCACCTCCGCCCCGCCGGGCGGCACGGCGACGACGTCCGCTCCCGCGACGTCCGCTCCCGCATCGTCCGCTCCCGCATCGTCCGCGCCCGCGTCGACGACGGCCGCGAGGCGGCCCCCGACCCTGCGCCTGGAGCTGACCGGGACGAGCTACGTGCGGGTGCGGGTCGCGGGGCGGACCCTGCTCGCCACGGTGCTCACCAAGGGCCAGAGCCGCACGTTCGACCAGAAGTCGCTGACGGTCACGGTCGGCAACGCGGCGGCCGTGCGCGCCACGATCAACGGCAAGCTGCTCAGGCCCGGCCGCACCGGGCAGGTGCTGACGTTCACAGCCCGCCGGTAGCCTGCTCCAGGTGACCAGCGCCCTCGGCCCGTCGTGGCTCGACGCCCAGCACCTCGTCGAGAGCTTCGGCCTCATCGGCCTCGTGGTGATCGTCTTCGCCGAGTGCGGCCTCCTCGTCGGCTTCTTCCTGCCCGGCGACACGCTGCTGTTCTCGGCCGGCGTGCTCGTGCAGCGCGACACGTTCCACCAGCCGCTGTGGCTGATCATCCTGCTGGAGTGCGTCGCGGCGATCCTGGGCAACCAGGTCGGCTACGAGATCGGGCGACGGGGCGGGCCCGCCGTCTTCAAGCGGCCCGACTCACGACTGTTCCGACCGGAGTACGTCGAGCGCACCAGCGCGTTCTTCGAGCGCTACGGTGCCGCCGCCATCGTGCTCGGACGCTTCGTGCCTGTCGTGCGGACGTTCATCACCGTGATGGCAGGCGCGAGCCGGATGAACTACCGCACGTACACCGTCTACACGGTGCTGGGGGGTGCGCTCTGGGCTGCCAGCGTGACCCTGCTCGGCTACTTCCTCGGCAACGTCGCGTTCATCGCCGACAACATCGAGATCCTCCTGCTGGCCGGGGTAGCGATGTCGGTCGTGCCGATCCTCGCCCAGCTGCTGCGCAAGCGTGGCGGCTCCCGGCTCGACCGGCGCGACTAGGCCGGTCGGTCGCCCGCGCTGCCGAAGTCGACCGTGGGGGCCGAGCGGAGCGCGGCGTCCTCGACCTCGAAGTACTCCGCCTGCTGGAAGTGGAACGCGTTCGCGACCACGTTGGACGGGAACGCCTCCACGCGGGTGTTCAGCGCGCGGACGTTGGCGTTGTAGAACCGACGCCCTGCCGCGATGCGGTCTTCGGTCTCGGTCAGGTTCCGCTGCAGCTGCAGGAAGCTGCTGCTGGCCCTGAGGTCGGGGTAGGCCTCGGCGACGGCGAACAGCCGGCCCAGCGCCTGCCCGAGTGCACCCTCCTGCTGTGCCTGCTGGGCTGGGCCCGCACCCGGCGACGCGGCCGACGCGCGGGCCCCGGTGACCGCCTCGAAGACCTCACGCTCGTGGCTCGCGTAGCCCTTCACCGTCTCGACGAGGGCGGGGATCAGGTCGTGCCGCCGGTGCAGCTCGACGTCGACCTGCCGCCACGACTCCGCCACCAGGTTGCGCTGCGACACGAAGCGGTTGTAGGAGACCGCGACAGCGATCGCCAGGAGGGCGACCACGGCGAGGATGATCCACAGTGCCGTCATGGCTGGGGATCGTAGCCGTGGTCCTTCCTCGCGAACCGCGCAATGCTCGGCACGACGCGGTCGGGCCCGGGCGGTCAGCCCAGGCCGAGGTCGCGCATGTCGTAGGCCGCGACGTAGGGCAGCCCCGTCTCGGCGATCCTGCCGGCCGCGCCACGCTCCACGATGACGGCCACGCCGACCACCTCCGCGCCCGCCTCGCGCAGCGCCTCGACGGCGGTGAGCACGGAGCCCCCGGTGGTCGAGGTGTCCTCGACCGCGAGCACCCGCCGGCCGGCCACGTCGGGTCCCTCGATGCGTCGCTGCAAGCCGTGCGCCTTGCCCTGCTTGCGCACCACGAACGCGTCCAGCCGCCGGCCCCGGGCTGCCGCGGCGTGCAGCATCGCCGTCGCCACCGGGTCGGCGCCCAGCGTCAGACCGCCGACGGCGTCGTAGTCCAGCTCGCTCGTCGCGTCCAGCATCACCCGCCCGACGAGCGGCGCCGCCTCGGCGTCGAGCGTGATGCGCCGCAGGTCGACGTACCAGTCGGCCTCCCGCCCCGAGGACAGCACGACCCGGCCGTGCACCACGGCCTTGTCGGTGATCTGGTCGAGCAGGGCGGCGCGGTCGGCGTCTCGGGCAGCGAGATCTCCTACGGTCACGGTCCGGCAGCGTAGGGCAGGGTGGTGGCGATGGTGACATTCGTCCTCGCGCACAGCCCGCTGGTCGGCCCGCAGTCCTGGGGGCGGCTGCCCGACGCCCTGCGGGACGCGGGCGAGGGCACGGCCGTCGTGGTGCTCGACGCGGCCGACGAGCGGGCGCCCTACGCGGCGGCGTACGTCGCCAGCAGTGCACGCCAGATCGCCGAGGCTGCCCCGCAGCCACCCCTGGTGCTCGTGGGGCACTCGGGAGCGGGCTACCTGCTGCCGCAGCTGGGCAGCACGCAACGCGCGGCCCACCGCCGCATCGGCGGCTACGTCTTCTTCGACGCGGGCGTGCCGCACGCGCGGGGCGCGACCCGGCTGGGCATGCTGCGCACCGAGGACGCCGACTTCGCCGCGGAGCTGGAGGCGCTGCTCGACGCCGGTGGGGTCTTCCCGACCTGGACCGAGCAGGACCTCGCCGACCTGATCCTCGACGAGCAGGTCCGCCACGAGCTCATCGCCTCGCTACGGCCGCGCGGGCGCGACTTCTTCCTCGAACCGGTGCCGTTCCCCGGTGACTGGCCGGACGCTCCCTGCGGCTACGTACAGCTCTCGTCGGCCTACGCCGGTCCGGCGCGCGTCGCGCGGTCCCGCGGCTGGACGGTCGTCGAGTGGCCCGCCGACGCTGCCGGCGGGCACTTCGCCGCGTGCGCCGACCCCACCGGGGTCGCCGAGCTGCTGCTGAACCTCGCGCGCGACCTGTAGCAGCCGGGCCGGCGCCGCGGCGGCGAGTCAGCGCGTGTGCCAGGCGGCGAGCAGCCGGGCCTCCTTCTCGGGGTCGATGCCGTTGCCGCCGATGCGGCCCTGCGCGTCCTCGCCCTGCTCGCCGTGCTCGGCCATCCACGCCCAGGTGTCGCGCACGGTGTCCTCGACCGGTCGCGTGTGCAGTCCGGCGGCCTCGGCCGCGGCGGTCTGCGCGTCCCAGACGTGGTCGCCGTCCTGTCCGCGCGGCATCCACAGCGGCAGCTCCTGCCACACGCCCACGTCGTGCTCGACGAGGAACGCGTCATCGACCCAGGTCAGCTGCGCCGCGGACCCGGTCACGGTGGCCGCCGCGGCCAGCCACGCGCCCATCGTGGTGTTGCCGCGCGGACCGGTCGCGTTGAACGTGCCGCTCACCCGCTGCTGTGCAGCGTTCGTCATGAACAGCGCCAGGTCACGCGCGTCGACCAGCTGCATCGGCTGGTCGGGGTCGCCGGGCGCGAGCACCTCACCGCCGCGGCTCATGCGCCGCAGCCACCAGATGAGCCGCCCGACGTTCTCCCGAGGCCCGAGGATCAGCCCGGCGCGGACCACGGTGGACCGGTCGCCGAACACCTCGGTGACGGCGCGCTCGCAGCCTGCCTTCAGCACGCCGTAGTCGCCGTCGTCGGGACCCGCGTCGGCCGGGCACGGGCGCCCCGGCTCACCGTCGAGGGCGGGAGACCCCGGCCAGCTGGCGACCGCGGAGATGCTCGACACGTAGACGTAGTGGGCGGCCGCGTCGCGCAGGGCCGCGACCGAGCGGCCCACCACGCGCGGCACGAAACCGCACGTGTCGATCACCGCGTCGAACCGGGCGCCGGAGAGCTGGGCGAGGTCCTCGGGCCGCTCCCGGTCGCCGCGCAGTGCGCGGACGCCGGGTACGTCGGGGCCGGTGCGGCCGCGGTTGAACGTGGCCACGTCGTGCCCCGCCGCGAGCGCCTGCTCGGCAGCCGCGCGGCCGAGGAACGACGTACCGCCGATGATGAGGATCTGCATGAGCCGACCCTCGCGGGCTCGACACACCGGCGCCAGGGCTGTTCGCTACCAGCGTGCTGGCGGGCGGCTTCAGCGGCGGCGGGTCACGCGCCAGATCAGCAGCAGCAGGACCAGGCCGGCCACGACCGGCGCGGCACGCTTGAGCACCGCCGGCCCGGCGGTGTCGAGCAGGTTGATCGCCTCGTCCCGGGCCGCGCGCGGGGGCGCCGGCCGGGGCACGGGTGTCGGGCTCGCTGGTGGCGGGCTCGCCTGTGCCGCGGCCGGCGGTGCCACGGCCGGGGGCGCCGGGCTCGCGGCTGCGTCCGTCGGTGCGTTGCTCTCGCCCGAGGCGGCCGGTCCCTCGGACGCGGCGTCGCCGCCAACGATCTCCCGCGCGAGGCAGTCGGCGAACCGGCCCAGCAGCTTGTTGCCGACCTCGACCATCACGCCGCGACCGAACTGTGCCGGCTTGCCGGTGATGGCCAGCTCGGTCGTCACGGTGACCTTCGTCGACGCGCCGCCGTCGTCCAGCAGCTGCGCCCGGATGGTCGCCGACGCGGTGCCGGAACCCCGCGCCTCCTTGCCCTTGGCGTCGATCGTCAGCCGCCGGGCCGCCTCGTCCTTCTCGACGAACCGGGCGCTGCCGGCGTAGGTCACCTGGATCGGCCCCACCTTGACCTTGACGCGGCCCTGGACGTTCTCACCGTCGAAGGACTCCACGGTCGCTCCGGGCATGCAGGGCGCGATGCGTTCGACGTCGAGCAGGACGTCCCAGGCCTCGCTCACGGGCACCGGGACGACGAACTCGTGTTCGAGCTGCATGCGGTCTCCACTCTCTCGCTCTCGTGATCGCTTGGGGGCCGGGGTGACCTGCCCGGCGAGGGCCGGCACCCGCGCTCGGCGATCAGGCCCGCGCCGCCGCGGTCACCGCCCGGCCGGTCAGCACCCGGGCCAGGTGCTGGCGGTAGTCGGCGGCCCCGTTCAGGTCGCTCGCGGGGCTCGTCCCGTCGGCCGCGTGCCCGGCCGCGTCACCGATCGAGCCGAGGTCGGCGCCGGCGAGCGCCTGCTCGGTGGCGCTGGCCCGCAGGGGTGTGGCGCCCATGTTGGTCAGGCCGATGCGCGCGCTGGCGATCGACCCGTTCGAACGCTGCACGACCGCGGCGACACCGACGATGGCCCACGACTGGGCGACCCGGTGGAACTTCTCGTAGCGGTAGCCCCAGCCGGCACCGAGCTTGGGAACCCGCACCTCGACCAGCAGCTCGTCGGGCCCGAGCACCGTCTGCAGGTAGTCGAGGAAGAACTCCGAGGCGGGAACGGTACGCCGGCCACCCGGCCCTTCGATGACAAACCCCGCGTCCAGCGCCAGCGCCACCGCGGGCAGGTCGCCCGCCGGGTCGGCGTGCGCGAGCGCACCGCCGAAGGTGCCGCGATGACGCACGGCGGGGTCGGCCACCGTCTCGGTCGCCTCGGCGATCAGCCCGCAGTGGGTGCGCACCAGTGGGTCGCGAAGCACCTCGTCGTGCGTCGTCATGGCGCCGATGACCAGGTGGTCGCCCTCGTCGCGGACTCCTCGCAGCGCCTCGATGCGGCCGACGTCGACGACGACCTCCGGGTAGGAGAGGCGCAACCGCAGCAGGGGGATCAGCGACTGGCCACCCGCCATGACCTTCGCGTCGTCACCGCTCGAGGCGAGGGCGGACACCGCCTCCTCGACCGAGCCGGGCCGCACGTACTCGAAGCTCGGCGGGATCATGACGCACCGCCGGCGGTGCTGTCGGTCGTCGCGCCCCCGTAGGCCACGGTGCCCTCCGCCACGCGTTCACCGCCCCTCGACTTCGCGTCGTTGATGGCTCGCCACACTCGCTCGGGCGTGCAGGCCATCCGGATGTCGTCGACGCCGAACGGGCGCAGCGCGTCGACCACCGCGTTGACGACCGCGGGGGTCGAGGCGATGGTGCCGGCCTCGCCCACTCCCTTGACACCTAACGGGTTCGTGGTCGACGGCGTCTCGGTGCGGTCGGTCACGAACGAGGGCAGGTCCGGCGCGGCAGGGACGAGGTAGTCGACCAGGCTGCCCGTGACGAGGTTGCCCTCGGCGTCGTACACGACCTCTTCGTACAGCGCCTGCGCGATGCCCTGTGCCAGCCCGCCGTGGATCTGACCCTCGACGATCATCGGGTTGACGACCTTGCCGATGTCGTCCACGCAGACGTACTTGCGGATCTTGGCCATGCCTGTCTCGGTGTCGATGTCGATCGCGCACAGGTGGGTGCCGTGCGGGTAGGAGAACGTCGCCGGGTCGATGGTCGAATTGGCCTGCAGCGTCGGCTCGACACCGTCGGGCAGGTTGTGTGCGGTGAAGGCCTCGAACGCGACCTCCTGGATCGTCTTGGACGAGCCGGGACTGCCCTTGACGCTGAACGCGCCGTCCTTGTACTCCAGGTCGCCCGGGTCGGCCTCGAGCAGGTGCGCCGCGACGAGCTTGGCCTTCTCGACGACCCGCTCGGCGGCGGCGACCACGGCCATCCCTCCGACGACGAGCGAGCGGGAGCCGTAGGTGTCCATGCCGTACGGCGACGTGCCCGTGTCGCCGTGGATCACCTGGACCGCGTCGACGTCGACGCCGAGCGCGTCCGCGGCGATCTGGCTCCATGCCGTGACGTGCCCCTGCCCGTGCGGCGTCGAGCCGGTGACGACCTCGACCGCCCCGGTCGCCAGCACCCGCACCGTCGCGTGCTCCCAGCCACCGGCGACGTACTTCAGCGAGCCCAACAGCCGCGAGGGCGCCAACCCGCACATCTCGGTGAAGGTCGAGACGCCGATGCCCAGCTGCACGGGGTCGTTGCGGTCACGGCGCTCCTGCTGCTCGCGGCGCAGCTCGTCGTAGCCCAACAGCTCCAGCGCACGCTCGGTGGCAGCCTCGTAGTTGCCGGAGTCGTACTCGAGGCCGCTGATGGTCGTGTAGGGGAACTCCTCGTGCTTGATCCAGTTGCGCCGCCGCAGCTCGATCGGGTCGACGCCCAGCTCCGCCGCGAGGTCGTCCATGATGCGCTCGATCGCGAAGGTTGCCTCGGGGCGCCCAGCGCCGCGATAGGCATCGGTCGGCGTCGTGTTGGTGAAGACGCCGGTGCAGCTGAAGGAGTAGCCCTCCATCTTGTAGATGGAGTTGAACATGAAGGCGCCGAGGATCGGGACACCCGGCGTGATGATGTGCAGGTAGGCGCCCATGTTCGCGGTGAGGTCGACGCGCAGGCCGAGGATCTTGCCCTCGTTGGTCACCGCGAGCTCGATCTCCTGGAGCTGGTCACGTCCGTGGTGGGTGACCTGGGCGTTCTCGCTGCGGGACTCCGTCCACTTCAGCGGCCGGCCGAGCCGGTTCGCGATGACGACGGCGAGGACCTCCTCGCGGTAGAGCTGCAGCTTGGAGCCGAAACCGCCGCCGACGTCGGGGGCGATGACCCGGATCCGGTTCTCGGGGATGCCGGTGACGAGCGCCAGCAGCAGCCGCAGCACGTGCGGGATCTGGGTAGCCGACCACAGGGTGATCTCGCCGCCGGGGCCGGTCGGGTTGGCGACCACGGCGCGTGGTTCCATCGCCATCGGGATCAACCGCTGGTTGACGTAGTGGCGCGTGAAGACGCGGTCGGCCTTGGCCTTGGCGGCCTCGTAGTCCCCGCCCGCGAACTCCCAGGTGTAGCACTTGTTCGTGCCGCTCTCGGAGTGCACGAGGGGCGAGTCGTCCTGCAACGCGGCCGGCATCTCCAGGACCGGCGGGAGCGGCTCGTAGTCGACCTCGATGGCCTCGAGCGCGTCGGCCGCCTCGTAGCGGTTGCCGGCGATGACGACCGCGACCGCGTCGCCGACGTACCGGACCTCGTCGGTCGCCAGGCAGCGGTGCGGGGGCATCACGATGTCGTCGGTGACGGGCCAGACGCAGGGGATGGAGCCGTTGGCGTCGCCGAGGTCCGCTCCGGAGTAGGCGGCGACGACACCGGGCCGGGCAAGAGCGGGCGAGACGTCCACGCGAGTGATGCGGGCATGGGCCATCGGGCTGCGCAGCACCGCCATGTGCAGCATGCCGGGCAGCACGATGTTGTCGGTCCAGTTGGTGCGCCCGGTCACCAGCCGCGCGTCTTCCTTGCGCCGCAGAGGCTGACCGACGGCGTTCTCCCGAGCAGGACGCTCGACGGTCTCGGTCACTGGACCCCTCCCACGCTGGCGGGCTGGCTGGCCGCGGACTGCACGGCCTTCACGATGTTGTGGTAGCCCGTACAGCGACAGAGGTTACCCTCGAGGCCGGCGCGGATCTCGTCCTCGGACGGGTCCGGGTTGTTGTTGAGCAGGTCGACCGCCGCCATGATCATGCCGGGCGTGCAGTAGCCGCACTGCAACGCGTGGCACTCCTTGAACGCGGTCTGCATCGGGTGCCACTCGCCGTCGGCGAGGCCCTCGATCGTCGTGATCTCGCTGCCGTCAGCCTGTACGGCGAGGACGCTGCAGGACTTCACGCTCTTGCCGTCGAGGTGCACCGTGCACGCCCCGCAGTTGCTCGTGTCACAGCCGACGGGTGTTCCGACCTTGCCCAGGCGTTCGCGCAGGTAGTGAACCAACAACAGACGAGGTTCGACCTCGTCTGTCCGTCGCTGCCCGTCGACCGTGACGCTGACCTGCACCATCGCGACTCCTGTGCTCGTGGGCGACCCATGCCAACAGGGACGCGACGTCGACAAGCGCACGTGTCCCGGGCTTTGTCCGCAGCCAATCACGCGCGGGCGCCCACCGCCAGACCCTGATCTTGGGACTGGCCCGGCGGAGCGGCCGATCTGCCAGGGTGGGGCCATGGTGCGCGACGTGCCGGCGACCCGGCTGCAGGGCCTGGGCACGACGATCTTCGCCGAGATGTCGGCACTCGCTCTGGCGACCGGCTCGGTCAACCTGGGCCAGGGCTTCCCCGACACGGACGGGCCCGAGGAGATCGCGGAGGCCGCCGTGCGTGCGATCCGCGACGGCCACAACCAGTACCCGCCGGGGCCGGGCATCCCCGACCTGCGGGCCGCGATCGCCGAGCACCAGGAGCGGTTCTACGGCCTGGTGCTCGACCCGGCCAGCGAGGTGGTGGTGACCACCGGCGCGACCGAGGCGGTGGCAGCCGCGCTGCTCGGACTGATCGACCCCGGAGACGAGGTCATCGCGCTGGAGCCGTTCTACGACTCCTACACGGCCGGCATCGCGATGGCCGGCGGGCGGCGGGTGCCGGTGACCCTGCGGGCGCCGGACTTCCGGCTGGACGTCGACGAGCTGCGCGCCGCGGTCACCTCACGCACACGGCTGCTGCTGCTGAACTCGCCGCACAACCCGACCGGCACCGTGCTCAACCGCAGCGAGCTGCAGTCGATCGCCGAGCTGGCCGTCGAGCGCGACCTGGTCGTCGTGACCGACGAGGTCTACGAGCACCTGGTCTTCGAGACCGAGCACGTGCCGCTGGCGACCCTGCCTGGGATGGCCGAGCGCACGCTGAGCATCAGCTCGGCCGGGAAGACCTTCTCCTTCACCGGGTGGAAGGTGGGCTGGGCGACCGGACCGGCGGGGTTGGTGCGTGCCGTCCTGATGGCCAAGCAGTTCCTGACGTTCGTCTCCGGGGCGCCGTTGCAGCCCGCGGTCGCGACGGCGCTACGGCTGCCCGACTCCTACTTCGCCGAGCTGCGCACGACGTTGCAAGGCAAACGTGACCGGCTGGTCGCCGGACTGCGCGAGGTGGGCCTGGACGCGTTCCGCCCGCAGGGCACCTACTTCGTCACAGCCGACGTACGGCCGCTGGGCTACGACGACGGCGTCACGTTCTGCCGAGACCTGCCGCGCCGGTGCGGCGTGGTGGCGATCCCGCACCAGGTCTTCTACGACGACGTCGAGGCCGGCCGCCCGCTGGTGCGCTTCGCATTCTGCAAGCGGGACGAGGTGCTCGACGAGGCGCTGCGGCGGCTGGCTTCACTGACGCCGACCGGCGGCCACTGACGGGGCGTCAGCGGCCGCGGCGCCGGCCGCGGACCAGGCGGGAGACCCGGCGCAGGGTCGTCGCCGGCACGTGGCGCGCCAGGCCGACGAGCGCCTTGTACTGCACGCCGGGCACACTCACGACCACGCCCCTGCGCAGGTCGCGCAACGCGGCCTCGACCACCCGCGGGGCCTCGAGCCAGAGCCAGGAGGGGGTGGCGCCCATGTCCTGCCCCGCGCGCTGGTGGAACTCGGTGCGCGTGAAGCCCGGACAGAGCGCGAGGACCCGCACACCGGTGCCGGCCAGCTCACCCGCCAGGCCCTCGCTGAACGAGGTGACCCACGCCTTGGCGGCGCTGTAGGTGCCCTGCGGCACGAAGCCTGCAACCGACGACACGTTGATGATCCCCCCGTGCCCGCGCGCGACCATGCCGGGTGCCGACGCCCTCGAGAGCCGCAGCACGGCGAGCACGAGCACGCGCAGCATGCGCTCCTCGGCGTCGACGTCGCCGGTCAGGAACCGCCTGTTCAGCGTGAAACCGGCGTTGTTGACCAGCAGGTCGACCGGCCGGCTCGAGTCCGCGAGCCGGTCCTCGACGCGGCGCAGGTCGCTGTCGTCGGCGAGATCGGCCGCGAGCACCTCGACGTCGACGCCGTAGCTCGACCCCAGTGACCGCGCCAGCGCGGCCAGCCGCTGCCCGTCGCGGGCGACCAGCACCAGGTCGTGCCCGTCACGGGCCAGGCGTCGCGCGAACGCCCGGCCGATGCCGGCCGTGGGACCGGTGATCAACGCTGTGCTCACGGCGCCCAGCCTGTCAGCGGCCGACCGGCCGCTGCCAGGGGCATCCGCACACCGTGCCGCCGAGGACAACGGCGGCGACGGCGGCGAAGGTTCGGCCTGGGCTGTTCGGGGCCCGTGAGCCCCGGGACGCGGCCAGACCGGAGGTCCGGTGCGCGGGTGGTCATGGCGCGTCCTCCGCGACCGACCCCTTCACCGAACCAGCAGCATCATCGACGGTGCGGGGGGCGACTTTAATCCCTCGTTCGGCCGATCTGTGAGGACGGACGGACCATCGGTCACGCGGCCGTGACCTGCAGCCCGTCGCCGTCGGGGGCGACGTCGACCTGCACGACCGAGCCGTCGCGCACGTCGCCGCTCAGCAGCGCCTTGGCGAGCGGGTCGCCGATCGACGACTGCACCAGCCGGCGCAGCGGTCGCGCCCCGTAGACCGGGTCGAAGCCGGTGCGCGCCAGCCAGTCGCGGGCGGCGGCGCTTACCTCGAGGGTCAGCCGCCGGCCGGCCAGCCGGCGGCGCAACAGGTCGGCCTGCAGCGCCACGATGCGGGCCAGGTCGTCGGTGGAGAGCGGGTCGAAGACCACGATCTCGTCGAGCCGGTTGAGGAACTCCGGCTTGAACGTGGACCGCACCGTCGCCATCACCTGCTCGCGGGCCACCGCCGGGTCCAGCGACGGGTCGACCAAGAAGCTCGAGCCCAGGTTCGAGGTCAGGATGATGATCGCGTTGCGGAAGTCGACGGTCCGGCCCTGGCCGTCGGTGAGCCGGCCGTCGTCGAGCACCTGCAGCAGCACGTCGAACACCTCGGGGTGCGCCTTCTCCACCTCGTCGAGCAGCACGACGCTGTACGGGCGACGGCGCACGGCCTCGGTGAGCTGTCCACCCTCCTCGTAGCCGACGTACCCGGGGGGAGCGCCGACCAGGCGCGAGACGGAGTGCTTCTCGCCGTACTCGGACATGTCGATGCGCACCATCGCGCGGTCGTCGTCGAAGAGGAAACCGGCGAGCGCCTTGGCCAGCTCGGTCTTGCCGACGCCGGTCGGGCCGAGGAACAGGAAGGAGCCGGTGGGCCGGTCGGGGTCGGAGATCCCGGCGCGGGCACGGCGTACGGCGTCGGACACCGCGCGTACGGCGTCGCGCTGGCCGACGAGGCGGGCGCCCAGGCCCTCCTCCATGCGCAGCAGCTTGGCGGTCTCGCCCTCGAGCAGCCGGCCAGCGGGGATGCCGGTCCACGACGCGACGACCTGCGCGACGTCGTCGGGCCCGACCTGGGGTCGGTCCAACGTGGTCACCGTCGCCTCGAGCGCGGCGATCTCGGCGGTCAGCGCCGGCAGCACCGCGAACCGCAGCCGGCCCACCTCCGCCCCGTCGTCCTGGGCGCCGTTCTCGAACTGCTGGATGCGGTTGAGGATCTGACCCCGCTCCCGCTTGAGCTCCGCCAGCGCCTCGGCGGCGTTCTTGCGGCTGACGTACTGCGCGGTGAGCGAGCTCTCCTCCTCGGCGAGATCGGCGAGGCGGGCCTGGATCGCGTGCAGCCGGGCGCGGGACTCCTCGTCGGTCTCGTCCGCGAGCATCTCCTCCTCGCTGTGCAGGCGGCGGATCTCGCGGCGCAGCTGGTCGATCTCGACCGGGACCGTGTCCTCCTCCATCCGCAGCCGCGACGCGGCCTCGTCGACCAGGTCGATCGCCTTGTCGGGCAGGAAACGGGAGGTGATGTAGCGGTCGGACAGCGTGGCCGCCGCCACCAGGGCCGCATCGCTGATGGTGACCTTGTGGTGCTCCTCGTAACGCTCGTTGAGCCCGCGCAGGATGGCGATGGTGTCCTCCACCGACGGCTCACCGACCAGCACGGGCTGGAAGCGGCGCTCGAGTGCGGGGTCCTTCTCGACGTGCTGGCGGAACTCGTCGAGCGTCGTAGCGCCGACCATGCGCAGCTCACCGCGGGCGAGCATCGGCTTGAGCATGTTCGAGGCGTCCATCGCGCCCTCGCCGGTCGCTCCGGCCCCGACGACGGTGTGCATCTCGTCGATGAACGTCACGACCTGACCATCGCTGGCCTTGATCTCCTCGAGCACGGCGCGCAGCCGCTCCTCGAACTCGCCCCGGTACTTCGCCCCCGCGACCATCGCGCCGAGGTCCAGCGACACCAGCTTCTTGTTCTTCAACGAGTCGGGCACGTCGCCGGCGATGATCCGCTGCGCCAGCCCTTCCACGACGGCGGTCTTGCCAACGCCGGGCTCGCCGATGAGCACCGGGTTGTTCTTGGTCCGCCGCGAGAGCACCTGCACGACGCGGCGGATCTCGCTGTCCCGGCCGATGACCGGGTCGAGCTCACCGGCCCGCGCCCGCGCCGTCAGGTCGACGCCGTACTTCTCCAACGCCTGGTACGTCGCCTCCGGGTCGGCCGTCGTGACGCGGGCCGCGCCGCGGACCTTGGGGAACGCGTCGAGCAGCGCCTCGGGCGTCGCGCCGACGGTGCGCAGCAGGTCGGCAACCTCGCCACCCGCCTGGGCCAGCCCGACGAGGAGGTGCTCCGTGGCGACGTACTCGTCCGCGAGGTCGCGCGCGGTGCCGCCCGCGGACGAGAGGACTGCCAGCGTGGCGCGCGACGGGTTGGGGGTGGCGACCGTCACCCCGCTCGCGCTGGGCAGCCTGGACAGCTGCTCGGACGCGGCGGCACGCAGCGTGGCGACATCGACGCCGATCGCCTCGAGCAGGGGGACGGCCACGCCACCGGACTGGTCGAGCAACGCCAGCAGCAGGTGCACCGGTTCGAGCGCCGGGTGGCCGGCATCGGACGCGGCGCGCATCGCGACGGTGAGCGCTTCCTGGCTCTTGGTGGTGAGCTTCTGCGGGTCCATGGGGGTTCCTTCGGGATCCTCTCGCCTGCTCGTGAACAGGGAGGGCGGACGGGTGAGGTCGCGCGCGGGGCCGGTCAGCGCCGCGGCTGCGGTCGCCACACGACGAGGGAGGTGCGGTTGGCGGCCGCGCGGTGGTCCTCGACCTGGGCCGCCAGCTCGGCGACGCGCTCCTGCAGGGCCGCGACGTGGTTCTCCAGCTCGAGGATGCGCCGTACACCCTCCAGCCCGATGCCGAGCGCGGAAAGCCTCGCCACCTCGCGCAGTGCTGCGAGGTCGCGCAGCGAGTAGCGCCGGCCCCCGGCCGGCGTCCGTCCGGGCGAGACCAGGCCGACCCGGTCGTACTGGCGCAGGGTCTGGGCGTGCAGGCCGGTGAGCTCGGCGGCCACGGAGATGACGAAGACCGGGGTGGTCTCGTCGTGCTGGCCGGGGTCGGCGCGCAGGCCGCTCATTGCGCGCTCCCGCCCGACGACGCCTCGCTCAGCAGGCCGGTGCGCGGGTCGTCGCCGGCGGTTGCGGCCCGGAAGGCCTCGACCGCCTCGCGGGCCGGCCCGGACAGCTTCTGGGGCACCAGCACCTCGACGGTGACCAGCAGGTCGCCCTTGGTGCCGTCCTTGCGGCTCGCGCCGCGCCCCCGGACCCGCAGGGTGCGGCCGTTGGCCGTGCCGGGCGCGAGCTTGAGGGTGACCGGACTGCCGCCGAGGGTGGGCACCTTGACCTCGCCGCCGAGGGCGGCCTCGGCGAAGGTCACCGGAACGGTCAGCGTGAGGTTGTCCCCGGCGCGCCCGAACAGCCGGTGCGGGCGCACGTGCACGGTGACGAAGAGGTCGCCCGCGGGGCCGCGCTGCTCACCCGGCGCGCCCTTGCCGCGCAGCCGGATCCGCTGTCCGTCGTGGACACCGGGCGGGATGCGGACGTTGAGGGTGCGGGTGCCCAGCGCCCGCCCGCTGCCGTGGCAGTCGGGGCACGGGTCGTCGACCACCATGCCGCGGCCACGGCACTCGCGGCACGGCTCGGCGAACGCGAAGCCTCCCTGGTTGCGGCTGGTCTGTCCGGTGCCGTGGCAGACCGGGCACTGGTGCGGCAGAGCTCCGCCCTTGCCGCCGGTTCCGCGGCAGGTCGGGCAGGCCTGTTCGCTGGCCATCCGCAGCGCGACGGTCGCCCCGTCGACCGCGTCCTCGAACCCGAGAGTGACCTCGGACTCGATGTCGGCGCCCCGGCGCGGCGCCGTACGGGTCGGGCCCGGGCCGCGGCCTCCGAAGATGCCGCCGAAGATGTCCCCCAGGCCGCCGGCACCGGCGCCGGAGCCGAACACGTCGCCGAAGTCGAACGTCGTCCCGCCCGAGCCGCCGCTGCCGGGCATCCGGAAGCCGCCGGGACCCCCGGGGCCGAAGAGCGTCCGCGCCTCGTCGTACTCCGTGCGCCGCTTGACGTCGGAGAGCACGTCGTAGGCCTCGGAGATCTCCTTGAAGCGGTCCTCGGCCGCCGGGTCGCCCTTGTTGGCGTCGGGGTGGTACTGCCGCGCGAGCTTGCGGTAGGCCTTCTTGATCTCCTCGGCCTTGGCGTCCTTGGGGACACCGAGGGTCTTGTAGAAGTCCTTCTCGAGAAAGTCCTTGGTGCTCACCCGGTGGCCCCCTCTCGGCTCGTCGTCGTGGCTGTGCTGCCGGCCGTGGCTGTGCTCACTCCGGGTCGGCCACCGCGACGCGCGCCGGTCGCACGATGCGCTCGCCGATGCGGTAGCCGGGTTGGAAGACCTGCACGCAGGTCGGCTCGCTGACCTCCGCCGAGTGGGCGTGGGTCAAGGCCTCGTGCATGGTCGGGTCGAACGCGTCGCCCGCCTCCCCGAACCGGGTGAGCCCGAGCTTCTCGACGGTCTGCTCGAGCGCCTCCCCCACCGACTTGAAACCGCCCTGGAGCTCGCCGTGCTCGCGGGCCCGGCCGATGTCGTCGAGCACCGGCAGCAGGTTGGCGAGCACGCTGCCCACCGCCTGCTCGCGATTGGCGGCACGGTCGCGGTCGACGCGTCGGCGGTAGTTGGCGTACTCGGCCTGCACGCGCTGCAGATCGCTGGTGCGCTCGGCGAGCTGCTGGAGCGCCTCGTCGAGCGCCGCCGCGTCGCCGGTGCCCGCCGCGGGGTCGGCCGCGGTGCCGGCGACCGGGCCCGGCTGGCCCTGCGGGGGCGCCGGCTGCGGCTGCCACGTCGATCCGCCGGCCGGCTCGCGCACTGCGCCGGTCTCGGGGTCGATGCGCCGCTTGTCACGGATCACCGGCCCGTCTCCCGTCTCCCGCGGGTCGCGGGGGTCACCCGCGGGCACGTCGTCAGGTCCAGTCACTTGTTCTCGCCCTCGTCCACGATCTCGGCCTCGACGACGTCGTCGTCGGAGCCGGCCTCGCCCGCCGGGCCCGCACCGGTGCCGTCGCCGGCAGGGGCGGACTGCTGCGCGTCGGCGTACATCGCCGCACCGAGCTTCTGGCTGGAGGTGGCGACCTTCTCGGTCGCCGTCCTGATGGACTCGATCGCCGACTCGTCCTGACTCTCCAGGGCCTGCTTCAGCTGCGCGACCGCTTCCTCGACCTCGGCCTTGCCCTCCTCCGGGAGCTTCTCGGCGTTGTCGGCCAGGAACTTCTCCGTCTGGTAGACGAGCTGGTCGCCGGTGTTGCGGACCTCGGCCTCCTCACGGCGGCGCTTGTCCTCCTCGGCGTGGGCCTCGGCGTCCTTCATCATCCGCTCGATGTCGTCCTTGGGCAGCGCCGAGCCGCCGGTGATCGTCATCGACTGCTCCTTGCCCGTGCCGAGGTCCTTGGCGTTGACGTGCACGATGCCGTTGGCGTCGATGTCGAACCCAACCTCGATCTGGGGCACGCCGCGCGGTGCGGGCGGCAGCCCCGTCAGCTCGAACATGCCGAGCTTCTTGTTGTACGACGCCATCTCGCGCTCGCCCTGGTAGACCTGGATCTGCACCGAGGGCTGGTTGTCGTCAGCGGTCGTGAAGATCTCCGAGCGCTTGGTCGGGATCGTGGTGTTGCGCTCGATCAGCCTGGTCATGATGCCGCCCTTGGTCTCGATGCCCAGGGACAGCGGGGTGACGTCGAGCAGCAGGACGTCCTTGACCTCACCCTTGAGCACGCCGGCCTGCAGGCTGGCGCCGATGGCCACGACCTCGTCGGGGTTGACGCCCTTGTTGGGCTCCCGCCCGCCGGTCAGCTCGCGGACCACGTCGACGACCGCCGGCATGCGGGTGGAACCGCCGACCAGGACCACGTGGTTGATCTCGCTGACCTTGATGCCCGCGTCGCGCAACACCGACTGGAACGGTGCCTTGGTGCGGTCGAGCAGGTCGGAGGTCAGCTGCTGGAACTGCGAACGGGTGAGCTTCTCGTCCAGGTGCAGGGGGCCCTCGTTGGAGGCCGTGATGTAGGGCAGGTTGATGGTCGTCTCCTGCGAGGCCGACAGCTCGATCTTGGCCTTCTCGGCGGCCTCACGCAGCCGCTGCAGCGCCATCTTGTCCTTGGACAGGTCGACCCCGTGGCCGTTCTGGAACTGCTTGACCAGGTGGTCCACCACGCGCTGGTCCCAGTCGTCGCCACCGAGGTGGTTGTCGCCGCTGGTCGCCTTGACCTCGACGACCCCCTCGCCGATCTCGAGCAGCGACACGTCGAAGGTGCCGCCACCCAGGTCGAAGACGAGGATGGTCTGGTCGGTCTCGCCCTTGTCGAGGCCGTAGGCGAGCGCCGCCGCGGTGGGCTCGTTGACGATGCGCAGCACGTTGAGGCCCGCGATCTCACCGGCCTCCTTGGTGGCCTGCCGCTGGGCGTCCTCGAAGTAGGCGGGCACGGTGATCACCGCGTCGGTGATGGTCTCGCCGAGGTAGGCCTCGGCGTCGCGCTTGAGCTTCTGCAGCACCCGTGCGGAGATCTCCTGCGCGGTGTACTTCTTGCCGTCGATGTCGACCGACCAGTCGGTGCCCATGTGGCGCTTGACCGAGCGGATGGTCCGGTCGACGTTGGTGACTGCCTGGCGCTTGGCGACCTCGCCGACCAGGACCTCGCCGTTCTTGGCGAAGGCTACGACCGAGGGCGTGGTGCGGGAGCCCTCGGCGTTGGCGATGACGGTGGGCTCGCCGCCCTCCAGGACCGAGACGACGGAGTTGGTCGTCCCGAGGTCGATACCGACCGCACGTGCCATGGTGATCGTTCCTCCGGGGAGTGCACAGGTGAATAAGTACGCACAGTCTCACCCAGCAACCGCGGAATGTCAAAGAACCTTAGTCGGGTCGACTCAACTATCTGTCCTTCTCCGGCTTAAGCACTCCTCAGCGGATCCGCACGATCCGGATCGGGCTGACGCCGGCCGCCAGGCCGCTGGCGCGCCCGACGACCGCCCGCCAGGAGTAGGCGCCGGGCCCCCGCGGGGTCCACGACAGCCGGAACCGCCCGCGCGCGTCCATCCGAGCCGCCCGGACACCCATCCAGCGGCCGTCGCCGCCCCGGCGCTGCAGCAGCGCCTTGCCGGATCGGCGCGGGGTGACCCGGCCGCGAAACTGCACGGCCTGGCCCCGGCGGACCGTCGCGTCCAGGGCCCGCAGCGCGACCCGTTGGCGGACCACCACAGTCCGACGCCCGCTGTGCGTGCCCATCAGCAGCGAGCTGACCGGCGCGAACGAGGCGACGTACGTCGCCCCGCGCGTGGCCTGGAGCCGGAAGGCGTAGGCACCCGAGGCCGATGTCCTCGTCCGGGTCAGCACAGTGAACCGCTTCGCGCCGGACAGCCGCCGGAGCAGCGTCACCGGTCGCGACGGGAGCGCCATGCCGTTGTCCGTGACGGTGAGCCGGCCGCGCAGGGCGAAGCGGCGGCCGAGGGCTACTGACCTCGGTGAGGTGATTGTGAGCGTCGTACCCAGCAACGTGCGCTGCACCGCCGCGCTGTTGCCGTGGGAGCTGACCGCGGAGAGCCCGAACGTGTAGGTCTTGCCGGGCGGGACGCCGTCGATGACCTGGTTGCGCGGACTGGTGTCGAGCGGCAGGAAGTTCTCGCTGTCGATGGCCGGGGACACGGTCAGCACGTAGGAGTTGACCGGCTGGGTGCCCTGGCTGGCCGGGGGGGACCAGCGCAGCCGGATGTGGCCGTCGCCGCCGGTGATCGACACCGCCTGCGGCGGGCTGGGGGACACGAAGCTCGGTGACTGCATCAACGTGGCGGCGGTGGCCCCCTTCACCGTCGTGTCGCACTCGGCCTGCGGCACGCCGACGGTGAGGCAGGCGGCGTAGAGGGCGTCGGCCAGGTCGGAGTAGTCGGCGCCGGGTGACAGCAGCTGCTGGGTGATCCAGTAGATCCGCGAGGTCGCCGTGAGCCCGAGGCCGGGGAAGCTGAGCCCGCCGAACGCGCCACCCGGCTCGCCCACCGTGCCGTCGGCGATGAGGTAGGCGGCCTTGTTACCCACGCCGCTGTTGGTGTGGACCGCGCCGTTGTCGTCGTCGAACGTGTCGTTCCAGAACTGGCCGCCCACCTGGTCGGGCTGCTGGAAGGCCTTCGGGTTCGACATGCTGCGCGCCACGCCGACCGACAGGTCCTCGCCGAGCAGCCAGCGCACGGACGGGTCGTCGTTGCCGATGCCGTCGGTCTGGTCGACCAGCTCGCCGAAGACGTCGGACATCGACTCGTTGATGGCGCCGGACTGGTACCAGTAGACGAGCCCGGAGGTGTGCTGCGTGACGCCGTGCGTCAGCTCGTGGGCCACCACGTCGTCGGCGGCCGCGAAGCCGGAGCCGTAGACCATCTGGGTGCCGTCCCAGAACGCGTTGTCGTAGGGGCACGAGCCACTCGTGGGACAGACCCGCACGGTGGACCGCAGCTTCTTGCCGTCGCCCAGGTCCGACCCGATCAGCGCGGTCAGGTCGACGCCGAGGCCGGCGTAGAAGTCGGACGCCGCCTTCGCCGAGTCGTACGCCGCGTTGACGTCGGGCACCGCCGACGCGGGGCCGCCCTCGCTCTCGACGTAGCGTCCGGGCCCGCAGGCGTAGTCGTCCTTCCTGGCGTTGCGGTTGTCACAGACCACCCGGTCCAGCTGGGGCACCTGGTTGAAGTGCAGCAGCACCGCACCGGTCGCCGCGTCGACGACGACCAGCTCGCGCACGTCGAGCACGCCCGCAGCGGTGACCTGCAGGATCCAGGCCGCGCGGGCGCCGGGCGGCGCGGCGGACCTGAACAGGCTCGGGTCGTAGAGCCAGCGCTGCGGGGCGCTCGCGCGCAGGCGGCGTACGGCGAGCTTCTGCTCGCGTGCCGTCGCCCGCAGCGCCGCGGCACGTGCCGCGGACGCGGGCACCGTGAACGCCGTGGACAGCACCCGGGTCGAGGTCTCACCGACAACCGAGACGAGGCCGCCGTGCGGGTCCAGCGCGGTGGACAGCTGTCCGCCGAACACCGGAAGGCCGGCGCGGGTCTGCTGGAAGCGCACCACCGAGGCGCCTCGGCGCAGCGAGGTGACCCGGCCGCCGCGCAGGTCGCTGTCGCTGACACCGAACACCGAGCTGTAGTGACGCAGGTGCTCCCGCGCCGCCGCCGCGGGGGCCCGCGTCGTCGCGCGCTCGACGACCGCACCCCGACGGGCGCCGAGGTAGTGGGCGCGACCGTCCCGGTCGCGGCGGACCACCAGCGGCGCCGGGCCGGCGGCGGCACCCGGGTCTGCCCGCGTGCCGACCGCGGTGCTCGCGGATGCGACAGTGACCGGCAGGGCGGTCGCGAGCAGGCTGACCACGACGGTGGCCACGCCGACGAGGCGTCGGGTGCGCACGAAATTCTGTCCCTTGAGAGGCGAGGTCGTACCGGCGAACACCGGCTCACCAGGCAGGGTAGGCGGCCCGGTGCTGACAAGGGGACGTTTCGCCCACTTGTGACGCGCGCGTGGCGAGGCGCCGCGTTGCCGGCCCACCCGACGATTGGGGTGCAAGGCGTCGGGCAAGGGTCCTGCGGGCGGCACCGGCAGTCCGGGCAAAGGAGCGCGCACATGTGGTGGCGGATCTTCGGGGGCGTCTCGGCCGTGTTCGCCGGCGTCGCGGCGCGCAAGGTGCTGGTCAAGGGCTGGCAGCTGGCGACCGGTGACGACCCGCCGGCCAACCCCGAGGCGCCGGACACGACGTGGCAGGAGGCGCTCGGCTGGGCCCTGGTCAGCGGAGCGGTGATGGGTGTCGCTCGGATGCTCGCCACCCGCAAGGCGGCCAGCTACTACCGGCGCTCGACCGGCCACCTGCCCCCCGGCATGGAAGAGGTCACCTGAGCGGCGCGGCCCGCGCCGCGGCGCCGTAGGCTCGGTGCATGCTGCCGTTGCTGCGCGACCACCGGGGCCGGCCCGCAGCCACGGTGCGCCTGCTGGCCGTCGCGGTCGTGCTCGGCATGCTGATGCTCGCCGCTCCGGTGCTGGTCCCGCTGCTGCACTGGGCCAGCCGGCTCGTCTTCTAGAGCCCCCGGCGCGCGCTTAGTTACCGGCCGGTATGGTCGGCGCGTCCGCGCACCCTTGCAGGAGGACCCGTGAGACTGGCCATCGGCCTGCTGATGACCGTCGCGGCGCTGGCGGTCGCCGGCCGGCGCATGTACTGGCTGTACCGGCTGATGAGGACCGGCCAGCCGGCGCCCGGGCGGCTCGACGGCATCGGGACGCGCGCCAAGGACCAGCTGCGCGAGGTCCTCGGCCAGCGCAAGCTGCTGACGTGGTCGGTACCGGGGACGGCCCACTTCTTCACGTTCTGGGCGTTCATCATCCTGGCCGCGACGATCCTCGAGGCCTACGGTGCGCTCTTCGACCGCGATTTCGCCATCCCGCTGATAGGCCACTGGGCCCTGCTGGGCTTCCTCGAGGACTTCTTCGCCACGGCGGTGCTGGTGTCGCTCGCGGTCTTCACCGTCATTCGCCTCCGCAGCGCGCCCGCCAAGCGCCAGCGGGCCTCGCGGTTCTACGGGTCGCACACGCGAGCGGCCTGGCTCGTGCTGTTCATGATCTTCAACGTCGTCTGGACCTTGTTCCTCTACCGCGGCGCACAGGTCAACACCGGTGTCTTCCCGTTCCAGGACGACGGCTGGTGGGCGTTCGGGTCACGGGCGGTGGCCTGGTTGCTGGATCCGCTCGGCACGGACGCCAACGAGGCGCTGGAGACGATCGGCATCCTGCTGCAGATCGGTGTGGTGCTCGGCTTCCTCGTGCTGGTCGTGTACTCCAAGCACCTGCACATCTTCCTTGCGCCAGTGAACGTGCTGACCAAGCGCGAGCCCGACGGTCTGGGTCCACTGCTGCCGATGATGGCCGACGGCAAGCCCATCGACTTCGCGGACCTCGACGAGCTCGACGAGGACGCGGCCCTCGGTCGCGGGAAGGTCGAGGACTTCACCTGGAAGGGGATGCTGGACTTCGCGACCTGCACCGAGTGCGGTCGCTGCCAGGACCAGTGCCCGGCGTGGAACACCGGCAAGCCGCTCTCGCCCAAGCTGGTGATCATGGACCTGCGCGACCACCTGTTCGCGAAGGCACCGGCACTGCTGGCCGCCGACGGTGCCGCGGTGACCGGCTCCCCGGCGATCGACCCGGAGACGGGCCACGTCGGCGTACCCGAGTCAGGTTTCGGTCGCATCCCCACCCCCGGCCAGCCGCAGGTCGAACGCCCGCTCGTCGGCACCGTGCAGGAGGGCGGGGTCATCGACCCCGACGTGCTGTGGAGCTGCACCACGTGCGGCGCGTGCGTCGAGCAGTGCCCCGTCGACATCGAGCACGTCGACCACATCCTTGACATGCGTCGGTTCCAGGTGCTCGTCGAGTCGTCGTTCCCGAGCGAGGCGGGGACGATGCTGAGGAACCTCGAGAACAAGGGCAACCCGTGGGGCATGAACGCCCGGGCCCGCCTGGAGTGGACCGAGGGGCTGGACTTCGAGGTGCCGGTGTTCGGCGAGACGGTCGAGGACCTCAGCGAGGTCGACTACCTGTTCTGGGTGGGCTGCGCGGGAGCGCTGGAGGATCGCGCCAAGAAGACGACGCGCGCGTTCGCGGAGCTGCTGCACATCGCCGGCGTCTCGTTCGCCGTTCTCGGCGCGGCCGAGGCGTGCACCGGTGACCCGGCACGACGGCTGGGCAACGAGTTCGTCTTCCAGATGCTCGCCCAGCAGAACGTCGAGACCCTCAACGAGGCGGGCGCCACGACGATCGTCGCGACCTGCCCGCACTGCTTCAACTCGCTGGCCCGGGAGTACCCGCAGCTGGGTGGCACGTACGAGGTGGTCCACCACACCCAGCTTCTCTCGCGCCTGGTCGACGAGGGTCGCCTCACGCCGGTCACACCCGTGGACAGCCTGGTGACCTACCACGACCCCTGCTACCTGGGGCGGCACAACAAGGTCTACTCCCCGCCCCGCGAGGTGCTCGCGAGCGTCCCCGGGCTGCGGGCCCAGGAGATGCACCGCTGCAAGGAGCGCGGCTTCTGCTGCGGCGCCGGCGGTGCCCGCATGTGGATGGAGGAGAAGATCGGCAAGCGGATCAACGTGGAGCGCGTCGACGAGGCGCTCGGCCTCGACCCGGACATCGTCTCCACCGCCTGCCCCTTCTGCCTGGTGATGCTCGGTGACGCGGTCACCGCGAAGCAGCAGGAGGGCGCGGCGCGCGCCGACGTCGAGGTCCTCGACGTCGCGCAGCTGCTGGTGCGCTCGGTGCGAGCGGGCAGCGGCCCGACCGGCGCCGAGCAGGACGGACCGCAGCCCGCCGCAGGGTGAGCGCACTGCGCCCGCCGGGTCAGCCCCGCAGCAGGGCCGCCAGCCGATCGAGGAAGGCCCGCTGCCCGCCGACGAGCTTGGCGGCCGCCGCGTCGAGCGGGAACCACGCGACCCGGTCGACCTCGGGAAACTCCTCGAGCCGGCCAGAACCGGGCGGCCACTCCATCGCGAACGTGCCGGGCAGGAAGCCACTGAGGTCGGGGTCGCCCGCGACCGCCCACAGGGTGACGACCTTGCCGCTGGACTGCCGGACCGAGCCGAGGTCGAGCAGCAGCCCGTCGGGGACCGGTAGGCCGAGCTCCTCCGTGAACTCCCGCCGCGCAGCAGCCAGAGCTTCCTCACCCGGCTCGTGCTCGCCCTTGGGGAACGTCCAAGCGCCCTCGTCGCGGCGGCCCCAGAAGGGACCGCCCATGTGACCGAGCAGCACCTCGACGTCCGCCGGTCCCGCCCCCGCCTCAGCCGCCGCCGGCGTACGCCGGAACACCACGATCCCGGAGCTGGGCCGCCTGCTCGCCACTCGCGTTCTCAGGCCGCCGAGGAGAGCCGGCTGCGGGCCAGGCTCGCGACGGTCGTGACGGCAAGCGTCGCAGCGATGAAGCCGAGCGACGCGAGGATGCCGATGTGCGGGAGCATCACCGAGCCGAGCGACTGGACGCCCTGCCCCTCGAGCGCCTCGATGATGAGCTTGACGCCGATGAAACCGAGGATCACGGCAAGGCCGTAGGTGAGGTAGAGCAGCCGGTCCAGCAGGCCGCCGACGAGGAAGTAGAGCTGCCGCAGACCCATCAGCGCGAAGGCGTTGGCCGCGAAGACGATGTAGCCGTCGGTCGTGAGCCCGAAGATCGCGGGGATCGAGTCCAGCGCGAAGACGACGTTCGCGGCGCCGATCGCGAGCACCACGATGATCATCGGCGTGAACATCCGCTTGCCGGTGACCCGTGTCATCATCCGGGAGCCGTCGTAGTGCTCGGTGGTCGGCACGATGCGGCGCATCAGTCGCACCGTGCGGCTCTCATGGAAGTCCGGGTCGCCGTCCTCGGGCTGGATCGCCAGCTTGACGGCTGTGTAGATGAGCAGCGCCCCGAAGACGAAGAAGATCCACTGGAAGGCATGGATGGCCGCGGTGCCCGCGGCGATGCAGGCGGCGCGCAGCACCAGCGAGATCGCGATGCCGATGAGCAGGATCTTGTGCTGGTCGATGTCGGGCACCGCGAACCGCGAGAGCAGCAGCACGAAGACGAACAGGTTGTCCACCGAGAGGCTGTACTCGGTCACGTAGCCCGCGATGAACTCCTCGCCCGGCCCCGGACCGGCCAGGACGAACAGGCCGAGCGCGAAGAGCGCGGCCAGGCTGACGTAGCAGAGCACCCACAGGCTGGCCTCCCGCACCCCGATGCGGTGCGGCCGCCGGTCGGCGAGCACCAGGTCGGCGACGATGACCACGGTGATCGCCGCCACCGTGACGGTCCAGACCCACAGGGGGACGTGCACGCAGCTCCTCCAGGGGCACAAGGGGACGCCGGCCCGGCGGCGTCCTCGGGCAGCGACCCAGTCTAGGTCCGGCCGCGGCCCGCGCCCGGCCCGACGTACGCCGCCGGGGGCGCCCGGCCCGACGTACCCCGCCGGGGTCGCTAGATCTGCGAGCGGTGGAAGTTCTGGAACGACCGCGAGGGCGTCGGCCCGCGTTGGCCCTGGTAGCGCGAGCCGGTGGCGGCCGAACCGTACGGCACCTCCGCCGGGCTGCTCAGCTGGAAGAAGCACAACTGCCCGATCTTCATCCCGGGCCACAGCTTGATGGGCAGCGTCGCGACGTTGGACAGCTCCAGGGTCACGTGGCCGCTGAACCCGGCGTCGATGAAGCCGGCCGTCGAGTGGGTCAGCAGCCCGAGCCGGCCCAGGCTCGACTTGCCCTCGAGGCGGGCGCTGACGTCGTAGGGCAGCGTCACCCTCTCGTAGGTCGAGCCGAGCACGAACTCGCCCGGGTGCAGGATGAACGG
>JAVEDI010000060.1 GCA_030841035.1 Actinomycetota bacterium
GGTTTGGCACCTCGATGTCGGCTCGTCGCATCCTGGGGCTGGAGTAGGTCCCAAGGGTTGGGCTGTTCGCCCATTAAAGCGGTACGCGAGCTGGGTTTAGAACGTCGTGAGACAGTTCGGTCCCTATCCGCTGTGCGCGCAGGAGACTTGAGAAGGGCTGTCCCTAGTACGAGAGGACCGGGACGGACGAACCTCTGGTGTGCCAGTTGTTCCGCCAGGAGCACCGCTGGTTGGCTACGTTCGGAAGGGATAACCGCTGAAAGCATCTAAGCGGGAAGCTCGCTTCAAGATGAGGTCTCCCACAGGGTTAACCTGGTAAGGCCCCCAGAAGACGACTGGGTTGATAGGCCGGAGGTGGAAGTGCGGCAACGCATGGAGCTGACCGGTACTAATAGGCCGAGGACTTGACCACATTACTTTCTTCCCGACTTCGGTCGGGATGCGCTACGCGTCCACTGTGCGGTTCCCGAGATACGGTCGGGACCGGCCTTGATATCTCCATAGAGTTTCGGCGGCCATAGCGAAGGGGAAACGCCCGGCTCCATTCCGAACCCGGAAGCTAAGCTCTTCAGCGCCGATGGTACTGCGTGGGGGACCACGTGGGAGAGTAGGACGCCGCCGGACATCCATTCATCAAGGGCCACCCCCGTTCGGGGGTGGCCCTTGATGTTTTCGGGGACCCCGTGCGGTCGTCGGGGGACAGGGCCCCGGCGGCGCCGGGGCAGAGGACGCGGATCGAAGGGCAGCCAACACGTGAGCGAGCAGGACCCGCAGGACCCGCAGCGGCCGGAGCCGGCACCGGACCCGGCGGCCCCGCCGTCCGCCGGGAAGCCGCCGGCCCGGGCCGCCCGCGGTGGCTCGCGTCCGGTGTCCGGGTCCCGGTCCTCCGGGTCCCGGTCGTCCGGGTCGGGATCGTCCGGGTCGGGGTCGTCCGGGTCCCGTTCGGGGCAGGACCGCCGGCCGGTCCGCGACGGGGGTGCCCGGCGCGACGGGGGCGCCCGTGGCGAGCCGCGAGGCGCCGGTCCCCGTGGTGGCCAGCCGGGCGCCGCCGGCCGGGCCGAGCGCCCGGCACGCGAGGGGCAGGCGCGGCGCAGCACCCGTCCCCGCCGGGTGGAGCCGCCACTGCCCGAGGACGTGACCGGCCGGGAGCTCGACCGCGCCGTCCGCGCCGAGCTGACCTCGCTCGCGGCGATGAACGCCGACATCGTTGCCCGCCATCTCGTCATGGCCGCCCGACTGGTCGACGAGGACGCCGAGACGGCCTACCAGCACGCGGCGGCCGCGGCCGCGCGGGCCGGCCGGGTCGGGGCGGTGCGCGAGGCCGCCGGGATCACGGCCTACCGCAGCGGTCACTACGCGGAGGCGCTCTCCGAGCTGCGCACCGCGCGGCGCATCACCGGCGACACCTCCTATCTGCCGCTGATGGCCGACTGCGAGCGCGGGCTCGGTCGGCCGGAGCGGGCCCTGGAGATGGCCGCCTCGCCCGAGGTGTCCGGGCTGGACGCCGCCACGCGCGTGGAGCTGCTCATGGTCGTCTCCGGCGCGCGCCGCGACATGGGTCAGCTGGACGCCGCCGTCGTGGCGCTGCAGGGGCCCGCGCTGCGCCCGTCGCTGCGCGCGCCGTGGTCCGCACGGCTGTTCTACGCCTACGCCGACGCGCTGCTGGCCGCGGGTCGCCGGGAGGAGGCCGTGGAGTGGTTCGAGCACGCCGCCGACGCGGACGCCCAGGACGAGACCGACGCCGACGTGCGCCTGGCGGAGCTCGCGGGGGTCACCTTCCTGTCCAGCGACGACGACGAGCAGGACGGGGACCAGGACACCTAGCGGTCCCCTCCGGCCGGTTGCACGGTTCTCCACAGCGGTGGCCCCTCGCGGGCCGTCCACAGATCTGCGTCCCGACCGTTCCGGCGCCGACGACCGCGCCAGGCTGGTTCATCGCCGGCAGGAGGCGGGCAAGGACGGAGGTGAGGCGGATGCGGGTCGGTTCCGCTGCCGCTCGGGAGCGCCGGGACGCTGCCGTGCACGTCAACGAGGTCCGGTTGGTCGGGCGGCTCTCCGGTGAGCCCGAGGCGCGCGAGATGCCGAGCGGTGACCTCATGCTGAGCTTCCGGCTGGTCGTCGAGCGTGGTCCCACGCGGCGTACGTCGGCGCCCCGCTCACCCACCATCGACACGCTCGACTGCGCCGCGTGGCGCAAGGACGTCCAGCGCGCGTTGCGGGCGGCGCAGCCCGGCGACGTTCTGGAGGTCCGCGGTGCGCTGCGTCGGCGGTTCTGGCGGGCCCCGGGCGGCCCGTCCAGCCGCAGCGAGGTCGAGGTCACGAGCGTGCGGAGGTGTCCTCGTCCAGCAACCTGAGCACCAGGCCGGTGCGTGGCTTGGGACCGAACGACGTGGACTTGCGGGGCATCCGCTCCCCGAGGGCCGCGACGGCGAGGACCTCCGCGACGTGCACGGGACGCAGGAGCACCGCGGTGCCGCCGGAACGGGCCGCCGCGCGGACGGCTCCTGCGGCATCGTGCACGTAGCGCACCCGGGCATCCTGGTCGTCGAGACCGAGCAGCTCGCCCAGGACGAGAGCGTGCAGGACGCTGGCGTCCAGCGACCGCCAGAGGTCCGACTGAAGGGGAGGCAGCGCGGCAGCGACCCGTCGCGGGTCCGGGTCTCCCACCAAGGCCGCCCGACGCCCGTCGGTCAGCACGAACGGGTGCCGGAGTGTCGACTCGTCGAGGGTGGCCAGCAGCACCGCGGCGTCGGCGGCGTCCGACGCGGGGCGGCCCGGCAGCGCCCGGACGGTGAAGGTCCCCGCCAGGGCGCGCACGGCGTCGTCGTACGGCAGGCCTTCCACGACCCGGTGGATGGCCTGCACGCGTAGCGGATACGTGCGCGAGTCGACCAGCAGGGCGAGCCCGCGGTCCCAGGCGCCGTGCCGCTCACCGGCGGCGCGACGATCGGCCTGCAGCCGCCGGTACGTCGCGTAGCGGTGGTGCCCGTCGGCGATGAGCGCCTGTCGCGGCGCCAGGTCGGCGGCGACCCGACGGTGCACGGTGGGGTCGGTCACGGTCCAGACGCGCTGCACCAGCCCGTCCTCGGTGGTGGTCTCGATGTCCGGCGCCCCGCGGGTCACCTCGTCGATGACCGTATCGGTCTCGCCGCCGCCGTCGTAGACGAGCAGGATCGGTTCGAGGTTCGCGCCGGTGGCGCGCATCAGCTCCAGCCGGTCGGCGACAGGTCCGGGCATGACGTCCTCGTGGGGCAGCACGACATGGTCGCCAGGATCACGCAGCTCGACCGCCGCCAGGAGGCCGCGCTGCACGAGGTCGTCGCCCACCTGCTCGTAGACGTAGAGCGCCGGCGCGTCGTCGCGGCGCAGCGTCCCGTCGGCCAGCCAGGCCGCCAGCCGCTGACCCGCGTCCCGGTAGCGTCCGTGCCCGTCCGGTCCGCTGGGCCGTGGCAGGATCAACCGGACCACGTTGTGCGGGTCGAGCTGTTCGAGGTGATCTGCGGCGTCGGCGTCGATCACGTCGTACGGCGGGCTCGTCACGGCGGCCAGGTCGCTCACCCGGCCGGGGTCGTACCTCACCCCGCGGAAGGGAAACACGCCCAGCGTGGGGCGGTCGGCCACCGGCTCACCCGCGCCGGTCGGGGAGTCGGCGGCCGCAGGCATGGCGGGCATGCTACGGCGCACGAGTGAAGGGGCCGCGAGAGGTGTCGCAGGAGGCAGCGGCCGGTGGTGAGCCGGCCGGCGAGGTCTACGACTGGTACGTCCGGGCCCTCGAGCTGCTCGAGGCGGGCAGCCCCGAGGCAGCCGCCGCGCTGCTCGGCCATGCCCACGTCCGCGAGCCCGACTCGGCCAGCGTGCTGGAAGCGCTGGCCCGCGCGTCGTTCGACGCCGGTCGCTACGACGCGGCCGCCGGGCAGTTCGCCCGGCTCACCGAGCTGAGCCCGGACAACGACTACGCCCAGTTCGGCCTCGGCCTGTCCCGGATGCGCCTCGGCGACCACGAGGGGGCCGTCGAGCACCTGGCGATCGCCGCGGTGATGCGCCCGCAGCGCAAGGAGTACGACCAGGCGCTGCGCGAGGCCCGGGCCACGCTGCGCTACCGCGAGCAGGGTCAGTGACCCTCGAGGAGGGGTCCGAGCACCCCCTCGCCGAGCGCTTCGACACGGCGCTGCTCGACCTGGACGGCGTCGTGTACGTCGGGCCGCACGCCATCGACGGCGTACCCGGGGCCCTCGAGGAGGCGCGGCGGCGCGGCCTGCGCACCGCATTCGTCACCAACAACGCCTCGCGGCCGCCGGAGGCCGTCGCGGCGCACCTGCGCGAGCTCGGCGTCCCCGCCGAGCCGCAGGACGTCGTCACGTCCGCGCAGGCCGCCGCGACCCTGCTGCTCGACCACGTCGACCCGGGCGCGGCCGTGCTCGTCGTGGGGGGCGAGGGCCTGTACGCAGCGCTGCGCGAGCGCGGTCTGCGCCCGGTGGGGTCCCTGGACGACGACCCCGCCGCCCTGGTGCAGGGCTTCTCGCCCGACGTGGGGTGGTCCCAGCTCGCCGAGGGCACCTTCGCCGTACGTCGCGGCCTGCCGTGGATCGCCTCGAACCTGGACCTGACCGTGCCGACCCCCCGTGGCATCGCCCCCGGCAATGGCGCCCTGGTCGGTGTGATCCGCGCGGCGACCGGCGCCAGGCCGCTGGCCGCGGCGGGCAAGCCGGAGCTGGCCCTGCACCGCGAAGCGATGCGCCGCAGTGGGGCGCGGGACCCGCTGGTCGTCGGTGACCGGCTCGACACCGACATCGAGGGGGCCAACCGGGCCGGCGTGCCCAGCCTGCTGGTGCTCACCGGGGTGACCGGTCCCGACGAGCTGCTGGCGGCCGACGAGCAGCACCGGCCGACATACGTCGCCGCGGACCTCTCCGCAGGACTTCTCGAGCCGCACCCGCGGGTGACGGGCGAGGACCGTGGATGGGTCTGCGGTGCCTGGCGGGTGACCCGTCGCGGTGACCGGGTCGAGCTGGCCGGAGCGGGTCCTGCGATCGACGCGCTGCGCGCGCTGTGCGTGGCCGTCTGGTCGGGGGACGTCGCGGTGCTCGCCGGGGCCGCTGCGTGGGCCGCGGCCACCGGGGCCGGCTGACAGCGAGCGCAGCCGGCCCAGCGGCTCAGAGCATGGAGCGCAGCGTGAGCAGGTCGCGCACGCCCGCCTCGACCTTGATGCGTCCGGTGAGCCAGGCCTGACCGAAGTTGAGGCCGCCCTCGGTGAGCGCGACGAGGTCGTCGCTCTTGGCGGTCAGCCGGATCTGAGCCCGCTCGGCCGGTTCGGTCGCGATGTCGGTGATGTGCCCGTTGCTCAGCCGGCCGCTGAACGTTACGCCGAGATCGGGCACGTGAGCGCTGAGGCTGCGGTCGAAGTCGGCATGGCGGCGGTCGCGGTCGTCGACCCCGGACAGCCGCTGGGCGAGCGCTTCCAGGGCGTGGCGGCAGTCCTCGAGCGAGGCCATCGGCGGTTCTTCCTCCTCGTCGCGCGGCGGGCGGCTGCGTCGACCGGCCGGGGGCGTCGGGGTCGTCACCGGCGCGGCGCGGGGCCGGGTGCGTGGTCAGGGCTTCGGCGACGCTACCGCAGGGGTGAGGCGGGGCCGGTCAGCGGTAGCGTTCCCTCGTCGGGACCGGCCAGCGCCGGTCGTTCGCCAGCCGCAAGGGAGGACACAGCGCTCATGGTGCTCGACGGACTACGGGGTTACCTCCAGCTCGCCGACGGATTGACCGACGTGACGCGGGAGCGGGCCCGTGTCGTGGCGAAGAACCTGGTCGCCCAGGGCGAGGCCGGCGTCGGCGCCGTCGTTCCGGACACGGTGCGTGCCCAGGTGGGGTCGCTGACCGAGGACCTGATCGCCACCAGCAGGGCCAACCGCGACCTGCTGGTCAACCTGGTGCGGGTCGAGGTGGAACGGTCGGTGGCGCGGCTGGGGCTGGTCTCCGTGGCCGAGCTGGAGGCCGCGACCGGTCGCGCCCGGCGGCTGGAGGAACGCCTGGCCGGCCTGCAGGCCGAGCTGCGGGAGGCCACCAGGCCGGGAACGGCCGCCGCGCCGAGGTCCACGACCCGCCGGTCCACCGCGAAACGGTCGACGGCGAAGAAGGCGACGGCGAAGAAGGCGACGGCCAAGCGGTCCGGCGGGACGTCCGGGTGACGCAGCCGACGCCGCAGCAGCCCCCGGGGCCCCACGAGGGCGCGCCGCCCGAGCCGGCGCCCGAGGTGGCCGACCCGCGGGTCGGCGCCGCCGTACGCCGGCTCGACGAGCTGGCCGACCTCCCGCCGGCCGAGCACGTCGAGATCTACGAGTCGGTGCACCGCGGTCTCCAGCAAGCGCTGGCCGAGGCCGCCGGAGACGACCCCGCCTCGGATGCCGCGCCGGATGCCACCTGGCAGCACGACCAGCGCGGCCACGGGAGCGCCTCTCCGTGACTCGCCGCGCCCGTCTCGATGCCGAGCTGGTGCGCCGCGGGATGGCGCGCTCACGCGAGCATGCGGCGGCGTTGGTCGCCGCGGGGCGGGTCAGCGTGCGGGGCCTGGCCGCGGTGAAGCCTGCCACGCAGGTGCAGTCCGGCGAGGCGATCCGGGTGGCGGCATCGCCGGGCGAGGAGTACGTGTCGCGCGGCGGGCACAAGCTGGCCGGGGCCCTGGACGTGTTCGCGCCGCAGGGCCTGCTCGTCAGCGGCCGGCGGTGTCTGGATGCCGGGGCGTCGACGGGCGGGTTCACCGATGTCCTGCTGCGCCGGGGTGCACGACACGTGACGTGCGTCGACGTCGGCTACGGGCAGCTGGCCTGGTCGCTGCGCACCGATGGCCGGGTCGAGGTGCGCGACCGCACCAACGTCCGGGCCCTGGAGCAGGAGCCGATCGATCCCCCGGCGCAGCTGGTCGTGGCCGACCTGTCCTTCATCTCGCTACGACTCGTGCTCGCGGCGCTGCTGCGCTGCAGCACCGAGGACGCCGACCTGGTGCTCATGGTCAAGCCGCAGTTCGAGGTCGGCCGCGAACGGCTGGGCTCCGGCGGCGTGGTCCGCGAGCCGGCGCTACGGGAGGCGGCGGTCGGCGAGGTCGCCCGGGCGGCGTACGACGATCACGCGCTGGGCGTGCGCGGGGTCACGGCGAGCCCGCTGCCGGGCCCGATGGGCAACGTGGAGTACTTCCTGTGGCTCGCCCGCGGGGCACCACCGCTCGACCCCGCCCAGCTGCACGCCGCCGTCGAGGAAGGACCCGCATGACCGGTCAGCCGAGCGATCCGCACCGCTGCGTGCTGCTGCTCGGGCACACCGGTCGGGCCGAGGCGCTCGAAGCGGTGCTGGCGGCCGCGGACCGGCTGGCCGCGGCCGGCGTGCAGGTGCGGGTCCTGGCGGAGGAGGCGGCGGAGCTGGCGCTGCCGGGCGCCCACGTGGTGACCGGCGGACCCGACGCCGCGGAGGGCTGCGAGCTCGTGGTCGTCTTCGGCGGTGACGGCACGCTGCTGCGCGCGGCCGAGCTGGCGCGCTCGACCCGCACACCGATCCTCGGCGTCAACCTCGGGCACGTCGGCTTCCTCGCCGAGGCCGAGCCCGAAGACCTCGAGGCGACGGTCCAGCGCGTGGTGGCCCGCGACTACACCGTCGAGGAACGGATGACCATCGACGTGAGCGTGTTCGTCGGCGACGAGCTCGTGACCGGCGGCTGGGCGCTCAACGAGGCGTCGGTCGAGAAGGCCAGCCGCGAGCGGATGCTCGAGGTCGGCATCGAGGTCGACCACCGGCCGCTGTCCCGGTGGGGCTGCGACGGCGTGATCTTCGCGACGCCCACCGGCTCGACCGCCTACGCCTTCTCGGCCGGCGGACCCGTCGTGTGGCCGGAGGTCGAGGCACTGCTCATGGTGCCGATCAGCGCCCACGCGCTGTTCGCCCGTCCGATGGTCGTGGCGCCGACGTCGGTGCTGACGGTCAAGCTGCTCTCGTCGCAGGAGGGCGCCGGAGTGCTGTGGTGCGACGGCCGGCGCAGCCATGCCCTCCCGGCCGGTGCCCGGGTCGAGGCCCGTCGCGGGAGGCTGGCGGTGCGGCTGGCCCGCCTCCACACCGCGCCCTTCACCGACCGGCTGGTCGCGAAGTTCGACCTGCCGGTGCGCGGCTGGCGCGGGGGTACCGATGCGGACCGGCTCACGCTGACCGGGCGGGACGGCCGGGCGGGGCTGCGCAGCCGGCACCGTTCGGGCACCTAGGCTCCTGACGTGCTCGAGGAGATGCGCATCCGCGGCCTCGGCGTCATCGCCGACGCCGTCCTCGAGCTCGGGCCCGGCCTGACGGTCATCACCGGCGAGACCGGAGCCGGCAAGACGATGGTCGTCACCGGCCTCGGCCTGCTCTTCGGCGGGCGCGCGGACAGCGGCGTCGTACGGCCCGGAGTGGACCGCGCGTGGGTCGAGGGCCGGCTCGCGCTGGGCCCCGACGACGTTGCCACGCGGCGGGCCCTCGAGGCCGGGGCCGAGCTGGACGACGGGGCCCTGCTGCTGGCGCGCAGCCTCAGCGGCGAGGGCAGGTCGCGGGCGTACGTCGGTGGTCGCTCGGTGCCCGCCGCGGTGCTCGCCGAGCTGGCCGAGAGCAGCCTGGCCGTGCACGGCCAGTCGGACCAGTCACGGCTGCTGCGACCGTCACACCAACGGGAGGCGCTCGACCGCTACGCGGGCGACCCGGTCGCGCGCCCGCTCGGGCGCTACGCCGCGGGCTACAGCGAGCTGCGCGACCTCGAGGCGGAGCTCGCGGCGCTGAGGGAGCGCGCCCGGGAGCGCGAGCAGGAGGCCGACCTGTTGCGGTTCGGCCTGGAGGAGATCGAGGCGCTGGACCCGCAGCCGGGCGAGGAGCTCGCCCTGGCCGAGGAGGAGGACCGGCTCGGGCACGCCGACACGCTCCGGGCCGCGGCCAGCACCGCGCACGAGGCACTGCTGCGCGACAGCGACGCGACGGCGTCGGAGGGCCAGGACGCCACGGCTCTGGTCGCGGCCGCCCGGGCCAGCCTCGAGTCCGCGGGCGCCCACGACCGCGAGCTGGAGGCGCTCTCCCGCCGGGTCGCCGAGGTGGGCTACCTGCTGACCGACGTCGCGGGCGACCTGGCGTCCTACGTCGCAGGCCTCGAGGTCGACCCGGCGCGGCTCGACGTCGTGGCGCAGCGGCGCGGGGTGCTGATGCGGCTGATCCGCAAGTACGGCGCTGCCGCGGGGACCGTCGACGAGGTGCTCGCCTGGTCCGCGCGCGCCGCGGCGCGGCTGCTGATGCTCGACGGTGCCGAGGACCGTGTCACCGAGCTGGCCACGCGGCGTACGGCGCTGGTGGTGCAGCTCGCCGCGCTGGGGGGCCAGGTGTCCGCCGCCAGGTCAGCGGCGGCGAAGCGGTTCGCCGAAGCGGTCACCGCCGAGCTGCCGGCGCTGGCGATGCGCGACGCGACGGTGACGGTGGCCGTCTCGCAGACCGTCGCGGGAGACCTGGTGCCGTGGCTGGAGGTCGGCGAGCGGCGGCTGGCGTTCGGCTCGCACGGACTGGACGACGTCGAGATGCTGCTCCGCCCGCACAAGGGGGCGCCGGCGCGGGCTCTGCAGCGCGGCGCCTCCGGTGGGGAGCTGTCGCGGGTCATGCTGGCGGTCGAGGTGGTCCTGGCCGGCGGGGACCCGGTGCCGACGCTGGTCTTCGACGAGGTCGACGCCGGCGTCGGCGGGCGCGCGGCGGTCGAGGTGGGGTCCCGGCTGGCCGCGCTCGCACGCACCGCTCAGGTGCTGGTCGTGACCCACCTGCCGCAGGTCGCGGCGTTCGCCGACCAGCACCTCGTGGTGCGCAAGGCCAGTGACGGGGCCGTGACCAGCAGCGGCGTCACCCGCCTCGACGAGACCGGCCGGCTGCAGGAGCTCTCCCGGATGCTGGCCGGGCTGGAGGAGTCCGAGGCCGCCCAGGCCCACGCGCAGGAGCTGCTCGCGGTGGCCCGCGCCGCCAAGGCGGTCTGAGCCCCGCCGCTGTGCCGTGATCGTGAGGGCGTTCCCGGTGATCGTGAGGCCCGTTCCCGGTGATCGTGAGGGGATCCGGCACCGATTACGTGCCGGATCCCCTCACGATCACGGGTGGGCGGGCCCGCGGGCTGGCGGGCCCTCGGGGCGGGCGGGGCGGGCGGGGCGGGCGGGGCCGGCGGGCGGGCCTGGCGGGGACGGCGGGGACGGGGGTGTCACGGATGTGACACGCGGGGCGGCTGGGGTCCATGGTTTTCCTGGGACCACCTGGCACGATGCCGGTGATGCGACTAGGAACCCTGCGCCGATCCCGCAAGCCCCCCGTCCTGCCCGGGCTGCACGGCGTCGCGCGCCTCGACGCGGTGCGCCGGGACCCCGCCGCGCGGGAACTGAGCGCCCGCGAGCTCGCCAAGCGGCTGCGCCCGGGCGAGATCGCGGTCATCGACCACCTGGACCTGGACAAGGTGACGGCCGAGCTGCTGCTCGCCGCCCGTCCGGCGGCGGTCGTCAACGCGGCGGCGAGCACCAGCGGCCGCTACCCGAACCTCGGCCCCGAGATCGTGGTCTCCGCCGGCATCCCGCTGCTCGACCGGGTCGGGCCCGACGCACTGCGCGGCCTGGTCGACGGCGAGCGGCTGCGGCTCGACGGCGACACGCTCTACCGGGGCGAGGACCCGATCGCCCGCGGTGACCTGCTCACCGTCCAGACCGTGCAGAGCGCGATGGATCGGGCCCGCGACGGGCTGATGTTCCAGCTACGGGCCTTCGCCGCCAACGCCACCGAGCACCTGGGCAGCGAGCGCGACCTGCTGCTCGACGGCGCGGGTGTGCCCGAGCTGCGCACGCCGATCGAGGGACGGCCGGTGCTCGTGGTGGTCCGCGGGTCCGGCTGGCGCCAGGACCTGGCCGGCCTGCGTGGCTACCTGCGGGAGATGGACCCGGTGCTCGTCGGCGTCGACGAGGGAGCTGACGCCCTGATCGAGACGGGTCACCGCCCAGACATCGTCGTCGGCGACCTCACCGAGGTGTCCGACGCCGCGCTCACCTGCGGGGCCGAGCTCGTGCTGCACGTCTCACGCGACGGGCGCGCGCCGGCCCGGGCACGCCTCGACGAGCTCGGCGCCGAGCACGCCGTCTTCACCGCGACAGGTACCGGCGAGGACCTGGCGCTGCTGCTGGCCGACAGCGCCGGCGCCTCGGTCATCGTGCTGGCCGGCTCGCACGCCTCGCTCCGCGAGTTCATCGACCACAGCCGAGACGAGATGCCCGGCACCTTCCTGACCCGGCTGCGGGTGGGGACCACCCTGGTCGACGCTCGTGCGGTCGCGCAGATCTACCGTCATCGCGTCGCGACGTGGCCGCTGCTGCTGCTGCTGTCGGTCGCGATCGGCGCGCTCGTCGCCGCGCTCGTGCTGACCGGTGTCCAGGGCTTCGCCGGCACCCCGCTGGGCGACTGGTGGGACAGCGCCGTCACGTGGGTGCAGCAAGGCGTCGGCGGCCGATGAACGGCCTGCGCTACCACGGGCTCGCGCTCGTCACCTCCGTCGTGACCCTGGGGGTCGGCGTCGTGCTCGGTGTCGGACCCATCACCGAGGCGCAGTCCCAGACCCACCAGCGCGAGAGCCAGCAACTGAGGGACCGCCAGGCACGCCTGGAGCGACGCGCGACCGCCGCCACGACTGCGGCACGCGGCGACCAGGCACTGGCCGAGTCGCTGGCCGCGCCGCTGACCCGCCACCGACTCGACGGACACACGGTGGTCGTGATCGCCGCACCGGGCGCCGACCGGTCGTTGGTGCGCCGTACGTCGACGGTGGTGGCCACGGCGGGCGCCACGGTCACCGGCACGCTGACCCTGCGTCCCGACTACGTCGACCCGACCAAGGCGCAGTCGCCGCTCGAGGACCTCGCACTGCGGCTGGTGCCGCCGGGTGTGACCTTCGCGGAGGGCGCGAGCCCCATCGCGCGGGTCGGCACCGTGCTGGCGCGCTCGACCGTCACCCGCGACGTCTCGACGGCCGGTGACGTCGACCAGAAGGCCGCCGAGCTGATCGCGGGGCTGGACGAGCTCCACGCGCTCACCCTGGTCGGCGACCCGGGACGCCTCGCCGACCTGGCCGTCGTCGTCGCCGGACCGCCGCCGCGCGGCAAGGCCGCGGCCAGTGCCGCGCGTGACGCACTGCTGGGGCTCGTGACGGCACTCGACGGTTCGTCCCGGGGCACGGTCGTCCTGGGCGCGGCGCAGCCGCACGGCTTGGTCGCCGAGGTCCGGGCCGGGCAGCAGCGGTCGCGGGCCTCGACCGTCGACACCGCCGGGTCCGTGGCCGGCGACCTGGCGGTCGTGCTGGGCCTGGCCGAGCAGGCGGCCGGCCGGTCCGGCGACTACGGCTCGGCCGCCGGCGCAGACGCGTTGGTGCCTGCCGTGGCGCCGGCCGCCTCCCGCGGCTGATAACCTCGAACTCCGTGGAGAGGACGGCGCGGCCGTCCTGCACATCGGCACCATTCCGATGCAACTCGAGCCACGGGAGCCCCAGTTGGCCGCTTCGGCGATGACCAAGCACATCTTCGTCACGGGGGGCGTCGCCTCCTCGATCGGCAAGGGCCTGACCGCGTCGGGACTCGGCCACCTGCTGCGGGCCCGCGGCCTGCGGGTCACCATGCAGAAGCTCGACCCCTACATCAACGTCGATCCGGGCACGATGAACCCGTTCCAGCACGGCGAGGTCTTCGTGACCGACGACGGGGCCGAGACCGACCTCGACGTCGGACACTACGAGCGCTTCCTCGACACCGACCTGCACGGCTCGGCTAACGTCACGACCGGTCAGATCTACTCGACCGTCATCGCCAAGGAGCGCCGCGGCGAGTACCTCGGGGACACCGTGCAGGTCATCCCGCACATCACCAACGAGATCAAGGCCCGCATCCGCTCGATGGGCGGCCCGAAGATCGACGTGGTGATCACGGAGATCGGCGGCACGGTCGGCGACATCGAGTCGCTGCCCTTCCTCGAGGCGGCCCGGCAGGTGCGCCACGACGTCGGGCGCGACAACGTGTTCTTCCTGCACATCTCGCTGGTGCCCTATATCGGACCCTCCGGCGAGCTGAAGACCAAGCCGACCCAGCACTCGGTCGCGGCGCTGCGCTCGATCGGCATCCAGCCCGACGCCATCGTGTGCCGGTCCGACCGGGAGATCCCCGAGAACGTCAAGCGCAAGATCTCGCTGATGTGCGACGTCGACGAGGAGGCCGTGGTCGCCGCCTCCGACGCGCCGTCCATCTACGACATCCCCAAGGTGCTGCACGGTGAAGGCCTCGACGCCTACGTCGTACGCCGCCTCGGGCTGTCGTTCCGTGACGTCGACTGGACCGCGTGGGACGACCTGCTGCGTCGCGTGCACCGTCCGGCGACGTCCGTGACGGTCGCGCTGGTCGGCAAGTACGTCGACCTGCCCGACGCCTACCTGTCGGTGACCGAGGCGCTGCGCGCCGGCGGCTTCGCCAACGACGCCCACGTCGCCATCCGGTGGGTGACGTCCGACGACTGCCAGACCCCCGAGGGCGCGCAGCGCGAGCTCGGGGACGTCGACGCGGTGTGCATCCCGGGCGGCTTCGGGGTGCGCGGCATCGAGGGGAAGCTCGGAGCAGTCCGCTACGCCCGCGAGCACGGCATCCCGACACTCGGTCTGTGCCTGGGCCTGCAGTGCATGGTCATCGAGTACGCCCGTGACGTGGTGGGCCTCGACGGTGCCGGTTCCACCGAGTTCGACGACGCAGCTCCCCATCCCGTGATCTCGACGATGGCCGACCAGCGCGACGTGGTGGCGGGGGAGCGCGACATGGGCGCCACGATGCGGCTGGGTCGCTACCCCGCCAAGCTGGCGGAAGGATCCATCGCCCGCGAGGTCTACGGAACGCCGTACGTCGAGGAGCGCCATCGCCACCGCTACGAGGTGAACAACGCCTACCGGCCCCAGCTCGAGGAGCACGGTCTCGTGTTCTCGGGAACGTCGCCCGACGGTCGACTGGTGGAGTACGTCGAGCTGCCCCGAGAGGTGCACCCCTACTTCATCGCCACCCAGGCCCACCCCGAGTTCCGCTCCCGGCCGGCCCGCCCGCACCCGCTGTTCGTCGGCCTGGTCGCCGCGGCGGTGGCCCGCAACGCGGCCGCGTCGGCGGTCACACTGACGGCGGCGACGACGTCCGCCTGATGTCCGATCACCTGCGGCTCGCCGACGAGCCGGCGCAGCTGACGGTCGTGACCCGCGAGACGGTGTACCACGGGTCGGTGTGGGACGTGCGACGTGACCGCGTCGACCTCGGTGACGGGCAGACCGTCACCCGTGAGGTCGTTGTGCACACGGGGGCGGTCGGCATCATCGCCCTCGACGACGAGGACCGCGTGCTGCTGCTGCGCCAGTACCGCCACCCGGTGCGCGCCTACCTCTGGGAGCCCCCCGCCGGACTGCTCGACGTCAAGGGCGAGTCCGCGCTGGACTGTGCTCGTCGGGAGCTGGCCGAGGAGGCGCACCTGCGCGCTGACGAGTGGCACGTGCTCGTCGACTTCTACAACTCCCCGGGCGGCAGCACGGAGGCGTTCCGCTGCTTCCTGGCCCGTCGCCTGCACCCGGTACCCGAGCACGAGCGGCACGAGGGTGAGGGCGAGGAGCGCGACATGCCGAGCACCTGGGTGCCTCTCGAGGAGGCGCGAGACCTGGTGCTCGCCGGACGGCTGCACAACCCGACCGCCGTCGCCGGCATCCTGGCCGCTGTGGTGGGGCGTGACCTGGGCTGGTCCAGGCTGCGGGCGGCGGACAGCCCGTGGCCGCAGCGGTCCGCGGGCCGCTGGGGCGATGGGTGACCGCGGGCGCGGAGGGAGCCCTGCGGTGCTTGACGGCCATGCTGCGCGGGGGTCTACCGTCCTGATTGTCTGATTCCGCGTGCTGGTGGAAGGAGACGAGGCCCTATGACGACTCCGCACCGCTCCTGCGTCGAACCAGAAGGCCCGTAAAGGCCACCGAGACCCTGCGAGGAAGGCCGGGGCATGCGTCCGCGCAGCCCTGGCCTTCCGCGTGTCCGGACGCCCCTCCGGGCGCAGCCGGTCAGCGGTTGACCCAGGGACCCATCCTGCGCGCGCCCGGCGCGACGTCGGCGGCGCGCGGGTCGCCCGGCCTCGGGTCGATGCGCACGTGCACCCGTAGCCGCAGCGGGTCGCCGAGGCAGCGCGCCGGGACGGTGAACCGGGTGACGTCACGCGCGGCCGAGACGCTGACCCGCTCCCCGACGCACGCCGTCGGCGCCCCGTGCAGCGCGCCCCAGCCGCGCGCCAGCCGCAGGTCGGGAGCCTCGTCGGACTGGTAGTGGACGCGGACGTAGAACTCGGGACCGACGTACCGGGCGCCGGTGTCGAAGGCGACCCGCACGGCCCCGGGAGCCCCGGAGTCGAACCGCAGGTCACGGTGGCGGATCCGGACGGTCACCTGGGCGTGGTGCTGCACGGTGACGCGCGTGACGTCGGCGGGCAGCCGGGTGTCGAGCACCCGGTCGCCGAACCAGCGGCTGTCCGCCGTGGCCGGGGCCGGGGACGCGACGCTCAGACACAGCGCCGTGGCGAGGACGGCCAGGGCGCTGCCACGTCGGCGGGTCGTCACGGACCGACCCCTGCCCGCTTCCAGCCGTCTCACTCCCGGCCTGCGCCCGCGTTGCACCGCGAAGCGGGGCGCGGCGGCCAGGATTAGACTCCGGGCCGCCCCCGGCGCCTGCCGGCGGCCGGGCGCCGACAACGAGGTCGGGGCCAGTGACACCTGGCGACATGAAGGACGTTGATAGCCGTGAAGGTGGGCATCCCTCGCGAGGTCAAGAACCACGAGTACCGCGTGGCGATCACCCCAGCCGGCGTGCACGAGCTCGCGCGCAACGGTCACGAGGTCTTCGTGGAGAAGGACGCCGGCTCGGGCTCGTCCATCCCTGACGAGCACTTCGCCGACGCGGGTGCGCGGATCCTGCCGACCGCGGACGACGTCTGGGCGGCCGGCGACCTGATCCTCAAGGTCAAGGAGCCGATCGAGGAGGAGTACGCCCGGATGCGGGAAGGCCAGAGCCTCTTCACCTACCTGCACCTCGCCGCGTCCAAGGCGTGCACCGACGCGCTGATCGACCGCAAGGTCACCGGCATCGCCTACGAGACGGTCGAGCTGCCCGACCACTCCCTCCCGCTGCTCGCGCCCATGTCGGAGGTGGCCGGCCGGCTCGCCCCGCAGGTCGGCGCGCACACGCTGATGCGCGCCGAAGGCGGTCGCGGAGTCCTGATGGGAGGCGTGTCCGGCGTCTACGCCGCCAAGGTCGTGGTCATCGGCGCCGGAGTCTCCGGCATGAATGCAGCCGCCATCGCGCTCGGCATGCAGGCCGAGGTGCTGCTGCTCGACAAGAACATCGAGCGGCTGCGCCAGGTCGACCGCATCTACCAGGGTCACGTGCAGACCGTCGCCTCCAACGCCTACGAGATCGACCGGGCGGTGATCGACGCCGACATGGTGATCGGCGCGGTTCTCGTGCCGGGAGCCAAGGCGCCGACGCTGGTCTCCAACGAGCTGGTCTCGCGGATGCTGCCCGGCTCGGTGCTCGTCGACATCTCCATCGACCAGGGCGGCTGCTTCGAGGACTCGCGTCCCACCACGCACGCCGACCCGACGTACAAGGTGCACCAGTCGGTGTTCTACTGCGTCGCGAACATGCCCGGTGCCGTGCCGCACACGTCGACGTACGCGCTGACCACCGTCACGCTGCCCTACGCCGTCGAGCTGGCCAACCGCGGCTGGCGCGAGGCGCTGCGCCGTGACCCCGCGCTGGCGCAGGGCCTCAACACCTTCGACGGCCGCATCACCTACGGACCTGTCGCCGAGGCGCACGGGGCGCAGGTCCTGCCGCTGGACGAGGTGCTGGCCTGAGCACGGCAGCCCGGCGCGCCCTCCCGGTACGACGTCGCGGCGGCGCCGCGTGAGCACGCCGTTGCAGGAGGCCCTGCGGGCCTACCTCGACCACCTGACGGTCGAGCGTGGGCTCGCGCCGAACACCCTCTCGTCCTACCGGCGCGACCTTCGCCGGTACGTCGGCCACCTCGCGAGGCGCGGCGTGACCTCCCCCGAGGACGTCTCGGAGGCCGACGTGACGGCGTTCCTCCTCGCCCTGCGCGAGGGCGACGACGAGCACCCACCGCTGGCGTCGAACTCCTCCGCGCGGGCCGTGGTGGCCGTACGCGGCCTGCACCGCTTCCTGCTGCGCGAGGGACACGCGACCGTGGACCCGGCGCGGGGCGTGCGGCCGCCACCGCCCGCCAAGCGGCTCCCCAAGGCGATCAGCGTCGAGGACGTCGAGTCGCTGCTGATGGCGGCGGGCGCCGAGGAGACACCGCGGGCGGTGCGCGACCGGGCGCTGCTCGAGGTGTTGTACGGGAGCGGGGCGCGCATCTCCGAGGCGATCGGGCTGGACGTCGACGAGCTCGATCTGGAGTCCGGGACGGTGCGGCTGCTCGGCAAGGGCAGCAAGGAGCGGATCGTGCCGCTGGGGTCCTTCGCGCGGGAGGCGGTCTCGGCGTACCTCGTGCGGGCCCGTCCGTCGCTGGTCGCGGGGGGCCCCGGCTCGCCCGCGCTGTTCCTCAACGCGCGCGGCGGCCGGCTGTCGCGTCAGAGCGCCTGGACCGTGCTGCGCGCCGCTGCCGAGAAGGCCGGCCTGCGCAAGGCGATCTCGCCGCACACCCTGCGCCACTCGTTCGCCACGCACCTGCTCGACGGTGGCGCCGACGTCCGCGTGGTCCAGGAGCTGCTGGGGCACGCGTCGGTGACGACGACCCAGATCTACACGCTGGTCACGGTCGACCGGCTGCGGGAGGTCTACGCGAGCGCGCACCCCCGGGCCCGCTGAGACGCCTCGGGCTCATCGGGCTGTCCTCGGCGTGGCGCCTCGATTCGGGGGAGCGGCCTGCCTACTGTCGCCCCAAGGTCGGTAGGGCGACAGGCCGACGAGTCGACAAATAGGACGGAGACGGTCCGTGAGCACTCAGCCGTTCGAGGCGCTCGAGCCGCGCACCCCGCCGGGAGATCCGGCCAGCTCCTCGGACCCGCACGGCCCCGTGCACGCGGACAGCTCCGTGCACCCGGTCGTCCCCGAGGTCACCCTGCCCGCCGAGGTCACCCTGCCCGCCGACGCCACCCGGACGGTGAGCGGCCCGCCGGTGGCCGGCTCGACGCGCCCGATCGGTCCCACGGGTCGCCCGATGCCGCTGTTCCCCGACCCCGCGCCGCGCGAGGCGCACGGCCCGGCGCGGGTGATCGCGATGTGCAACCAGAAGGGTGGCGTCGGCAAGACGACGACCACCATCAATCTCGGCGCCGCGCTGGCGGAGTACGGCCGCAAGGTGCTGCTCGTCGACTTCGACCCCCAGGGGTCGCTCTCGGTCGGCCTGGGCGTCAACCCGCACGAGATCGACCGCACCGTCTACAACCTGGTGATGGAGCGCGACGTCGCGATCGAGGACGTCGTGCTCAAGACCAACGTGCCGGGGCTGGACCTGCTGCCGAGCAACATCGACCTGTCGGCCGCCGAGGTGCAGCTGGTCACGGAGGTGGCCCGCGAGCAGGTCCTGGCTCGGACGCTGGCTCCGGCCGTGCCCGACTACGACTTCATCATCATCGACTGCCAGCCGTCGCTGGGGCTGCTGACCGTCAACGCGTTGACCGCTGCCCAGGGCGTCATCGTGCCGCTGGAGACGGAGTTCTTCGCGCTGCGCGGTGTGGCCATGCTGGTCGAGACGATCCAGAAGGTGCAGGAGCGGCTCAACCAGGATCTGGTGATCGACGGGCTGGTCGCCACCATGTACGACGCGCGCACGGTGCACAGCCGCGAGGTGCTGGCCCGGCTCGTCGAGGCCTTCGGGGACAAGGTGTTCCACACGGCGATCAGCCGCACCGTGCGCTTCCCCGAGACGACCGTCGCGGGCGAGCCGATCACGACGTTCGCGACGTCCTCGGGCGGTGCCTACTCCTACCGTCAGCTGGCCAGGGAGGTGCTCGAGCGGTGCCCGGGCACCTGAGCGAGCCCGTCGGGGAGGCGGCGGCCGGGGCCGAGCAGCCGCCGCGCCCCGCGGCGCAGATCCGCCGGCTGCGCCCGGCGGGTGGTCGCACGAGCGGCCGGGAGCGTCACGACGAGAAGATCACCGTCTACGTCTCCCCTGAGGAGCTCTTCGCCCTGGAGCAGGCCCGGCTGGTGCTGCGCGCCGAGCACGGGGTCGCCTTGGACCGCGGCCGGCTGGTCCGCGAGGCCGTGGCCGAGATGCTGCAGGACCTCGAGGCGCACGGCGAGGACAGCGTCGTCGTACGTCGCCTGCGCCGCCTGTGACGGCGCTGCACTACCGTTGCCCAGTGCCCGACGACCTGACCGATCCTGGCGCGGAGCCGGTCGTCGAGTCCGCTGACCAACCGCTCCCCGGGCCCGCCGACCGGGCCTTCCGGGTCGACCTGGGCGACCTTTTCGAAGGGCCGTTCGACCTGCTCCTCGGGCTGATCGCCAAGCACAAGCTGGACGTGACCGAGGTGGCGCTCTCGAAGGTCACCGACGAGTTCATCGCCCACATCAAGTCCAGGGGGCCGGAGTGGGACCTGGGCCAGGCCACCGAGTTCCTCGTCGTGGCGGCCACCCTGCTCGACCTGAAGGCGGCCCGGCTGCTGCCCAGCGGCGAGGTCGAGGACGAGGAGGATCTGGCGCTGCTGGAGGCGCGCGACCTGCTGTTCGCGCGGCTGTTGCAGTACCGCGCCTACAAGAAGGTCGCCGCCGTCTTCGCCGGCCGGATGGCGCAGGAGGCGGGCCGGTTCCCGCGCTCGGTGACCCTCGAGCCGCAGTTCGCCGGGCTGCTGCCCGAGGTGCTGCTCGGTCTGGGGGCCGAGGAGTTCGCCGCTCTGGCGTCGCGGGCGTTCACGGTCAGGCCGGTCCCGACGGTCGGCCTCGAGCACCTGCACGCGCCCCGGGTCAGCGTCCGGGAGCAGGCGGCGATCCTGGTCACCGCCCTTCGCCGGGCCCGGTCGAGCACCTTCCGCACGCTGACCGCCGACTGCGCGGGCACCCTCGTCGTCGTGGCCCGGTTCCTGGCCCTGCTCGAGCTCTACCGCGAGGGCGCTGTGACCTTCGAGCAGGTGTCGCCGCTCGGGGAGCTGCACGTGCGCTGGACCGGCAGCGACGAGGGCGATGTCGGCGTGCAGGACGAGTTCGAGCAGGATGGCAGCGACCAGGCAGCCGACGGCGAGGACGCGGACGGCGGGGCGGCACCGTCGGCCCCGACCGCCGAAGCGACCGCCGAGCTACGGGAGAGTGGCGATGACGACACCCGCTGACCAGCCCGAGCCCCAGGCGACGGGCGCGGACGAGCTGACCGAGCCGCGCGAGGTGATCGACCTGGACCGCGCCGAACGCCGGTCCCGCGAGGCCCCCGAGGGGATCGATGACGACGCGCCGCCGTTGCGCACGGCGCTGGAGGCGATCCTGATGGTCGTCGACGAGCCGGTCGGCGAGGTGTTGCTCGCCCAGGTCACCGAGCGCCCGACCGGCGAGGTCCTCGAGTCGCTGCGGGCCCTGAAGGCCGAGTACGACGAGGCGGGCCGCGGCTTCGAGCTGCGCCAGGTCGCCGGCGGCTGGCGCTTCTACACGCGCGCGTCATGTGCGCCGTACGTCGAGCGGTTCGTGCTCGACGGGCAGGCCGCCCGGCTCACCCAGGCGGCGCTCGAGACGCTCGCCGTCGTCGCCTACCGGCAGCCGGTCTCGCGGGCGCGGGTCTCTGCGGTGCGCGGGGTCAACGTCGACGGCGTGATGCGCACGCTGCTCGCCCGCGGGCTGGTCGAGGACGCCGGGCACGACGGGGAGGGCGGTGCCGTCCTGTACCGCACGACGTCCTACTTCCTGCAGCGTCTGGGGCTGCGCAGCCTCGACGAGCTGCCGGCCCTCGCGCCGTTCCTGCCCGAGGCCGACACGATCGAGGACGCGACGGGGGCACCGGCCACATGAGCGAGCCACGCACACCGCGCCGCGCGGGTCGGCCGCCGCCGGCGCAGTCGGGCGCCCGCCGGTCGGGCACCCAGGGGTCCGTGGCGAAGGGATCCGCAGCGAAGAAGTCCAGCCCGAAGAAGTCCACGGCGAAGAAGCCAGCGGCGAAGAAGCCAGCGGCGAAGAAGCCAGCGGGGAACAAGCCAGCGGGGAGCAAGCCAGCGGGGAAAGCACCGGCCCGTACGTCCTTGGCGCGCAAGGCGACGGAGGAGCGCTTGGCGCGACGGCGCGACGCCGCCCCGGCGCGGGACGCGCCGCGCTCGGCCGCTGGGAAGAAGGCTGCCGCCACGAAGGCCGCCGCGCGCAAGACTGCCGCCCGCAAGGCTGCCCCCCGCAAGGCGGGGGAGCGGCCTGCTCCGCCGCGCCGCGTCCCTGCCCGGGGCGCCGCGCCGGCCGTGCACGACCCGGACGGCGTACGGCTGCAGCGGGTGCTCGCGGCGGCCGGACTCGGCAGCCGACGGGCCTGCGAGCTGCTGATCGACGCGGGGCGGGTAGAGGTGGACGGCGCGGTGGTCGTCGACCAGGGCCTGCGCGTCGATCCGCGCCGGGCGGTCATCCACGTCGACGGGATGCGCATCGCGTCCGCGCCGGACCACGTCTACCTGTTGCTCAACAAGCCGGTCGGGGTGGTGAGCACGATGAGTGACCCCGAGGGCCGCCCCACCATCGCCGACTACGTCGCCGATCGGGAGGCCCGGCTGTTCCACGTCGGGCGCCTCGACGCCGACACCGAAGGGCTGATCCTGCTGACCAACGACGGCGACCTGGCGCACCGGCTCAGCCATCCGTCCTTCGGAGTGGTGAAGACCTACCTCGCCGAGGTGACCGGGCCGGTGGCTCGCGACACCGGTCGACGGCTCAAGGCCGGTGTCGAGCTCGAGGACGGGCCGGTGCAGGTCGACTCGTTCCGGCTGGTGAGCACCGTCGGCTCGCGGGTGCTGGTCGAGGTGTCGCTGCACGAGGGCCGCAAGCACATCGTTCGCCGGCTGCTGGCCGAGGTGGGCCATCCGGTGAGCCGGCTGGTGCGCACCGACATCGGTCCGGTCTCGCTAGGACACCTGAAGCCCGGGAAGCAGCGCAAGCTCAGCCAGCAGGAGATCGGCGCGCTCTACCGCGCGGTGGGGCTGTAGGGCAGCCAGGCGCTCGGTCGCCGGACCGCACCCGACCGGACCGCACCGGACCGCACCCGACCGCCCCAAACCGCACCCGACCGGTGATCGTGAGGGGTATCGGCACCGGAACGGTGCTGATACCCCTCACGATCACCGTCAGGGGAGGGGGGCCGGGGTGGGACGGGTCGGTCGCCGGCCGGCGGGTCAGTCCGGCGGGTCAGTCCGGCGGGTCAGTCCAGCGGGTCAGTCCAGCGGGGGCGGTGGCACGTCGGTACGGCGGCGCCCGACGGTGATCCCGATGCTGGCCAGGCTGACCAGGACCAGTGCGACCAGCTCGCGTGCGGCCAACGCCTGACCGAGCACCAGGAGCCCGGCCAGCGCCGCCGCGGCCGGTTCGAGGCTCATCAGCACCCCGAACACCCGCGTCGGGATGCGCCGCAGCGCGGCAAGCTCGAAGCCGTAGGGGACGACAGAGGACAGCAGGGCCACCAGCATCCCGACGGCGAGGACCGCAGGCTGGTCGAGGACACGCACCACTCCGGTCGCGCCGAACGGCAGCGCGGCCAACGACGCGACGACCAGCGCCACGGCGAGCCCCTCCGTACCAGGCACCAGGCGCCCCACCCGGGCGCTCGCGAGGATGTAGCCGGCCCAGAACAGGCCCGCCAGCAAGGCGAACGCGAGACCCCTCAGCGGTGCGTCGCTGCCGCCACGCAGCCCGAGCAGGGCCACGCCCGCGCCCGCGCACCCGACCCAGACCAGGTCGCGCACCCGGCGGGTCTGGGCGAGCGCCAGGCAGAGGGGACCCAGGAACTCCGCGGTGACCGCGACTCCCAGTGGCAGCGTCCGGAGGGCCTGGTAGAACGAGATGTTCATGCTGGCCATCGCCAGCCCGAAGACGACGGCCGCGATGCGCGCGTCGCGCGACCAGCGCCACGGTGCCGGCCGCAGCACGGCGACGAGCAGCACGCTCGCGAAGCCCAGCCGCATCAGCGTGACACCCATCGCGCCGGTCTCGTCGAACACCGAGCGGGCGATCGCGCTGCCGGTCTGCACCGACGCGATCGCGCCGAGCACCAGCACCGGCGCCGGCAGACGCGAGGTCGGGGAGCCGTGCACGCCAGGCAACGTATCGACCACCGTCGGGCCCAGGGTGCGGGTCCACCGCCTGGACGGATGATCGGTCGCCGAAGAGGCGCGGGCTAGGGTGCTGGGCGCGAAGGAGGTGCCCGACCATGGCCGTGCGCGCCGTCCGCGGAGCGACCCAGCTGGACGCCGACGACCGCGAGCACCTGCTCGCGTCGGTCGACGAGCTGATCCGTGCGATCGTCGAGCAGAACGCGCTCGACACCGACGACCTCGTGTCGATGCTCTTCACCGCGACACCCGATCTGCACAGCGAGTTCCCCGCCCTGGCCGCCCGCCAGCTCGGCATCGGCGACGTCCCGCTGCTGTGTGCCCAGGAGATCGACGTGCAGGGCGCCCTGCCCCGCGTCATCCGCGTGATGATGCACATCGAGACCGAGCGGCCCCGCAGCGAGATCCGCCACGTCTACCTACGCGGCGCCGCGGCGCTGCGGCGCGACCTCGCCCAGTGACCGACGTCGCCACCGGCGCGCTCAGCAGCGTCCTTGTCGTGGGCACCGGGCTGATCGGTACGTCGGTCGCGCTCGCCCTCCGCGCCCACGGCGTGACCGTGTACCTCACCGACCGTGACCCGCAGGCGCTTCGCCAGGCGGTGGACCTGGGGGCCGGCGACCCGACAGCGCCGCCCGGGCAGGTCGACCTCGCCGTGGTCGCGATCGCGCCCTCGGCGACGGCGTCGGTCGTCAGCGGCCTGGTCGCCGCCAACGCGGCCGCGACGGTCATCGACACCTGCGGGGTGAAGGCCGACATCCTGCGCACCGTCCGCGCCAGCGCCGGTGGCGCGGCCCACTTCGTCGGCACCCACCCGATGGCCGGCCGGGAACGCTCCGGACCGCTCGCCGCGCGGGGGGACCTGTTCGAGGGACACCCGTGGGTGATCGTCCCCGACGGGGTGGACCCGGGGTCCCTGGCGCGCACGGAGGCACTCGTGGCGCTGTGCGGCGGCGTACCCGTGCACCTCGGGGCCGCCGAGCACGACGTCGCTGTGGCGCTCGTGTCCCACGTCCCCCAGGTCGCGGCCAGCCTGGTCGCCGCCCGGCTGGCCGACGGCGAGGACGAGACGCTGGCGCTGACCGGGCAGGGACTGCGCGACACGACCCGCGTCGCCGCCTCCGACCCCGACCTCTGGGTGGAGGTGCTCGCCGCCAACGCGGAGCCGGTCGCCCGCATCCTCGACGCGCTGCGCCAGGACGTCGACCACGTCATCTCGGCGCTGCACGAGGTCGGCGTGGACCCCGAGTGGGGACGCACCGCGCTGCGCGAGGCTCTGGTCCGAGGCAACGCCGGCCGGGCCCGGCTGCCGGGCAAGCACGGCGGCCGGCAGACGCCGTACGTGCTCGTGCCGGTCGTGCTGCCCGACCGGCCGGGGGAGCTGGCCCGGCTGTTCGCGACGGCGGGGGAGGCCGGCGTGAACATCGAGGACGTCGCGATCGAGCACTCGCCGGGGCAGCCGGTCGGACTGGTCGAGCTCAGCGTCGCGCCGGGCGCCGAGCAGCGGCTGGCGGACGCCCTCACCGCCCGCGGTTGGCAGGTGCACGCCTGAGGGGGCGGTAACCTCGTGCAGTACCCCCCGCCCCTCGACCGAGGTTCACCATGCCCGCGCCCAGCGCCACCCCGGACCGCCCCGCCCTCGTCGTCGCGATCGACGGCCCGTCGGGGTCCGGCAAGTCCACCGTCGCGCGCAGCGTGGCGCGCCGGCTCGGCCTGCGCTACGTCGACACCGGCGCGATGTACCGCGCGCTGACCTGGTGGGCCCTCTCCCGCGGCGTGGACCTGACCGACAGCGCCGCCGTGGCCGGTCTGGCCCGCGAGCTGCCGCTCACGCTGGGCACCGACCCCGACGACCCGCACGTGCTGGTCGACGGCGTGGAGGTCGGTGACGCGATCCGGCTGCCCGAGATCTCGGCCGTGGTCAGCGCGGTCGCGACCAACCTGGGCGTGCGCGAGGAGCTGGTCCGCCGGCAGCGTGAGGTGGCCGCGGGCGGCGGGGTCGTGGTCGAGGGCCGCGACATCACCACCGTGGTGGCGCCGGGAGCCGACGTACGCGTCCTGCTCACCGCCTCGGAGGAGGCCCGTCTCGCGCGGCGGGCCCTCGAGGTGCACGGCAGCGACGACGCGGACGCGGTCGAGGCCACCCGCGACCACGTGGTGCGCCGCGACGCGCTGGACTCGACGGTGGCGACCTTCACGGAGGCCGCCGACGGCGTGGCCGTCGTCGACTCGTCGCACCTGACGCTGGAAGAGACCGTCGAGGCGGTCCTCGCGCTGGTGCCGATGGACGTGGAGGCCCGATGAGCGAGTACGTCGAGGACGTCGCGCCCGCCGACGCCGGACCCGTCCCCGTGCTGGCCGTGGTGGGCCGGCCCAACGTGGGCAAGTCGACGCTGGTCAACCGCATCCTGGGCCGCCGAGAGGCGGTCGTCGAGGACGTGCCCGGCGTGACGCGCGACCGGGTGCCCTACGACGCGCAGTGGAACGGCCGGCGGTTCACCGTGGTGGACACCGGCGGGTGGGAGCACGACGCCAAGGGCCTTGCCGCGCAGGTCGCCGCGCAGGCGGAGACGGCGATCAACGCGGCCGACGCGGTGCTGTTCGTGGTCGACGCGACGGTCGGCGCGACCGACACGGACGAGGCCGTGGTGCGCGTGCTGCGCCGTGCCGGGAAGCCGGTCGTGCTGGTCGCCAACAAGGTCGACGACGCGAAGACCGAGACAGACGCCGCGACGCTGTGGTCGCTGGGCCTCGGGGAGCCCTACCCCGTGTCGGCGCTGCACGGCCGGGGCAGTGGCGACCTGCTCGACGCGGTGCTCGCGGCGTTGCCGGAGACCCCCGAGGAGACGTACGACGACACCGGGGGCCCGCGGCGCGTAGCGCTGCTGGGTCGGCCCAACGTCGGCAAGTCGTCGCTGTTGAACCAGCTGGCGGGCGAGGACCGGGTCGTGGTCGACGCGGTCGCGGGCACCACGCGGGACCCGGTCGACGAGCTGATCGAGCTCGGCGACCAGACGTGGCGGTTCGTCGACACGGCGGGCATCCGCCGACGGGCGCACCAGTCCAGCGGCACCGACTACTACGCGACGCTGCGCACCCAGTCGGCGCTGGACCGCGCGGAGGTCGCGGTGGTGCTCATCGACGCCAGCGAGACGCTCTCGGAGCAGGACACCCGGATCCTGACGATGGTCGTCGAGTCCGGCCGCGCGCTCGTCATCGCCTACAACAAGTGGGACCTGCTCGACGAGGAGCGCCGGTTCTACCTCGAGCGTGAGATCGAACGCGACCTGGTGCAGGTGCAGTGGGCGCCGAGGGTCAACATCTCCGCGCGCACCGGTCGGCACATGGACAGGCTGGTGCCCGCCCTGCAGACCGCGCTGGACTCGTGGGACAGCCGGGTCCCGACGGGGCGGCTCAACGCCTTCCTGGGCGAGCTGGTGGCCGCGCATCCGCACCCGGTCCGAGGCGGCAAGCAGCCGCGGATCCTGTTCGCCACCCAGGCCGACACCCGGCCCCCGCGGTTCGTGCTGTTCGCGAGCGGCTTCCTCGAGGCCGGCTACCGGCGGTTCGTCGAGCGGCGGCTGCGCGAGGAGTTCGGCTTCCTCGGCTCGCCGATCGAGATCAGCGTGAAGGTGCGCGAGAAGCGCGGCCGTCGCTAGCCGGCCTGCCGTGCTCGGCCCCTTTGCGGTGCTCGGCCCCCTCGGCCCCCTCTGCCCCCTCTGCGGTGATCGTGAGGGGGAGCGGCACCTGAACGGTGCTGATCTGCCTCACGATCACCGAGGTGGCGCGGGTGCGGTGATCGTGAGGGGGAGCGGCACGTGAACGGTGCTGATCTGCCTCACGATCACCGAAGCCGGGGCCACGCGGGCGGGACCCCCGGAGGCGGGGGCCCTGTGCGGGGTCAGGCGTCGCGGCGGAGCATCAGGATGGCGGCGAGGGTCAGCAGGACGACCCACCACAGCGAGAAGACCGCGTAACCGGTCCACGGGTCGAACTGCCCGCTGACGTGTCGGGTGTTGCTGATCGCGCCACCGGCGTTGAGCACCTTGCCGACGTTGTCCCCCCAGGTGCCCGGCAGGAAGTTGGCCACGATCGGCAGGACGAAGACGATCCCGATCGCCACGGTGATGGCCCCGGCCGTGTGCCGCAGCAGCGCGCCGAGGGCGAATCCCAGCAGCCCGCACGCGGCGACGTACAACGCCCCCCCGATGACGGCGCGCAGCACGTTCGGGTCACCGATGGAGACGTCGATCGGTGGGTGGGCGTCGGCGGTGGCCAGCACCCGCTGGCCGAGCCAGAACGAGGCGAACATGGTGACCAGGCCGGCGCCGAACGCGGTGACGGTCAGGACGAGTGCCTTGGCGCCCAGCACGCGCAACCGTTGTGGTACGGCGGTGAGGGTGGTGCGGATGCCACCCGTGGAGTACTCCGAGCTGATGGCGAGCGCACCCAGCGCGATGATCGCCATCTGGCCGAGGAAGATGCCGGACAGGCTCTGCGAGACCGGGTCGATCTGCGCCCGATCGGCGGGCTTGATGTCCGTCCAGTTCACGGCGACGGCCAGGCAGAGCAACGCGGAGATGCCGATCGTCACGATGACGAGCGCGACGAACGTGTACAGGGTCGAGCGCACGGACCAGAACTTGGTCCACTCCGAGCGCAGCACGTGGTCGAACCGGTCGGTCGCGGGAGGGACTTGGCTGCGCACCCGCACCTGGGTGGGCGCCGCGGAGCCGGAAGCTGCGGACGCGGTCATCGGTGTGCCCCTGTCTCGTCGGTGGACGCCGTGGCCGCAGGCTCCTCGCCTACGAGGGTTGCGTGATAGTCGACGCTGTCGCGGGTCATCTCCATGAACGCCGCCTCGAGCGAGCCGCGCTCCTCGTAGAGCTCGTGCACCGTGAGCCGGTGCTGCGCCGCGAGGTCGCCCACGTGTGCCGTGGTGACGCCGTGCAGGCGCAGTGACCCGTCGACCCGGTCGCTGGTGATGCCCTCCGCCAGCAGGACCCGCTCGAGGTCGTCCACCTGCGGCGAGCGGACGCTGACGACGTTGGTGCCGCTCGCCTCGATGAACTGCTTGGTCGAGACGTCGGCGAGCAGCTTGCCGCGGCCGATCACGACCAGGTGTTCGGCCGTCTGGGCCATCTCGCTCATCAGGTGGCTGGAGACGAACACGGTGCGCCCTTCGGCGGCCAGCGACCTCATGAACGTGCGGATCCACAGGATGCCCTCGGGATCGAGGCCGTTGACCGGCTCGTCGAAGAGGAGTACGTCGGGGTCGCCGAGCATCGTCGCCGCGATCCCGAGCCGTTGGGACATGCCGAGCGAGTAGCCCTTGATGCGCTTGCCCGCGACGGCCGACATGCCGGTCATCTCGAGCACCTCCTCGACCCGTCCCTTGGGTATGCCGTTGCTCTGCGCGAGCGCGCGCAGGTGGGTGCGAGCCGTTCTGCCGGGATGCACGTCCTTGGCGTCGAGCAGGGCGCCCACATGGTGCAGCGGCCCCTTGAGCGAGGCGTAGTGCTGACCGCTGACCAGCGCCGAGCCACGGGTGGGCCGGTCGAGGCCCAGGATCATGCGCATGGTCGTGGACTTGCCGGCGCCGTTCGGGCCGAGGAAGCCGGTCACGATGCCGGGCTGGACCGTGAAGGACAGGTCGTCGACCGCGAGCGTGTCGCCGTACCGCTTGGTCAGGCCTCGTGCCTCGATCATCCGGGTCCCCTCGCGTGCAGTCCTTTTGCCGTCTTTCCTCCACCTTGCCATGTCTTGATCAGCGGCGGACGGCGCGTGCGCGCGCAACTACGTCGACCGGTCGCGGGGTCGGGTGCGCGGCCCCTCCTGCGGCCGGACGGGTGAACCGCCCTCCAGGTTCGGCGGGAACTGCCGACACGATCACAGAACACCGGTGTTCAGCAGACGAGCGCCGGCTCCTGGCTCGAGTGGTCGGGCGGCCCGTGCACCGGTAGGGGACCGCTGGGCCGGAGGGCCCGCGTGTCCTGGGGGGACCGTGTCCGACGCCACAGGGAAGAACTCGCAGCAGAAGAGAGCCACCGACGACGCCTGGCGCGCTCATCGGGTGCTGTCCCTGCTGATGCGCCTCGGCATCTACGGGGTGCCGCTGGTCGCGGGCCTCGTCGTGTCCGCGCTCGTGGCGCCGTTGGTGCCATCGGACTGGAACGCGTGGGCCCTGCTGGGCGTGCGGGCCGGTGCGGCGATAGCGGCGAGCATGGTCGTGGCAGGCGCGACGACCCGGCTGATGCCGCTGGCGTTGCTGCTGCGGATGACCATGATCTTTCCCGACGTGGCACCGAGCCGGCTCGCCGTCGCACGCCGCACGACGAGCGTCAAGGAGCTGACCCGTCGCCTCGAGCACGGCAAGCCCAGCGAGCGCGAGGCCGCGACCACCATGCTGGCGCTGGTCACCGCGTTGGACCGCCACGACCGCAAGACCCGCGGGCACAGCGAGCGGGTGCGGCTCTTCTGCGACCTGCTCGGCGACGAGCTGGGCCTGGACGACGCTGATCGTGGCCGGTTGCGCTGGGCCGCTCTCGTGCACGACATCGGCAAGCTGAACGTCAGCCAGCGTGTCCTGAACAAGCCCGCGACGCTCTCCGATCGCGAGTGGTCGGCGGTCAGGGGGCACCCCGACGCCGGTGCCCGGCTCGCGCAGCCGCTGGCAGGTTGGCTGGGGCAGTGGTACCGCGGCATCGCCGAGCACCATGAGCGCTACGACGGCAGCGGCTACCCGCGCGGGCTCACCGGGGAGCAGATCTCGCTCGCCGGCCGGGCCATAGCCGTGGTCGACGCGTTCGAGACCATGACAGCCGCCCGCGCCTACAAGTCGCCCATGTCCACCTGGTCCGCCCGCGCGGAGCTCACCCGCTGTGCCGGGTCGCACTTCGACCCGTTGATGGTCCGCGCCTTCCTGCGGATCGCGCTGCCCCGCGTCCTACGGACCGTGGGGCCGCTGGCCTTCCTCGTCAACGCTCCCCTCCTGCGGGTGCTCGGCCAGGCCCCGGTCCGTGCCATGGACGCGGCCACCGTCGCGAGCTCGCAAGCGATGAGTGCCGCCGGGGCCACCGCCGTGGCCGTCGCGGTCACCGCCGCCCCCGCCAGCCCGCAGCAGCCGGTCACGGGCAGCACCGCCGCGGCCGCCCACTGGACAGGACACGAGAGCTCCACCCCTCGGCCGGCGGCGGCACCGGCACGGGCCCACGCCTCGGTCGTCGGCAGCGGACACGTCGCTGTCACCCCTCGTCACAAGACCCGCCACGCCGCCACCACCAACCGCGCCCAGGCGCGGCAGGCGGCGCCGGTCGCCCAGGCGGAGCACCCGACCCAGCAGGGCGCTCCCGAGCAACCGGCCGGACCGGTTGCCGACACACCGGCGAACCAGCCGCGTCCCGCGGCCGCCTCGGGTGCCGACAGTCGCGACCCGGCTCCCGCCCCCGCCCCCGCCCCGGCTCCCGCCCCGGCCCCGGCTCCGGCTCCGGCCCCGGCTCCCGCCCCGGCCCCGGCTCCCGCCCCGGCTCCCGCCCCGGCCCCGGCCCCCGCGCCCGCCACGACCACCCCGCCACCGCCGCACGTCTGGGGCTGGCCCGGTACCGGCGGGTCGCAGCAGCCGGCGCCCGGCTCGACCCGGCCGCCCTCCTACCCGCATGCGCAGCGCAGCGCGGGATACGGCTACGGTGATCGCCAGGGGGATGCCGTTCCGTAAGGAGATAGCGCCGATGGACGACTGGCTCTCGCCGGAAGACCTGGCCCGCGCAGGAGGTGTCGCTGTGTCCGACGTGCTGGCCGCCGTCCAGGCCAGGACGCTGCGTGCGGTGACCACGCACCCGGGCGCCGGCGGACGCTGGCGCATCCACGCGAAGGACGGCGACGCCTGGCTGCGCAGCGTCGACCCGGCCTGGCCGGCCGACGGGCTGCGGACGGCGCGGTCCTCGTCGGCGGAGAACGGCCCGAAGACCTGACGCCGCCCACCTACGTCGCCGGCCGGTGAGGGCAGGCAGTTCCCGCTGCCGAGCGGCGACCACGGCCGTAAGGTGCCTAGCGTGACGCCGGACGTGACCTCTCCCCAGCAGCTCGTGCAGCTGCTCGATGAACAGGGATACTTCGCCGACGAGGGCCTGGCGACCGCGGCCTACCTCGCCCTGTCGATGCGCCGGCCGCTGTTCTGCGAGGGCGACGCGGGCGTCGGCAAGACCGCTCTGGCCGGCGCGCTGGCCCGGGTGCTGGACGCGCCGCTGATCAGGCTGCAGTGCTACGAAGGCCTCGACGCCGCCCAGGCGCTCTACGACTGGGACTTCCCACGTCAGCTCCTGCACCTGCGCGCCGGCGAGGCAGCCGGCATCGCCGACGCCGACCGGCTCGAGGCCGAGATCTATGACCGCCGCTTCCTCGTCGCCCGTCCTCTGCTACAGGCGCTGGAGACCACGCCGAGCGTGCTGCTGGTCGACGAGGTGGACCGCGCCGATGACGAGTTCGAGGCGTTCCTGCTCGAGGTGCTCAGCGACTTCACCATCTCGGTGCCGGAGCTCGGCACGATCCACGCCGAGACGCCGCCGGTCGTCGTGGTCACCAGCAACCGCACCCGCGAGGTGCACGACGCCCTGAAGCGCCGCTGCCTCTACCACTGGCTCGAGCACCCCGACCTGGCGCGCGAGGTGGCGATCATCCGGCGCCGGTTGCCCGCCGCCACCGACGCGCTCGCCGAAGCGGTGGCTCGAGTGGCGCGCGTCGCGCGCGGGGAGGACCTGCTCAAGCCTCCCGGTGTCGCCGAGTCGATCGACTGGACCGAGGCGCTGCTCGCGCTCGGTGCCCACGACCTCGGTGCCGACAACCTCGACCGGGCGGCGGCCAGCCTCGGCGCCTTCCTGAAGTACCGCGAGGACCAGGAGCGCGTCGTGGACCGCATCGCCGAGTGGGCCGCGGCGGGATGACGGCGGGATGACACCGGGATGACACCGCCCCGTGGGGACGCTCGGTGAGCGCGGCCGGGGACTCCGACGTCACGGTCACGATGGTGGGTTTCGCGCGGACACTGCGCGCGGCCGGCGTCGACGCCTCGCCGGAGCGCGTGCAGGCGATGGTCACCGCGACGTCGCACCTGGACGTGTGCCGGCGGGCCGACGTCTACTGGGCGGGTCGCTGCACCCTGTGCGGCAGCCCCGACGACATCGCCCGCTACGACCGCGCCTTCGCCGCCTACTTCGCCGGAGACGTCGCACCACCGCTGCGCCGGCAGACTCCCGTGCAGGTGGTCCGGCCCATCGCGGTGCCGGGTCCGCAGCGCAGCCGCCGCCGGCGCTCCGACGACGATCCGACGCCCGCGGCCACCGCGAGCGAGACGGAGATCCTGCGCCACCGGGACCTCGCGCGGCTCACGGCCAGCGAGCGCGAGGTCGTACGCCGGTTGATCGCGTCGATCGACCCGCTCGGCGAGCCGCGGTTGAGCCGTCGCTACCGGCGCTCCCACCATGGCCCGCTCGACCCGCGCCGCACGGTGCGCGCCATGCTGCGCCGCGGCGGCGAACCCGTGCGCCTGGAACGTCGGCGCCGGCGCGTGCGACCACGGCGGCTCGTCCTGATCGTGGACGTGAGCGGGTCGATGCAGCCGTACGCCGACCCGTTCCTGCGCTTCGCGCACGCGGCCGCACGGCGGCGACCGGGCACCGAGGTGTTCACCGTGGGCACGCGGCTGACCCGGGTGACACGCGAGATCCGCGACCGCGACCCGTCCGCGGCGCTGAGCGCCGTGACCGGGGCGGTGGCGGACTGGAGCGGCGGGACCCGGTTGGGCGAGCTGCTCAAGGCGTTCCTCGACCGGTGGGGTCAGCGCGGCGTGGCCCGGGGCGCGGTCGTCGTGGTCGCGTCCGACGGTTGGGAGCGGGGCGACGCCACGTTGCTCGGTGACCAGATGGCCCGGCTGCACCGGCTCGCGCACCGCGTCGTCTGGGCCAACCCGCACCGCGGGCAGCCCGGCTACGAGCCGATGACTGCCGGGATGGTGGCGGCCTTGCCGCACGTTGACGACTTCGTCGACGGGCACTCGCTCGCCGCACTGCAGCGGTTGGCCCAGGTGGTCTCGGGAGCAAGGAGCACCCATGCATGACGTGCTGGACGACGTCGCCCGGTGGTACGGCGACGGACAGCGCTTCGCGCTCGCCACGGTCGTCGGCACCTGGCGCAGCGCGCCGCGCCAGCCGGGCGCAGCGATGGCCCTCACCGACTCGGGCGAGCCGGTGGGCAGCGTGTCGGGCGGTTGCGTCGAGGGTGCGGTCTACGAGCTGGGCCAGGAGGTCCTTGCCAGCGGGGAGCCGGTGCTGCAGCGCTACGGCGTGAGCGACGACGACGCGTTCTCGGTGGGTCTGACCTGCGGAGGCATCGTCGACATCTTCGTCGAGCCCGTCGACGCGACCACGTTCCCGCAGCTCGACGCGGTCGTGGCCGCGGTGCGCGAGCACGAGCCGGTCGCGGTGGCCACCGTCATCGACGGGCCCGGCAACATCGGGGCGCATCTCGTCGTCTGGCCCGACCGGTCCACCGGCAGTCTGGGCAGCGACCGCCTCGACGCGGCGGTCACGGCTGACGTACGCGGCATGCTCGACCACGGCTCCACCGGCGTCCAGCGCATCGGCCCCGACGGTGAACGCCGCCAGGACGAGCTCAGCGTGTTCGTCCAGTCCTTCGCGCCGCCACCGCGGATGCTCGTCTTCGGCGCCATCGACTTTGCCCGCGCGGTCGCCCGGGTCGGCAAGTTCCTGGGCTACCGGGTGACGGTCTGCGACGCCCGCGGCGTCTTCGCGACGCCCAAGCGCTTTCCGGAGGCCGACGAGGTCGTCGTCGAGTGGCCGCACCGCTTCCTCGCCACCGCCGAGGTCGACGCCCGCACGGTCATCTGCGTGCTGACCCACGACCCGAAGTTCGACGTGCCGCTGCTCGAGGCAGCGCTCAAGACCGATGCTGCCTACATCGGCGCGATGGGCAGCCGCCGCACCCACGAGGACCGGCTGGCCCGGCTGCGCGAGGAGGGCGTCGCGGAGGAGGCGCTGACGCGGATCGCGTCGCCGATCGGGCTGGACATCGGGGCCCGCACGCCCGAAGAGACGGCCGTGTCCATCGCCGCCGAGATAGTGGCGCTGCGGTGGGGCGGCAGCGGCCACCGGCTCGCGGGCACCGACGGACCCATCCACAAGTGACCGTCTCCGGGCTGGTGCTGGCGGCGGGGGAGGGCCGCCGGCTGGGCCGCCCGAAGGCGCTGCTCGAGCTCGACGGCGAGACACTGCTCGAGCGCGCCGTGCGCGTGCTGCGCGACGGTGGGTGCAGGCCGGTGCAGGTCGTCAGCGGCGCGACGCAGCTGGCCATCGAGGGTGTGGCTGTCGTCCCGAACCCCGAGTGGGCGACCGGCATGGGCTCGTCGCTGCGGGCCGGGCTCGCGGTGGCCGAGGGTGACGCCGTCGTGGTGATGGTGGTCGATACGCCCGGCATCGGTCCCGACGTCGTACGTCGGCTGCTCCGCGCGCACCGCGACGGCGCGACGGTCGCCGTGGCGACCTACGACGGCAGGCCACGCAACCCCGTGCTGCTGGCGCGACAGCACTGGCCCGAGGTGGCCGCTCTCGCGCTCGGCGACGTGGGCGCCCGCGCCTTCCTCGCCCGCCACCGCGAGCTGGTCACCCCCGTGGAGTGCGCGGACGTCGGTGACCCCGCCGACATCGACACGGCCGAGGACCTCGCTCGGCTGCTGCGCGGCTGAACCGGGCCGCTCAGCTGAGGAGTGGTTCGGTGAGCCGGCCCGGGCGCAGCCGGGGCGTCAGCACGAGCTGCACGACGCACAGCCCGGCGAGCAGCGCGTAGGGCAGCGTGAACCCGCCGGCCGCGTCGTGCAGCGCACCGAACACCAACGGGCCCAGCGACGCCGTGGAGTAGGAGAACAGGAACACCATTGCCGAGAGCCGGGCGGAGGCGGCTGGGCTCGGGGCGTAGTCGATCAGCTTGACCAGGCCGAGGGCGAAGCCGCCGCCCTGACCGAGCCCCATCAGCGCGACCCACAGGATCGGGGCGGCGTCCGGTGCGGTCGCGACCCCGAGCACGCCGGCGAGGTTCAGGCACACCGCTGCCGCCACGATCGGGCGCCGGTCGTCCATGCGGTCGGCGAGGGCGGGGCCGAGGAGACCCGAGACGAGCTGCACGATGCTCCACAGCGCCAGCAGCAGCCCGGCGTCCCTCGCGCTCCATCCGCGGTCCTCGTAGGACGGTGGGATCCAGGCCAGCTGGCTGTAGAAGCCGCACGACTGCAGCGCGAGGTACGCCGCCAGCAGCCAGGCCGTGCGGCTGCGCCACGGCAGCGGCTGCGAGGCCGAGCCGGCTCGTGCCGGGGCCGCGCTCAGCTGCTGCGGGTCGTCGCGGTCGTTCACGGCGCGCAGCACCGGCAGCCAGACCGCGAGACCGAGCACGGCGAGCACTGCCCACGAGGCCGACGAGCGCTGCCACGACCCCAACGCGTCGGCGAGCGGCACCGCGAGCGCCGACGCTGCGGTGGCGCCGAGCATCATCGCGAGCAGGTAGAAGCCGGTGACCAGTCCCGGGCGCCCGGCGAAGAACTCCTTGACGATCCCCGGCAGGACGGTGCCGCACAGGGCGATGCCGATGCCGGCGAGCAGCGCACTGAGCAGCAGCAGCGGCAGCACGGCGCCGCCCAGGCGCAGCAGCAGCCCGCTGAGCACGCAGCCGAGTGCGACGGCGACGGTCGCCTCCCGGCCGATGGCGTGCGCGAGGCGCTGGGACAGCGGGGCGAAGATGCCCATGCACAGGACCGGCAGGGTGGTCAGCAGCCCAGCCAGACTGCTGGAGATCGCAAGGTCGTGCTGGATCGTGTGGATCAGCGGCGGCATCGAGGCCAGCGCCGCACGCAGGTTGAGCGCCACGAGGAAGATGGCGAGCAGCAGCAGCGGCGCGCGAACCGGCGCAGCTCTGCCGGCCCGGCGCCCTCCGACGCGGGTGGGCGAGGACATCGTGTCGGCATCCTCCCAGGCGGTGACACGTCCGCCGCGCCGCGGGGGAGTCCTTCGGTGCGCAGGTGCTGGCGCCTACGGTGGACCCATGCAGGTGGCAGCGCGTACCGAGGTCGGCCATGTCCGCAGCCGCAACGAGGACGCCATGTACGTCGCTGCGTCGCTCGGCGTGCTCGCCGTGGCAGACGGGCTCGGGGGTCACCCGGACGGCGACCTGGCGAGCCGCACCGTCACCGCCCACCTGGAGGAGACCGTCGACGCGGCACCGCCGCCCGGCGGCGAGGCGACGGCCGGCTGGCTGGTCGAGTCACTGCTCGCGGCGCACCGCGCGGTGCTCGCCGTGGCCGCGCAGGACGACGCGCGCACCGGCATGGCAACGACCGCGGTGCTGGGCGTCCTCGGCGCCGAGGAGCTCTGGCTCGCGCACGTCGGCGACAGCCGGGCCTACCTGCTGCCCGCCGCCGACGACCTGCGGCCGCTCACCCGTGACCACGGCCTCGGCGGCTACATCACCCAGGCCCTCGGCCTCGACCGCGGCATCGAGCCCGACGTCACCCACCTCCCCGTGGCGGCCGGTGACCGGGTGCTGCTGTGCACCGACGGGCTCACGAACATGGTCTCGGACAAGGAGATCGCCCGGCTGCTCGGCGAGGGAGACGTGCAACGTGCGGTCGACGGGCTGGTGGACGCGGCGCTCGCGGCCGGCGGCATCGACAACGTCACCGTCGTGGTGGCCGAGGCCTGACCGCTACACCGGGACGGCAGCGGCCAGCGCGCGCAGCGCTGCGGGGAAGATCTCGGCCGGAGGGTTGACGATGCCGGCGCCGACCTGGCCGGTGCCCGCGACGCGTCCGGCCATGCCGGTGTTGATGTGCGGCAGCAGCCCGGTGCGTACGACGCGGGTCACGTCGATGCCCGTGGGTGTCCCGCGGAACTCGAGCACCGGGATCTGGTACGTCGTGCTCTCGGCGAGCGTGATGTCGTACATCAGCTGCGTGGCCTCGATCGCGTCGGACACCGAGCCGCCCACGAAGCGCACGATCGCCGGTGCCGCGGCCATCGCGAAACCGCCGATGCCGGCGGTCTCGGTGATCGCCGAGTCGCCGATGTCCGGGTTGGCGTCCAGCGGGCCGTAGGAGCCGAGGAAGAGCCCGTCGGGGGTGTTCGCCGGTGCGGTGAACCACTCGTCGCCCGTTCCCGAGACCTGGATGCCGAAGTCGGTCCCGTTGCGCGCCATCGCCACGACGAGCGTCGAACCCGTCACGTCGCGCGCCGCGTCGGTGGCCAGCTTGCAGGCGGGCATGGCGAGGTTCAGGAAGAAGTGGTCGTTGCCGGCCACGAACCGCGCGACCTCGGCGACGTCGGCGGCCGGTGCGCCGGAGTCGATCAGCCCCGGCAGCACCTCGCGGAGAAACATCAGCGTCCCGGCCCGGTTGCGGTTGTGCCCCTCGTCGCCCATCTGCAGCATCTGCGCCGCGATCGACGTGATGTCGACCGGTCCGTGCGACCGCACCGCGGTCCGCAGCAGGGGGCCGAGCACGTCGTTCATCCAGCGCAGCCGTTCGACGACCTCGGGGCCGTAGGCGCCGTAGCGCAGCACCTTGCCCAGCCCCTCGTTCAGCGAGCACCACGCCGTGCCGCCGTGCTGCGGGTCGCGCAGCTCGAAGAGCCACATCGAGGGGCTGACCACACCGGCCATCGGGCCGACGGTGCGGTGGTGGTGGCAGGGGTCGAGCCCGATCCCGCCGGCCGCCAGCTCCTGCTCGGCCTGCGCGGGGTCCTCGGCCAGGTCCTCGAGCAGCATCGCGCCGATGAGTGCCCCGCGCAGCGGCCCGGAGGCGCGCTCCCGGTCGATCGGGGGGCCGGCGTGCAGGAACGAGCCGCGCTCGAGCCCGAGCGCCTCGGCGGCGGGTCGCACGTCGACCAGCTCGGCCCCCGCGGACAGCAGGCGCCCCACGGCCGTGCGGTTGGCCTCCTCCCGGCGGGGGTCGCCCATGACCCGGGCCAGGTCCTGCTCGGTGCCGGGCTCGGGCGGGCGCCAGTCGACCCGGGTGACCGGCACGGCCTGCGCCTGCGCGGCGTCGGCGAACAGCGGCACCCCGGCGCTCACGACGGCCAGCGGCGAGTCGAGCAGGCCGCTCATCGGGCCACCTCCAGCAGGTCGACGGCGTGGCGGGCGGCGGCCGCGTTGGACAGGTGGACCGACGCCCCCGCGGCCACGAAGGCCTCCGCCTGCCGCTCGAGCCCCTGCGGGTCATCGAGGGTGCCGCACAGCGAGAGCACGACGGCCAGGTCACGCCCGGCGTCCCCGGCGGTCCGCAGCGCCGCGGCCACGGCGGCGGCCAGCTGCGCTGCAGGGTCCGGGTGCGCGCCGTGCCCGAGCACGACGTCGAGCAGCAGCACGCTGCCCTCTCCCGCGGCGCCGTCCGCCACGCGGGCCGCCTCCAGCGCCAGCCGGTCGAGCCGGCTGCGCTGGTCGATCATCGGGTGCGGCCGGCCCCGCGTCAGGGCGTCGTCGCCGAAGTCGATCATCAGGTGCCCCTCGGCGTCGAGGCTCGGGCCGAGCGCGAGCGACGGGTCGAGCGGGATGTTGGAGCGCACCGGCGCGTCCGGGCCCAGCAGGTCGGCGGCGATCAGCATCGCCTCGTCGCACAGCGTGCCGCCGGCGAAGAGGCCGCGAAGCCGGCGGTAGCGGCCGGGAGAGTCCGCCGCGGCCGGCCAGGACCGCGGGTCCCTCCACGCGACTCCCGCCGCGGCGGCCGCGCGTGCTGCCGCGGCGGTCAGGTCGGGACGGCCGCGGCCCAGGACCGCGAACTGCACCGGCGTGGCCAACCCGTCGACGTACGACGCGAGGTCCGCCGCCACCTCCTCGGCCGCCGGCTTGGACACCACGACGATCAGCTCGGTCGCCGGATCGGCGTCGAGCATGGCCAGCGCCTGCTTGGTGGAGCGCCCCGCCACCGCACTGGACAGGTCGCGCCCGCCCACCCCGAGGCAGTGGCTGACGCCGACGCCGGCGCCGGCCAGCAGGCACATCACCTGCTGAGCGCCGGTGCCGGACGCGGCCACGATGCCGACCGGGCCCGACGGCACCGCGTTGGCGAAGCCGAGCCCGACGCCCCCCACGGCAGCGGTGCCGCAGTCGGGGCCCATCACCAGCAGCCCGCGGCGGGCTCCCTCGTCCTTGAGCCGGATCTCCTGCTCGACCGGCACGTTGTCGCTGAAGAGCAGCACCGACAGGCCCGCCTCCAGGGCATCGATGGCCTCGCTGAACGCGTGCTGCCCGGGGACCGATACGAGCGCGACGGTGGCGTCCGGGGTGCGGCGCGCGGCGGCGCCGACGGTGCGGGCGGCCGGCGCCGTGCCCAGCCCCGTGTCGCCGCCGCCCGACCAGGACGCGGCCAGCGCTGCCTCCGTCGCGGCCCGGGCGCGGACGAGGGCGTCCTCGTCGGCGGCCTGCACGGCCAGCACCAGGTCGGCGGGGCCGACTCCCTCGGGCACCTCGAAGCCCATGCCGCGCAGCACGTCGAGGTTGAGCTCGGTGCCCATCGCGACCTGTGCCGCCACGACGCCCTCGACGCCGGCGACCGTCCGGCTGACCTGCATCAGGGTCACCGAGTCGTGGTAGGACCTGCGCCTCACCTCGACGACGTTCATGCGCAGACCTTCCGTGCGGCGAGGGTGGCGGGCGCCAGACCGGCGAGCGAGACGCCGTGGGCGAGCGCGGCGCCGGAGGAGTGGCCGACGGCGAGCAACCGTACGACGGCCCTGTCGAGGCCGGTGCCCCCCGGGTGGGTCAGCCGGTCGACCACGTCGAGCAACGCCGCGACGCCGAGCCCGCCCGCGGCATGGCGCAGCAGCGCCGCGCTCAGGGCGGTCGTGCGGCCGGGGGCGTGGGCGCGCACCTCGGCGCCCAGGTCGGCCCCCAGCTGCTGCGCCCCGGGCCGGGCGGCCAGGGCGACGAGAGCTCCGGCGAGCACGTCGTCGCCGGCCGGGGTGAGGCCGTCGCCGAGGCCGACCAGCCCGACGACCGCGTCGCGGCACCCTCCCCGGCCGGGCCGGGCGAGCCACTCGGCCAGGGGGGCGCCCGCCCGGGCGAGCGCGGGGTCCGGAGCGGGCAGCAGCGCCCGCAGCCGACGCATGGCGTGGCCGTCCGCAGCACCGCGACGCGGTCGCCGCGGCGCCCACCAGCGCACCACCTCGACGCGCAGCGGCCCGACGGTCAGCCCCCGGCCGTCAGCAGCGGCCCGCTGGCCGGGGCGCACCGCGCGAAACGGCCGAGCCGCCGATCGGTCGGCCAGCACGACCGCGCACGGCAGGCGCAGGGCGTCGTAGGTCTCGAGGGCGAGGATCTCGGGCGCCGCCGCGGCGGCGGCCAGCTCCAGGTAGACCGCAGAGCCGAAGACGCCGACGACCCGCCCCCGTGCGGGGGGACCCCCCTGCAGCACCGGGCGCAGCACGTCGCTGGCAGCCGCGGGCCTGGCGGGCGGGGGCACGGGCAGGGAGTCCCTTCGTCGGTTGTGGTGACCGTAGTGCCTACGCACCGGCCCGGCATCACGTCCCGCGCCGGTGCCCGGTCCGCGCGGAACGAGTTTGTCCGAACCCCACAAACTCCTCGGTCACGGTCTTGGCGCCCGCTGCCGGTGCCGCCTCCCACACCAGGGTCTAGGTTTCCGGCACTCTGATCGCGGTGTGGCGCCCGTCGCACCGCGATCGCCACACGGTGCACCGCCCCGGTCACCGGTGGGCACAGTCTCGAGGAGGGCGCGCGCGATGGCATTCAGCTGGGATGTCGTGTACGGCGGCAAGACCCCGCCGCCGGGTCAGGTGGTCCGACCCGGAGAGCGGCTGTCGTGGCCGCGCACCATCGGTCTCGGTGCTCAGCACGTCGTGGCCATGTTCGGCGCGACGTTCGTGTTCCCGGTGATCATGGGCCTCAACCCGAACGTGGCGATCATGTTCTCCGGGGTCGCCACGATCATGTTCCTGCTGATCGTCAACGGCAAGGTGCCCAGCTACCTCGGCACCAGCGCGTCGTTCGTGGCCGCGGTCGGCGCGATCCGGGCGCAGGGCGGCGACAGCTCCGACGTGACCGGCGCCATCCTGGTCTCGGGCCTGCTGCTCGCAGCGGTGGGCGTCTTCGTGCACTACGCCGGTGCCGAGCTGGTGCACCGGGTGCTGCCGCCCGCGGTCACCGGCGCGGTCGTCATGCTGATCGGCTTCAACCTGGCGCCGGTGGTCGCGGGCATCTACTGGCCGCAGGACCAGTACGTCGCCCTGCTCACCATGACCGCGGTCATCCTGATGGCGGTGCTGCTGAAGGGGTTCTGGTCGCGGATCGCGATCTTCCTCGGGCTGATCTTCGGCTACGTCATCTCCTGGGTCTTCGACCTCGTGTTCGGACCGATCACCGCCTTCTCGCCGGCCGACGGCAAGGAGACGGTGCACGACCGCATCAGCTGGGCGGCCGTCAAGACCGCCGACTGGATCGGTCTCCCCGACGGCACCAAGATCGTCGGCGGCAAGGAGGTCCCGGGGTTCCACGCGCCGACGTTCTCCCTGGCGTTCATCCTCCTGGTGGTGCCCTCGGTCATCGCCCTGATCGCGGAGAACACCGGTCACGTCAAGGCGGTCGCGGAGATGACCAAGGACGACCTGGACCCCTACCTCGGCCGGGCGTTGCTCGGTGACGGCCTGGGCACCACGGTCGCCTCGGCGTTCGGCGGCTCGCCCACCACGACGTACGCGGAGAACATCGGCGTGATGGCGGCCACCCGCGTCTACTCGACGGCGGCCTACTACGTCGCGGCGATCGTGGCGATCCTGTTCGGGCTGTGCCCGAAGTTCGGCGCGATCATCAACGCGACGCCGGGTGGCGTGCTCGGCGGCATCACGGTCGTGCTCTACGGGATGATCGGCCTGCTCGGCGCCAAGATCTGGATCGAGAACCGGGTGGACTTCGCCAACCCGATCAACCTGGTGCCGCTCGCAGCCGGCATCGTCGCCGGTATCGGCGGGGTACAGATGAAGTTCACCGACGACTTCTCGGTCGGCGGCATCGCGCTCGGCACGATCGTGACCGTGGTCGGCTACCACCTGGTGCGTTCGCTGGCCCCGGCCTACATGCGTGAGGCGCTCAAGCCCGGCCACAGCTTCGACGACGGCACGGTGATCGCCGTCGGGCGCACCGGCGAGCACGGGGCACTCGGCGAAGGCGTCGAGGAGGGGCTGGAGGGGCGCGGCGACGACGTCCCGCCGGCGCCGCGCCAGGATCACGACAGTCCACAGCCGCGGCCCTGACGACCGTCCCCACCCGTCGTTCCTGCCGTGATCGTGAGGGGATCCGGCACCGTTGTGGTGCCGATCTCCCTCACGATCACGACGAGGGGCCGCCGACGAGCGACATCCGGGTGGGGAAGCGAGACTTCCCCACCCGGATGCGGCAGGATCACCGCGTGAAACCCTCGCCGTTCGGTTACGCCGCACCGGCGACCGTCGAGGAGGCGCTCGCGGTCCTCGCGCAGGTCGGCGACGACGCCAAGGTGCTCGCCGGCGGCCAGAGCCTGCTGCCGATCCTCAACATGCGCCTCGCCGCGCCCGCTCACCTGGTCGACGTCAACCGGCTGCGCGAGCTGGCCTACGTCCGCGCCGAGGAGGGCGGCGTCCGCGTCGGCGCGCTCGCCCGACACGTCGACGTCGAGCGCTCGGTGCCGGCGTACGACGCCCTGCCGCTGCTGCGTCAGGCGCTGCAGCTGGTCGCGCACCCCGTCATCCGCAACCGTGGCACCACCGTCGGCAGCCTGGCCCATGCCGACCCGAGCGGCGAGATGACCGCCGTGCTGGCCCTGACCGGCGGCAGCGTCGTGGCGGCGCGGCGCGGATCGACCCGGACCGTCGCGGCGGCCGACTTCTTCCTCGGCCCGCTCGAGTCGGCGCTGGAACCGGGCGAGCTGGCGGTGTCGGCGTTCTTCCCGTCGTTTCCGGCGCGCACCGGCACGACGTTCCTCGAGGTCGCGAGGCGGCACGGCGACTACGCCGTCTGCGGGCTCGCGGCCGCGGTGACCCTCGCGGCCGACGGCACGGTGACGGCGGCCCGCGCGTCCTACATCTCGGTCGGCGGCACGCCTGTGGTGATCGACTTCACCGAGCTGCTGGCCGGGAGCGCTCCGGACGAGTCCGGCTGGCACGCAGCGGGCGAGCTGGCGCGCCAGCAGGTCGAGCCCGAGGCCGACATCCACGCGAGCGCCGACTACCGGCGTCACCTGGTGGGCGTGCTGACCCGCCGGGCGCTGGGCGAGGCCGCGGGGCGCGCCGCGTGACACCTGCCCGACGGTGCCTCCGACGGTGCCCGCGACGGTGTCCGGCATGACCGCGGTGCACGACACGACGACCGGTGAGCCGCTGCACGACGTACGGCTGCGGGTCAACGACGTGTGGCAGGAGGCGCGGGTGCCGGCGCGCCGGCTGCTCTCGGACTTCCTGCGCCACGACCTGCGGCTGACCGGCACCCACGTCGGGTGCGAGCACGGCGTCTGCGGTGCGTGCACCGTGCTCCTCGACGGGGCCCCGGTGCGCTCGTGCCTGCTCCTCGCGGTCACGGTGTCCGGGCAGTCGGTCACCACGGTCGAGGGACTGGGCAGCCCCGAGGCCATGCACCCGGTGCAACAGGCGTTCCGCGAGTGCCACGGGCTGCAGTGCGGCTTCTGCACTCCGGGCTTCCTCACGACGGCCGCGGCCTACCTCGCCCAGCACCCGTCGCCCACCGAGGCGGAGGCGCGGGAGGCGATCAGCGGAAACCTGTGCCGCTGCACCGGCTACCAGAACATCGTCAGGTCGGTGCTGCGCGCGGCTGAGATCGCCCGCGAGCGAACCCCGTCGGCGAGCGACCGGTGACGAGCAGGCTGTTCGGTGAGCCGGTGCAGCGCGTCGAGGACGCGCAGCTGGTCACCGGACGGGGTCACTACCTCGACGACCTCGGGCACGACGCGCTCGCGGCCGCGTTCGTGCGCAGCCCGCACGCCCACGCCCGGGTGCTGGACATCGACGTCACCGCTGCGCTCGACGTCGAGGGGCTGGTCGCGATCTACACCTACGACGACCTGGCCGCGAGCCCCAGGGGCACGGTCGCCGAAGCGCTGCCGCTGCTCATCCCGCACCCCGCCCTGCACGCGCCGCGCACCGGGTACGCGCTGGCGCGCGAGGAGGTCAACCACGTCGGCGAGGCAGTGGTGATGGTCGTCGCGAGCGACCGGTACGTCGCCGAGGACGCCGCCGAGCGCATCGTCGTGACGTACGGCGTGCTGCCGCCGGTCGTCGGCATCGAGGCCGCGCGCTCGGCCGAGCGTCGCACCCACGACGACGTACCGGACAACGTCGCTGCTCACCTGCTGCAGGAGGTGGGCGACGTCCAGGCGGCGTTCGCGGGCTCCCCTCGGACGCTGGAGCTCGACCTCGCCATCCAGCGGAGCGCCTCGATGCCGTTGGAGGGCAAGGGCGTCTACGCCCGGTGGGACGCCGAGGACGGGTCGATGCGCGTCTACTCCTCGACGCAGACGTCGACCAGCGTGCGTGCTGCCGTCGCTGCCAAGCTCGACCTGCCGCTGAACAAGGTCGACTGCATCGCGCCGATGGTGGGCGGCGGTTTCGGCGTCAAGATCGTGCACCCGTGGCCCGAGGAGGTGCTGGTGCCCTGGGCCGCGCGCGAGCTGGGCCGTGAGGTCAAGTGGGTCGAGGACCGGCGTGAGCACTTCGTGTCGTCCGCGCACGAGCGGGGCCAGCTGCACACGATCAAGGTCGGCTTCGACGACGACGGGCGGCTGCTGGCCCTCGACGTGCGGTTCTGGCACGACAACGGCGCCTACACGCCCTACGGCATCATCGTGCCCATCATCACCTCCACCCAGCTGCTCGGTCCCTACAAGCCGGGCGCCTACCGGGTCGAGTTCTGGTCGCTCTACACCAACACCGTCATCGTGACCCCCTACCGCGGAGCCGGTCGGCCGCAGGGCTGTTTCGCGATGGAGCGCGTCATGGACGCGATCGCCGACGCGCTGGGCCTGGACCGTGCGGAGGTGCGCGAGCGCAACTTCATCACCCCCGAGGAGATGCCCTACGACCACCACATGACCTTCCAGGACGGCCGGCCGCTCATCTACGACTCGGGTGACTTCCCCGCGACGCTGGCCAAGCTGCGCACGCTCATCGGGTGGGACGACACGCTGGCGCAGGTCGCGTCGTGGCGGGCAGCCGGCAGGCGGGTCGGTGTCGGGCTGGCGTGCTATGTGGAGGGCACGGGGGTGGGCCCGTACGAGGGAGCGCACGTCGTCGTCGAGACGTCGGGGAAGGTCAAGGTGGCGACCGGTCTGACGACCCAGGGGCAGGGCCACTTCACGTCGTTCGCGCAGATCGCGGCAGACGAGCTGGGCGTCGCGCTCGAGGACGTCGAGGTCGTGACCGGCGACACGCGCCGCTTCGGCTATGCCGTGGGGACCTTCGCGTCGCGCGCCGCGGTCATGAGCGGCAACGCGATCGCCTTCGCCGCGCGCTCGGTGCGCGAGAAGGCGTTGCGCATCGCCGGTGACGCCCTCGAGGCGGACCCGGGCGACCTCGAGATCGTGGACGGCGTCGTACGCGTGAAGGGCTCTCCGGCAGCATCGATCCCGCTGGCCACGGTGGCCGTGCTCTCCAACCCGCTGCGCTACGCCTTCGACGAGGCGTCCAAGGCGGCGACGCAGTTCGCGGTCGGCGACACGTCCGGCCCGCCGGTGCGCGAGGACGACGAGCCGGGCCTCGAGGGCACGGACTACTACTCACCCGTGGGCGCGACGTTCGCCAACGGGATGCACGCGGTCGTGGTCGAGACCGATCCGGAAACCGCCGAGATCAAGGTGCTGCGCTACTGCGTCGTGCACGACTGCGGGCCGCTGATCAACCCGCTGATCGTCGAGGGCCAAGTGCACGGGGGAGTGGCGCAGGGTGTGGGCGGAGCTCTCTACGAGCGGATGGAGTACGACGAGAACGGCCAGCTGCTCAACGCCTCGTTCATGGACTTCCTGATGCCCTATGCCTCCGAGATCCCGCACATCGAGATCGACCATCTCGAGACCCGCTCGCCGTTGAACCCGTTGGGCATCAAGGGCGCCGGGGAGGCCGGCGTCATCCCGTCGGCGGCCGTGTTCGCGTCGGCGATCGAGGACGCGGAGGGCTTCGTCATCACAGCGATGCCGATCTCGCCGAGCGAGCTGTTCGACCTGCGTCGCCGGCATGCGGCGGGGGAGGTCCCCTCGCTGCGACGCGAGGACCGACGTACGGAGGAGATGCGGTGAAGGTGACCGGTTCGACGACGCTGCGCGCGCCGCGGGAGAAGGTGTGGCAGGCCCTGAACGACCCTGCGGTGCTGGTGCGCACGATCCCCGGCTGCCAGCAGCTGGAGGAGATCGGGCCCGACACCTACCGGATGACGATCACGGCCGGTGTCGCCTCGATCAAGGGCACCTACCAGGGCGACGTCGCCCTGGCCGACCAGGAGCAGCCGGGTTCGTTCACCCTGCGGGCATCCGGTGCGGGTGCGCCCGGCACGGTGAGCGCCGACGTCAAGGTGACCCTCACCGAGGTCGCGCCGGGCGACGTGACGCGCCTGGACTATGACGCCGACGCGGTCGTGGGCGGCATGATCGGCGGCGTCGGTCAGCGGGTGCTCAGCGGCGTCGCGAAGAAGACGGCGGGAGAGTTCTTCAGGGCTGTCGAGGACGTGCTGACCGGGGCGGCCCCGTCCGTCCCCGCGCCGCGCGAGGAGCCTGCGGGCCTCGCTTCGGCCGGCGTGCCGGCTCCCGCCCCTGCCCCCGGTGCAGCTGTCTTCACCGCGGCGGGCCCGGCGACGGCGGGCATGACCGGCTCCGGATTCGTCAAGGGCGCGGTGTTCGGGGCGGTCGTGGCCCTCGCCGGTGTGCTCGTCGGCGGGTTCGTCACCCGACGTCGGGCCTGACCAGCGCGACGCGGAGATCATCACGGGGCATTCCTGGCAAAGTCGTGGTCGCCGTCTTGCGCGGCGGGTTACGGTGCGTGGGATGACCGCCTCGCTGACGCACGACACCCTGGGGACAACCGCCGTGTTTCGTCACGAGGCGCTGTTCTACGCAGGCGAGGACGGCTTCCTCTCGGGCGTCCTGCCCTTCCTCGCGCAGGGGGCCGAGAACGACGAGCCGTCGCTGGTCGTGGTCAGTGCTCCTCGGATCTCGATGCTGCGCGACGCGTTGGGCCGGCACGCGAGGAAGATCTGCTTCGCCGACATGGCCGACGTCGGGCGCAACCCGGCCCGCATCATCCCCGCGTGGCGGCGCTTCCTCGACGACCATGCCGGCGACGAACGCCCGTTGCGCGGTGTGGGCGAGCCCATCTGGGCCGCCCGCTCCGCTGCGGCCCTGGTCGAGTGCCAGCGCCACGAGGCCCTGCTGAACGTGGCGTTCGCGGGGTCGAGGTCGTGGGCCCTGATGTGCCCGTACGACACCGACGCACTCCCGGCCGCGGTCCTGGACGAGGCGCAGCGCAGCCACCCCTTCCTCCGGGGCAGCGGGGACGGCGGGGACAGCGGGGACAGCGCAGTCTTCCGCGGCGAGGACATGGCGGCTGCCCATCGCGACGCGCCGCTGCCGGAGCCGGCCCGCTGCCTCGAGTCGATGGAGTTCACCCAGGGGCAGCTGCGCGTGGTCCGGGCCGTCACGGCCGCCCGCGGCGAGCAGTTCGGGCTGGACGGCGACAGCGTGGAGAGCTTCGTGCTGGCGGTGCACGAGATCGCGGCCAACAGCCTCACCCACGGCGGCGGGTCGGGGACCTACCGGCTGTGGCGCGAGGGGCGGTCGCTCGTCTGCGAGGTGCGCGACAGCGGGTACATCGCCGAGCCGCTGGCCGGCCGGGTGCACCCCGGGGACGACAGCCAGCGCGGTCGCGGACTGTGGATGGCCAACCAGCTCTGCGACCTGGTGCAGGTGCGCAGCGCGCAGTCCGGCTCCGTGGTCCGGCTGCACGTCTCGCTGGACAACCGCTGAGGTTCCCCGGCGGCGCGGGCTCTCGGGCCGCTGGATGGGCGACCACCTGTCCGGTCCCCGTGAGACGGTGGGTCCGGTGCCGCACCAGCGATGGGGCGGCCGTACGGAGGGTGCGGAGATGAAAGCGTTCACGGCGGCTGCGGTCCAGCTGGCGCCCCTTCCCGGGCCGCTCACGGCCGAGACGGTCAAGGGCAACCTCGCCAAGGCGGCCGAGTGGGTCGAGCGGTGCGTCGATGCCACCGGCGCGGAGCTCGTCGTGCTCCCCGAGTCGGTCACGACCGGGTTCACCCCCGGCGTGCCGGCGGCGGATCTCTGGGACCTGGTGTCCGCAGTCCCCGGCCCGGTCGTCGAGCCGCTGCAGGAGACCGCACGCCGGCTCGGCGTACATGTCGTCGTGGGCACCTACGAGCGCGGTGCCGAACGCGGCGTCGTCCACAACGCGGCCGTGCTGCTCGACCGCTCGGGCGAGGCCGCCGGCGTCTATCGCAAGACGCACCCGTTCTGCACCGAGACGGTGTCTCGCGGGGGCTGGGTCACGCCGGGCGAGGAGGTGTCGGTCGTGGAGACCGATCTCGGCCGGATCGGCATGATCATCTGCTTCGACGGCGACTACCCGGAGCTGTCGCGCATCACCGCTGTCCGCGGCGCCGAGGTGATCGTGCGCCCGTCGGCGCTGCTGCGCTCGGCGGACATCTGGGAGCTGACGACGCGCGCTCGCGCCTACGACAACCATGTCTACGTCGTCGGCGCCAACGCCACCGGCGCCGACCCCGCCGGTGTGCTCTACTTCGGCAACTCGATGATCGTCACGCCGGTCGCCGAGGTGGTCGCGCGGGCGGCCACGCACGAGTGCTGGGTCTCCGCCCGCCTGGATCCCGCGACCGCGATGGCGTCGCTGACGCCGGGCTCGAGCGTCCCGCAGGTGTTCGACCACCTCGCTGACCGCAACCTCGAGCTGATCCGGCGCTACGCCGAGGACCTGCAACGGCCGGCTGCCACCGGTTTCCCGCACCCGGCCCCCGCCGGTGAGATCGTCGACTGAGCCCTCTCGGGCCGCCCGCACGCGGGCCGCCGGCGTACGGCAGGCCCCCCGGATGACGCCTTCCTGACTGGCGCTCGCCTGGTCTAGCGTGTTATGCACGGCGGCGAGGAGGGCACCGACGTGGATGACGGGGAGCGGTGCGCGGTCGATGTGTCCCTCGCACCGGCCAGCGTGCCCGACGGCGGTCCCGGCAGCGCACCCGTTCGGGCTGCCGCCGAGGCGCTCATGGACCGCTGCGTGGACGTGGGCTACGAGCTGCCCAGCCTCTATCTCGAGCAGGGCGAGCGCCTGCGGTGCATCGCCCAGCGCGGCTACTGGCACGTCTACGACGGGCTGCCCCCGGGCGCGGGTGTCCTGGGATCCACCTACCAGTCGGGGCGGCTGCAGGTCGTCCAGGACACCGCCACCCACGCCCACTACATCCCGGCGATCCCCCAGGTCGCGGCCGAGATCTGCGCGCCGCTGACCTTCCGGGGCCGCACGATAGGCGTCCTGAACGTCGAGTCGCGATCACCCTTCACCGAGCGTGACGTGGAGAACGTGCGGCGGATGGCCGAGACGTTCAGTGAACGGCTCGAGGAGCTGGGCGGCCCGCCGCTGGAGAGCTCTGCGCAGCGGCTCGCCCGACTGATCTACGAGCTGGCCTGCGTCGAGGACGCTCGTCGGCTCACCGAGATGGCCCTGGAAGGTGCCATGCACCTGACCGGCCTGAGCGGTGCCGCGCTGTTGCGCGACGATGACGACGGCCGACGTGCCCTCCTCAGCTACGTCATCCGGGGACCCCTGGGCGGGCTGGTCGACGACGCGGGCCCCGCTGTCGCCGCGCAGCTGGCCGACTACGTCGCGGAGGCGACGTCGAGCTACGCGTGCGGCGTCGGGGACGGCGAGGGCTTCGAGGCGGTGCACGCGCTGCGCGACCGGGGCGTCGCGTCGCTGGTGGTGCTCGCGCTGTTGACCAAGGGCCGCCGCAGCGGCGTGGTCGTGCTCCTCGGTGACCGGCCCGCTCCCGAGCTGGCCGCGCTGATCCCGTTGCTCGAGATGCTGGCCGCGACCCTGGCCAGCATGCTCGACGCGGCGGGAACCTCAGCCGCCCTGGTGCGCTCGCAGCGCGAGCTGGCCCATCAGGCCATGCACGACCCGCTGACCGGACTGGCCAACCGGGGGCGGCTGCTCTCGGTCCTGCGCGAGGAGCTGGCCGCGCCGCGCGAGTCCGGCGCGCCGATCGCCCTGTTCGTCGATCTCGACGGGTTCAAGGCGGTCAACGACCAGCACGGTCACCGCATCGGTGACGAGCTGCTCGTGGCCGTCGCCGACCGGCTGCGTACCGCCGCGCGGGACACCGACCTCGTCGCCCGCATCGGGGGCGACGAGTTCGTCGTGCTGTGCCCCCACCTGGCGACGATGGAGGAGGCGGAGACCGTCGCCGCCCGCATCCTGCAGAGGCTCTCGGCGCCGTTCTCCGTGCTGGGCACCCGCACCGACATCAGCGGGTGCATCGGCATCGCGTCCGGCGCCGGCGTGACGAACGCCGAGGACCTGATCGCCGCTGCCGACCGGGCGATGTACCAGGCCAAGCGCACCGGCACCGCGACCTGGGCCGTCGCCAGCACCTGACCGGGTGGTGCGACGCCTGGCGGGCACCGGTTGAATGGCGCGCATGTCCGCCGCCCACAACGTGACCGAGCGCGCTGAGGTCCCTCACGAGGCTGCCGTACGTCGCATCCGCATCGGCATCGACACCGGCGGGACGTTCACCGACGTCGTCGCGCTCGACGAGGCGACGGGTGAGGTGACGACGACGAAGACGCCGTCGACGCCCGCCGACCCGGCCGACGGCTTCATCGCCGGAGTCGAGAAGGTCCTGGGCATGCTGGGACTGCAGGGCCGCGACGTCAGCGCGGTCAGCCACGGCACCACCGTGGCGACCAACCAGCTGCTCGAGGGCAAGGTCGGCGACCTGGGCTTCGTCACGACGACCGGCTACGAGTTCGTCCTCGAGATCGCCCGGCAGAGTGTGCCCGACGGCTACGGCAACTCCTACTTCTGGGTCAAGCCGCCGCGCATCGTCGCGGCCGACCGGGTGCGCACCGTGGCCGGACGGCTCGACTACCGCGGGGAGGAGCTGACGCCGTTCGACGAGGCCGCAGCCGTTGAGGTGGCGCGCTGGTTCCGCGACCGGGGTGTCACGACGCTCGGTGTGTGCTTCCTGCACTCTTACGCCAACCCGGAGCACGAGCTGCGGATGCGTGAGGTGCTGCGGCGCGAGCATCCCGACGCGGTCGTCTCGATCTCCTCCGACGTGCTGCGGGAGTACAGGGAGTACGAGCGGTCGATGACGACACTGGTCGACGCGGCGGTCAAGCCGACCATGGCGCGCTACGTCGCGAGCATCTCGGCGCGACTGCGCGACATCGCACCCGGCGCGCCCTTCTATGTCATGAAGTCCAACGGTGGCGTGCTCTCGGCCGACGAGGTCGTCAACCAGCCCATCACCACGGTGCTGTCGGGACCCGCCGCGGGCGCTCTCGGGGCCGCTCTGGTCGCCAGCGAGGCGGGCTTCGACAGGGTGCTGACGTGCGACGGCGGCGGTACGTCGACGGACGTGGCCGTGGTGCTCGCCGGTGAACCGGCGCTGACGACCGAGGGCAGCGTCGGACACTACCCGAGCAAGATCCCGATGATCGACGTCGTCACCGTCGGCGCGGGCGGGGGTTCGGTCGCCTGGGTGTCGGCCGACGGTTCGCTCAAGGTCGGTCCTCGGTCCGCGGGGGCCGACCCGGGGCCGCTGTGCTACGCCAGGGGAGGCACCGAGCCCACGGTGACCGACGCCCATGTCGTGCTCGGCCGCATCCCGCCGCACCTGCTCGGCGGTGAGATCCCCCTCGACGTCGACGCGGCGCGCACGGGACTCCAGCGCCTCGCCGACGGCCTCGCCTTGAGCCTGGAGCAGTGCGCGACGGGCATCCTCGAGATCTCGGCGTGGAACCAGGCCAACGCCCTGCGCCAGGTGACCGTCCAGCGGGGGCTCGACGTACGCGACTTCACCATGGCGACGTTCGGCGGCTCCGGCTCGCTGCTGCTGTGCCGGCTCGTGGACATCCTTGGCCTGTCCGGTGTCCTGGTCCCCGAGAACCCCGGGAACGTGTCCGCCTTCGGCCTGCTCACCGTCGACGTACGCAACGACTACGTCCAGACCGCGGTCTCCCGCCACGACGACCTGGACCTCGGCGTACTGGCCAAGCTGTACGACGCCTTGCAGGCGCAGGCCTCGGCAGCGCTGGACCGTGAGGGGTTCGACCGAGGGGAGCACCGCTACCAGCGGAGCGCCGACCTGCGCTACGTCGGCCAGGCCTTCGAGGTCCGCGTCCCCGCGCCTGACGGGCCGGTCGACGAGTCGTTCGCGCAGACGGTGGCGCAGGCGTTCCACGACGCCCACGAGCAGCTCTACGGATACTCGTTCCGCACCGACCCACGCCAGCCGGTGGAGTGGGTCAACCTGCGCGTCTCCGGCATCGGCCCGATCGCCCGCCCGGTGCTGCGCCGGCGGCCGCCCGGTGACGGGCGCCCCGAGCGGGCCCGCACCGGCGTACGGCCGGTGTTCTTCGGTGCCGAGCACGGCTGGCTGGACACACCCGTCTACTGGCGGCCAGACCTGGCGCCCGGTGACCAGCTGCTCGGTCCCGCGGTCGTGGAGGAGTTCGGCTCGACCGTGCCGCTGCACCCGGGCTTCCTCGCGCGCGTCGACGGGCTCGCCAACATCCTGGTCTCGGTGGAGGCGCAATGAGCCCCGACGCCCGGGTCGACCCGGTCCTGCTCGAGATCGTCGAGGGATCGCTGGCGGCGATCGAGAAGGAGGTCGAGACGGCGATCGGGCGCACCGCGCGGTCGCCCATGATCCGCGACGCCCACGACTTCCGCGCCGGCATCCACGATCGCCGCCTGCGCAAGCTGACCGGTCGCTCGTACTCCGCACTAGTGCATCCGGTCGCTCGCGACTACCCGATCGACACCATGAACCCCGGAGACGTGTTCTTCCACAACGACGTCTATCTCTCCGAAGGGGGCATCGGGCACCTGCCTGACCTGTGCGTGACCGTGCCGGTCTTCCTCGACGGTGCGGGCGGACCCGAGGTGGTCGCGTTCGTCCAGGCGTTCGGCCACCACGACGACATCGGTGGGTCGGTCCCCGGCTCGATGCCGTCGCACGCGACGTCGGTCTTCGAGGAGGGCTTGATGGTGCCGCCCATCAAGCTGTGGGACCGGGGCGTGCGCAACGACGCGGCGCTGCGGATCATGACGCGCAACTCGCGGATGCCCGACTCGCTGGCCGCCGACCTCGACGCCGAGTGCTCGGCGTGCCTGATGGGCTCGCGAAGGCTGGCCGAGCTGTTCACGCGCTACGGACGCGAGAGCGTCGAGGCGTGCTTCGACGCTCTCATCGACAAGACGACCGAGGTCTACCGGCGCGAGATCCTCTCGAAGATCCCCGACGGCACCTACGTCTGGGAGGACTACGCCGAGCAGGACGGCGTCGACGAGCCCCGGCTGCACACGCAACGCATCACGCTGACGATGGACAGCAGCCGCGAGGCACCGCTCGTGCTCGACTTCACCGGTACGTCGCCGCAGGCGCGCGGGCCGATCAACCACTGCGGCGACTACGCCGAGGGCAACTTCCTGAAGAAGTGGCTTGCACCGATCCTGCGCAACCTGGCCGACACCCCCGAACGGATGGCCCAGCTAGACGTCAACGAGGGCGTCGTGCCGCTCATCGAGATGCGGTTCCCGCCCCCCGGCACGCTCCTGACGCCCGTCTTCCCGGCGCCGACCAACGCCCGCACGTTCGTCATCCTGCGGTTGCTCGGAGTCCTCGCCGGAGTCGTCGCGAAGGCCGTCGACGGCCGCATGCCGGCCGACCAGGAGACGATCCGCTACACCGGGGTCTACGGCACCGACGGGGAGGGCGAGCCCTACCTGATGCGTGAGGTGCTCGGCGGGGGCTCCGGCGGACGCTACTACGCCGACGGCGAGGACACGATCCATGTCGTGCCCGACTCCCGCAACCTGCCGACGGAGTTCACCGAGTCGCGCTTCCCGTTGCTCGTCGAGCGGCTCGGCCTCGCGGTGGACTCCGGAGGCCCAGGCCGGTTCCGCGGCGGGCTGGGCTACGAGAAGCACATCCGCATGCTGCGCGATGCGCACTTCATGTCGATCGCTGACCGTTCGATCCTGGCGTGCTGGGGGGTTCGCGGCGGGAAGGCCGGTCGGCCGTTCCAGGTGACCATCGACCCCGGCGGCCCCGCCGAGCGGGAGGTCGACGCGCTCGCCGACGCCGAGCCGGTCAAGGCCGGCGAGGTCATCAGGATCCGCACCACCGGGGGCGGGGGCTGGGGCGACCCGCTCGACCGCGACGTCGAGGCCGTGCTGCGCGACGTGCGCTGGCGCAAGGTGTCACCCGAGCGCGCACGCGACGACTACGGCGTCGTCGTCTCGGGCAGCGGTGGCGAGGCGGGTGTCGACGAGGACGCGACAGCCCGGCTCCGGGACGAGCGCCGTGCCGCGCGCACCGGCGACGAGCCGTTCTTCGACCGGGGACCCGGCTACGCGCGGCTCGCAGGTGGCCGGACGCACGCCGAGGTCGACGTACTGCGGTGACGACCCACGACGTGACGGTACGACGTGCGGGGCGTGCCGACTGGTCGGCACTGTGGCCGGTGTGGCACGAGACCGTCGCCGCCGGGGACACCTACACCTACGAGCCGCACACGACGGAGGCCGACGCGTGCGCGATCTGGCTGCCGGGGGAGCCCGCGGAGACGTGGGTCGCCGTGGACGGCGCCCGGGTCCTCGGCACCTACCTGCTGCGACCGAACCTGCCGGGGCCGGGATCTCACCTGGCCAACGCCGGGTTCATGGTGGCGAGCGCGGCGCGCGGGCGGGGCGTCGGTCGGCTGCTCGCCGAGCACTGCCTCGCGCGGGCGGCCGCCCTCGGTTACGAGGCGATGGTCTTCAACGCGGTCGTGGCAAGCAACCCGGCCCTGCACCTCTGGCGGTCCCTGGGCTTCTCGGTCGTGGGCCGGGTACCGCGGGCGTTCCGGCAGCCGCAGGACGGGCTCGTCGACCTGCTGGTGATGCACCGCGACCTTCGTGCCGACGGCTGAGCCCCGCGCTCTACGATCGACCCTCACAAGGAGGCGCAGATGGGACCACGGCCGTCATGGGTCGTCGTAGGGCTCGACAACGGCGGCACGTCCAACAACGCCACGGTGCTCGACGCCGGTGGTCAGTTCCTGGTGGACCATCTCGTCGAGACGCCCAGCGCCGTCCGAGGGGGCCCTGCGGTCGCAATCGACGCGCTCGCCACCGCGCTGGACAACATCCTCGCGTACACCTCCACACCGCGGTCGGCGGTGCGCGCGGTCGGGCTGGACACGCCGGGGCCCGCGTCCGCCCAGGGTGTGCTGTCGGCCACGGGTGGTTTCAACCTGGGCCACCCCGACTGGCGGGGCTTCGACGTGCGCTCGGCCTTGCAGGAGCGCGTCGGGCTGCCCGTCATCTACAACAACGACGCGAACGCCGCGGCGCTCTACGCCCACCACCGCTACTTCGGGCCGGTCGCGACCCACCGTTCGTCGGTGTCCGCCATCGTCGGGACGGGTCTCGGGGGAGGGGTGGTGGAAGGCGGCCACGTCCTCGGCGGCGCAACCGGCATGGCCGGGGAGCTGGGGCACGTCTCGATCCCGATGGAGGGGCTGCTCGAGGCCGACCAGCCGGTGCCGCGCTGCAACTGCGGCACGAGCGGCGACGTGGAGAGCATCGCGTCGTTGACCGGCATCACCAACAGCCTGTTGCCCTACTGGCTCGGACGCTATCCCGACCACGAGCTCGCCTCGACGGAGATCGGCAAGGCCGCCAAGCTGGTGCGCGGCTACGCGGAGAACGGCGACGAGCTGGCGCTACGGGTCTTCGAGCAGCAGGCGATAGCCATAGGCCACCTGTTCACGATCGCCTCGAACTTCACCGATCCCGACGCCTACTTCGTCGGCGGCGGTGTCGTCGAGGCCGCGCCGCACCTGCGCGACTGGTTCCTCGCCACGGTGAAGGAGCACACGTCGCTGCGACCGGAACAGGCCGGTGCCGCCACCTTCGCCCTGGTGCCCGACCTGGACATGGCGGGTGCGCGGGGCTCGGCGATCGCCGCGCTCGACACGGTGCGAGCCACTCTGGACGAGGTCACGATCACCTAACCGTCGGCACGGCGCGTAGCGGCGCGAGCGCCCCGCTCCACGCGATCACCTGGTCGAGCATCGTGTCGAGGGCTCGTACCTGGTGCTCGCCCGGCGCCAGATCGGTGAAGTCGACGAAGTCGGTGAACATCGAGAGCGTCACGTTCGTGCGTACGTCGGCCATCTGCAGCTCCCCGGCGATGAGTCGCAGGTGTTCGGCGGCCCTGGCACCGCCGACCGCGCCGTAGGAGACGACACCGACGGCCTTGTTGTTCCACTCGGCGTACAGGTAGTCGATCGCGTTCTTCAGGACACCTGAGGTGGAGTGGTTGTACTCCGGCGTGACGAAGATGAATCCGTCGTACTGCCCGATGGCGGCGGCCCAGTCGCGGGTGTGCTGGTTCTGGTACTGCCCCAGCGACGGCGGCAGCGGTTCGTCCAGGTGCGGCAACGGGTAGTCGGCCAGGTCGATCAGGTCGAACTGGGCGTCGTCGCGCCGGGACGCAACGTCCATCACCCAGCGCGCGACCTTCTCTCCTCTGCGGCCGGGCCGGGTGCTTCCGAGAATGACGCCGATCTTGGTCATCTGCTGCTCCTCTTCGTGACTCGGGCGAGCTGGTCCCGAGATCCCGGGGGCGGACCTGCTGGTCGGGGGGAGCAGGGGTGCCTCGAGGGCGAGGGTGGCCCTCACGTCCTCCAGCCGGACGGCTCACTGCAACTTGAACGTTCAACCTGCAATCTACCTCCGTGACTTGAACTGTCAAGCCACGCTAGGGTGCGATCATGCCGCGCGCCACCGCCAAGCGACCGCCGGACACCGGGGCCAGGTCCACCCGGTGGCTCAGCAGTGACGAGGAGGCGGCGTGGCGCGCGATCGTCCAGCTCATGGTCAAGCTGCCGTGGGCGATCGAATGCCAGCTGGAGAGCGACGCCGGGTTGAGCTTCATCGAGTACCACGCGATGGCACGGCTGTCGGAAGATCCCGAGCACACCTTGCGGATGAGCGAGTTGGCGCTGCTCACCAATGCATCGCTCTCGCGTCTGTCGCATCTGGTCAAGCGCCTGGAGTCGCGCGGTCTCGTGCGCCGGGAAGCCGACCCCGCGGACGGCCGGTACACCAACGCGATCCTGACCGAGGCCGGCTACACGTTGCTGGTCGCCAGTGCGCCAGGACACGTCGCCAGGGTGCGTTCACTTGTCGTCGACGCACTCAGCCCCGCGGAGCTTCGAGCGCTGCACCGCGCTTCGCAACGCTTGCTCGCACGTATGGAGACGTCCGACCAGCGGCACGAGGACGCAGGGGACGTGACGTGACGTGACGGTCCCGGTCACCGGTTGAGCCGCCTGGCGGCCAGCACGCCCCGTGGCTCAGGGGGAGGCGATGCGGCCGAGGTCGGCAGGGAGGTCCTTCGCGGCACCCCGGTCGAGCAGCCACAAGGTCCGGGCCCGGCCGCGGGCGGCCGCCGCCGGGATCTGCGTGGGCCCGGCTCCCGACAGTGCCATGGCGACCGCCTTGGCCTTGTCCTCTCCCGCCACGATCAGCCAGGTCTCCCGCGCGACCTGGATCGCCGGCAGGGTGAGCGACAGCCGTACCGGTGGCGGCTTGGGGGCGCCGCGTACGGCGACCACGGTGCGGTCGTTCTCATACAGCGCCGGCTTCCCGGGGAACAGTGACGCGACGTGCCCGTCGGGACCGACCCCGAGGAGCATCACGTCGAACGACGGGACCGTGGCGTGGTCCTCGGGGCGAGCGGCGGCCGCCAGCTCGGCGGCGTACCGTTGCGCCGCCGCCTCGGGGTCCGCGCCGTCGGGGCCGTCGGACGGCGGCATCGGGTGGACCCGGACCGGGTCGAGCGGGACGTGGTCGAGCAGCGCCTCACGCGCCTGCGTCTCGTTGCGCTCGGGGTCACCGGAGGGCAGGAACCGCTCGTCTCCCCACCACACGTCCAGCCGCCGCCAGTCGATCGCGCCGCGGGCGGGCGACGCGGCCACGGCGGCATAGGTGCGCGCGGCGATCGTGCCACCGGTGAGCACCAGGCTCGCCGTGCCCCTGGCGCCCTGGACGTCGACCAGACGGGTGATCAACCGGGCCGCGACGGCGGCAGCCAGCTCCTCGGCGTCGCGGTGGACGATCAACGTCGGTTCGCTCACCGGGTCCGCCGCCCGCTCGAGCGAGCTGCCGTTGTGCGGGTGCTCGACTTGGTTGCGGCCTTCGTGCCCGCCGCATTCGTGCCCGCCGCCTTCGTGCCCGCCGCCTTCTTGCCGGCTGACCTGGTGGCTGACTTGGCTGCGGTCTTCGCTGCCGTGGCCTTCTCGCCCCGCGTCCCGGCCGGCTCACGCCAGATGTGCGTGCGCGTCGACGGTCGTTGGTGCAGCCCGGTCTCGCCGGTCACGCTCGCGAGCGCTTCGGCGTAGGGCTGGTCGGCGTCGAGGCGGCGCAGCTCCTCGGCGAGCAGGTCACCGAGGTCGCGCCGCTTGAGGGGCAGCTGCCGGTCGGGACGTCCGGTGCGCGACAGCGTGGCCAGGTAACCGTCGGGACGGTCGATGCGCAGCCGCTCGCCGCCCTCGAACCGCACCTCGACGGCGGTGACCCCGGGACCCGCCGACTCCGTCACGCGCGAGCGCACACCGAGCCGGACCGCGAGCCAGCCGGAGATCAGCGCCGCACTGGCGTTGCCCGCCTGCGCCCGCACGTCGCAGGAGGTCGGCGGCGGTGTGCCCCCGTCGAAGGCGGCAGCCAGCAGCGACCGCCACGGCGTCGCCCGCGTCCAGGCGAGGTCGGTGTCTCCGGGGGCGTAGTCCTTCGCCCGCATCCGCAGCGCACGCAGCGGGTCCTCCGCCGCAGCCGCATCGGTGACCCGGCGGTCGGCGAGCACCGCGAGCGCGTCGTAGGCCAGCTTGGCGGGCGCCTCCTCGTGCCACCACGTGACGACGGGAGCGTCGGGAGCGAGCAGCGGCAGCACGACCGACTCGGCATGCAGGGTCAGCCGGCCGTACATGCGCATGACGACCGCTTCGGTGGCTCCCAGACGTCCGCCGACCTGCACCTCGGCGTCCAGCCGGTCGTCGGCACCGAGCCGGCGTCGTACGACCACCAGGACACGGCAGGGGTGCGCCGCTGCCGCGGTCGTCGCGGCGGCCTCGGCCTCCGCGACGTTCTGCTCGTCGGTCACGACCACCAGGGTCAGCGCCAGGCCGGACGCCAACGCCCCGGCGGCGCGTCGCTCGGCGGAGAGCGTCTTGACGATCTCGCTGCCGTTGGTGTCCCACAGCGTCGTGGTCATGGACGCCTCCAGACGCGCCCGTCGCGGGCGAGCATCTCCTCGGCCGAGCGTGGCCCCCACTCACCGGCCCGGTAGAGCTCGGGTCTGCGGTCGGCCCAGAACTCTTCGAGCGGGTCGATCACCATCCACGACAGCTCGACCTCCTCGTTGCGCGGGAAGAGCGTCGCGTCGCCGATGAGCACGTCGAGCAGCAGGCGCTCGTAGGCCTCCGGCGAGGACTCCGTGAAAGCCTCGCCGTAGAGGAAGTCCATCGACACGTCGCGGACCTCCATCGCCGAGCCGGGCACCTTCGAGCCGAAGCGCAGCGTGATGCCCTCGTCAGGCTGCACGCGGATCACCAGCTGGTTGTGGCCGAGCTCCTCGGTGTCGGTGCTGTCGAACGGCAGGTGCGGCGCCTTCTTGAAGATCACCGCGATCTCGGTGACCCGCTTCGGAAGGCGCTTGCCGGTGCGCAGGTAGAACGGGACGCCGGCCCATCGGCGGGTCTCGATGCCCAGCCGTACGGCGGCGTACGTCTCGGTCGCGGAGGTCGGCGGCACGCCGGGCTCGTCGAGATACGACGGCACGCGCACCCCTCCCAGCCAGCCCTGGTCGTACTGTCCGCGCACGGCGTAGGTCTCGAGGTCCGGGGGCAGCGAGATGGCGCCGAGCACCTTGGTCTTCTCGGTGCGGATCGCCTCGGCGTCGAACGCCACCGGCTCCTCCATGGCCGTCAACGAGAGCAGCTGCAGGACGTGGTTCTGCAGTACGTCGCGGGCGGCTCCGGCAGTGTCGTAGAAGCCGGCGCGCGAGCCGATCCCGACGTCCTCGGCCATGGTGATCTGCACCGAGTCGACGAAGTTCCCGTTCCACACCGGCTCGAAGAGCGTGTTGGCGAAACGCAGAGCGAGCAGGTTCTGCACCGTCTCCTTGCCGAGGTAGTGGTCGATGCGGAAGACGTCCTGCGGCGTGAAGACGTTGTCGACCAGTGCGTTGAGCTCACGCGCGCTCTTGAGGTCTTGACCGAAGGGCTTCTCGACGACGACCCGCCGCCAGCCGCCGCGCTCGCTGTTGTCGGCCATCCGGGTGCGCTGCATCTGCTTGAGCACGGTGGGGAACATCGCGGGCGGGATGGACAGGTAGAACGCGGCGTTGCCCTGGATGCCGTGGGTGTCCTCGAGCTCGACGAGGGTCTGGGCGAGCCGGTCGAAGGCGTCGTCGTCGTCGAAGGATCCGGACACGAACCGGATGCTGTCGGAGAGCCGTCGCCACACGTCCTCGCGGAACCCCGTGCGCGCGCCCTTCTCGGCGGCGTCGCGGGCCAGCGCTGCGAAGTCGCCGTCGCCCCAGTCACGGCGTGCGAAGCCCAGCAGGGCGAAGCCCGGCGGCAGCAGACCTCTGTTCGCCAGGTCGTAGACCGCGGGGATCAGCTTCTTGCGCGCCAGGTCGCCGGTGACCCCGAACACCACCAGGGCGCAGGGCTCCGGGATGCGGGGCAGTCGCCGGTCCCGGGCATCGCGCAGCGGGTTGCCGCGCAGACCCTCGGCTGCGGTCCGGGTCACGCGCCCCCCTCGGTGGCCGCCAGCAGCTGCGCCACACCCTGCGCGCGGCGGCGAAGGTGCAGCCGCACGGCGGGTCGGCCACGGCCGGTGAGCGCACCGAGGTCGCCCAGTGCCTGCGCCGTCTGGAGCCGTCCGAACGTGAACGGCTGGCCGGGCACCGGCACGTCGCGCTCGACCGCGCCGGTGACCTGCAGGAAGACCCCGACCTGCGGACCGCCCTTGTGGAACTGGCCGGTGGAGTGCAGGAAACGCGGCGCCCACCCGAAGGTCGTCGCGCGCCCGCCCAGCCGCCGGGCCAGCCGTGGCCGGACGCCGGCGGCCGCCGACTCCCCGTGGCGGTCGAGGTAGGCCATCACGGCGAGGTAGCCGCGCTCGGGCACCAGCCCGAGCAGGCCGCGGAGGACACCGGCCAGGTCCGTGGGGGAGCCGAGGGAGGTGAGGTCGCCGTACACCTCGATGTCGCCCTCGACCACCGCGGGCTCGCCCTCGGGCAGCGGACCGTCGCCGGCGTCGTCGAGGATCTTGCGGGTGTTGTCCTTGGACTCGGCGACGTTGGGCTGGTCGAACGGGTTGATGCCGAGGATCCGGCCGGCGACGGCCGTGGCGTACTCCCAGAGCAGGAACTGCGCGCCCAGCGAGCCCGCGACCGTGGTTCCCTCGAAGCCCTCCGGCGGTGTGCCGAGCACCAACCGGTGTACGTCGCCGGGGGCGTCGGCGAAGCCGGGGGCGTCGACCCCCTCGACGACCACGGGCAGGATCCCCTTGCTCTCCTTGCCGGTCGACTCGGCGATGAGCTGCTCGGCCCAGTCACCGAAGCCGACGATGCCCGACCCGTGGTCGGCGATCGCCAGCTTGTCGCGGCCGGCCAGCGCCGCCTTGCCCATCGCGGCACCCAGGTGCAGCCCCGGGTTGCCCTCCTCGCCACGGAGCAACTCGGCGAGCACCCGCGCGTCGGCGAGCAGCCGCTGCACGTCGGCCCCGGCGAGCAGGCTCGGTGTCAGGCCGAACGCCGACAGCGCGCTGTAGCGGCCACCCACGTTCGGGTCGGCGAGCACCACCTCCTGTCCGGCCTTCCGGGCCCGCTCCTCCAACGGCGACCCCGGGTCCGTGACCACGACGACGCGCTCCGCCGGGTCGATACCGGCGTCGACGAACGCCTGGGTGTAGGCGCGCAGGTGGCTGTCGGTCTCGATCGTCGACCCGCTCTTGGACGAGACCACCAGCACGGTGCGGTCCAGCCGGTCGTTCAGGGCCGCGCCGACCTGGTGGGGGTCGGTGCTGTCGAGCACGGTCAGGTCGGCACCGGCCGTGCGGGTGATGACCTCCGGCGCGAGCGACGAGCCGCCCATGCCGGCCAGCACGACGTGGTCGAGGCTGGCCTTGGTGAACCGCTCGTGCAGGCCCGTGAGCTGCGGCAGCAGCGCCTGCGAGGTCTCGGGCAGGTCGAGCCAGCCGAGGCGCTGCTGCGCCTCCGGCTGGGCGGCGGGGCCCCACAGGGAGGCGTCCCTCGCGAGCAGCGCCGCGGGCAGCCCGGCCAGGTCGGAGGTGTCCGCATCGAGGGTGCTCGAGACCCGGACGATCCCCGTGGGGGCGTCCGTGCTCACCTCCCGGCCTCTCCGCCGAGGCGCTCGAGCTCCGCGGCGGTCGACTCCAGCAGTTCCTTCCAGGACGCCTCGAACTTCTCGACAGCTTCGTCCTCGAGGACCTTGACCACGTCGTCGTAGTCGACGCCGATCTGGGCCAGCTGGTCGAGGGTCTGCCGGGCGTCGGCGTAGTAGGGGTGGATGGTGTCGCCGCGGATCTGGCCGTGGTCGGCGACGGCGTCGAGGGTGGCTTCGGGCATGGTGTTGACCACATCGGGGGCGACGAGCTCGACGACGTACATGGTGTCGTCGTAGGAGGGGTCCTTGACGCCGGTGGAGGCCCACAGCGGTCGTTGGGGCCTGGCGCCGGCTTCGTGCAGGCGGGTCCAGCGGTCGGTGGCGAAGACCTCCTCGTGCTGCTGGTAGGCCAGGCGGGCGTTGGCGATCGCTGCCTTGCCCTTGAGTGCCTTGGCCTCGGGGCTGCCCATCTTGTCCAGCCGTTTGTCGATCTCGGTGTCGACGCGGCTGACGAAGAACGAGGCGACGGAGGTGAGGCGGGACAGGTCGTGCCCGGCGGCGCGCGCGCGTTCGATGCCTTCGAGGAAGGCGTCCATGACGGCTGCGTAGCGCTGGAGGGAGAAGATGAGGGTGACGTTGACGCTGATGCCCTCGGCCAGGCACTGTGCGATGGCGGGCAGGCTGGCCTCGGTGGCGGGGATCTTGATGAACAGGTTGGGTCGGTCGACCAGCCACCACAGCTGGCGGGCTTCGGCCACGGTGGTGTGTGTGTCGTGGGCGAGGCGGGGATCGACCTCGATGGAGACCCGTCCGTCGACCCCGTCGCTGGCTTCGTAGACCGGTCGCAGCACGTCACAGGCCCACCGCACGTCGAAGGTCGTCACCATGCGCACGGCCTCCTCGACCTCCACGCCGCGCACCGCCAGGTCGGCGAGCTGCCGGTCGTAGAGGTCGCTGTCGCTGACCGCCTTCTGGAAGATCGTCGGGTTCGTGGTCACGCCGACCACGTACTTGTCCCGGACCAGGTCGGCGAGGTTGTCGGTGGCCAGCCGGGCCCGGCTCAGGTCGTCGAGCCAGATGGCGACGCCCTGTTCGGAAAGCTCACGCAGCGGATCGGTCATGGGACTCAGCCCCTCGGGTCGTCGGTGCCTGCGGTCTTCTGGGTGAGTCGCGAGGAGCGGCTCGGGTGCCTGTCGTGCTCAGTTGCCGGTCTTGCTGCCGGTGATGACTCCCACCCTCTCCAACGTGGCGTGAGCGGCGGCGACCACACGGTCGCGGGTGAAGCCGAACTGCTCGAGCAGCACGGTGTAGGCCGCGCTGGCCCCGAAGTGCTCGAGGCTGACGATCTCGCCGGCGTCGCCCACGACCTCGCGCCAGCCCATTCCGATGCCGGCCTCGACGCTGACCCGCGCCTTGATCCCGCTCGGGATCACCTGCTGCTGGTAGGCGCGGTCCTGCGCGTGGAACCACTCGAGGCAGGGCATCGACACCACCCGGGTCGGCCTGCCCTCGTCCTCGAGCACCTCGCGCGCCGCGACGGCCAGCTGCACCTCGGAACCGGTTGCCACGAGGATCACCTGCGGCTGCCCGTTCGACGCATCGGCCAGCACGTAGCCGCCGCGGGCGGTGCCCTCGGCGGAGCCGAACACCGAGCGGTCGAACGTCGGCACGTTCTGGCGCGTGAGCGCCAGGCCGGCCGGGCGGTCGGTGTGCTCGAGAATGGTGCGCCACGCGACGACCGTCTCGTTGGCGTCGGCCGGTCGCACGACGTCGAGACCGGGGATCGCCCGCAGCGCGGCGAGGTGCTCCACCGGCTGGTGGGTCGGTCCGTCCTCGCCCAGACCGATCGAGTCGTGCGTCCACACATAGGTCACCGGCAGCTGCATCAGCGCGGCCAGCCGGACGGCTGGCCGCATGTAGTCGCTGAAGACCAGGAAGGTGCCGCCATAGGGGCGCGTGCCGCCGTGCAGCACGATGCCGTTGAGGATCGAGCCCATGCCGTGTTCGCGGATGCCGAAGTGCAGCACCCGGCCGTAGGGCCCACCGGTGAACTCCTTGGTCTGTCGGTCCTCGGGCAGGAACGACGGCTCGCCCTCGGGCGTCGTGTTGTTGGACTCGGCGAGGTCCGCCGACCCGCCCCACAGCTCGGGCAGCACCGGCGCTATCGCGGTCAGCACAGCCCCGGACGCCTTGCGCGTGGCCATGCCCTTCTCCTCGGCCGGGAACTCGGGCAACGCGTCGGTCCAGCCCTCGGGCAGCCGTCGCGCCGACATGCGGTCGAGCAGCGCCTTGCCCTGCGGGTTCGCCTGCGCCCACTCGTCGAAGGCCTTCTGCCACTCGGCGTGCAGCGCGCGTCCGCGGTCGACGACCTGCCGTGCGTGTCCCAGCACCTCGGGGTCGACCTGGAAGGTGAGCGAGGGGTCGAAGCCCATCAGCTTCTTGGTCGCCGCGACCTCCCCGTCGCCGAGCGCCGACCCGTGGGCCTTGCCGGTGTTCTGGGCGTCGGGCGCCGGCCACGCGATGAGGGTGCGCAGCGCGATGAACGAGGGCCGGTCGGTGACGGCCCGTGCGGCGTCGAACGCGTCGGCGAGGGCCTGCACGTTCTCGGCGTACGCGCCCTTGCCGTCGAGCCAGTCGACCCGCTGCACGTGCCAGCCGAGCGCCTCGTAGCGCCCGCACACGTCCTCGACGAGCGCGATGTTGGTGTCGTCCTCGATCGAGATGTGGTTGTCGTCGTAGAGCAGCACCAGGTTGCCGAGCTGCTGCACGGCAGCGATCGACGAGACCTCGTTGCTGACGCCCTCCTCCATGTCGCCGTCAGAGGCGAAGCACCAGATGGTGTGGTCGAAGGGGCTCTCGCCCTCAGGGGTGTCGGGGTCCAGCAGGCCGCGCTCGCGACGCGCCGCCATCGCCATGCCGACCGCGTTGCCGACGCCCTGGCCCAAGGGACCGGTCGTGGTCTCGACCCCGACGGTGTGGCCGTGCTCGGGGTGGCCGGGGGTGAGCGAGCCCCACGTGCGCAGGGCCTTCAGGTCGTCGAGCTCGAGCCCGTAGCCGGACAGGTAGAGCTGGATGTAGAGGGTCAGGCTCGAGTGCCCCGCGGACAGCACGAACCGGTCGCGCCCGATCCAGCCGGGGTCGGTGGGGTCATGGCGCAGGTAGCGCTGGAAGAGCAGGTAGGCGGCCGGGGCCAGGCTCATGGCCGTGCCGGGATGGCCGTTGCCGACCTTCTGCACGGCGTCCATGGCCAGCACGCGCACGGTGTCGACCGCGCGCTGGTCGACCTCGGTCCACTCGAACTTCTCCTTGGCTGCGGTCACGCGGTCAGGGCTCCTTCCAAGTGTCCGGTGGCGCGTGGGGGTGTCGACGGGACCACCCGAGCGCGAGCGTACTCACGCCGACGTGCCCGCGGTTGGCCCTACCCAGGCGCACGGTGTGCACTCCCCAGGCGGCTAGAGTTGGTCGCGTTCTCCCACCCTGCATCACCCGCACACATGAGGTTGCCGTGACGGCCGTCGACGCCCGTCCCCCTGGGGCAATGGCGGCCCTGACACGCCCCCGGCGCACCGCGCGCCAGACGCTCGGGGCCTACCTGGCGCTCACCAAGCCGCGCATCATCGAGCTGCTGCTGGTGACCACGGTGCCGACCATGCTGCTGGCCGAGGGCGGCGTCCCGTCCCTGTGGCTCGTGGCCGCCACCCTCGTCGGGGGGGCGATGGCCGCGGGCAGCGCCAACACGCTCAACTGCTATCTCGATCGGGACATCGACACGGTCATGCACCGCACGGAGCGGCGCCCGCTCGCGACCGGGCTGGTCAGTCCCCGTGAGGCACTCGTCTTCGGTGTCGCGCTGGGTGTGGCCTCCGTCGCGTGGCTCGGTCTGCTCGTCGGCTGGCTTGCGGCGGGTCTGGCCTTCGCCGCGATCGCCTTCTACGTCGGCGTCTACACCATGGCGCTCAAGCGGCGCACCCCGCAGAACATCGTGTGGGGCGGCGCCGCGGGCTGCATGCCGGTGCTGATCGGCTGGGCCGCCGTGACCGGGTCGCTCGCCTGGCCGCCCGTCGTGCTGTTCGCGATCATCTTCTTCTGGACGCCACCGCACTACTGGCCGCTGTCGCTGCGATTCCGCGACGACTACGCCGCCGCCGGCGTACCCATGCTTGCGGTCGTGGCCGACGTCGTGGTGGTCGCGCGCCGGGTGGTGGCCTACAGCTGGGTGATGGTCGGCGCGTCGCTGCTGCTGTGGCCGGTGGCGCACATGACGCCCGTCTACGGCGGCGCGGCGCTGCTGCTCGGCGGCGGCTTCGTGTGGGAGGCCCACCGGCTGCTCGCCCGGGCCCGCCGCGGCGAGGCCGGCCTGGCCCCGATGCGCCTCTTCCACGCCTCGATCAGCTACCTCACCCTGCTGTTCGTCGCAATCGCGGTCGACCCGCTGCTGCCCTTCTAGCGCGCCGTCAGGCCACCGGCGGGCCGAGGCGCATCGCCACGCGCGCTCCGCCGCTGGGACTCCTGCCCAGACGTACGTCGCCGCCCGCCGCGGCCGCGGTGTGCCGGGCGATGTCCAGACCCAGGCCGGTCGACCCGGCCCGGCTCTCGCCGCGGGCGAGGACACCGTCGTCACCGAAGCCTGGCCCGTCGTCGGCCACCACGAGCAGCACCTCGTGGGGCGGCAACGGGTAGAGGGAGACGGTGAACCCGGTGTCGTCGGGGGTGTGGGAGAAGACGTTGCCGATCAACGCGTCGACGGCGGCCTCCAGGTCGGGCCGGCTGGCGCGCACCTCGCACGGCCCCTCCGGCAGCTCGAGGCGCAGGTCACGGCCCTGGTCCTCGGCCAGAGCCCCCCAGAACGTGACGCGTTCGGCGACCACCTCGCGGGCGTCGCACCGCGCCTCGATGCCCTCCCGGACCGGCCGGCGGGCCTCGCGGATGAGCGCGTCGACCTGGCGGCTGATGTCGTCGGCGTCGGCCGCGAGCCGGCTGCGCTCCTCGGGGTCGCGCAGCCCGTCGGCGTCCAGGCGCAGCGCGGTGATGGGGGTGCGCAGCCGGTGGGAGAGGTCAGCGACCTCCTCCCGTTCACGGGTCAGCAGCTCGTCGATGCGGGCAGCCAGCCGGTTGAGGGCGAGGCCGACCTCACGTACCTCGTCCGGGCCGCCCGGGGTGGCGCGCGCCTCGAGGTCACCCTTGCCCAGCCGTTCCGCCGTGTGGGCGAGGTCACTGATGGGCCGCGTCAAGGACCGGGCCAGCCGGTCGGCGACCACCAGCGAGAGCAGCACGAGCAGCACGCCGAGGCCGCCGAGGACGACCCAGGCACGCACCACGCCGCGCTTGAGGCGCGAGACCGGCACCAGCGTCGAGACCACCGCGGTGCCGTCGCTGCGGAAGACGGGCTGGCGGATGACGGCCGCTCCGGAGGGCAGCGTGTCGACCGTGCCGGCCCGCAGCGACGCCGGACGGGGAGCCGGCCCGGGGATCTGGTCGCCCAGCGCGTCGGCTGCCCGCTGCCCCGGGAGCAGCACGTTGACGGGGAAGCCGGCCGAACGGACGTCGTCGATGGCGCTGCTCAGGTTGCCGGTCGAGCTGGGGTCGGTGCTCGCGACGGTGGCCGACAGCGACTGCCCGAGGGCCGTGGCCGCGCCGACCGCGTTGTTGTGGGCGGCCCGCTCGGTGAGCACGGCGAGCGGCAGCAGGAACGCCAGCAGCACCACCGACGTCGTCGCTGCCACGAGCAGCGCCAACCGGGCTCTCATCAGGTGGGCTCGACGAGCTTGACCCCGACGCCGCGCACGGTGTGCAGCAACCGCGGCTCGGCCGCCGTCTCACCCAGCTTGCGACGCAGCCACGACAGGTGCACGTCGACGGTCTTGTCGGCACCGCCGTACGGCGACTGCCAGACGTCGGCGAGCAGGGTGCGCTTGCTCACGACCTCGCCCGGGCGCGCGGCGAGGTAGGCCAGCAGGTCGAACTCGCGGGGCCGCAGGTCGAGCTCGGCGCCACCCAGGACCGCCGTACGGGTGCGCTGGTCGACCACCAGCTCGCCGACGACCAGCTGCGCGCTCGCACCCTCGGGTGCGCTGCTGCGGCGCAGGACCGCGCGGATCCGCGCGTCGAGCTGCTCGGCGCTGAACGGCTTGATGACGTAGTCGTCGGCGCCGGCGTCCAGCGACGCCACCACCGCCCGGTCGTCGTCGCGTGCGGTCGCCACGATGACCGGGACCCGGCTGACCGAGCGCAGCATGCGCAGCATCGAGGTGCCGTCCAGGTCGGGCAGTCCCAGGTCGAGCACCACCAGGTCCGGCGGCTCGTCCACGGCGTGGCGCAGACCCCCCATCCCGGTCGACTCCGACGCGACGGCGTGCCCTCGCTCGGTCAGCGCCCGCATCAGTGCGGTGCGGATGCGAGCGTCGTCCTCGACCAGGAGCAGGAGTGCCACGCGCCTGACGGTACTGGGACGGGCGAGCAATCCGGAGCACAACCGCGGCGCAGGGACGCCTTAGCGCTGCGTTAACCCGTGAGGACCGAGACTGCCCGCATGCCGAAGCGCTTCACCCTCTTCGCCCTGTGGGCGGTCTTCGCCGCGGCCGCGGTGGGCGTGGGCTTCGGCGCGTCGGGACTTCTCGGCCAGCCGTTCACCGCCGCCCCGTCCGCCGCGGACGTCGGCAGCTCAGGGGTCGTGGCGGACAGCAGCTCGCCCACCGACACCGCGTCCCCCTCGCTGACCGCCGCATCCAGCGCCACCGCGGACGCCGCCGTGCAACGTGGCATCCCCACGAGGGGCGGGTTCGTCTCGGCCACCTGCCGGGGCCGGTGGGTCGAGCTCAGCGTGTCGCCCGCCGTCGGCTGGCGGCTCAAGGACCGCACGTCGGGCCAGGCGCGGACCGCGCGGGTGCGCTTCGAGCCCAACGGCGACGCCCACGGCGAGCGCGTGACCGTCGACGTGCGCTGCGCGTCCGGCTCTCCGGTGTTCGACCGCGAGGACCGCCGGGCGGACGCCGACGGGAGCCGCACCACCCCGAGCAGCCGCAGCACCGCTCCTGGCCGTGGCAGCAGCCCCAGCCCCACCGGCAGCGACGACAACGGAGGCGGCGACGACCACGGCGGCGGTGGTGGTGGCGGAGGCTCAGGCGGCGGGGACGACTAGCGAGGCCGGCTCGGCGGTGCGCGGCGCGAGCTCCCCGGGCGGACCCGCCACCCGCACGGTCGTGGCCAGCAGCACCCGTAGCGCCGCGATCCACACGAGGGTGGCGCCGAGCACGTGGACGCCGACGAGCAGCACGGGCAGGTCCGTGAGGTACTGCGCGTAGCCCACCACCCCTTGGGCCAGCACCACCGCGAGCGCCACCGTGGACCGGCGTACGGCCTCAGCCGGCGCACCGGTCGCGCGCAGCGCCAGGAGCACCCCCACCGCCAGTCCCACGAGCAGGAACACCAGGTCGGCGTGCAGCTGCGCGACCGACTCGAGGTCGAACGGCAGCCGGTGCGTGGCGTTCGCGTCGCCCGAGTGGGGACCGGTCCCGGTCACGACGGTGCCGAGAACCAGCACGGCCGCGGTCACCACGCTCAGCAACCGGGCGCCCGCGCGCACCTCGCGGCGTACGACCAGCTCACGGGTCGTGCGGCTGCCGCGGGAGACCTCGTAGGCGTAGGTCGCGACGGCGATCAGGACCATCGACAGCAGGAAGTGGCCCATCACCGTGACGGGGTTGAGCCCGGTCAGGACGGTGACGGCGCCCAGCACGGCCTGGGCCACGATGCCGAGGACGAGGACTCCCGCGAGCCGGGTCAGGTCACGGCGACCGGCCCGCCAGGCGGTCACCGTCGCTGCCACCACCGCGGCAGTCAGCACGAAGGTCAACATCCGGTTGCCGAACTCGATGAAGCCGTGCACGCCCATCTCGCGCGTCACGACCATGGACGTGTCCGTGCACCGGGGGACCGTCGGGCACCCGAGGCCGGAGGCGCTCAGGCGGACCGCGCCTCCGGTGACCACGATGCCGGCGTTCGCGACGAGCGCCCCCAGGAACGTACGTCGCAGGGTCGTCGGTGCCGGCCGCCACGAGCGCACCCGCGCCAGGGACAGGGACAGGTGCGCCACGGTCAGCAGCCTACGGCGGCCCGCCCGGCTACTCCCAGCGGAAGGTGCGGGCGGCCAGCGTGCCGGCCACGGCCGCCCACGCGAGCAGCACGCCGAGCGCGCCCCACGGCAGGCCGTGGCCGTCCCGCAGCACCTCTCGAAGGGCCTGCGAGAGGGCGCCCGCGGGCAGCGCCTCGAGCACCGGGCGGGCGCTGGCGGGGAAGCGGTCGAGCGGTACGGCGATGCCGCCGCTCACCAGCAGGAGCAGGTAGACGAGGTTCGCCGCGGCCAGGGTCGCCTCGGCCCGCAGCGTGCCCGCCATCAACAGAGCGAGCGTGCTGAACGCCGCCGTCCCCGCGAGGAGCAGGAGCAGCACGGCCAGCGCCGACCCGCGAGGGTCCCAGCCCAGCGCCTGCGCGACCACCGCGAGCAGCGTCACCTGCAGCGCCTCGACGGCGAGCACCGCGAGCGCCTTGGCGAGCAGCAGCCCCCAGCGCGGCAGCGGCGTGGCACCCAACCGCTTGAGCGCCCCGTAGCGCCGCTCGAAGCCGGTGCCGATCGCGAGACCCGTGAACGCCGTGGACATCACCGCCAGCGCCAGCACGCCGGGGGTGAGGAAGTTGACGCGAGCCGCGCGGGTGCCCAGGTCCATCACCTGGACGCTGGCGAACAGCACCAGGACCAGCACCGGGATCACGATCGTCAGCAGCAGCTGCTCGCCGTTGCGAAGGATCATCCGCACCTCGAGCCCCGCCTGGGCCGCGACCATGCGCGGCAGCGGGGCCGCGGCGGGCGCGGGGTGGAAGGAGAGCGAGCCCGCGTCGGGCTGCGTGCTCATGCGCGCAGCTCCCGTCCGGTCAGGTCGATGAACACGTCCTCGAGGGTGCGCCGGTCGATGGTCAGGTCCTCCGGCATGACGCCGCGGTCCGCGCACCACGCCGTCACACTCGCCAGCAGCCGCGGGTCGACCGCGCCCTCGACGAGGTAGTGGCCGGTCAGGGTCTCGTGCACCTGGGTGCCCTCCGGCAGCACGTCACGGAGGGCGGAGACGTCCAGACCCGCCGTGGCACGGAATCGCAGCGTCCCGCTCGCGCCGCGGGCCGTCAGCTCACCGGGTGACCCGGTCGCGATGACCTTTCCGTGGTCGACCACCGCGACCGTGTCGGCCAGCTTCTCGGCCTCGTCCATGTAGTGCGTGGTCAACACGACCGTGACCCCGTCGCGGCGCAGGTCGCTGACCAGCTCCCAGGTCGCGCGGCGCGCCTGGGGGTCCAGCCCCGCAGTGGGCTCGTCGAGGAACACCAGCTCCGGACGGCCGACGACCGCCAGCGCCAGCGACAGCCGCTGCTGCTGGCCGCCGGAGAGCCGACGGTAGACGGTCCGCCCCGCCGAGCCGATGCCGAGCCGGTCCACCAGCGCGTCGACGTCGAGGGGGTGGGCGTGCAGCGCCGCGATGTGCCGCAGCATCTCGATGGCCTTCACACCGGGATAGACGCCGCCCGACTGCAGCATCACGCCCACGCGGGGCCGCAGCGCACGGGCGTCGCGCCGCGGATCGAGCCCCAGCACGCGCACGAGGCCCCCGTCGGGACGCCGGTAGCCCTCGCAGGTCTCCACCGTGGTGGTCTTGCCGGCCCCGTTGGGCCCCAGCACCGCGGTGATGGTGCCCCGCTCGACGGTGAGGCACAGGCCGTCCGCGGCGACGGTGCTGCCGTACCGCTTGACCAGGTCCACGACCTCGACCGCGGGTGCTGGCATGCGGGGGAGTGTACGAACCGGCCGCGTGACCGACGCCACAGCACCACGTTTGCGATCCCCGATGAATAACGTCACAATGGTGTTGTGAAAAAGATGCCGACGGTGGAGCAGGCGGCGCGTGCCGCCGGCCCCGTCGTGCCGGCGGCCGAGGCCCGGACGCGTGACCGGGTGGCCAGGACGCTCCTGGAGAACGGCCCCATGACGGCTGCGGCGCTGGCCCGGAGCGTGGCGTTGACCTCCGCAGCCGTGCGCCGGCATCTGGAGGCCCTGCTCGCCGACGGGCTCATCGAGGAGCGCGAGTCGCGCAGCAGCGCCCCCCGGGGCCGCGGGCGCCCCGCGCGGCTGTACGGCCTCACCGGCACCGGACGGGACACCTTCGACCAGGCTTACGACGACCTCGCCGCGGGCGCGCTGCGCTTCCTGGCCGACCACGGCGGACGCGAGGCCGTCTCGGAGTTCGCCCGGCAGCGGGTCGCCGACCTGGAGGCGCGCTACCGCCCGATGGTCGACGCGGCTCCCGCCGAGGACCGCACCGAGGCCCTCGCCCGGGCGCTGACCAGCGACGGCTACGCTGCCACCGCTCGTGCAGCGGGGCCGGCGGGGGGTCCGGCCGTCGCCGGTACCCCGTCCGTGGGCGAGCAGCTGTGCCAGCATCACTGCCCGGTCGCCCACGTGGCCGAGCAGTTTCCCGAGCTGTGCGCGGCCGAGACCGAGGTCTTCGCCAAGCTGCTCGGCACCCACGTCCAGCGGCTGGCGACGATCGCCCACGGCGACGGCGTCTGCACCACCTATGTGCCCCACACGATCAACCCACCACGCTCGAGCAGCTCGGCAGGCCTCAGCACTGCCGGTCGTCCCATCACCGCCACCTCCCGGAGGCAACCGAAGTGACCGACACCCGCACCGACCCCGTCATCGTGAGCACCAAGGAGCTGCATCCGGAGCTCGACGGTCTGGGCCGCTACCAGTTCGGGTGGGCCGACTCCGACAGCGCCGGGGCCACCGCCCGTCGCGGGCTGAACGAGGACGTCGTGCGCGACATCTCGGCCAAGAAGAGCGAGCCCGAGTGGATGCTCAAGCTGCGGCTCAAGGGCCTGCGGCTGTTCGGGAAGAAGCCCATGCCGACCTGGGGCTCGGACCTGTCCGGCATCGACTTCGAGAACATCAAGTACTTCGTGCGCTCGACGGAGAAGCAGGCCACGTCCTGGGACGAGCTGCCGGCCGACATCAAGAACACCTACGACCGGCTCGGCATCCCGGAGGCGGAGAAGCAGCGGCTGATCGCCGGTGTCGCGGCGCAGTACGAGTCTGAGGTCGTCTACCACCAGATCCGCGAGGACCTGGAGGAGAAGGGCGTGCTGTTCCTCGACACCGACACGGCGCTGCGCGAGCACGAAGAGCTGTTCAGGGAGTACTTCGGCTCGGTGATCCCGGTCGGCGACAACAAGTTCGCCGCCCTCAACACCGCGGTCTGGTCAGGCGGTTCGTTCATCTACGTCCCGCCGGGCGTCAAGGTCGACATCCCGCTGCAGGCCTACTTCCGGATCAACACCGAGAACATGGGCCAGTTCGAGCGGACGCTGATCATCGCCGACGAGGGCTCGAGCGTGCATTACGTCGAGGGCTGCACCGCCCCCGTCTACAGCAGCGACAGCCTGCACTCAGCGGTCGTCGAGATCATCG
>JAVEDI010000066.1 GCA_030841035.1 Actinomycetota bacterium
GCGGCCTCGAGACTGATGACGTCTGCATCCATGTCGATGATCGCGGCCAGCACGTCACCGAACTCGGCATAACACATGTGCGTGTGGATCTGGGTGTCGTCAGGGACTCCCGACGTGGTCAACCGGAATGCCTCCACCGCCCACGCCAGATAGTCGGCTCGCGCCTGCCTGCGCAGCGGCAGCGTCTCGCGCAACGCTGGCTCGTCGACCTGTATCACCGCGATGCCGGCCTGCCTGAGGTCCGCCACCTCGTCCCTCAGAGCGAGCGCGACCTGACGTGCCGTGTCGGCCTCCGGCTGGTCGTCGCGGACGAACGACCAGGCCAGCATCGTGACGGGTCCGGTCAGCATGCCCTTCAGTGGCCGGTCGGTCAGGCCCTGTGCGAACTCTGCCCACTGCACGGTCATCGGGTCGGGCCGGGACACGTCGCCGGCGATGATCGGCGGACGCACGTAGCGGGTGCCGTAGGACTGCACCCAGCCGTGCTTGGTGGCCAGAAAGCCGTGCAGCTGCTCAGCGAAGTACTGGACCATGTCGTTGCGCTCGGGCTCGCCGTGCACCAGCACGTCGAGGCCGAGCTCGGTCTGCAGATCGACCACCTGGCGGATCTCCGCGCGCATCGCCTCCTCGTAGGAGCCGTGGTCCAGGTGTCCCGCACGATGCGCGGCCCGGGCCTTCCGCAGATCGGCCGTCTGCGGGAACGACCCGATCGTGGTGGTCGGCAGCGGAGGCAGGGCGAGTCGCACCTGCTGCGCACGGCGCCGGCTGGCGTACCCGCTCTGGCGGTGCAGGTCGAGGTCAGTGACCGAGGCCGCGCGGGCTCGCACGGCCTCGACGTGCACGATGGGCGACGTACGTCGAGAGGCAAGCCGGGTCTGGTTGACCTGCAGCTCGCCGGCGATCGCGTCGCGCCCGACGTCGAGTCCTCGAGCCAGGATCACCAGCTCCTCGAGCTTTTGCCGGGCGAACGCCAACCAGCCGGCGATCTGCGGGTCGATGTCCCGTTCCAGCGTGACGTCCAGCGGCACGTGCAGCAAGGAGCACGACGCGGCCACGTCGACGTGGTCGGCGAGGGCCAGGAGGGTGGCCAGGGTGGCAAGCGCGCCGCCGAGATCGGTGCGCCAGACATTGCGGCCATCGACGACGCCGGCGACGAGCCGCTTGCCCTCAAGGCCACCGATCGACGCGAGCGCGTCAAGGTTTGCGGCCGCCGGACCGGTGAAGTCCAGGGCGAGACCTTCGACCGGGGACCCGGCCAAGACGGGCAACGCCTCGCCGAGCCGGTCGAAGTAGGACGCGACGAGGATCTTCGGTCGGTCGGCTCCGGCCGTCAACGCGCGGTAGGCCCGGTCGAGGTGGGTCAGGACTGCGGGCGGCTGATCGGTCACCAGAGCCGGCTCGTCCAGCTGCACCCACAGCGCGCCCGCCTCGCGCAGCTTCGCCAGCAGCTCGACGTAGCAGGGCAGGATGCGGTCCAGCAGCGCCAGCGGGTCGAAGTCGGCTGTGCCGCCGGGCGCCACCTTGGCCAACAGGAGGAAGCTCACCGGTCCGAGGATCACCGGACGAGTCAGGACACCGGCCTCGAGGGCCTCCACGAACTCGCTCAGGGGCTTGCTCGCGTCGAGATGGAAGCGGCTGTCCGGGCCCAGCTCCGGAACCAGGTAGTGGTAGTTCGTGTCGAACCACTTGGTCATCTCCAACGGTGCGACCTCGGAGTCGCCTCGCGCCATCGCGAAGTACCGATCCAGCCGACCGCTCGCGGTGCTCGCGTCCGGTACCGCGGCGAGGTGGCGGGGCGGGATTGCGCCCAGCATCCACGCCGTGTCCAGCACATGGTCGTACAGCGAGAAGTCATTGCTCGGGATCTCGCCGAGCCCCGCCGATCGCAGCTCGGCCAGACGCTCGAGCCGCAGGCGGCGCCCGGAGGCCAGCAACTCCTCGGCGGGGGTGGTGCCCGCCCAGTACGACTCGATCGCCTTCTTCAGCTCTCGGTGCGCACCTTGGCGGGGATAGCCGTAGACGGTCGCCGCCGGGCGACCTTCATCGGGTTCAGTCACGGAACTCTCCTTCGCGAGCTCACGTTGACCAGCGGAGGAGGGACAGCCGCGTCGGTGGCAGCCTCGCGGCAACCACATCGACGAGAGCCCACCCACGAGGCCACTGCCGTCTGTACCGCGGTCGCGGGACAGCCGGCTGGCAGGTCTTCGGACTCGCGGGCACGGCCGGCGTGAACGCCGCCCTCCTACTGGCTGTCGCTTCCCAGACGCTTCGCGTCCAGTGCATCTGACAGCTGTCGCTCCCACTCACCGCTGCGGGGCAGTCCCGGACTCACACCGGGTTCCCTCTTGCCTCAGTGCCCACCCGGAACTGACGGACGAACGCTGAACCAGCCGTGACAGTGACACTAGCGACCCGGCCGCCCGGAAGAGCCTGCGGCCTGTCCGAGCCCGCGATCGGGATCGAGGTCGGGGCCACCTCCTGTCTTTTCCGCCACCAGCGCGAACTTGCGGACCCGACCGTCGCGCAGCCAGTCGCTCCAGAGCTGGTGGGCGGCCAGCAGCTCCGCCAGGGCGCGGTCTCCGATGTGCGCAGCGATCTCCGCCTGGTCGGCTGCGTACGCGCTGAGCAACGAGTCGACCACCCTGCGATGCTCCTGGGTGCACTCGGCCTGCCAGCGGACCCGCAGCCCGACACTGTCCAGACAGGAGACCAGCTCCGGGAGCGGAACGAGCCGCACCGTGTCGGCGTCGGGCATGCTCTCACGTTCCGCGTCGGTCAGCGGCTGCCCCTCCTCGAGGGTGAAGGCGAAGCGCCCGCCGACGGTGAGCGCCCCCGAGACCTGGGCGACCAGCGTGCTCTTGTCGGGGAAGGCCAGCAGGGTCTCCAGCATCAGTACGACGTCGAAGGGGCCGGCAGGGACGGGCGGGATCCGCGCGACCTCGAAGCGACAGGCCAGGTCGCCGGCGCGCTCGCGAGCAAGGTCGATGGCGCTGGGGCTCAGGTCCACCCCGAGATAGCTGCATCCCAGCTCACGGGTGATGAACCGGCCGGGCCCGGCCACCCCGCAGCACAGGTCCAGCACGGCAGTCCCCGGCGCGACACCGGCCCGCACGGCCAGGGCCAGGATCTCGCTCGCTCCCATGAAGCTTTCCTGATCGACGAACTCGCCGGGGCCGTACGCCGAGCGGCGGGCCCGCTGGAGGGCACGGACGAAGGGCGCGCGCTGGTCCTGCCTCATGGGTGCCCGGCGGTCCCTCCTGCTAGCGATGCCCGCGTCGGCGCATCCTGGCTGGTCGCGGCGCCCGCGGCCACCCGCCGTACCGTTCTGCGGACAACGATTGAACGGAACGGCCGCTTGTCCCGTTCTCACAGATGTAGCCCCTTGCTCCACCACCCAGCGACGCGGAGGCACGGTGCCAGCGGTTCGAACCGGCCCGGCGATCGGGCTGCTCGCACAGCTGGCGCTGCTCGCCGTACTGGCCGCGACCGTCGGCCTCGGCATCGCCGGTTGGGTCGTCGGCATCGCGTGCGGCGTGCTCACGAACGCTGGCCTCGCCCGCGGCCTGGGGCGTTCGGGGGCCGATGCGCTGCGCCCGGCCGACCGGGTGACGCTGACCCGGGCCACCCTCGTCGGCGGCGTGGCGGCACTGGTCGCGGACTCGCTCGGCCGGCCCGCACCGGTGCCGACGCTGGTGGGCCTCACCGTCGTCGCGCTGGCGCTCGACGCGGTCGACGGCTGGGTGGCGCGTCGGACCAGGACGGCGTCACGGCTGGGCAGGCACTTCGACCAGGAGGTCGACTCGTTCCTGATCCTCCTGCTCAGTGTGTACGTCGCCGCGTCGCTCGGGTGGTGGTGGGTCCTCGCGATCGGCGTGGCGCGCTACGCGTTCGTCGCCGCCGGTTGGCTGTTGCCGTGGCTGCGCGGGACCTTGCCGCCGCGCTACTGGGGGAAGGTCGTCGCGGCGTGCCAGGGCGTCACGCTGACGGTCGCGACGGCGGACGTCCTGCCCCGGCGGTGGACGCTCGTGGTGCTCCTCGCGTCCCTGGCCCTGCTCATCGAGTCGTTCGGGCACAGCGTGTGGTGGCTGTGGCGCCGGCGCCCCTCCACACCGCGAGCCGCCCGAGGACGGCTGCCTGCCGTCGCAGCCGCGGTGACCTTGGTCCTGGCTCTGCTGCTCGTGTGGGTCGCCCTCGTCGTCCCGAACCAGCCGGGTCGACTCAGCCTCGGCGCCTTCCTGCGGATCCCCGTCGAGGGCCTGGTCGTCGTCGCCCTGGCCCTCGTGCTGCCCGTCACCGGCCGACGCGTCGTGGCCGGGGTCGCCGGCGCGGTTCTCGGCCTGCTGCTGCTCGTGACGATCCTCGACCTGGCTGTCTTCACGGCCCTCGCTCGCCCGTTCAACCCGGTGACCGACTGGGGCTACTCCGGGACCGCCCTCGAGACGCTGCGCGCCTCGTTCGGCCGGACCGGCGCGAACGTCGCCGTCGCCGTCGCGGCGGTGCTCGCCATCGCCGTACCCGTCCTCACGACCCTGGCGGTGCTGTACCTGACCCGGTTCGCGGCGCACCACCGCGTCTGGTCGCTGCGCGCTGTCACAGCGCTCGGCGTCGTCTGGGTGCTGTGCGCGGTGCTCGGGGTGCGGCTCGTCCCCGGTGAGCCGGTCGCCTCTACGAGCGCTGCCGGCCTGGCCTACCAACAGGTGCGCACGGTGTGGTCCGGCGCGCACGACCATGCGACCTTCGCCGACGAGATCGCTCACGACCGTTTCCACGACACCGCTGCGGACCAGCTGTTGAGCGGGCTGCGCGGGAAGGACGTCATCGTGGCCTTCGTCGAGAGCTACGGGCGGGTCGCGGTCGAGGGTTCCGACTTCTCACCCCAGGTTGATGCGGCTCTCGACACGGGGACCCGGCGACTGCAGGCGGCCGGTTTCTCCTCCCGCAGCGCCTTCCTCACCTCATCGACGTTCGGGGGCATCAGCTGGCTGGCCCACTCCACGCTGCAGTCGGGGGTGTGGGTCGACAGCCAGCCGCGCTACGACCAGCTCGTCAAGACCCACCGCTCCACGCTCAGCACCGTGTTCAAGCGCGCGGGCTGGCGCACCGTCGCCGACGTGCCGTCCGACGACCGGGACTGGCCGCAGGGCAGGTCGTTCTATCACTACGACAGGGTCTACGACCGGCGCGACGTCGGCTATCACGGCCCGACGTTCGGCTACGCCTCGATGCCGGACCAGTACGTCATGGCGGCCTTCCAGCGACTGGAGCTGGCGCAACCGCACCCTCCCCTGATGGCGGAGATCGACCTGGTGTCCAGCCACGAACCGTGGACGCGCATCCCCCGGCTGATCGACTGGAAGAAGGTCGGCGACGGCTCGGTCTTCACCACCATGCCCGTCAGCAACGTGTCGCAGGCGGAGCTGTGGAGCGACGCCGACCGGGTCCGGTCGGCGTACGGCGAGTCGGTGCGGTACACGATGAACACCCTCGTCTCGTTCGTGCAGCACTACGCCAAGGACAACCTGGTGCTCGTCGTCCTGGGCGACCACCAGCCCGCGACGCTCATCACCGGCCCGGGCGCGAGCCACGACGTGCCGATCACGATCATCGCCCACGACACCGCCGTCATGGACCGGATCTCGGGCTGGGGCTGGCAGGAAGGGTTGCGGCCCGACCCGCACGCGCCGGTGTGGAAGATGAGCGCCTTCCGTGACCGCTTCCTCACCGCGTACGGCGCGCAGCCTGCGCGTCCGTAAGGGTGGCGACGGGCAACCTCTCAGCGGTCGATGACCCAGCCGCGCAACAGGTCGTGGTCGGAGAATCGTGCTGGTGTCGCGTCCCCGTCGACGACATCGAAGTCGCGGGCAGTCACGAAGATGTAGTCGTACTTCGCGCGGGCGTGGGTGTGCTCCCCGCAGCGGCAGAGCTGCGGTCCCTGGTCCACCTCGTCGAAGGCGCCGGACCCGCCACCTCGGTGCGAGCGCGTGTAGAGCGCGCTCATCGCTGCGGCGCTGGGCGGCAGGTTGAAGTCGCCCATCAGCACGACGGGTCCGCGATAGGCGCCGACGCGGCTCGCGGCCGAGGCGATCTGCTCGCGCCGGAGCTTGCCGCTGCGGTCTTCGTCGCCGGCGACGATGTGCGTGGTGCAGATCCGCGTAGCGCGCCGACCAAGATCTGCCGCGACGCACAGCAGGCCGCGGAACTCGTCGGTGCCCTGGCTCTGCGCGGCGTAGGTCATCGGGTCGGCGTCGACGATGGTGCGCCGAGTCAGCACGGCGATGCCGTAGTCGACACCTCCACCGCACCCGTCGCGCTTGGTGAGCATGAACCTGGAGCTCATCGCCCAACCACGTCCGGCGATGCCGTCCAGGATGCCGGCGAGCTGCCGTTCGCAGACCTCGTTCAGGCTGACGGCGGCCGGATGGAGGCCGGCCACGGCATCGACGACCGCACCGACCTTGTCGGCGTCGGCGTCAACGCAGCTGTGCCCGCACAGGTTGAACTGCGCCAGCCGGACGTCGGTGGCGGAGGCCGTGACCGGACCCGTCCCGCACAGCACCCCCGCACCGACGGCCAAGGCCAGGACGACGGCGGCAGGACGCAGCTGTGCCCGCACCCGAGCATTGTCCGCCGCCGCGGACCTGGGCGTCGTGGGGCAGGATGCGGAGGTGGCCACGAACGCCGCATGCGGTTCCGCCGCGTCACCGGGCGCCCGCGCGCAGCGGCGCCTGGCGGGGCTGGACGGCGTACGAGGCCTGGCCGCGCTCTTCGTCGTGCTGAACCACATCTTCCTGCGCGCGTTCCCCGGCTACCCGGTGAACCGGGCACCCTTCTGGGCCGCCTGGTTCGGCTACGGCCGGTTCGCCGTCGTGGTGTTCATCGTGCTGTCCGGGTTCTCGCTCGCCCTCTCCCCGGCCCGGCACGGCTGGCACCTCGACGGGCTGGGCCGGTTCGCGCAGCGCCGAGCCTGGCGCATCCTGCCGGCGTACTGGGCCGCGCTTGTCTTCAGCCTCGTGGTGGCCTGGGCGATCGTGCCCCCGCCGGGTCAGGACGCACCGGACGTGAAGTCCGTGGTGGTCAACGGTCTGCTGCTGCAGAACCTCGTGGGCGCTCCCAGCCCGAACCGGGCGTTCTGGTCGATCGCGCTCGAGGTCCAGCTGTACGTCGCCTTCCCGTTGCTGCTGCTCGTCATCCGCCGGGTGAACGCTCTCGCCATGGTGGCCGCGGTCACGTTCGTGGTGGCGGCGGTCGGCGTCGTGGGACCGCAGTTCCCGTGGGCGAGCACGCTGGTGACCCAGTCACCGCCCGACCTCGCCGCGCTGTTCGCGCTCGGCATCGTGCTCGCCGGGATCGTGCGCGCCAAGCAGGTGCGCCGGTCGTCACGCACCTGGCCGTCCTTGCCGTGGGCCTGGCTCTCGCTCGCCGCCGTGGCGCCGGTGCTGGCGACGATCCGCTGGCAGGGTTCGGGCTGGACCCTCGAGCACCTGTTGTGGGTCGACCTCGCCCTCGGCCCGGCCATCGCGTGCCTGATCGCCGCCCTCGCCGTCAACCGGCCGACGTCCTTGGTGCGTGCACTGGACGTCCGGCCGCTGCGCAGCCTCGGTCTGTTCTCCTACAGCCTCTACCTGACCCACGCGCCGATCGTCGTGGTGCTGTACGAGAAGCTCGTGGCGGGTCGCGTGCGCCAGGGGGCGCCGTCCTTCCTGCTCGCGGTCGCCGTCGTGGTGCCGGCCACGCTCGTGTTCGCCCGGCTCTTCGCGGCGGTGTTCGAGACGCCGTTCGTGAGCCAACGCGGCCGGCCGGCCCTGTGGGCGCGCAGTCCGGCTGTCGCAACGATGCTCAGTCCGCGCGGAACCGCGAGGAGAGGGCGTAGCGGAGCAGGACCACGTCACCGATCTGGCGAACCTCCGCGAGGGCCGCGCGCCGATGCGGGTTCCACGGAAACTGACCGTCACCGACGAACCGCCGGGCCCGTGAGTCACCGACGAAGAACGGTGCCACGACCAGCTGCAGCTCATCGGCCAGGTCACCGGTGAGGAACTGTGTGTGCACCGTGCCGCCACCCTCGACCATCAGACGCCGCACCCCGCGCGCAGCGAGGTCCTCGCTGATCCGGCGCATGTCCACCGGCCGGCCGCCGTCGATCACGGTCGCCGCCGGCCCCAGCGAGGCCCGGGCCTGGGCCACCGTCGCGCTGGCGCAGTAGACCAGCTTCTCGGTGTCGTCGCGGGCGAAGAAGTTCGCGCAGACGTCGAGCTCGCCGCACCCGGTCACGGTCACCTTGATCGGGGAGGGCGGCAGCCCGCGGGCCACGCGTTCGTCCCGTCGCGCGGGCGAGCGCACCAGCAGCCGCGGGTTGTCCTTGCGGACGGTGGCCGCGCCCACCATGATCGCGTCACAGCCGGCGCGGACGGCGTCGACCCGGTCGAAGTCGGCGTCGTTGGACAGCGCCAGGCGCTGATCGGTGGCGCCGCCGAGGTAGCCGTCGATCGACGTGCCGCAGCTGAGCAGGGTGTAGGGCCGCTCAGCCATGCCCGGCTCCTTGCGACCTGGCAGTGGCCGGCACCTGGCCCTGCGCCGGGTCCTGCGGGTCGCCCCGCCGGGCGCGCCGGTGCAGCCACGCCACGACGAGCACCACGGCGCCGGGCAGGGTGGCGACGACCACCATCACGCCGTAGACCACGGCCGTGGCGACGCCCTGGCGTTCGCCGAGCCCGGCCGCGCTGAACACCCACGCCGCCACGCCTTCGCGTGGACCCCACCCGGCGATGCTGGGCACCGTCGCGCCGAGCAGCACGAGCAGCGCCAACGGCAGCAGGCGGGTCAACGACGCCGTGGTCCCTGCGGTCCGTGCGGCGATCAGGAAGGTGGCCGCGTGGCCGGCCACGATGACGCCCGAGACGAGGACGACGCCGGGCCACGCCCGGCGTACCAGCAGCCCGTGGCGGACGTCGGACCGCGTCGCGCGCCAGGTCCGGGCCCAGCGCGACCGGCCGCCCCTGGGCATGACCCGAGTGAGGAGTACGACGCCGAGCGCGAGCCCCGCCAGCGCGATCGCGATCGCTGGCATGAACGAGCGGACCGGCGACGGCAGCGCGATGAGCACGATCGTCGTCAGCACGCCCTGCACGACCTGTCCGGCGGTGCGTTCCCAGGCGACGGCGCGTAGCCCGCGACCGACGTCCCCCACGTCGCGGCCGTGGCGCACCCCGCGGTGCACGTCACCGAGCACGCCGCCGGGCAGCACGGTGTTGAGGAACAACGAGCGGTAGTACCCGGCGACCGCCGTGCGCAGTGGGAGATCGACGCCCAGACCGCGGGCCACGGTTCGCCAGCGCCAGGCGCAGCACACCGTGGTCAGCACCGCGATGAGCGCGGCCGCTGCCAGGGACCGGCCGTCGATGGAGTGGACGCCGTCGAGGAACGGGCCCGTCCCGAGCCGCCAGACGAGGACGGCGAGGATCGCGGCCGCACCCAGCAGGCGCGCCCACGCCACCAAGCTCCGGCTCATCCTGGCGCTCGACTCCCTCGTCGGTGTGGGCAGCGTCGCACACGTGGTCGCCCGTGCGGAGGCGCTCCGTGAAGGGGGATACGTGCGGCAGGGCCGCGGCGTTCCCCCGCTCCCCAGGACGTCATCGCGGCAGGACCAGCAGGTCCTGGTGGTGCACCGTGACCACCAGCCGGCCGGCGGCCGCCTCGGCCAGCCGCCGCCTCGTGTAGGCGGCCGCAGCGCGGCCGAGCTCCGGCCGGTGCTCGCACGCCGCACCCACCCAGCCGGTGAACCACTGCGCCACCAGGGAGTCCGGGCCGCCGCCGAAGGCGGGGCCGAGCCGCCAGGGGCTGGGCCGCACGACCACCTGCGCGCCGAGCTGGGTGAACGCGTCGACCGCGGCGCCGACCGCGTCGGGTCCGAGCCGGCGTCGACCGCCGGTCGTGCGGCGCTGGTGCGCGTTGAACGCGTCCATGACCAGCTCGTCCAGCGGGTCCTCCGGCTCTAGGTCGACACGACCCACGACGGAGCCGGTCACCAGGACGGGGCATCCCGCTGCGGCACATCCGCTGACCAGCTCGTCCAGCTCGGGCTCGGTCAGCATGTCCAGCAGCGCCGCGGCGGTGACCAGCGAGGCGCCGGCCAGCTCGCCCGCCCCCAGCCCGGTGATGTCGCACTCGCGGGTCTCGCCGCTGACAGCGGTCCCGTCGGCGGCCGTGGCGGGCAGGGTCCCCCCCGCGACGTCGAGCAGATCAGCGTCCCAGTCGTACAGGACCCAGTGCTGCGGCCCGGGCAGCAGCGGGGCGAGCCAGCGCGCCATCGCCCCGGTGCCGCAGCCGAGGTCGTGGATCACCAGGCGGTCAGTGTCCGGCAGATGCCGCCGGACGTGGCCCACCAGCTCGGCTGCGCGGGCCGCCGCGTCGGCCGGCTCCCGTAGCGCCAGCCACTCCCGGCTCACCCCGACCGCCTCGACGCTCATCCGGCCGCCTCGGCGAGGACGCGCGAGATCACCGCTGTGCTGCTCGACCAGCCCGGCAGTGACCTGCGCCGATCACGGGCCGCCCGCCGCAGCCGCCGGCGCAGGTCGGCGTCGAGCAGCCAGCCACGCAGTGCGGCACCGAACGCCGCCGGGTCGTCCGGCGGGACCAGCAGCCCCGGCCGGCTGCCGTCCGCTGCGTGCCCGAGCGCCTCCGGCACGCCGCCGACCGTGGTCGCAACGACCGGGAGCCCGCGGGCCAGCGACTCGGCGACGACCATGCCGTAGGTCTCGGCGCGCGTGGCGAGGACCAGCAGGTCCGCGGCGGCGTACGCCGCCTGGAGGTGGGCACCGGTGAGTGCGCCCGGGAAGAGCACCCGATCGCCGACGCTGCCCTCCCCAGCCTCGCGGCGGATGCGCCCGGCGAACCGCGGATCGCGGTCCTGGCTGCCGACGCAGACACAGCGCCACGAGAGGTCCGCGACCGTCGCCAGCGCCGCGAGCAGCACGTCGTGCCCCTTGACCGGCGTCACGGCGGCGACGCAGAGCAGCTCGCCGCCGGCCTCCGTGCCCGGTGCGAGACCGGCGGGATCCACGCCGGGCTGCGCGACATGGACCTTCCCGGGCAGCAGCGCGTAGGTCTCGAGCAACAGCCTGCGCGTCCACGTGCTGGTGGTGACGACCGCGGCCGCCGCCGACAGGACCGCACGCTCCCGGTCGCTGGTGCCGGGCACCTCGTCCTCCTGTGCGGCGGCGCCCAGGGGCATGTGCACCAGGACGACCAGCCGCAGCCGCGTCTGGGGCACCAGCACCTCCGGGGCAGTGCAGGCGAGGAGACCGTCGAGCAGCACGACGGCGCCGTCCGGCAGCCGGGCGACCACGCAGGCCAGCGCCGCGCTCGCGGCCGGGTCTCGCCGCGGCCACGAGCCGGGCACCAGGTGCTCGACCACCGACCAGCCCGACGCGGCGAGGCCGCGGCACACCCGCCGGTCGTAGACGTTCCCGCCGCTGGGCCGCGACGGGTCGTCGATGCTGTCGGGCACGACCACGTGCACCGTCCCCACGGCGGCAGGGGTCACAGCGGCCGCTCGTAGCTGGCCCAGGCGACGTGTGACTCGTGCAGGGTCACGGCAAGCCCCTCCACCGCGCGGGCGGCGTCGCCGAGGGCCCCGGCGTGCACGCGGTCGGCGAGCCGGTCGGCGACCACCTGGGCCAGCGCCTCGGTCGACGTGTTCATCCCGGCGAACGCGGCCTCGTCGTCGAGGTTGCGGTAGTTCAGCTGCGCGAGGACGGCGCGCAGCTCCTCGGCCGCCCGCCCGATGTCCACCACGATGTTGTCGGCGTCGAGGGTCGCGCGACGGAAGGTCGCGTCGACGACGTACGTCGCGCCGTGCAGGCGCTGCGCGGGTCCGAACACCTCCCCGCGGAAGCTGTGGGCGAGCATCATGTGGTCGCGAACGGTCACGCTGAACACGGACCTACCCTTCGTCGTAGGCGATGGAGTGGCACAGCGCCGGCAGGCTGCCGTCGGCCAACCGGGCCATGACGTCGGGCAGGTCGTCGAAGGCGGACGTGCCACTGAGCAGCGCGTCGAAGGCGCCGTCGCGGAGCAGGTCGAGCGCGAGCGCCAGCCGGTCGGCCGGGCTGCGGCGGCCCCGGCGGGTCGGGGACACCATGGCGACCTGGCTGGCCCGGATGGTGAGCCGTCCGGAGTGGAACGCGCCCCCGAGCGACAGCCGGGTCTCTGCGTCGCCGTACCAGCTCAGGTCGATGACCGTGCCCTCGGCAGCGAGCAGGTCGAGCGAGAGCTGCAGTCCGGCCGAGGTTGCGCTGGCGTGCACCGCGAGATCGCAGCCCCCGACGGCCTCGTCCGGCGTCGCGAAGCCCACGCCGAGCGCGGTGGCGACCTCGGCTCGGGCCGGGTCGACGTCCACGAGGGTCACCCGTGCCTCGGGGAACCGGGCGAGCAGGCGCGCGACGCAGCACCCGACCATGCCAGCCCCCACGACCGCGATGCGGTCACCGAGCAGCGGTGCGGCGTCCCACAGGGCGTTGACGGCGGTCTCGACGGTGCCGGCCAGCACAGCACGCGCTGGTGGCACCTGCTCGGGCACCACCACCACGGACCGGGCCGGGACGACGTACCTCGTCTGGTGGGGGTACAGGCAGAAGATGGTGCGCCCGCGCAGCCGTGGCGGGCCGTGCTCCACGACGCCGACGCTGAGGTAGCCGTACTTCACCGGCCCCGGGAAGTCGCCCTCCTGAAACGGCGCGCGCATCGCGGCGTACTGACTCTCGGGGACGCCACCCCGGAACACCAGTGTCTCGGTGCCGCGACTCACCCCGGAACGCAGTGTGCGCACGACGACGTCCCCCCGGCCCGGCTCGGGCAGCACAAGCGCTCGGATCTCGCCCATCCCGGGCTCGCGTACCCAGAAGGCGCGCGCGTCATCCTGCACCGGGCCCACCCTGGCACGAACCGTTACCTGAACGAAGGCCTACCCCCCGACTGCTCCCAGGCGGTAGACAGTCCCTCACATTCCGGCGGGAGGTGCCATGCCCATCTACTACCTCGACCTCGGCGACGTGGGGGAAGCAGCTCGCGACGCGGCCACCGCAGAAGACGCATTGCCCGACGAGGGGCTTGCGGTCGTCCTGGACCCGAGACTCGGTGGCGTGCGGGGCGTGGTATCGATCCGGGTGCTCGTCGAGAGGGTCGGCCAGGCTCCAGGGTGGAGAGCGCTCCACGATGTGGTGACCGACCTGCTGGCCGAGCGAATCACAGAGGAGACCGGCCCGAACCGCGAGCGGTTGCTTCGCTACGAAGGGGCCGAGGTCCTCGCGCACGGCGCGACCGTCAAGGTGGTTGCCGAGTCCAGTGAGTGGGAGTCGCTCGTTCGGGACGTGGATCCGCGGGCGATCGACGTCATGCTGCTGGACGGCGTGCCGGGAATCCCCGCCTCGAGGGGCAAGGCCCGGTGGTATCGCTGCGTCAACGGTCATGAGGCCTATCGCCGCAACGCCGAAGGCCAGCCCTGCCAGGTGTGCGGCCAAGCGCTCCACCAGGTGTCGTGAAGCGATGCTCACCACGGTCCTGGACAAGGTCACCAGCCTCGTCGATACGCGGTTTCTGCTGACGGCGCTGTTCCCACTCATCGCTCTTGTCGCGGCCTGCATCTGGGTCACGCAGTTGTCGGGCCAGTCTGTTCTCACTGACCTGCAGCAGAGCTGGTCGGACTGGTCGGTCATCGAGCAGTTCGTCGTCGCGGTGAGCTCGATCGCGGTGCTCTTCGTCGCGGCTTATCTCATCTACCTCTCCTCGACGCTGAGGATCCGACTGCTCGAGGGCTACTACGGCCCGGTGGCGTGGCTGGGCGATGCGCTGGGCTGGGGCCGATCCGGCGACTGGGACACCGATCCGTTCGGGTACCGCAACTATCCGCGCGACGTGGCGGACCGGTTTCCCAGCCGGCTGGGCAACAGCATCCGGGCGGCGGAGCTCTACCCGTACGAGGCCTACCGCTTCGACGTCGTCTACTTGTGGCCGAGTCTGACCGCTGCTGTCGACGCGGACGCCCGTAAGCCGCTCGACGCTGCCCGGACGTCCCTCGATTTCCTCGTCACGATCTGCCTCGGCGGTTTCCTGTACGCCGGGTACGCCGGTGCGTACATAGCCATCAACCACGGTGGTCGGCTGCTGTGGCTCGCGATGGTGCTCGCAGGGCTGGGGGTCGGCTTCATCGCCTATCAAGGGGCAGTGGCGGCGGCCCGCGACTACGGCGACCAGATCAGGGCGCTGGTGGACGTGCATCGCTCGGCCCTTCGATCGGCGATGCAGCTGCCGAAACCGCAGGGGCCGGCGGAGGAACGCCGGCTGTGGGCCGAGGTCAGCACCCAGGCGAAGGCCGGCGAGCCCGCGCTGTGGTGGACATATGACAGCAAGTGACAGGCTCACTCGCTCCGCCGTGGCGTACCCGCGGACCAAGGCCTGCGTCCTCGGCGCCGTCGTGCTCCTGGGCGCGTGGTGGGGGCTGCGCTCCGCCAAGGAGCAGCAGCAGGACGTCGCCGTGCTCCAGGTTCCTGCGACTCGGTTGACGACCATCTCCCAGGACTCGGTCGGGCTCATGAAGGTGTCGGTCAAGGACGCGCATGACAGCGCGCGCACACGCGGCGATCTGGTGGGTCACGTAGCCCTGCGAGATCTCCAGGCCGGTGAACCGATTCCGAAGACAGCCCTCGCGCCGGTCCCCGCATGCTTCTCCGCGACTGCGCCAGTGCTGGACGTCCTCGTGCTGCCCCTCACGGCGCCGGTGCCCTCCGGGGTCACCGCAGGCGTCACCGTCCGGCTGCTCGCGTCCGGCGGGACGACGGCGCCGGCTGTCTTCCTCAAGGAGGTCCCGCCACCTGCTGATGCGCCCAAGGGCGGCCCGGTGGCGTACGCGCAGTTGCTGGTGCGCGCGAACGACGTTGCAGGCGATATTCACCGCCAGCCGGTCGGGCTTGCTCTCACCTCGGCCGACTGTTAGTCGCCCGGGTCCGGATCGTTGTCACGGAACACCGACTGCTGCGCGGCATCCCAGGCGATGCGGTAGCGGGGCTCGGCGTCCGAGCCGCCCGAGGGTGTCAACGGAAACGCCAGTTCGTGTTCGCGGGCGAACGCGGCGACCGCCGGGAGGTCGCGATCCCCGTCGAGTGGTGATCCGCAGCCGAACTTGGCGGTGAGATCCGCGCCGGGCACCGTCGGCGTACCCGAGTCGCAGAACAGCCACAGGATGCGACGCTCGCGGTCGCCGATGGCGGTCTTGGTCGCCAGCTGGAGAACGAGCTCCGCGGTCCACTGCTTCGTCGCCGGAGAGGGATCGCGGTTCAACAGCACGCGCCATGCTGCGCGTGCTCGGCTCCTCAGGCTGGGCGGGGCTGTCATCGACCGGATCCTAGCCATGGGTCGGCGACCGACCCTCCTAGCGCGACATCGCCCCGGTCGTGCTCCGGGTGCGTGCGACATCGGCGTAGACAGCGAGGTGCTCACGCGCGCTCGCCTGCCACGTGAAGCGCTGCGTGACGGCGGAACCGGCGCTGACGAGCGCCTGCCGCAGCGCGGCGTCCTCCATCGTCGCGAGCAGTGCGTCGGCCAGCCCGCCGACGTCGCCCGGCGCGACCAGCAGCGCGTCGCGGCCCGGGACGAGGTACTCGCGGAAGACCGGCAGGTCACTGGTGACGACGGGGATGCGTGCGCTCATCGCCTCGAGCACGGCCAGGCCGAAGCCCTCCTTGACGGAGGGGAAGGCGAGGACGTCGGCTGCTGCGTACCACGGGGCGATGTCGGCGTCCGGGACCGTGCCGACGAGCACGACGTCGTTGCCGAGCTCGAGTCCCAGCTGCGGCAGCAGGTCGAGCACGGACTCACGGTAGGCCCGGTGGTCCTGGAAGGAGTGACCACCGATGACGGCCAGCACCGGCGCCACCTCCCGCCGCGCGGCGATGTCGGCCAGTGCGCGCACCAGGGTGTCACTCCCCTTGCGCGGCTCGATGCCGCCGACCGCCAGGATCAGCGGTCGATCGGCGGCGCCGACCTGCTCACGCAACTGTCTCGCCCTGCCGCGGTCGGCCGTCGCGAACCGCGCGATGTCGACGCCGTTGGGGACGACGCCGGCGCGCACGCCGTAGTCGTCCTCGACGATGCGCCGCCACGTGTCGCTGACGACGAGCACGACGTCGGGCTCGAGGATGGCCGCCCGCTGGCAGTCCATCAGGACCTGGCTCGAGAAGTCGTCGACGTGGTGCACCGTGCGGATCACGGTCACTGCCGCGCCGGCGTCGCGCACCCGCGCGGCCGCACGCGCAGCGATGCAGTCCTGGGTGTGCACAAGCGTTGCGTCCAGCGCCGGGATCGCTGCGGCGAGCCGGTCGATGCTGGCGGCCACCTTCTCCTCCAGCGAACCCTCACCAGAGGGTCCCGCCACGATCGTGACGGGCGCGGCCACCGGCCGGAAGAACCCGGCCGCCGGATCGCCGAGCGCGAGCACGTGCACCGCCGTGCCCATGGCATGCAAGGCCTCGGCCAGCGCCAGGGTGTGCACCACTCCACCGCGCGGCTTCGTGGAGTACGTGACCAGCAGCACCTCCGTGTCGGTCATGTCCCCGCGTCCGCGAGCTCGGGCTGGCGCAGGGCGAGCGCGCCGGCGGCGTACGCAGCCCGTGCATTGGTCTCGGGCACGAAGCAGCCGGCCTCCTCGAGGATCGCGCGTTGCCGGGAGTAGACCTGAGGATCGCTCTCGGTGCCGAGCACGTAGGCCACCACCTGCGGTCCCCCGTCGCTCATGAGCTCCGCGCAGACCGGGGCCAGCTCACCCGCTGGGTCGGCGTGGCTGCAGTGACCGAGGACGACGTCGAGCAGCACCACGGCGACGTGCGGGTCGTCGGCCACCTCCCGCAGCAGCTCCAGCCGGCCGCTGGGCTCGATCATCGGGTGCGGCACGCCACGTGTGTACTCCTCCGCCCCCAGGTCCAGCAGCACGTGGGCATCCTCGGGAGCCGGGAGCCCGTGCTGCTTGCGCAGCGGCTCGTTGGAGTACACCGGCCCGACCAACCCCTCGAGGATCAGCTGCGCCTCGTAGCAGAGCGTCCCCCCGGAGAACAGGCCGCGAATCGTCCGGCGGCCCGGGTCCAACCGCGCCGCGCGATCAGCCACTGCCTCCCGCACGCCGGCCGAGAGCCGGGGCTCGGCCATGCCGACCAGCCGGCCCGCCGCGAGCGCGCCCTGCTCCAGGGTGCGCACGAGCTGTACGTCGCGAGGGCACTCGAGGTCGGAGAGGCCGAGGAAGACGGCGACGGCCGGGGTGCTCCTGCACTGCGCCAGCACGCGTGCGGCCGCCTTCGGCGAGGGCGGCTTGGAGACCACCAGCACCGCGTCGGTCGCCGGGTCCTCGTCCAGGGTCCGCACGGCGAGCCGTGCCATCCGCCCGTCGACCTCCTCGGACAGGTCGCGTCCGCCCACTCCGATCACCTGCGAGACACCGACGCCCCACCGGTCGAGCAAGGCCGACACCTCCTGCGCGCCGGTGCCGGCCGCTGCGACCACGCCGACGGTGCCCACCCCGGCTGCGCGTCGCGGCGAGAAGACGTTGGCGAAGCCCAGACCGGTGCCGCTCAGCACCGCGGTTCCGGCTCCCGGGCCCATGACCAGCCGCCCGAGCTCGCTCGCGCGTTCCTTCAGCTCGATCTCCTGCGCGAGGGGAACCCCGTCGCTGAACAGGAGCACGTGCAGTCCGGCGGTCAGTGCGTGGTGGGCCTCGAGCGCGGCGTACTCGCCGGGGACCGACACGACGGCGACGCTGAGGTCGGGGTTCGTCCGGACCGCCTCGGCGATGCTGGCCGGCGCCTGGTCCGCGCCGTGGCCGGTGGCCTGCTCGCGCTCCGCGAACGCGGCCCGCCAGCCGGCCTCGAGGGCGGCCTCGAGGGCCTCCTCGTCGTCCGCGCGGACAGCGAGGACGAGGTCGTTCGCGCTGGCGGTACTCAGCTGGTCGCCCGTGAACCCGCCGCCCGCCAGCTCCTCGAGACCGCGTGGGGTAGCCATGACCGCACCGGCCCAGTCGACGCCCGCGGACTGCTCCATCGCGACCGTGGCCGACATCAGCAGCAGGGAGTCCAGATAGGCGCCAGGCTGGACGCGGACCCCTGCGGCGCTCACGTGGCGCTCACGACTGCCGCGTGCGCCGGCTCGATCCGGGTTCCGACGCCGACGTCCCCGGCAGCGGCCGCAGCCAGCCGCTCGGCCGAGGTGATGAGCGCCCGTCGCCCCCCGTCGCGCAGGAAGTGCAGTGCCGCCGTGACCTTGGGGCCCATGCTCCCCGCCGGGAACTGGCCCTGCGCGAGGTACTCCTGCGCCTCGAGTGCCGACAAGACGTGGACCGGTCGCTCGTGCGGCGTCCCGAAGTCGAGCAGCACCGCGTCGACGCCGGTGACCAGGAACAGATCGCTGGCCTGGATGGCGCTGGCCAGGGCGGCGGCGGCATGGTCCTTGTCGATGACGGCGTTCATGGCGCTCAGGCCGCCGTCCGCGGTCAGGCTGACGGCTATCCCGCCGCCACCTGCGGCGAGGACGACGTGGCCGGCGTCGAGCAGCGTACGGATCGCCTTGATCTCCACGATGTCGACCGGGACGGGAGAGGCGACCACGCGCCGGTGTCCGCGCCCGGCGTCCTCCACGATGTCCCAGCCCCGGTCGGCCGCGAGCGAAGCGGCCTCCTGGGCGCCGAAGAAGGGTCCGATCGGCTTGGTCGGGTGATCGAACGCCGGGTCGTCCCGCTCGACCCCGACATGGGTCACGAGCGCCACGGCCGTGCCCGCCCCGCACAGCCGGTCGATCTCGCGGACCAGGATGCCGCCGAGCTGACCCTGCGTCATCGCGCACAGCTCGTGCAGTGGCTGGGGAGGCACCAGGTGGCTCGCCTCGTCCTGCTGTATCGCGAGGTTGCCCACCTGGGGACCGTTGCCGTGCACGACCGCGATCCGCCAACCGCTGCGGACCAACGGGGCCAGGCACGCCGCGATGCCGGCCGCGTTGGCGACGATGTCCTCTATCGTGCCGCTCTGGTGGGCCTGGGTCAGGGCGTTGCCGCCGACCGCCACGACCGCGACCGGCCGCGAGGGCCCAGGACCCGGGGACGGTGGCCCGCTCGCGCGTCGGATAACAGATGGCATGTACACCATAGTGAACTGAAAGCCGTGGGGAGCGCAATGTTACGTCCCGATGAATCCGCCGGGCAGGGCGTCGACCGCCCCGCCGACGAGGCACCGGTGCCGGCGGCGACGGCGGCGTCGTGGCGGGCCGCCGAGGGCCAGCTGTTCGCTGCGGTGCTGGGCGCTCCCGAGGTCTACCAGCGGGCCCTCGTCCTGGTCGGCACCACGGCCAGCCGGCTGCGCCTGCTCGGTCCCTCGACGCAGGCCCTCCTGGGCGCCGCTGCGGAGATCGCCGCCCTGGTCCGCGAGGTGGCAGCAGCCGGCGGGCTGGCTCCCGACGCGCTCGACCCCGACCTGGTGGGCCGGGCGGCGTTGGCGCTGCGGCACCGCGAGGTGGTCGGTGAGCAGGCGGCGGCCCGGCGGCTGCGGGTGCTGCGCGACGCGGCTGCGCGCGGCGCGGCCTGGGTCGTGCTGGAGGAGTCCGGCGACTGGGACGGCGACCCGCTCGCGCCGTACCGGCGGTTGGAGGCGCATGTGGCCAGCGGCCGGGCCCTGCTGGTGACGGCGCGCCCGGACGAGGACCTGCGGGGCAGCCGGCACGCCGTCGAGGTCGTGCAGGTCGACCTGGCGACCGCGCGGATCGAGGCGTCCCCCGCCGCCACGGATGCACCGGTCGAGTGCCTCAGCGCCGCGGACCGGGAGGCGTACGTCACGGCGTACCGCGCCGCCGTCGGCCGTCCCGGAGGCCCCCTTGCGCCCACCGCGGATATGTCCGATAGTAAACGCCAGTCGGCCGACCCACCGGCGGAGACGAAGGGCAACCTGCGATGACGCTCGACAACCCGCCGTTGGAGCCGTTGGCCGCCGAGGAGCTGGCGACGCTCATCACCGCTGTGCAGAGCAGCGGGCTGCGCGTCGACGTCCCGATCGGCGCGCGTTCGGGAGGGGCCGGCCCCGCCGACGCGGGCATGCTCTACATCGAGGGCGTGCAGACGACCGTCCCCACCACCGCGTCGTACGTCGAGAGCTCGCCCTACTCGCTGCGCAGCGAGGACGACGGCGGCTGGGCGGTCTACGAGGGTGACCGGCGGCTGGCCTCGGCAGCGCTTGCCCCTCGCCCGGCCTACTACGACCTGAGGACCGAGGACGGCATCCCCTACTGGCAGATCGCCTTGCTGCACCTGGACTCGGTCGCCAGCACCGTCCTGCAGACCTGCGCCTACTGGGGCAACGACGACCAGTGCGCGTTCTGCGGCATCGGCACCACCCTGGCCAACGGCCGGACGATCGCCAAGAAGACACCGGCCATGCTGGCCGAGGTGGCCGTCGCGGCGCGTGACCTCGACGGTGCCGTGGACGCGACGCTGACCACCGGCAGCACCGCCACACCCGATCGCGGCGCCCTCTACGTCGGGCGTTGTGGCGAGGCGGTCAAGGCGGCGGCCGGCCTGCCGGTCCAGGTGCAGTTCGAGCCGCCGTCGGACCTCGACGTGATCGACCAGGTGGCCGACATGGGCATCGACTCGGTCGGCATCCACATCGAGAGCTTCGACCCGCGGGTCCTCGCCCGGGTCGCCCCCGGCAAGGCGCGGTGGGGCGTCGAGGCCTACTTCACCGCCTGGGAGCGCGCGGTGGCCGCGTTCGGGCCCGGGCAGGTGTCGACGTACGTCATCCTCGGGATGGGTGAGGAGGAGGCGGTCACCGTCGAGGGGTGCAAGCGAGCGATCGACCTGGGGGTCTACCCGTTCGTGGTGCCGCTGCGGCCGGTGCCGGGCAGCCTGATGCAGGACCTGCTGCCGCCCCCGAAGGAGGCGGTCGAGGCGGTCTACCGGCAGATCGTGCCCTACCTGGCGCGCAAGGGGATGTCCGCGTCGGGCGTCGCGGCGGGCTGCGCACGGTGCCAGGCATGCTCCGGCTTGGGCGCCTTCGAGAAGGCGGACGGAGGCATGCAGGATGGGCACCGTTCGCTCCCCCTTGTCTTCAGCGCCTGAGGCACTCGCGCTGGTCTGCCGCTCGGTGGAGGGGTCGCAGGACCTGGCGACCCACCACCGCATCCGGCATGCGGTGTTCGTCGTCGAGCAGGGCCTGTTCCCCGTCGACGACCGCGACGTCCACGACCGCGACGCCGAGACGATTCACGTGCTGGGTCTGGACGACGGTGTCCCCGCCGGGACGGTCCGGCTGTATCCGCTCGGTGACGGGCTCTGGAAGGGCGACCGGCTGGCGGTGCTGCCGGGCCACCGGCACAGCGGCGGTCTCGGCGCCGACCTGGTGCGCTACGCGGTCGCGACGGCGGGCGCACTCGGTGGGTCGCGCATGCTGGCGCAGATCCAGCCCGGGAACGTGCGCTTCTTCCGGGCCCTCGGCTGGAGCGCGCTCGGCGATCCGGGCGACTACCTCGGGCGGCCGCACCAGAAGATGTCGATCGCGCTCCGGTGACGTCCGGGTCCCCGTCAATGCCGAAGGTTCGTCACGCCCTCACGGGTCAGGTCGAACACCTCCACGGTCTCGTCCCCCTGCCGCAGCCGCAGGCGGCCGGTGTCGTCGAGCACCCCGAGCGGACGGGCGCACAGGTCACGGTCGGTGAACGCGCCCAGGCATGCGTCGACCTGCGACGGCGGGCAGGCCAGGAGGAAGGCGTAGCACGGGAAGCAGGCCAGCCACTCGGCGCGCGAGACGCCGTCGGGCACGGGCAGCACGTCGAGGTCGAGACTGACCCCGAGCCGTCCGGGCTCGAGCAGCATGGCCAGCGAGCCCACCAGCCCGGCCATGCTCACGTCCTTGGCGGCCACCGCGACGCCGGAGGTCGCCAGGTCGGCGAGCAGGCGCACGTCGCCGGCCAGCCGCGTCCCGCGCTGGTCGAACGAAGGGAAGAACGGGAAGTCCGCGCGCATCGCGCCCTCGATGCAGCAGCCGATCACCAGCTCGTGGCCCGGTGCGGCGTGCTGGGCCGACAGCACACGGTCTGCCCGGCCGATGCCGAAGGCCGACAGAGCCGGCGGGCCGTCGGTGCGGGTCAGGTGGCCCCCGACGATGGGTACGTCGTAGAGCTGCGCGGCCCAACGCATGCCGCGCAGCATCTCGCGACAGGCCGTCTCGCTGCCCACCACCGTGTCGAGCAGCGCGACCGGACGGGCTCCCATGGCGGCCAGGTCGTTGACGTTGGCCAGCACGGCGGCCACGCCAGCGCCGTAGGGGTCGGCGGCGACGAAGGCCGGCAGGATCGCCTCACCACCGACGACGACCGCACCCTCGCCCGCGGGCAGCACGGCGCCGTCGTCGCCCGGGCCGGCGTACCAGTCACCGGGGCCCAGCACCTCGGCGACCAGACCGATGTCCGCCTTCGCCACCACTGCGGGCAGCCGTCGCAGGCTCTGGGCGAGGGCGTCCAGCTCGGTCACCGTGACCTCCCCGGTCTCGTGCCTGTCGGCCCCGGATTTCTATCATGGTGAACGTGATGCCAGATTTCCTGACGCTACCCGAGCGCGCCGCGAAGCCCCGGCGGCGGGGCATCACGCATGTGCTGGACAAGGGGATGCCGCTGGGCGAGGTCGAGGCGCTGCTGCAGGTCTGCGGCGGGTACGTCGACGTCTGGAAGCTGGGCTGGGGCACCGCCTACCTGGATCACCGTGTCGCAGACAAGCTGGCCCTGCTCGACCGCAACGGCATCCTGGCCTGCACCGGCGGCACGCTGCTGGAGGTGGCCTGGCGCCAGGGCGTCACGGACGAGTTCCTGGACTGGGCCGCGGCGAGCGGGTTCCCGTGCGTGGAGGTCTCCTGCGGCGTGGTGGCGATGAGCGTGGCGCAGAAACGCTCGCTCATCGCGGCGGCGGCGCAGCGGTTCATCGTGCTCGGTGAGATCGGCGCCAAGGACCCCCGCGTGCAGATCCCCGCTGCCACCTGGGGGGAGGCGGCCGCCGCCGACCTCGAGGCCGGTGCGACCTGGGTGGTCACGGAGGGCCGGGAGAGCGGGACGGTCGGCCTCTTCGACCCGTCCGGGCAGGTGCGCGTCGACGTCGTCGACGCCGTCGTCGACGCGATCGGCGTGGAGTCCACGGTGTTCGAGGCGCCCCTCAAGGACCAGCAGGCCTGGCTCATCCGTCGCTTCGGCCCCGACGTGAACATCGGCAACGTGCTGCCCGGCGAGGCGCTCGGGCTGGAGGCGCTGCGTCTGGGCCTCCGCGCCGACACCCTGGCCGCCTCGGAGATCCAGCAGAGCCCGCGGTGAGCACGTTCCCCGACCGCTACCGCGAGGTCTCGGTCGCCGACGTCGACGTCCCCTTGGAGATCGAGGCGCTGCGGGCGCTGCTCACGTCGCGCCCCGTCTATCGGCGCACGCGGTACATCGTCGTGCGCCACGGCGGGGCGGCCGCCCTGGTCGAGGTCATCACGACCACGAGCACCGCGCTGTTCTCCGACGTCGCCGGCATCCGGTTGCTGGCCGGCCCCCAGGAGACGGCCTACGTCCACCGACCCGAGCTGGACACCGGCGTCCCGAGCCAGCTGGCCAGGGCGGCTGCCGACGTGCCGGACGCGCGCTGCGTGGTCGTCGAGGGGCGCTACGGCCACGTCAGCTTCCTCCTGGACCCCAGCCCGGTCCGGCTGCACGTCCTCGACGTCGCGCCACCGTGGCCGGCCAAGCTGGTCGACCAGGTCGAGCGCGTCCTGGAGACCGCCGAGGACCTGCCTGCGGTGCTGTCGCTCCCCCAGGTCGTCGAGCTGTCCACCCTGCTGCCGGTGGAGCGAAGCCCGCACTACCTCCTGCAGTGCCGTGGTGGCGGCATGGAGGTCCCCGGCGCAGCGGTGTCCTACCTCGACGAGGTGCCCCCCCGTGCGGACTGGACGCTGCTCGGCTGCGCGCGCTCGCGCGCCATCCACGACTTCCTCTACGGCGGGCCCGTCCCGCAGATCGACACCTGCCCGCGCACCCTGGCCCGCGGCATCGACGTACCCGCCGGGGAGGTGCTGCTGATCAAGTGCTGCCTGCTCGAGGAGCACATCGAGACCCAGGACCAGACGGTCGTCGTGCCCTGGGGTGCCTCGTTCCAGCACCTGCGCGACGGGCTGACGGCGGCCGTCGAGCGGGCCACGGAACAGCCGGAGACGGTCGCGGCGGCCACGGTGGAGCAGTCGTGAGCGCGCGCATCGCCGACTCGGCGATGTACGGGCACCTCTGGGGGACGCCCGCCGTGCGGGCCGTCTTCGAGGAGAGCGCCAGGCTGCAGTCCTGGCTCGAGGTGCTCGCCGCCCTGGCACGGGCGCAGGCCGCGGAGGGCGTCGTCCCGGCCGAGGCGGCCGAGACGATCACCGAGAACGCCCGCGTCGAGCTGCTCGACCTGGACCTGGTGGCCGAGCAGACCCGGCTCACCGGTCACTCCACGCTGGGGCTGATCCGGGCGCTCGAGCAGGTGCTGCCCCCGCAGGTGCACCAGCACGTGTACGTCGGCGCGACCGTGCAGGACCTCACCGACACCTGGACCTCGCTGGCGCTGCGGGCCGTCGGCTCGGAGGTCTGGCGCGACCTGCGTCGCGTCGAGGCGGCGCTGCTGGACCTCGCCGAGCGCCACCGCGACACCGTTCTCGCCGGACGCACCCACGGGCAGCCGGGTGCGCCGGTGACCTTCGGGTGGAAGGCCGCCGGCTGGGCCGACGAGGTGCGACGGCACCTGGACCGGCTGCGCGAGGGGGCACCGCGCTGGCTGGTCGGTCAGCTCGGCGGCGGGGTCGGGACCCTGTCCGCCCTCGGGCCCGCGGGGATCGACGTACGCCGCCGCTTCTGCGCCGAGCTGGGCCTGGGCGACCCCGGCATCTCGTGGCTGGCGGCGCGGGACCGCGTCGCGGAGGTCGGCGCCGTGCTCGCGATGGTCACGGGAACCCTGGCCCGCATCGGCGGCGAGGTCTACGAGCTGCAGCGACCGGAGGTGGGCGAGCTGCGCGAGCCGACCCGCGACGAGGTGGTCGGCAGCATCACCATGCCGCACAAACGCAATCCAGAGCTCAGCGAGCACCTGGACACCCTTGCCCGGCTCGCGCGGGCCAACGCCGGCGTGCTGCTGGAGGGGATGGTGGGCCAGCACGAGCGCGACGGCCGCAGCTGGAAGGCCGAATGGGTGGCGTTGCCCGAGGTGTGCCTGCTCACGTCCACCGCGCTGCAGTTCGCCGTCTACCTGCTGGAGGGACTCGAGGTCGACCGCGAGGCGATGCTCGGGAACCTGGACAGCTACACCGGCAGCGAACGCGCGCTGGCGCTGCTCACGCCCCGGCTCGGCCGGCACGCCGCGCGCAGCGCCCTGCAGACAGCCCTGGCGCACGGGCGCGCGTCCGGGACACCGATGGACGTCGCGTTGCGCGAGGCCGGGCTGCAGCCTCCCGAGGACACGGGCGCCTCGCCGGTCGACACCGGGGCCGCCGGCGCGATGGTCGACTTGGTGGTCGCGCGGGCCCGCGCCGCCCGCGCGCAGGAGAGCCAGACATGGCCGTGACCGCGCCGGCGCGGACCAGGCTTGCGGTCCTGCCCACGCCGCTGGTGGCCGCACCGCGGCTGGCGGACGGCCTCGGGCTCACCGGACCGCTCCTGGTCAAGCGCGACGACCTCACCGGGTTCGCGGTGGCGGGCAACAAGGCGCGCCAGCTCGAGCTGCTCCTCGCGGAGGCGCTCGAGCAGCGCGCCGACGTCCTGGTGACCGGAGGCACGATCGGCTCGAACTTCGTGGCCGCGGCCGCCGCCGCGGCGACGTACGCCGGGCTCGGTTGTGTCCTCATCCTGGCCGGCGACGAGGTCGACCGCACCGCGCACCCCAACCTGGCCGCGGCGTGCGCGTGGGGAGCCCGGCTGCGCTGGACGGGAGACGCCGAGCGTGCCTCCGTCGACGCGATGCTCCCGACGGTCGCTGCGCAGCTCGCGGCCGAAGGGGCGCGGCCCCATGTCCTGCCGCGCGGCGGGGCCGACGCGACCGGGGCCCTCGGGTACCGGCTGGCCGTCGACGAGCTGGTCGGCCAGCTCGCGGGCGAACGACCCACGGTGCTCGTCGCGGTCGGCGCGGGCGGCACGCTGGCGGGGCTGGTGGCCGGCGTGGTGGCCCATGGCCGACCCTTCCGGGTCGTGGGGGCCAGCGTGAGCCGACCGGTCGAGGAGGTGGCAGCACGGGTCCTCGACCTCGCCCGGCAGGTCGCGCTGCGCTGCGGTGACGAGCCGGCGGGCCCGCAGGACGTGCACCTGGTCGACGCCCGGGGCCCCGGTCACGGCCTCGCCTCGGCCGCCGGCGACGACGCAGCTGCGCTGGCGCTGCGCTGCGCCGGGCTGGTGCTGGACCCCGTCTACACCGCCAAGGCGTTGGCTGTGCTGCCGGCGGTGGTGCCGGACGGGAGTGCCCTCTTCTGGCACACCGGTGGTCTGCTGGACGCGGTCGCCGCGATGCTGGGGCGGCCATGAGCACCGGCCACCGGCTCGGCCCGCCCACGGAGGGACCGGCGCCCGAGCTCGTCGAGTCGGGTTTCTACCTTGAGAACGCCGACGCGCCGCTGCTGCACGCGGGCCTCAACCGGGCCGACCTGGCGCACGTGCTGGACCTGCACCAGCGCGGCGTCATCCCGGAGCGCTCTGCTCGACGCCTGCTGGGTCTCCTGCTGGAGACCGTCGCCACACCTGCGGAGGACTTCCCCTACGACCCCGCCTTCGGTGAGCCCTACAACAGCCGGGAGCGGTTCTTCACCCAGCGCATCGGCGACGACGCCGGCTGGCTGCACGCCGGCCGGCCACGGCGCGAAGCCGTCCGCATCGCCCTGCGGCTGCACCTGCGCAGCCAACTCGTCGACCTCATCGAGGCCTCCGCCGACCTCGCCGACACCCTGGCCACGACCGCCGCCGCCCACAGCCGCAGCTGGCTGCCCGACCAGACCTACCTCCAGCACGCCCAACCCTCGACCTTCGGTCACTACCTGCTCTCGTTCGCCTACCCCGTGCTGCGCGACGCCCGCCGCCTGTCCGACGCGCTGGACTGGACCAACACCAGCCCCGGCGGCGCCGGCTGCGTCAACGGCAGCCGACTGCTCGACGACCGCGAACCGATCGCCGACCTGCTCGGGTTCGACGGCGTCATCGAACACACCCGCGACGCCATGTGGCAGACCGACGGGCTCGTCGACATGCTCGCCGGCGCAGCCAGCCTGGTCGGCACCCAGAGCAAACTCGCCGAAGACCTCGAGATCTGGGCCAGCAGCGAATTCGACTACGTCACCATCGCCGACGGCTACAGCCGCTCCAGCGTCCTCATGCCGCAAAAACGCAACCCGTACGCGCTGTCCATCATCCGGGGCGCCTCCGGCACCCTCATCGGCCGGCTCACCGGCTTCCTCGCCGTCATCAAAAGCCCCTCGGCCCGCAGCGACAACCTGATCTACGCCTACGGCGAGGTGCCCCGCGCCCTCGACCTGGCGATCCGCACCACCCGGCTGACCGACGGGGTGGTGCGCACCATGGCGGTGAACACCCCCCGCATGTGGTCCGCGCTCGAATCCGGGTTCTGCCAGGCCACCGACCTGGCCGAATACGTCATGCAGACCTGCGGCCTGGACTACCGGACCGCCTACCAGGTCGTCGGGATCGCGGTCCGCACGGCCCACGAGGCCGGCCTGCGCGGCGTCGACCTGGACGGCGCGATGCTCGACGCCGCCGCCAAGGACTACACCGGCCAGACCATCGGCCTGACCGGCACCGACCTCACCCAGGTCCTCGACCCACGCCACATCGTCGAGACCCGCACCGCCGCCGGCGGCGCCGCCCCGGCCGTGGTGGAACAGATGGCCGCCTCGTGCAACCGCGAGGCGCAAGAGCTGCGCGGCGCCGTACGGGCGCGCCGCGACGGCTTTCAGGCGGCGAGGCGCCGCCTGCTAGAGACCGCCGGGGCGCTCGCCGCCGGCACTGACCAGGAGGTTGCTGGATGACCGAGGACACAACTGCCG
>JAVEDI010000082.1 GCA_030841035.1 Actinomycetota bacterium
CGACGAGCCACAGCGCGCTGACCAGACCCGCGGTCATGATGGTGATGAGCACCCAGCCAGGCACGTCACCACGGTCACGGCCGTGCACCCTCACCCGTAGGTAGCAGCCGAGCATCAGCTCGCCCACGGCCTGAAGCGTCTGGGTCATGTCCCGTCCCCTCGTCGGACCGGCCTCAGCCGGCGAAGCTGAAACCCAAGAATCCAGGGAAGAGCGCGAAAAGCACGGTGACCGGCAGCACCAGGAAGACCACCGGCACCATCATCGCGATCTCCTTGCGGCCACCGGCTTCCAGTAGTGCCCGTTTGCCCGCCTCGCGTACGTCGACAGCCTGCGCGCGCAGGACGTCGGCCAGTGGTGTACCGCGCTCGACGGCGATGGCGACGCCGTCGACGAAGCGGGCCAACGCAGCCAGTCCGGTACGTGCGGCAATGCCTTGCAGGGACTGCACCAGCGAAAGCCCGGACCGGGCGTCGGCGAGGGCCCTGGCCAGCTCACGTGCGAGCTCGCCCTTGCTGATGCGGGTGATGCGTTCGAGCGCGCCGATCGGGCCCTCCCCTGCGGCGACGGCAAGGGCCAGCAGCTCGGCGATGGTGGGGAACTCCGCCATCATCCGCTGCTCTCGACGCGACACCTCGCGGGTCAGCAGCTGGTCGCGCAACAGGAGACCGGCGACGGCACTGCCCAGCGAGAGCACCAACAGCGGCACCGGCGAGACCCCGCCGCCCGCGCCGAGGAGCAGGCTCAGGCACAGCCCGGCCAGTAGCCCTACCGTCGCCCACACCATCTGTTGGGCGCGGAACTCCTCGACCGTCATGCCACGGCCGGCCTGGTCGAGGCGCCGGCGCACCGACGCCGTACCGCCGAGGACTCTCTCCAGGACCCCCACCGCGTCGGACAGCAGCGGAGCCACGAGCCGCTCGAGCGTGGGGAACGGCGTGACGGTCCGGCGGCCGGCCAGCAGCCGCGACGGGCGCGCGGAGTCGCGCAGGTAGGGCGCCAGGCGGTCGTCGAGGGTCGGGCGCCGCATGGCGGGTAGCCGCGACACCGAGAGCACCAGTCCGCTGCCCCCGAGCAGACCGATCGCCGCCCCCGTCGCGGCGCTCATCGCAGCACCCGCTCCTCGTCGGGTAGCCGACCGATGCGCAGCATCACGCGGTAGGCCACCAGACACGTGGCCCCGCCGATCGCCAGAACGACAAGGCCGGTAGCGGTGTCGTAGGCAGCCACCGCCTGCGGGCGCAGCGACAGCATGGCCAGCACGATCCACGGCGCGGCGACGGCGAGACGTGCGGCGTTGACCGTCCATCCCTGCCGGGTCTCGAGCTCCGCGCGGGTGCGGGCGTCCTCGCGCAGGAACGCCGACAACGTGCGCAGCAGGCGGCCGAGGTCACTGCCACCCACCTCACGGGCCATCCGCAGCGACTCGACGATGCGGTCGCCCACAGGGTCGGCCAGCGAGGCCTTGAGGCGGTCGAGGCAGTCGTAGAAGCGGCCGGTCGCCCGGTAGTCCTCCCCGAACGCCGTGAACGCCGGCCGCAGCTCGGCCGGTCCGCGGCTGCCGAGTTGCGCGAGCGCCTCCGGCAGCGCGAGCCCGGCGCGCACCGCCGACGCGAGGTTGTCGACGACCTCCGGCCACAGCTCGCGTAGCTCGGCCCGACGCTGCCGTCGGCGGAACTTGACGACCGAGACCGGGGCCCAGCCTCCGAGCAGACCGAAGGCGCACGAGACCACGGGCGACTGCGACACCAGATACATCAGCAGTGCGACCACAGCGCCGACGCCCGCGCAGGACAGCAGCAGAGCAGCCGGCGTGACGGCCTCGACCCCTGCCTGCGCGAGCCCTTCTGCCATCCGCTCGCGCCACGACGGGCCGCGGCGTGGTCGCTGCACTGGAGGCGACATGGACCGCAGCACCAGGAAGGCGCCAAGGCCGAACAGCAGTCCCACGACCGCGCCCATCAGCCCGGCCCGCCGTGGGTCGGCGCCAACAACGAGACCAGGTCGAACCCTGCGCGCTCGAAGCGCTCAGCGTGCGGCGGCCAGCCGTCGGCACGTACCAACCGGTCGCCGCGGGTGACGAAGATATCAGCGACCTCGACGACGTCACCCTCGACACGGCCTGGGATGGCGAGCACCTCACGTACGACGCGATGCCCGCTTCGCTCGGTCGTCACGTGCACCACGAGATCGATGCAGGCCGCGACGGTCGGCACGACGAAACCGTGTCCCACGTTCTCGCCGGCGAGCAACGGCAGAGTGCACATCTTCACGATGGCCTCGCGCGCGGAGTTCGCGTGCACCGAGCACATGCCGGGAAGCCCCGAGTTCAACGCGATGAGAAGGTCAAGGCTCTCCTCCTGTCGAACCTCTCCCACGACGATGCGCGACGGACGCATCCGTAGGGCTTCCTTGACCAGCCTGCGGAGCTTGATCTCGCCCGTTCCCTCGAGGTTGGGCTGGCGGCATTGCAACGCGACCACGTCGGGCAGCGGGATCTTCAGCTCGAAGACCTCCTCGGCGGTGACGACCCGCTCCTGCGGCGGTATCGCCGCGCCGAGGCAGTTGAGCAGCGTCGTCTTGCCGGCCTGCGTGCCGCCGGACACCAGCACGTTGAGCCCGCTCGTGACCGCGGCGTCGAGGAAGCGTGCCGCCCCGGCGGTGAGTGTGCCGAGTGACACGAGGTCTTCCAGGTGCGAGGCACGCACGACGAACTTGCGGATGTTCACCGACCAGTAGCGTCGGGTGATGTCGGGGATCACGACATGGAGGCGGCTGCCGTCGGGCAGCAGCGCATCGACGAAGGGCGAGGAAAGATCCACCCGGCGCCCCGAGGACTTGAGCATCTTCTCGACGAGGTCGCGA
>JAVEDI010000112.1 GCA_030841035.1 Actinomycetota bacterium
CGTGAGCTCCAGTGAACGACGGCCCGTCAAGCGCGCCCTGATCAGCGTCTACGACAAGGCGGGGCTGCTGGAGCTGGCCACCGGGCTGCACGCGCTGGGCGTCGAGATCGTCTCCACCGGATCCACCGCGCAGCGCATCGCCGACGCCGGCGTGCCCGTCACGCCCGTCGAGGAGCTCACCGGTTTCCCGGAGTGCCTCGACGGCCGGGTCAAGACGCTGCACCCCCGGGTCCACGCCGGCATCCTGGCCGACCTGCGGCTGGACTCCCACCGCGCCCAGCTCGACGAGCTGGGCATCGCCCCCTTCGACCTCGTGGTCGTGAACCTCTACCCCTTCCGTGACACCGTCGCGTCGGGCGCCTCTCCCGACGAGTGCGTCGAGCAGATCGACATCGGGGGACCTGCGATGGTGCGTGCGGCCGCCAAGAACCACCCGTCGGTCGCGGTGGTCGTCGACCCCGCCCGCTATCGCGACGTGCTCGCGGCCGTGGCCGCGGGAGGGTTCACCCTCGAGGCCCGTCAGCGGTTGGCGGCGGAGGCGTTCGCACACACGGCGGCGTACGACGTCGACGTGGCCTCGTGGCTGGGCAACGTGCTGGCGCCCTCCGCCGACGGCTCCGCCTTCCCCGTCTGGGCCGGGGCCACCTTCGAGCGGGCCGCGGTGCTGCGCTACGGCGAGAACCCCCACCAGCAGGCGGCCCTCTACCGCAGGTCAGGCCAGCCACGGCAGCAGCAGCCGTCGCAGCTCGGCCTCGCGCACGCGAAGCAGCTGCACGGCAAGGAGATGAGCTACAACAACTACGTGGACACCGACGCCGCGCGGCGGGCGGTGTACGACTTCGACGAGGCCTGCGTGGCGATCATCAAGCACGCCAACCCGTGCGGCATCGCGCTGGGCACCGACGTCGCCCAGGCGCACCGCAAGGCACACGCCTGCGACCCGGTGTCCGCGTTCGGCGGGGTGATCGCCACCAACCGGCCGGTGACCCGGGCCATGGCCGAGCAGGTGGCCGAGGTCTTCACCGAGGTCCTCGCCGCGCCCGCGTTCGAATCGGACGCCCTCGAGGTGCTCACCCGCAAGAAGAACATCCGGCTGCTCGAGGTGCCGGCCGGCACCGGACCGCCCGTCGAGAGCCGGGCGATCAGCGGCGGCCTGCTGATGCAGACTGCCGATCGACTCGACGCACCCGGCGACGACCCGGCCGCCTGGACCCTGGCTGCCGGCACCGCTGCCGACGAGAACACGTTGCGCACTCTCGAGTTCGCCTGGCGCGCGGTGCGCGCCGTGAAGTCCAACGCCATCCTGCTCGCCTCCGACCGCGCCACCGTTGGTGTGGGCATGGGCCAGGTCAACCGGGTCGACTCGGCGCGGCTGGCCGTGAGCCGGGCCGGCGAGCGGGCGGCCGGGTCCGTGGCGGCCTCGGACGCCTACTTCCCGTTCCCCGACGGGCTCCAGGTGCTCATCGACGCCGGCGTCCGCGCCGTCGTACAGCCGGGTGGCTCGTTGCGCGACGACCAGGTGATCGCGGCCGCCGCGGCCGCCGGCCTCACGCTCTATCTCACCGGCACCCGGCACTTCGCCCACTAGGTCCGCCGCATGCCAGACTCGGGCGCTGTGACGGCGAGCATCATCGACGGCAAGGCCGTGGCGGCCCAGGTCAAGGCCGGTCTGCGTGAGCGGGTGGACCGGTTGCGCGCGGTGGGTGTCCACCCCGGCCTGGGCACGGTGCTCGTCGGTGACGACCCCGGCAGCCAGGCGTACGTCGCGGGCAAGCACCGGGACTGTGCCGAGATCGGCATCGCCTCGATCCGGCGAGATCTCCCGGCGAGCGCCACCGAGGCGGAGATCATCGCGGTTGTCGAGGAGCTGAACGCCGACGCCTCCTGCACGGGCTACATCGTGCAGCTCCCGCTGCCCAGCGGGGTCGACGCGAACGCGGTGCTGGAGCGCATCGATGCGGGAAAGGACGCCGATGGCCTGCACCCCACCAACCTCGGCCGCCTCGTGCTGGGGGAGCCGGCGCCGCTGCCGTGCACGCCGGAGGGGGTGCTGAGGCTGCTGCGCCACTACGACATCCCGGTCGCCGGTGCCGAGGTCGTGGTGATCGGCCGCAGCATCAACGTGGGACGGCCGCTCGCTCTGATGCTCAACCGGCGCAGCGAGAACGCGACGGTCACGATGTGCCACACCGGCACGGTCGACCTCTCCGCACACCTCCGTCGCGCCGACATCATCGTCGCGGCGGCAGGGGTGCCGGGCCTCGTCTCGGCCAAGGACGTCCGGCCGGGCGCAGCCGTGCTCGACGTCGGGATCACCCGCACCGAGGCGGGGCTGGTAGGCGATGTCGCCGCGGACGTGATGGACGTCGCGGGTTTCGTGTCACCGGTGCCGGGCGGGGTCGGCCCCATGACGCGCGCCATGCTCCTGGAGAACGTGGTGGGCGCCGCGGAGCGGCAGGTCGCGCCGGCGCCGGGCGCGTGACCCCGGTCCCGGACTCGGTCGACGACCGGCCCCCGATCCGGGGGGGCTGGGTCGGGCGGCAGTGGCCGTTGCTGCTGGTGCTCGGAGGCAGCCTCCTGTCGTTCGCCGTCGTCGCGCTCGACCACTTCCGGCTGGGCTGTCTCGGGTTCGGCGCCTCGGTGCTCTTCGCGGCCCTCGCGCGGGCCGTGCTGCCCGCCCGTCGGGTCGGGCTGCTGGTGGTGCGCAGCCGCGCCTTCGACGCCCTGGTGCTGTTCCTGATGGCGGTCTCCGTGCTGGTCCTGGCGGTGGTCGTGCCGCGCGGGGCCTGACCCGTCGCTCCCCTCGCCACAGCGGCGCGGACGTGCTGCGATAGCCTCGACCACCTGAAATCTCTTGATGCCGAGAGATGTGCCGCGAGCCGTGCGCGGCGGCAGGAGTGCCGAAGACGACGCCCGCGCCCCGCGCGCAGGACTGAAGGAGCAGGACCACCATGGCCGCCACCCCCGTCACCGTCACCGTCACCGGCGCCGCCGGGCAGATCGGCTACGCGCTGCTCTTCCGGGTCGCGTCGGGCCAGCTGCTCGGTCCCGATGTGCCGGTGCGGCTGCGGCTGCTGGAGATCACGCCCGCGCTCCAGGCCGCCGAGGGCGTCGCGATGGAGCTTGACGACTGCGCGTTCCCGTTGCTCGCCGGCATCGACATCACCGACGACGCGCGCAGCGCGTTCGACGGTGTCAACGTGGCGCTGCTGGTCGGCGCCCGGCCGCGGACCGCCGGCATGGAACGCGGCGACCTGCTCGAGGCCAACGGCGGCATCTTCAAGCCCCAGGGCGAGGCGATCAACGCCGGCGCGGCGGACGACGTACGTGTGCTCGTCGTCGGCAACCCGGCGAACACCAACGCGCTGATCGCCGCCTCGCACGCGCCTGACGTCCCCCGGGACCGGTTCACCGCGATGATGCGACTCGACCACAACCGCGCGACGACGCAGCTGGCCAAGAAGACGGGCGCGACCGTGTCGGACATCAGGCGCCTGACGATCTGGGGCAACCACTCGGCAACGCAGTACCCCGACATCTTCCACGCCGAGGTCGCCGGCAAGAACGCCGCCGAGCTCGTCGACGACCAGGCCTGGCTGGAGAACGACTTCATCCCGACCGTGGCCAAACGCGGTGCGGCGATCATCGACGCGCGCGGGTCGTCGTCGGCGGCCTCTGCCGCCAACGCGGCGATCGACCACGTCCGCGACTGGGTGTCCGGCACGCCCGAGGGCGACTGGACCTCGGCAGCGATCGTGTCGGACGGCTCCTACGGCGTGCCCGAGGGCCTCATCTCCTCCTTCCCCGTCGTGTCGCGCGACGGCAGCTGGGAGATCGTCACCGGGCTCGACATCAGCGACTTCTCGCGGGCGCGCATCGACGCGTCCGTCCAGGAGCTGCAGGAGGAGCGCGACGCCGTCGCGTCGCTGGGTCTCGTCTAGGGACCAGAGCGAACCCGCACGACCCCTCGTAGACCACGCACTGAACGGGACCTTGATCCCGAGAAGAGACCAGGAGGCCCGTCCGTGGCGAAGATCAAGGTGCAGAACCCCGTCGTCGAGCTCGACGGCGACGAGATGACCCGCATCATCTGGTCGTTCATCAAGGACAGACTGATCCACCCGTACCTCGACATCGACCTCGAGTACTACGACCTGGGCATCGAGCACCGCGACGCGACCGATGACCAGGTCACGGTCGACGCCGCCCACGCCATCAAGAAGCGAGGCGTCGGGGTCAAGTGCGCGACCATCACCCCGGACGAGGCGCGGGTCAAGGAGTTCGGCCTCAAGCAGATGTGGCTCTCGCCCAACGGCACGATCCGCAACATCCTCGGCGGCGTCGTGTTCCGCGAACCGATCATCATCAGCAACATCCCGCGGTTGGTGCCGGGCTGGACCAAGCCGATCATCATCGGCCGTCACGCCCACGGCGACCAGTACAGGGCGACCAACTTCAAGGTGCCGGGCGCCGGCGAGCTCACCATCACGTTCACCCCCAGCGACGGCTCCGAGCCGATCCGGCACGTCGTGGCCAACTACGGTCCCGACGGCGGCGTCGCGATGGGGATGTACAACTTCAACAAGTCGATCGAGGACTTCGCCCGCGCGTCGTTCTCCTACGGCCTGCAGCGGGAGTACCCGGTCTACCTGTCGACGAAGAACACCATCCTCAAGGCCTACGACGGCGCCTTCAAGGACATCTTCCAGGACGTCTTCGAGCGCGAGTTCAAGGCGGAGTTCGACGCCAAGGGCCTGACCTACGAGCACCGGCTGATCGACGACATGGTGGCAGCCGCGCTGAAGTGGGAGGGGGGCTACGTGTGGGCCTGCAAGAACTACGACGGGGACGTGCAGTCCGACACCGTCGCGCAGGGCTACGGCTCGCTCGGGCTGATGACCTCGGTGCTGATGACGCCGGACGGCAAGACGGTGGAGGCCGAGGCGGCGCACGGCACGGTGACCCGCCACTACCGCCAGCACCAACAGGGCAAGCCGACCTCGACCAACCCGATCGCGTCGATCTACGCGTGGACCGGTGGCCTCAAGCACCGCGGCAAGCTCGACGGCACCCCCGAGGTCACCGGCTTCGCCGAGGCACTCGAGCAGGTGTGCGTCGAGACCGTCGAGGGCGGTCAGATGACCAAGGACCTGGCGCTGCTCGTCTCCCGGGACCAGCCCTACCTCGACACCGAGGCCTTCCTCGCCGCCCTCGACGAGGGGCTCTCCAAGAAGATGGCCGGCTGACCTCCCGCACCGCACGGCATCCGCATCGGTCATCCTGGCCGGGGGTGGCGTTCAGAACGGGACCGTGACAACAGCGTCTACCCTTGCCTGCATGGACGGCTGTTGTAGACAGGCGTGCCCGGCGACCCCTCGTACCTCCCCCCACCACCGGGACGGGACGCTGTGAACTCCACGCTCGCCAACGCCTTGCTGGTCTTGTTCTTCTTGCTCGTCGGGGCCTTCTTCGCGGGGTCTGAGATCGCGCTCGTCTCGCTTCGCGAGGGGCAGGTGCGGGCGCTGGCCGGCCGCGGCCGGCGCGGCGAGAAGGTGGCGGCGCTGCACGCCGACCCGAACCGGTTCCTCGCGGCGGTGCAGATCGGCGTGACGCTGGCCGGCTTCCTGTCCGCGGCCTTCGGGGCGTCGGCGTTCGCCGACGACCTGCAGCCGGTGCTCGAGGACCGGGGTCTCTCGGAGGGCGCGGCCTACTGGGTCGCCTTCATCGCCGTCACCCTGGTGATCACCTATCTGGCGCTGGTCATCAGCGAGCTGGCCCCGAAACGCCTCGCCCTGCAGCGGGCCGAGAGGTTCGCGCTCCTCTCCGCCCCCGCTCTCGACCGGGTCGCCCGGCTCTCCCGGCCCGTCATCTGGCTGCTCTCGCGCTCCACCGACGTCATCGTGCGGGTCTTCGGTGGCGACCCCGACGCGACCCGGGGCACCATCTCCGAGGAGGAGCTGCGCGACATCGTCGCCGGTCATGAGACGCTCGGGCGCGAGGAGCGCCAGCTGATCGAGGACGTGTTCGAGGCGGGCGAGCGCCAGCTGCACGAGGTGATGGTGCCGAGGACCGAGGTTGACTTCCTGGATGCGTCGATGCCGGTCCTCAAGGCGGTGCGGCTCTCGTCCTCCAACCCGCACAGCCGCTATCCCGTGGTTCAGGGCTCCCACGACGAGGTCGTGGGGTTCGTGCACGTGCGTGACCTGTTCGCGCCCGAGGTGAGCGGTCGATCGGTGCGGGTGGGCGAGCTGGCCCGGCCGGTGAAGATGATGCCGGGCACCAAGCGGGTGCTCTCAGCCATGTCGGAGATGCGCCGCGAGGGGCATCACCTGGCCATCGTCGTGGACGAGTACGGCGGCACCGACGGGATCGTGACGCTCGAGGACCTGGTGGAGGAGATCATCGGCGAGATCCATGACGAGTACGACGTCGCGGAGGAGCCGGCGCGGTCGCTGGTGGACGGAGACCTGGAGGTCGACGGCCTGCTCAACCTCGAGGACTTCGAGGACCGCACGTCGATCGAGCTGCCGGAAGGGCCCTACGAGACAGTGGCCGGGTTCGTGATCAACGAGCTGGGCCGGCTGCCCGACCTCGACGACAGCGTCGAAGCCGTCGGTCACCGCTTCACGGTGACCGAGCTGGACGGGCGGCGCATCGCGCGTGTCCGGCTGACCTCGCTGGAGCCCGACCCCCCGCCCGCGGCGGACGACGGCGGCGAGGACCGCGACGACCACGCCCGCGCCGTCGAGCCGGGGCCCGCAGGGGAGGGCACCCGCACGGGCGCGTGACCGCTTTGTGCTGCCTGGCAGAATGGCCGCCGTGCCCATCCCTCCCGACGCATCCTCTCCCGCGTCGGCGCGCCCGCGTGTGCTCTCCGGCATGCAGCCGACGGCCGACTCGCTGCACCTGGGCAACTACCTCGGGGCACTGCGTCAGTGGGTGCCGTTGCAGGACGACCACGACGTCTTCTACTTCGTCGCCGACCTGCACTCCATAACGGTCCCGCACGACCCGGCGCAGCTGCGGGCTCGTACGCGCGTGACGGCGGCGCAGTTCCTGGCCGCCGGCGTGGACCTGGGCCGGGCCACCCTGTTCCTGCAGTCCCATGTCCCGCAGCACACCCAGCTGCAGTGGGTCCTCGGCTGCCTCACCGGCTTCGGCGAGGCGAGCCGCATGACGCAGTTCAAGGACAAGGCACAGCGCGCCGGATCCGACGGGGCGTCGGTCGGTCTGTTCACCTACCCGGTGCTGCAGGCCGCCGACATCCTGCTCTACAAGCCGTCGCGCGTCCCGGTGGGCGAGGACCAGCGCCAGCACCTGGAGCTCAGCCGCGACCTCGCACAGCGCTTCAACGGCCGGTTCGGGAACACCTTCGTGGTGCCCGAGCCGCACATCCTGCCGGGGGTCAGCAAGATCTATGACCTGCAGCTCGTCGACAAGCAGATGAGCAAGAGCATCGGTGGCAGCGGTGTCGTGTGGCTGCTCGACGAGCCCAAGGCGATCGAGAAGAAGATCCGGTCTGCGGTCACCGACACCGGCCGGGAGGTCCGCTACGACCCGGCGACGAAGCCCGGGGTGAGCAACCTGCTCTCGATCCTCTCGTCGTTCGGGGGGGAGTCCGTGCCGGCGCTCGAGGCTCGGTACGCCGACAGTGGCTACGGCGAGCTGAAGAAGGCGGTCGTCGAGGCGGTGCTCGACTTCGCGCTGCCCTTCCAAGGCCGGGTCCGCGAGCTGCTCGACGACCCGGCCACGCTCGACGACGTACTGGCGCGCGGGGCACAGCGGGCCGGCGAGGTGGCCGCCGCCACCCTCACCGAGGTCTACGAACGGGTCGGGTTCCTGCCGCCCGCCGGGCGCTCGGAGGCACACGAGCGGTGAAGATGCGCACGATCGGCGTCGCCGTCGCGATCCCGGAGCCCTACGGCAGCGAGCTGCAGGGGCACCGCGAGTCGTTCGGCGACTCCCTGGCCGCGTCGATCCCGACTCACATCACGCTGCTGCCGCCGACACCGGTCGCGGCCGGCGACCTGTCCCACGTCGAGAAGCATCTGCGCAAGGTGGCCGAGGCGCAGTGTTCGTTCGAGATCCATCTGCGGGGGACCGGGACCTTCTATCCCGTCTCGCCCGTGGTGTTCGTCTCGGTGGCCCTCGGCATCAGCGACTGCGAGCGCGTCGAGGCGGCCGTCCGCTCGGGACCGCTGGCTCGCGAGCTGCACTTCCCCTATCACCCGCACGTCACGATCGCCCACGACCTGCCGCAGGACCTGCTGGAGCGGGCGTTCGACGAGCTGGCGGGCTACGACGTGCGGTTCACGGTGTGGGGCTTCAGCCTCTACGAGCACGGCGCGGACGGGGTGTGGCGCCCACGGTGCGACTTCACCTTCGGCCGGCCGCCGCAGCCGCCGGAGCCGCACGGGCTCTGCGTGTAACCCACACCGGCGTCGGGAAGGGGCGCGGCCATGACCCCTCCTGACCCGACCGCACGGCCCGGCGTGGTCGCGCGCGTCCGCGAGCGGGTCCGCGCCGCGCGCGCTCGTCGTCCGTGGTTCGACCACGCGGTTCGCGCCTATGACCGCAACAGCCAGGTGCTCGGGTCACAGCTTGCGGCGGCCATCACCTACTTCGGCTTCCTTTCCTTCTTCCCCTTGCTGGCGCTCGCCTTCGCGGTCCTCGGTTACGTCAGCGCCCTGTACCCGCAGGCGCAGGACGCGGTCACCAGGGCGATCGCCGATGCCTTTCCCAGCCTGATCGGCTCCGGCCCCGGGCGCATCAACATCCAGGACATCATCGATGCCAAGGGTGGCGCCGGCCTGTTCGGTCTGCTCGGTCTGCTGTACTCCGGCCTCGGCTGGCTCGACGCGCTGCGCGACGCGCTGCGTCGCGTCTTCGGTACGTCTGGCGTCGCGGTCAGCTTCGTGAAGAAGAAGCTCGTCGATCTGCTGGTCCTCGTCTCCCTCGGCGGGAGCCTGCTCGCCTCCCTGGTGGTCACGAGCCTGGCGACGGCGGCGACCGAGGCTGTCCTCGGCTTCGTCGACCTGCAGGACTCGAGCGCCGCCATCGCCGTCCTCAAGGTGCTCTCGGTCGGTCTCGCCCTCCTGGCCGACACCGTGCTGTTCGCGATCCTGTTGTCCCGACTCTCGGGTGCCCGCCTGCAGTGGCGCCAGGTCCGCTCCGGCGCGCTGCTGGGGGCGGTCGGCTTCGAGGTGCTCAAGCTGGTGGGGACCTTCCTCGTCGGGCGCACGACGCAGAACCCGGTCTACGCCACCTTCGGAGTGGTCGTCGGTCTGCTGGTCTGGATCAACCTGGTGTCCAAGCTGCTGATGTTCGCGGGCGCCTGGACGGCCACGACGGCCTACTCCCTGCAGCCGGTGGTTCCCGGTGAGGCGGCCGCCGGCCGCAGCACGGGACTGGCCGCTGCGACCGAGCCGGTGTCGGTCGTCGTGCCGCGGGACTTCCGGACGGTGCGGGCCCGGAGCGAGGGCCACCCGGCCGCCGTACGCCGGCGGGGGCGGCGGCAGCTCGCGGTCGGGGCCGTCGCGGGAGCGGGGCTGGTGCTCGCCCTCACCCGGCGCCGCGGCTCAGCGGCCTGACCTCAGACTCCGCGGCCGCTGTCCGCACCCGGCATCAGTAGGCGGGGCGGCGGGGCGGTGGGCGCCGGAGTCGCCGCAGCCGGCGGCGGGCCAGCACCCGCAGGCGCAACGTGAGCACCGTCGCGAACAGCGCCACGGGAACCCACGCCCAGGCGGGCAGCATGCCGTTGCCGGCGCTGCGACTCGTGGCCGCCGCGGTGGTGGCGCCCAACGTGCCCGGCGCGCGGACGGCTGCCGCCTGCCGGGTATCCGGGCGCGGGTCCAGGGTCCCGACCGGCCGAGCGAGGCCGGCGTTGCGAAAGCCCCAGTCGAGCAAGGCCCGCGACTCGCTCCACGAGGCAAACCCGGAATGCATCACGGTGGCGACCAGCGTGCGGCCGTCGCGGGTCGCAGCACCGACGAAGGTGCCGCGGGCCTTGGTGGTCCAGCCGGTCTTGACGCCGATCGCGCCGGGATAGTTCAGCAGCAACCGGTCCTGGGTGTAGATCTCGAACGTCTTGCGCGGGTGACCGGCCCGCGGCATCTTGCCCGGGAACCGCGCGCGCACGGTCGAGGCGTAGTCGCGGAAGGCCTGCTGGGCCAGGCCGGCCCGGGCGAAGAGCGCCAGGTCGTAGGCCGAGCTGTACTGTCCCGGCGCGTCGAGGCCGCTCGGGTTGCGCGCCGTCGTGTCGAGGGCACCGAGCTCGCGGGCCTTCGCGTTCATGGCGCTCACGGTCGGGCCGACACCGCCGCCCGCGTTGGCCAGGGCCGAGGCGGCGTCGTTGCCCGACATCAGGAACAGCCCCTGCCACAGCTGCGCGACGGTGTACGTCGCGTCGGGGACGACGCCGACCTTGCTGCCTTCGGCGTTGGCGTCCTCGAACCGCGCGGTGTAGACGGCGGCGGGATCCAGCCGGGGCATCAGCGTGAGGGCGGTCAGCACCTTGAGCGTGCTAGCGGGGCGCAGCCGCCCGTGCGCGTTGCGCGCGGCGAGCACGTCGCCGGTGTCGAGGTCGGCGAGCAGGAACGAGGACGCCGTGAGCTTCGGCAGCCGGCTGGCACCGGGCGCGTCGACCACGACCCCCGTCGAGCCGAGCGCGGCACCCCCCACGACGCTGCCGCCCTCCGCCGCCGCGGGCAGCGCAGGAGCGGCGAGCGCGAGAACGGCGACCGCCGCGAGCCCCGTCGCCCGTAGGCGGCCGGGGCGTAGCGACGGAAGGCTCATGGTCCGCCCAGGCTAGCCCGCACACCGCGGCTGGAGTTTGCACGCGCCGTCCTCGGTGTGTCTGCCCGTGGCTAGCATCGGGCCCATGGTGCGCGCGACGGAGTCCGGGCTGCCGATCGAGCCGGTCTACGGTCCCGGCGCGCTCGAGGGGTGGGATCCGGTCGCCGCTCTGGGCGATCCCGGGGAGTTCCCCTTCACCCGCGGCGTCTACCCGAACATGTACACCGGGCGCCCCTGGACCATGCGCCAGTACGCCGGCTTCGGCACCGCGAAGGAGTCGAACGAGCGCTACCACCGGCTGGTGGAGGCCGGTACGGGAGGCCTCTCGGTCGCCTTCGACCTGCCGACCCAGATGGGTTACGACTCGGACGACCCGAAGGCATCGGGAGAGGTCGGGAAGGTCGGCGTCGCGATCGACTCCGTCGACGACATGCGCACGCTCTTCGACGGCATCCCACTCGCTGACGTGTCGACGTCCATGACCATCAACGCCCCGGCCGCCTTGCTGCTGCTGCTCTACCAGCTCGTCGGCGAGGACCAGGGCGTCGATCCGGCCGACCTCACCGGCACGATCCAGAACGACGTACTCAAGGAGTACATCGCCCGGGGCACCTACATCTACCCGCCCAAGGCCTCGCTGCGTCTCATCAGCGACATCTTCGCCTACTGCCACAAGGAGATCCCGCGCTGGAACACGATCTCCATCTCGGGTTATCACATGGCCGAGGCGGGGGCGACACCCGCGCAGGAGGTGGCGTTCACCCTGGCCAACGCCAAGGAGTACGTCCGGGCCGCTCTCGACGCGGGGCTGGCCGTCGACGACTTCGCGCCCCGGCTGTCCTTCTTCTTCGTGGCGCGCACAACGCTGCTCGAGGAGGTCGCCAAGTTCCGGGCGGCCCGGCGGATCTGGGCCCGGATCATGCGCGACGAGTTCAAGGCGCGCAACCCCAAGTCGTTGATGCTGCGCTTCCACACCCAGACGGCCGGTGTCCAGCTGACGGCTCAGCAGCCCGAGGTCAACCTGGTGCGGGTCACGGTGCAGGCCCTTGCCGCAGTGCTCGGCGGCACGCAGTCGCTGCACACCAACTCCTACGACGAGGCCATCGCGCTGCCCACCGAGAAGGCCGCCCGGCTCGCGCTGCGGACGCAGCAGGTGATCGCCCACGAGACCGACCTGACGGCGACCGTCGACCCCTTCGCCGGCTCCTACGCGGTGGAGTCGATGACCGAGGAGCTGGAGGGGGAGGCCCGTCGGCTCATCGGTGTCGTCGACGACCTCGGCGGTGCGGTCGCGGCGATCGAGGCGGGCTACCAGAAACGCGAGATCGAGAGCGCGGCGTACGACGTCATCCGCGGCGTCGAGGACGGCTCGCGCACCGTCGTGGGCGTGAACAGGTATGCACGGCCCGACGACGAGATCTACGAGCCCCTGCAGGTCGATCCGACCATCGAGGCCCAGCAGGTCGAGCGGCTCGCGGTGCTGCGTTCCGAGCGCGACGGCGACGCCGTCGCCCGACACCTCGACGCGCTGCGCGACGCGGCCGGGCGCGAGTCCGGGGGCACCAACCTGCTCTACCCCATGCACGACGCCCTGCGGGCCCGCGCCACGATCGGCGAGGTGAGCAACGCCCTGCGCGAGGTGTGGGGCGTCTACGTGCCCTCCGACGCCTACTGATCCGCCGGCGGACGGGCTGCCGGGCCCTCGCGCGTCCGCGGGTTAGGGTCGTGCGGTGAGCGAGGAGCACGTGCCCCACCCGAGCGTCGACGGCGACCTGTTGGCGGGCCTCGCTCCAGCCGTGAAGACCTACGCCGACGAGCTCGTGGCGCTGCGGCGCGACATCCATGCCCACCCGGAGCTGTCGTGGCAGGAGGTGCGCACCACCGCCGTGGTCCGGGACCGGCTGGTGGGAGCAGGCCTCGCGCCGCAGGTGCTCGACATCGGCACGGGGCTGATCTGCGACATCGGCAGCGGCGGGCCGCTCATCGGGCTGCGTGCCGACATCGACGCGCTGCCGATCGCCGACCGCAAGGAGGTGCCGTACGCCTCGACGGTCCCGGGCGTGTGCCATGCCTGCGGGCACGACGTGCACACCGCCGCCGTACTCGGCGCCGGTCTGGTGCTCGCCGACCTGGCCCGTGCCGGCCGGCTGCCGGGCCGGGTGCGGCTGCTGTTCCAGCCGGCCGAGGAGTCGGCCCGCAGCGGCGCCAGACAGGTCCTCGCCGCCGGCGGCGTGGCCGGCGTCGAGCGCATCTTCGCGCTGCACTGCGACCCGCGTACGTCGGTCGGGCAGGTAGGCCTGCGCGTCGGTGCCGTCACGGCCTCCGCCGACCAGGTCGCGGTGCGGCTCACCGGCCGGGGCGGCCATACCGCCCGCCCGCACCTCACCGGCGACCTCGTCTACGCGCTGGCCAAGGTGGTGACCGAGGTGCCGGCCGCCCTGTCGCGCCGCGTGGACCCCCGCGCCGCGCTGAGCGTGGTCTGGGGCCGGGTCGAGGCGGGGCGCGCGGCGAACGCGATCCCGCAGGACGGCGTCGTCCAGGGCACCCTGCGCTGTCTCGACCGCGCCGCGTGGGAGCGGGCGCCCGAGCTGGTCGAGGACCTCGTGCGGGCGGTCGTGGCCCCCTACGACGTCCGGGCGGAGGTCACCTACGAGCGCGGCGTCCCCCCGGTGGAGAACGAGGCCGCCAGCATCGAGCTGCTCACCCGCGCCGTGGAGGCGACGGAGGGTCCCGAGGCCGTGGTGGGCACCGAGCGCAGCCTCGGTGGGGAGGACTTCTCCTGGTATCTCGGCGGCATCCCCGGCGCGCTCGCCCGGCTGGGGGTCCGACCACCCCAGGCGCTGGCCGACCTGGACCTCCACCAGGGCCTGTTCGACGTCGACGAGCGGGCCATCTCGGTCGGCACGCGCATCCTGGTCGCGGCCGCGCTGCTCTCGTTCTGATAACGGCTTGCGCCATTCGGTCGTCTCGCCATGAGCGGTGTGGCTGGGGCCGCTAGAGTGCGCCTCGTCCGACCGGCCTCGGTCGGCGCCGGTCGGGTGAGGTCCCTTTGCCCAGTGTGGCCGGAGTCATGGAAGGAGACACCCTTGCGACGGGTGACCACATTCGCAGCGGCACTGCTGACCGGGGCGTTGGCTCTGACCGCCTGCGGCGGCAGCAGCACCAGCCAGACGAGTCCCGCTGACAGCAGCTCAGGATCGTCGAGCGCTCCGGCGAAGAGCAAGCTCAAGGTCGGCCTGGCCTACGACATCGGTGGGCGCGGTGACCAGTCGTTCAACGACTCGGCGGCCGCCGGGCTGGACAAGGCCAAGGCCGATCTGGGCATCGAGGCGAAGGAAGCCGAGGCGAGCGCCGGTGAGGCGGACAGCGCCAAGGAAGAGCGCCTGCGCGCCCTGGCCGGTGCCGGGTTCAACCCCGTGATCGCCGTGGGCTTCGCCTACTCCGGAGCGGTCGCGAAGGTCGCGAAGGAGAACCCTGACATCCACTTCGCGATCATCGACGACGCCAACGCGGCCGGGCCCAACATCACCAACCTGCTCTTCGCCGAGAACCAGGGCTCCTTCCTGGTCGGCGCCGCCGCGGCCCTGAAGTCGACCAAGAAGAACATCGGCTTCATCGGTGGTGTGGACGTGCCGCTGATCCACAAGTTCCAGGCCGGGTACGAGGCCGGTGCCAAGGCAGTGGATCCCAGCATCAAGATCCAGTCCAAGTACCTCACCCAGCCCCCGGACTTCTCCGGCTTCGGTGCCCCCGACAAGGGCAAGACCGCCGCCGCCGGCATGTACGACGCCGGTGCCGACGTGGTGTTCGCCGCAGCGGGTGGTTCGGGTGCAGGTGTGTTCGAGGCCGCCAAGACGGCCGGCACCAAGGCGATCGGCGTCGACTCCGACCAGTACAAGACCGCCGACCCGGCAGTGCGCAGCGTCATCCTGACCTCCATGCTCAAGAAGGTCGACGTCGCGGTCTTCGACTTCATCAAGAGCGCAACCGAAGGCACCTACACCCCGGGCCCGAGGATCTATGACCTCAAGGCCAACGGTGTCGACTACTCGACCAGCGGCGGCCAGGTCGATGACATCAAGGACAAGCTCGACGCCTTCAAGCAGAAGATCATCTCCGGCGAGATCACGGTCCCGGAGAAGTAGTCACCGAAAGATCCAGCAGGGTCGGTCCGATCGGGCTCGAGGGGGCGGTAGCGTCTCCTCGGGCCCGGTCGCATGTCCGGTCACGACCGAGGAGGGTGTGCCATGTCCACCTCGAGCGCCTCGTCGACGGCTGACCCCTCTCGGGTCGACGACACCGGGATGGCGGTCGAGCTGCGCGGCATCACGAAACGGTTCCCCGGCGTCGTCGCCAACAAGGACGTCAACATCGCCGTACGCCGGGGCCGCGTGCACGCGATCGTCGGAGAGAACGGCGCCGGCAAGTCGACGCTGATGAACACCCTCTACGGCATGCAGCGACCCGACGAGGGCACCATCATGATCGAGGGCAAGGAGGTCGCGTTCCACTCGCCGAGCGATGCGATCGCAGCGGGGATCGGCATGGTGCACCAGCACTTCATGCTGGCCGACAACCTGACCGTCCTCGAGAACGTGGTACTCGGCAGCGAGCCCTCGCGCGGCGGCTTCCTCGACTTCGGGCGAGCCCGCAGCCGCATCCAGGAGATCTCGGACACCTACGGCCTCGACGTCCGGCCCGACGTCCGCGTCGAGGACCTCGGTGTAGGCGACCGGCAGCGGGTCGAGATCCTCAAGGTGCTCTACCGCGGCGCCAGGATCCTCATCCTCGACGAGCCGACGGCGGTCCTCGTGCCGCAGGAGGTGGAGGAGCTGTTCGACAACCTGCGCGAGCTGACCGGTGAGGGCCTCACCGTGTTGTTCATCTCCCACAAGCTCGACGAGGTGCTCAGCGTCGCCGACGAGATCACCGTGATCCGGCGGGGCACGACCGTCGACACCGTGCTCCCGGCCGACGTCACCGCCCGCCAGCTGGCCCAGCTGATGGTCGGCTCCGAGCTGCCCACCCCGGAGACGCGGGAGTCCACCGTGACCGACACGGTCGAGCTGACCGTCGAGGGCTTCACGATGCACAACCTCGAGGGCCGCGCGGTGCTCGATGACGTCTCGTTCGACATCCGTCGCGGCCAGGTGCTCGGCATCGCCGGTGTCGAGGGCAACGGTCAGGCCGAGCTCGTCGAGGCCATCATGGGCATGCGTGCGCTCTCCAGCGGCACGCTGCGCCTCGCCGACCGCGACCTGTCCTCCTGGCGGACGCGGGAGCGGCGTGAGGCCGGCATCGCCTACATCCCCGAGGACCGCCACCGCCACGGGATGCTCCTCGACGCCCCGCTGTGGGAGAACCGCGTCCTGGGCCACCAGACCCAGCCGCCGAACGTCAAGGGCCCGTGGATCGACAAGGCGGGCGCCCGGCGTGACACCCAGCGCATCATCGAGCAGTACGACGTCCGCACGCCGGGTGTCGACGTGCTGGCGTCCTCGCTCTCCGGCGGGAACCAGCAGAAGCTCATCGTCGGGCGGGAGATGAGCGGCGAGCCCAGGGTGCTCATCGCCTCGCACCCGACCCGCGGGGTCGACGTCGGCGCGCAGGCCGCGATCTGGGAGCACATCCGCCAGGCGCGCCGCGACGGTCTGGCGGTGCTGCTGATCTCCGCGGACCTCGACGAGCTGATCGGCCTGTCCGACTCGATCAAGGTGATCCTGCGCGGCCGGTTCGTCGCCGACGTCGACCCGTCCGACGTCACACCCGAGCAGCTCGGCTCGGCCATGACCGGCGCAGGCGAGAAGGCATGAGCCCGCGAGTCGACCTGCGGCGCCTGGTGCTCGCCATCGGCGCGCCGGTGCTCGCCATCATCTTCGCCTCCCTGGTGACCGCGCTGGTCCTGGTCGCCGCAGGCGACCCGGTCTGGTCGACCGTCACGACCCTGTGGGACTACGGGAGCCAGCCGCGCACCATCGCGCTCACCCTCAACCAGGGCACGACGTACTACCTCTCGGCCCTGGCCGTCGCCATCGGTTTCCGCATGAACCTGTTCAACATCGGTGTCGACGGCCAGTACCGCGCTGCCGCGTTCGCAGCGGCCGCGATCGGCGGCGCGGTGTCGCTGCCCAAGCCGCTGCACCTCCTGCTGATCGTCGCGGTCGCGGTCGCGGTGGGCGCCATGTGGGCGAGCATCGCGGCCGTGCTCAAGGTGACCCGGGGCGTCAGCGAGGTGATCTCGACGATCATGCTCAACGCGATCGCGACCGCGCTGATCGCCTACCTGCTGCGCAAGGTCAAGGTCGACGTCGCGGGCAGCAACAACATCGGGACCAAGCCACTGCCCGAGTCCGGACACTTTCCCGGCATCCCGCTGATCCCCGGCAGCACGCTCGACGTCTACGGGTTCCTGGTCGTGGCCGTGCTGGCGGGCATCGCCTACTCCGTGCTGCTGGGCCGCACCCGCTTCGGCTTCGACCTGCGCGCCACGGGACGCTCCCAGTCGGCGGCCGTCGCCAGCGGCGTCGACGTCAAGCGGATGGTGATCGTCTCGATGCTGCTCTCCGGAGCCATAGCGGGCCTGGTCGGCATGCCACAGCTGCTCGGCTCCTCCTACAGCTACAGCCTCGACTTCCCGGCCGGCCTCGGCTTCACCGGCATCGCGATCGCCCTGGTGGGCCGCAACAACGCGGTGGGCATGGTCTTTGCCGCCCTCCTCTTCTCGTTCCTCGACGTGTCGTCGGTCATCCTCGACATCAACGACATCTCCAAGGAGATCGTGTTGATCATGCAGGGCACCATCGTGCTGTCGGTGGTCGTGGTCTACGAGCTGGTCCGCCGTTACGGCATCGCTGCCGAGCAGCGCAGGGTCAGCCGCGAGCTCACCCGGACGCCTGCCTCCGAGCCCGAGGGGGCGAGGGCATGAGCGCGGCGGACACGGTGACCCTGCGCGACAGGCCTCCGGCGAAGCGGCGCTCGAGGACCATGTCGCGACCGATGGTGCTGCTGGCCGTCGCCGGCCTGCTGGTGCTGTTCAGCGTCGTGCACCTCATCTCCGGGGCCGACGACATCACCTCGAGCGGGACCATCGGTGCCGCACTCGCACTCGCCGTACCCATCGGCATGGCCGGCCTCGGCGGGCTGTGGGCGGAACGTTCCGGCGTGGTCAACATCGGCCTCGAGGGCATGATGATCCTCGGTGCCTGGGGCGCCGGCTGGGCCGGCTACCAGTGGGGACCGTGGACCGGTGTCCTCGCGGGCACGGCCATGGGCGCCGCAGGCGGCCTGCTGCACGCGCTGGCCACGGTGAGCTTCGGCGTCGACCACATCGTGTCGGGTGTCGCCGTCAACATCCTCGGCCTCGGCGTGACCCAGTACCTGTCGGTCATCGCCTTCGACGGCGTGCGGGGAGGTGGTGAGTCGCAGTCGCCGCCGGTGGGCGACATCGCCACGGTGTCGATCCCGGGCCTCGGGCAACCACTGCTCCACCTGCAGCAGCGGGGCTGGTTCCTCGTCTCCGACGTCGCCGGCATCATCCGCGGGCTCACCGTCGGCGTCTCGCTGCTGACCGTGGTCGCGGCGCTGCTGCTCGTCGCCAGCTACCACATCCTGTGGCGGACACCGTTCGGGCTGCGGCTGCGCGCCTGTGGCGAGAGCCCGACAGCCGCCGAGTCGCTCGGCGTCAATGTCTACCTCATGAAGTACTACGCCGTGTTCGCGTCGGGCGCGTTCGCCGGTTTCGGTGGCGCCTTCCTGGCCGTCGTCGGGGGCAACGGCTACCGCGAGGGCCAGACCGCCGGACGCGGCTACATCGGTCTCGCTGCGATGATCTTCGGCAACTGGCGCCCCGGTGGGCTCGCCATCGGCTCCGGGCTCTTCGGCTACACCGACGCCCTGCAGCTGCGCCGCGGCGGCGAGTCGGTGCACGCCCTGCTGCTGCTGGTGTCGATCGGCCTGCTGGGCACAGCCGTGTGGCTGGCGGTACGTCGTCGTGCGTTCGGCGCGGGGGCGTGCTTCGTCATCGGCGCCGCGTTCCTCTTCTGGTTCGCCACCACCGACCAGGTCCCCGACGACTTCACCACCATGACCCCCTACGTGGCGACCCTGCTCGTGCTCGCGCTGGCGTCGCAGCGGCTGCGCATGCCGGCGGCGGACGGGCTGCCCTACCGGCGAGGACAAGGGCATTGACCGGCACCGGTGACGGGGTCGTGCAGGTCGACTGGGAGGCGCTGCGTGTCGCGGCCCGCGAGGTCATGACGCGCGGCTACGTGCCCTACTCCCACTTCAAGGTCGGTGCAGCCGCACTGGTGGACGACGGGCGCATCGTCACCGGCTGCAACGTGGAGAACGCGTCGTACGGCGTCGGCCTGTGCGCCGAGTGCGGACTGGTGTCCTCGTTGCACGCGACCGGGGGCGGCCGGCTGGTCGCCTTCGTCTGCGTCGACGGGCACGGCGCACCGTTGATGCCCTGCGGCCGCTGCCGGCAGCTGCTGTGGGAGAACGGCGGCCCGGACTTGCTCCTGGAGACCACCCGCGGCATCCGCCCGATGACCGCGGTACTGCCCGACGCGTTCGGCCCGGAGGACCTCGACCGATGAGCCAGGCAGTCGATGCGGTCGAGGTGATCGCCACCAAGCGTGACGGCGGGCAGCTGAGCAATCAGCAGATCGACTGGGTGATCGCCGCCTACACCCGCGGCGAGGTCGCCGAGGAGCAGATGTCCGCGCTGGCCATGGCGATCCTGCTCAACGGGATGACCCGCGCGGAGGTCTTCCGCTGGACCGAGGCGATGATCAGCTCCGGGGTCCGCATGCAGCTGGCACCGCAGGCGCTGGGCGGCCGGCCGACGACCGACAAGCACTCGACAGGAGGTGTCGGCGACAAGATCACCCTGCCGCTCGCACCGCTCGTCGCGGCCTGTGGCGCCGCCGTACCGCAGCTGTCCGGGCGCGGGCTGGGCCACACCGGCGGGACGCTGGACAAGCTCGAGTCGATCGCCGGCTGGCGCGCCACGCTGACCGGTGACGAGTTCATGGCTCAGCTGCGGGAGGTCGGTGCGGTGATCTGCGCCGCCAGCGACGACCTGGCGCCTGCCGACAAGAAGCTCTACCGGCTGCGCGACGTGACCGGCACCGTCGAGTCGATCCCGCTCATCGCCTCCTCGATCATGAGCAAGAAGATCGCGGAGGGCACCGGTGCGCTGGTGCTCGACGTCAAGGTCGGCTCCGGTGCCTTCATGAAGGACCTCGGGCGCGCGAGGGAGCTCGCCGAGACGATGGTCGCGCTGGGCACCGACCACGGCGTCCGTACCGTGGCGCTGCTCACCGACATGCAGACGCCGCTCGGGCTCACCGCGGGCAACGCCCTCGAGGTCCGCGAGTCGGTCGAGGTGCTCCAGGGCGGTGGCCCGGCCGACGTCGTCGAGCTGACGCTCGCGCTCGCCAGCGAGATGCTCGAGGCCGCCGGCCTCGCCGGCGTCGACCCTGCCGACCGCCTCCAGGACGGCTCGGCGATGGACGTCTGGCGGCGGATGGTCCAGGCCCAGGGCGGTGACCCCGACGCGCCGTTGCCGGAGGCGCGCGAGACGCACAGCGTGCCCGCACCGGCCGACGGCGTGCTGGTGGGCCTGGACGCCCACGCGGTGGGCGTGGCCGCGTGGCGCCTCGGTGCCGGGCGGGCCCGCAAGGAGGACCCGGTGCAGGCGGGGGCCGGGGTCGTGATGCATGCCAAGCCGGGCGCGACGGTGCGCGGCGGCGAGCCGCTGTTCACCCTGCACACCGACACCCCCGAGCGCTTCGAGCGGGCCGCCGAGGTGCTCTCCGCCGCTGTCGTCATCGCGCCCGAGGGCTCGAGCCCCGACCTGCCACCGCTGGTCCTGGACCGCGTCGTCGCCCGGTGAGAGGAGAGCGCGCATGCCGCAGCTGATCGAGGCGCCGACCCGCATCCCCGTGCCGGGCGGCAAGGTCATCGACGAGTACGTCGGTGCCGTCACCTCCGGCACCCGCGAGGTCTCCGTCGCGCACATGACGGCCCCGGCCGGCTGGGACGAGCCCGCTCAGACGCCCGAGTTCGACGAGGTGACGCTCGTGCTGAGCGGCCTGGTGCGGGTCGAGCACGACGGTGGCGTGCTCGACGTCGCGGCCGGCCAGGCGGTGCTCGCCAAGGCGGGGGAGCGGGTGCGCTACAGCGTGGGGCCCGAGGGCGCGCAGTACGTCGCCGTGTGCCTGCCCGCGTTCGCCCCGGAACTGGCCCACCGGGAGGACTGAGCGGCCTAGCGGCGGCGGAACGGATCGCTGGCCGGTGGTTGCGCGAGCTCGGCCCGCGGGCAGGTCGCCAGGGTCAGCCCGGCCCAGATCAGCGCGTCGTCGCACAGCGACTGCACCGTCCAGCCCTGCTCGATGCCGCTCTCGGTGACCGTCACCTTGTAGACGGTGATCTCGTGGCGGTGCGGGCTGTCGTACATCACCGCGATCGAGCCGAGCGGGCTGGCCTCGCCCCGCGTCCCCCCCACGCCGTCCCATGCCCGGTCGTAGCGCTGCCACAGCGAGGAGGAGGCGTTCCAGACGCCACCGGTGGAGACGTCGAGGCGGCGCAGCTGCTGGAGCACCTGCGCGGCTGCGCGCGCGTCCAGGATGGCCGCCGGGCGGATGATCTGGACGTCCTCGCGTGGACCCACCGTCGTGCCTCTCTTCGTCTGCCGAGCCCTCGGAGTGCAGAGTCTTGCAGACGGTAACGTTTCGCCGTGACCACCTCTGTGTCTCGGTCCCCGTCCGAACTCCTGTCCGACGAGCTCCTGCGCCGGGCACCGAAGGTACTGCTGCACGATCACCTCGATGGAGGCCTGCGGCCCCTCACCGTGATCGAGCTGGCCGCCCAGACCGGCTACGACGCCCTCCCGACGAGCGACGAACAGGAGTTGTCCCGTTGGTTCGTGGAGGCCGCCAACTCCGGGTCCCTCGAGCGCTACCTCGAGACGTTCGCCCACACCGTGGGCGTGATGCAGACCCACGACGCGCTCGTGCGGGTCGCGGCCGAGTGCGCGGCGGACCTCGCCTCCGACGGCGTCGTCTACGCCGAGATCCGCTATGCGCCCGAGCTGCACGTCTCGGGAGGGCTCGAGCTGCCCCAGGTCGTGGAGGCGGTCAACGAGGGCTTCCGCGAGGGAGAGCGCCGGGCGGCCGATGCCGGCCACCACATCCGCGTCGGCGCGTTGCTGACCGCGATGCGCCACGCGGCTCGTTCGATGGAGATCGCCGAGCTGGCGGTGCGCTACCGGGACGAAGGGGTCGTCGGGTTCGACATCGCCGGTGCCGAGGCGGGGTACCCACCTACCCGCCACCTTGACGCGTTCGAGTACCTGCAGCGCGAGAACGCCCACTTCACCATCCACGCGGGTGAGGGCTTCGGGCTGCCCTCGATCTGGCAGGCCATCCAGTGGTGCGGTGCCGACCGGCTCGGTCACGGGGTGCGCATCATCGACGACATCACCGTGGGTCCCGACGGCGACGCCACGCTGGGTCGGCTCGCGGCCTACGTGCGTGACAAGCGCATCCCGCTGGAGATGTGCCCCACGTCCAACGTCATGACCGGCGCGGCCAAGTCGATCGAGGACCACCCCATCGGGCTGCTGCGCAAGCTCTACTTCCGGGTCACGGTCAACACCGACAACCGGCTGATGAGCGGGACCTCGATGACGCAGGAGTTCGTCAAGCTGGCCGAGGCGTTCGACTACGACCTGCGCGACTTCCAGTGGTTCACCGTCAACGCGATGAAGTCGGCGTTCATCCCGTTCGACGAGCGGCTGGCACTGATCAACGAGGTCATCAAGCCCGGCTACGCCGCCCTCGCCACCGACCGCTGAGGGCCAGCCGGCACGCCGCGGGAACTGGTGAGCCGCGGCGACCTGAGCTGCTCTCAGGCGGCGGCAGCGGCCGGGACGGGCTCGGCGTGCTCGCGCACCGGCTGGGGGCGTCGCGCCCCGTCGAGCACGCCCAGGGTCGCGCAGCGGGTGCAGCGGTAGACCAGCTCGGGACCGGCCTCGGTGTTGACGAGGATCTCGATGGACCGGGTGCCGCGCAGCTCGCGCAGTCCGCAGGTGTGGCAGTCGGTGAGGAACATGTCTCTATCCTCGGCAGGGAGTAGCATAAGTACAATCGAACTTCTCGGAGATAATCATTAGCACTGCTACTACTCCTGCCTGGGACACGCGACAGCTCGTCGCGCTCGTGGCCGTCGTCGACGCCGGCACGTTCAGCGCCGCGGCGCTCAGCCTCGGCTACACCCAGTCGGCGGTGAGCCAGCAGATCGCCAGCCTCGAGCGGGCCGTGGGGTCGCCGGTCTTCGAGCGGCAGCCCGGCCCTCGGCACGTCCGGCTGACTCCGGTGGGGGAGGCGCTCGTCGTGCACGCCCGTGCCGTCGTGGCCCGGCTGCGGGCCGCCCAGGCGGACATCGCCGCCATCGTCGCCGGTGACCGGGGTGCGCTGCGGATCGGCACGCTGCAGAGCGTGGGCACCAAGGTGCTGCCGCGACTGCTGCGTCGGTTCCGCGAGGAGTACCCCGACATCGAGCTGGTGCCGCTGGAGATCCTCGAGCTGAACGAGCTCACGGACGGCGTCGAGTCCGGCCGATTCGACCTGTCGTTCACCCCGATGCCGGTGCCCGAGGGGCCGTTCGCCGTACGGCGCGTGCTCGACGACCCGTTCGTGTTCCTCGCCCCGGCGGGGACGCCCGAGGCCGAGCTGGAGTCGGTGACCTTCCGGCAGGTCGTCCGGCTGCCGCTCATCGGAGTGCGCGACCCGCAGGTGCTCGACGAGGTCGAGACTCAGCTGCGCCGCACGGGCAGCGAACCCCAGTTCGTGTTCCGCAGCAACGACAACCCCACGATCCAGGGCTTCGTCGCGGCGGGCCTGGGCTACGCCGTCCTGCCGCGGCTGACTGTCGACGAGGACGACCCGGAGGTCGTCGTGCTGCCCATCTCGTCAGCCATGCCGCCCCGGCGCATCGGTGTCGTCTGGCACGTCGACCGTCAGCTGCTGCCGACCGCGCACCGCTTCGTCGAGCTCGCGGTCGAGGTGTGCGCGGACCTCAGTCGAGACTGGGCAGCTGCCTAGCGTGCCTGGTGCAGCCCGGCTCGGTCGACGCTCAGACGCCGATCGGATGCCAGACAGTCTTGGTCTCGAGGTAGGCGAGCAGCCGCTCGAGGCCCGGCGGGATCGTCCAGTCGGCGTCCCGCGCGGCGTCGGGTCGCAGCACCCGCTTGAGGTTGTCGGCGCTGGCCACCTCGAGCTCGAGTGCCTGCTCCGGGGCTCCGGTCAGGTCGATGGCGTTGACGTCCATGTGCGAGGCCAGCCACGGCGCCACCTCGGCCGCGCGTCCGGTCAGCAGGTTGACGACACCGGCCGGCACGTCGGAGGTCGCGAGGACCTCCGAGAGCGAGATCGCCGGCAGGGGAGCCTGCTCGCTCGCGAGCACCACGACGGTGTTGCCGGTGACGACAGCCGGGGCGATGACCGACACCAGGCCCAGCAGCGACGAGCCTTGCGGAGCGAGCACCGCGACGACGCCGGTGGGCTCCGGGACCGAGAAGTCGAAGTACGGGCCCGCGACGGGGTTGGACGAGCCGTGGATCGCCGCGATCTTGTCCGACCAGCCGGCGTACCAGACCCAGCGGTCGATGGTCTCGTCGATCACGGCCTCGGCCCGGCGAGCGCTCAGGCCCTCGCCGGCGACGACCTCGTCGACGAACTGCGCGCGGCGACCCTCGAGCAGCTCGGCCACGCGGTAGAGCACCTGACCACGGTTGTACGCCGTCGCGGCCGACCACCCGGGGAACGCCTTGCGGGCGGCGACGACCGCGTCGCGGGCGTCCTTGCGCGAACCCAGCGCGGCGTTGGCGAGGAAAGTGCCTTTGCGGTCGGTCACCTCGTAGGTCCGGCCGCTCTCCGAGCGCGGGAACGCGCCGCCGATGTACAGCTTGTACGTCTTGCGTACCGGGATGCGGTCAGACATCGAGATAAGCCTCCAGCCCGTGGCGGCCGCCTTCGCGGCCGTAGCCGGACTCCTTGTAGCCACCGAACGGCGAGGCCGGGTCGAAGCGGTTGAACGTGTTCGCCCAGACCACGCCGGCCCGCAGCTGGCCGGCCATCCACAGGATGCGCGACCCCTTGTCGGTCCAGACGCCGGCGGACAGACCGTAGGGCGTGTTGTTGGCCTTCTCGACCGCCTCCTGGGGCGTGCGGAACGTCAGCACGGACAGCACCGGCCCGAAGATCTCCTCGCGCGCGATCCGGTGCGCCTGGGACACACCGGTGAACAAGGTCGGGGCGAACCAGAAGCCCTTGTCCGGCAGGTCGCACGGCGGCGCCCAGCGCTCGGCGCCCTCGGCCTCGCCGACCGCGGACAGCTCACGGATGCGGGCGAGCTGCTCGGCGGAGTTGATCGCCCCGATGTCGGTGTTCTTGTCGAGCGGGTCACCGACGCGCAGAGTGCCGAGACGACGCTTGAGCGAGGCAAGCACCTCGTCGTAGACGCTCTCCTGCACCAGCAACCGCGAGCCGGCACAGCACACGTGGCCCTGGTTGAAGAAGATGCCGTTGACGATGCCTTCGACGGCCTGGTCGACCGGCGCATCGTCGAACACGATGTTGGCCGCCTTGCCACCCAGCTCGAGGGTGACCTTCTTGTCGCTGCCGGCGGTCGACCGGGCGATCATCTTTCCGACCTCGGTCGAGCCGGTGAAGGCCACCTTGTCGACGTCGGGGTGCTCGACCAGCGCGCGGCCGGTCTCACCGGCGCCGGTGACGATGTTGACGACACCCGGTGGGAGCCCCGCCTGCTGGCAGATCTCGGCGAACAGCAGCGCGGTCAGCGGGGTGGTCTCGGCCGGCTTGAGCACCACGGTGTTGCCCGCGGCGAGGGCCGGCGCGATCTTCCACGACAGCATCAGCAGGGGGAAGTTCCAGGGGATGACCTGCCCGGCCACCCCCAGTGGCCGCGGCGACGGGCCGAACCCGGCGTGGTCGAGCTTGTCGGCCCAGCCCGCGTAGTAGAAGAACCACGCAGCCACCAACGGGATGTCGACGTCACGGGACTCACGGATCGGCTTGCCGTTGTCGAGCGACTCGAGCACGGCCAGCTCGCGGGCGCGTTCCTGCAGGATGCGCGCGATGCGGTAGAGGTACTTGCCGCGCTCGCGGGCCGGCATCTTCGACCAGACCCGGTCGTAGGCCTTGCGAGCGGCCTGCACGGCACGATCGACGTCGGGCTTGCCGGCCTCGCTGACCTCGGCCAGCACCTCCTCGGTGGCGGGGCTGATCGTCTTGAACGCACGTCCGTCCGCGGGGTCGACGAACTCGCCGTTGATGAACAGGCCGTACGACGGCTTCAGGTCGACGATGGCCCGCGACTCCGGGGCGGGGGCGTACTCGAACTTCTTGCCTGTCATCGTCGCGCTCCGCCTCTAGTCGAGGGTGAAGTAGTCAGGACCGCTGTAGCGGCCGGTGGTCAGCTTGGTGCGCTGCATCAGCAGGTCGTTGAGCAGGCTGGAGGCGCCGAAGCGGAACCAGTCGGGGTCGAGCCAGTCGTCGCCGACGGTCTCGTTGACCAGCACGACGTACTTGAGCGCGTCCTTGGTCGTGCGGATGCCACCGGCCGGCTTGACGCCGACCTGGCGCCCCATGGTGTCGCGGAAGTCGCGGACCGCCTCGAGCATCACCAGCGTGACGGGGAGCGTCGCCGCGGGCGAGATCTTCCCGGTCGAGGTCTTGATGAAGTCGCCGCCCGCGAGCATCGCCAGCCACGAGGCCCGGCGCACGTTGTCGTAGGTCACCAGCTCGCCGGTCTCGAGGATCACCTTGAGGTGCGCGTCGCCCGCGGCCTGCTTGACCGCCGCGATCTCCTCGAACACCTCGAGGTAGCGGCCGGACAGGAACGCGCCGCGGTCGATGACCATGTCGATCTCGTCGGCGCCCGCGGCGAGGGCGTCACGAGTGTCTGCCAGCTTGACCGGGAGCGCCGCGCGGCCGCTGGGGAACGCCGTGGCGACGCTTGCGACGCGCACGCCGCTCCCCGCCAGCTCATGGGCGGCCACGGGGACCATGTCGGGGTAGACGCAGATCGCGGCGACCCGCGGTGTGCTCTGGTCGGCCGGGTCGGGCCGCAGCGCCTTCGCGCACAGCGCCCGTACCTTACCGGGTGTGTCCTGGCCCTCCAGGGTCGTGAGGTCGATCATCGAGATCGCGAGATCGATGGCCCAGGCCTTGGCGGTCGTCTTGATCGAGCGGGTCGAGAGCGTCGCCACCCTGGCCTCGGCGCCGACCTGGTCGACGCCGGGCAGCCCGTGCAGGAAACGGCGTAGGGAGGCGTCGGACGCGGTGATCTCGGACCTGCGCTCGACCGGCAGTGGTGCGGTCGTGGTCACCGGCGGAGTCTAACCGGCGCTAGCGAGGTCGCTGCCGCGCTCGTACGGCAGGATCGGGCCCGTGCTGAAGCTGCGTGCGCTGAGCCGCGCCGACGTCCCGCTGCTGGACAGCCGCGAGCGGCCCGAGAGGGCCGGGGAGTTCAACGACTTCGGTCCGTCCTCGGATCCAGGCGGCCTGGAGGGCGTCCTCACCACCGGGCTGGTACCGGGCAGCGAGATGGGCTATCTCGTGGTCGAGGTGGACGGCGAGGTCGCCGGCAGCGTGAGCTGGCACACGGTCTCCTACGGGCCCAACTACCAGTCGCGCTGCCCGAACATCGGCATCGCGCTGCTGCCGTCCTGGCGGGGCCTGGGCTACGGCTCTCCGGCGCAGCGGATGCTCGCCGACTACCTGTTCGCCACGTCCTCGGCGCAGCGCGTCGAGGCGTCGACCGACGTGGCCAACGTCGCGGAGCAGCGGTCTCTGGAGCGGGCCGGCTTCACCCGCGAGGGCGTGACCCGCTGTGCCCAGTGGCGCGCGGGAGCCTGGCACGACGTGGTCACCTACGCGCGGCTGCGCGCCGACGCGTGAGCACCGGACCGACCGGGCGTCATCCGGGTAGCCCGGCCGCGTCGGCGAGGTCGCGCTTGACCGCGTCGAGCACCGCAGCCGCCGTACGTCGGGCAGCGGCGACGTCGCCGCCCACCACCGGTTCGACCACCTCGAGGTAGCACTTGACCTTGGGCTCGGTGCCGGAGGGACGCACGAGGACCCGGCCGTTCCCGGCGAGGCGGTAGCGCAGCCCGTCGGTGGGCGGCAGGCCACCGACGCCCGCGGCGAGGTCCTCGACCGACTCGACCGCACGTGACCCGAGCGCGATCGGCGGGTGCTCGCGCAGCCGCGCCATCGCGGCCGCGATCTGCCCGAGGTCCTCGAACCTGGCCGCGAGCTGGTCGGTCGCATGCAGCCCGTGCTCGCGGGCGAGGTCGTCGAGCAGGTCGAGCAGGGTGCGCCCCTCGCTCCTGAGCACGGCGGCCAGCTCGGCCACGAGCAGCGCTGCGGACACGCCGTCCTTGTCGCGCACGGCGTCCGGGTCGACGCAGTAGCCCAGTGCCTCCTCGTAGCCGAAGCGCAGTCCGGGGACGCGCGCGATCCACTTGAAGCCGGTCAGCGTCTCCTGGTAGCCCAGCCCGTGCGCGGCGGCGATGCGGCCGAGCAACGACGAGGACACGATCGAGGCCGCGAAGACACCGGTGAGCCGTTCTCCGGCTGCCGCCGCGCGACGCACCAGGTGCGTTCCGAGCAGGGCGCCGACCTCGTCGCCGCGCAGCATGCGCCAACCGCCGCTCGACGGGTCGACGACCGCGACCGCGCAGCGGTCGGCGTCGGGGTCGTTGGCCAGCACGATGTCGGCGTCGTGCGCCCGGGCGGCGGCGAGGGCCAGGTCGATGGCCCCGGGCTCCTCGGGGTTGGGGAACGTGACGGTCGAGAACTGCGGGTCGGGCTCGGCCTGCTCGGCCACGACGTACGGGGCCGGGAAGCCGGCCCGCTGGAAGGCGGCGAGCACGACGTCACGGCCGACGCCGTGCAGCGGGGTGTAGGCGATCCGCAGCTCCCGCGGTGAGGAGGCCTCGACCAGTCCGCACACCCGCTCGAGGTAGGCGTCGAGGACGTCCTCGCCGAGCGTCCGCCAGCCGGAGTGGCGGGGGATCGTCGGGACCGCCCCGACCGAGTCGATCGCGGCGGAGATCTGCGCGTCGGCCGGCGCCACGATCTGCGAGCCGTCACCGAGGTAGACCTTGTATCCGTTGTCCTGCGGCGGGTTGTGCGAGGCGGTCACCATCACGCCCGCGTCGGCGCCCAGGTGTCTGATCGCGAAGGCGAGCACCGGCGTCGGGAGCGGCCGGGGCAGCACCAGTGCCTCGAGCCCGCCGCCCTGCAGGACCTCGGCGGTGTCGCGGGCGAAGACGTCGGACTTGTGGCGGGCGTCGTAGCCGATGACGACACGGCGGCCGCCGCGGGCGAGGAGATAGCGGCCGAGCCCGGCAGCGGCCTTGATCACGACGGCCCGGTTCATCCGGTTGGGCCCTGCGCCCAGCGCCGCGCGCAGCCCGGCCGTCCCGAACTCCAGCCGGCCGTCGAACCGGTCGGCGATCGCGGCGGTGTCGCCGGCGTCCAGGAGAGCCTGCAGCTCGGCGCGGGTGTCGGGGTCGGGGTCGTCGCGCAGCCAGGCCTGCGGCGAGCTCACGGGGGTCCCTGGACCCGGGCGAGGACCTGGGAGAGCAGCTCACCCATCCGGGTGGCGGCTGCGCGCCCCGTCTGCAGGACCTCCTCGTGGCTCAGGGGTGCGCCCGTCATGCCGGCGGCCAGGTTGGTCACCAGGGACAGCCCTAGCACCTCGGCGCCGGCCTCGCGGGCCGCGATCGCCTCGAGCGCCGTGGACATGCCGACCAGGTCGCCGCCGATGGCGCGCACCATGGCGATCTCGGCCGGGGTCTCGTAGTGCGGCCCGGGGAACTGGGCGTAGACGCCCTCCTGCAACGAGGGGTCCACCTCCTGGCACAGCCGGCGCAGCCGGGAGGAGTAGAGGTCGGTGAGGTCGACGAAGCGGGGGCCGACGATCGGCGAGGTCGCCGTCAGGTTGATGTGGTCGCTGATGAGGACCGGCTGTCCGGGGGAGTACGTCGGCCGCAGCCCGCCGCAGCCGTTGGTCAGCACGACCTGCCGGACGCCCGCCGCGACCGCCGTACGCACCCCATGGACCACGGCGGCCACGCCGCGCCCCTCGTAGAGGTGGGTGCGTCCGAGGAACACCAGCGCCCGCCGGTCCCCGATGCGGACCGAGCGCAGCGTGCCCGAGTGCCCGGCGACCGCTGCCGCGTGGAAGCCGGGCAGGTCGCTGACCGGCAGCTCGTGCAGGGTGTCGCCGAGCAGGTCGGCGGCAGGCGCCCAGCCGGAGCCGAGGACCAGCGCGAGGTCGTGCCGCCGCACTCCGGTGCGGCTGCGCAGCGCCTCGGCGGCCTGCTCCGCGAGGGCGTACGGGTCGGTGCCGGTGGGGGTCGGGCTGTCGCTCACGCGGCGACGATAGCGCCCACCTCGTGACGTGCCCGGCGGCCTGCGGTGCGCACCAGGACCGGGCTCACGGCGATCACGAACGCCTCGACGTCGCCGGCGGTGCCCCACACGATCGCGTCGATCCAGTGCGCGGCGACGTGGCCGGTCACCGCCAGCGCGACATGGCAGCGGTGCACCGCGGACTGGGCGCGCAGCAGCTCGGCGGCGGGGCGCAGGCCGCGGCGGGCGCTCGTGGTGAGGCGCACGGAGACCGGGTCGGTGGGGGCCAGGGTGCGCAGGAAGGCGAGCACGCGTTCCTCCCCGGCGAGCCGGGCGGCATGGGTGGCGGTCAGGGCCATGCCACGAGTGTCGGCTCGCGATGTCACCAACTGGAGACCTGCGGGTCAACGCCACGTGAAGAGCCCTGATCGACCAGGGCGGCCTCTCGAGGGATAGCGGGTCAGGGACCGACCGACCGGCAGGGCCTCTCGCGCAGGTCGCGAACGTAGTCGTCGGGTGCGCCAGCCGCCTCTGCCGCGTCGGCGATCATCCCGAGGTACCGAGCCGAGGGCAGCCCGCCCTCGTAGTCGTCGAGCACGTAGCACCACGCGGACACGTCGCCGTCGAGGGTCTCGACGCGCACCCGGACGTTGCGGAACAGGGCCAGGTCGGCGGCCTCCCACCGGTCCATGCTCACCGCGTCGGCGTCCGTGACGTCGTAGAGCGCGACGAAGACCTGCGAGATGCCGTCCTCGACCAGTGTGGCGAGCGGCCCCTCCCAGCCCACGTCCTCCCCGCCGAAGGTGAGCCGCCAGCCGTCCAGCCAGCCGGCACCGCGTTGGGGTGAGTGCGGCGCCCGGAGGGCCATCTGGGCCGGGTCCATGTTGCTGCCGTACGCAGCATAGAGCGCCATGCAGGCAGGGTAGGGGGCGTCCCGTCCGGTGAGGGACAATGGCCCCCGTGACGCGCATCGGCATCATCGGCGGCGGTCCCGGCGGGTACGAGGCGGCGCTGGTCGCGGCACAGCTGGGTGCCGAGGTGACCGTCGTCGACAGCGACGGGCTCGGCGGCTCGGCCGTGCTGACCGACTGCGTGCCCTCGAAGACCCTGATCGCCACCGCCGAGTCGATGAGTGACATCGCCGAGTCGGGGCCCCTGGGTGTGCGCATCGGAGCGGGCGGCTCACCGGAGGGCCAGGTGGCTGTCGACCTCGCGCTGGTCAACGCGCGGGTCAGGCACCTGGCTCGGGCCCAGTCCGACGACATCGCGGCCCGCCTGGACAAGGAGGGCGTGGCGGTCCTGCGGGGCAAGGGACGCCTCGAGGGCCGCTCGCACATCGTCGCCGAGCTGGCCGACGGCACCGCGGAGACCGTGGCGGTCGACGCGGTGCTGGTCGCCACCGGTGCCCACCCCCGCGAGCTGCCCGACGCGGTGCCCGACGGTGAGCGCATCCTCAACTGGGAGCAGGTCTACGGGCTCGAGGCGCTGCCCGAGCACCTCGTGGTGGTCGGCTCCGGTGTGACGGGTGCCGAGTTCGCGTCGGCCTTCACCGTGCTGGGCTCGCAGGTGACGCTGATCTCCAGCCGCGATCGGGTGCTGCCGGGCGAGGACGCCGACGCCGCGACGGTGCTCGAGGACGTGTTCCGCCGGCGCGGGATGACCGTGCTGTCGCGCTCGCGCGCCGGCCAGGTGCGGCGTACGTCGTCGGGGGTGCAGGTGTCGCTCGTCGGCGGCGGCACCGTCGAGGGCAGCCACTGCCTGATGGCCGTGGGGTCCCTCCCCAACACCGCCGGGCTCGGTCTGGAGGAGGCCGGGGTCCGGCTGGACAAGGGCGGCTACGTCGAGGTCGACCGGGTGTCGCGCACGTCGACGCCCTCGGTCTACGCCGCCGGCGACTGCACCGGCGTGCTGATGCTCGCCTCGGTCGCGGCGATGCAGGGCCGCATCGCCATGTGGCACGCGCTGGGCGACGCCGTCACGCCGCTGAACCTGCGCTCGGTGTCGTCCAACGTCTTCACCGACCCGGAGATCGCCACCGTCGGCTGGACCCAGCAGGACCTCGACGAGACCACCAACGACACCGTCGTCGTCAAGCTGCCGCTCGCGACGAACGCCCGCGCCAAGATGCAAGGCGTCAGCGACGGCTTCGTCAAGCTGTTCGCCCGGACCGGCTCCGGCACCGTCGTCGGGGGAGTGGTCGTCGCCCCGCGGGCCAGCGAGCTGATCTACCCGGTGGCGCTGGCGGTTGACGTGCGGCTGACCGTCGACCAGCTGGCCCACTCGTTCACGATCTACCCCTCGATCAGCGGCTCCATCGCCGAGGCGGCCCGCCAGCTGCACACCAAGGTCTGGCGCAGCTAGCTGTACCGACCAGGCAGGTTCGTGCAGCGGCGTCCGACGCCGCGGCCGCCTGGAACCCGCCGCCGGCTAGAACCCGCCGCCGTCGAACCCGCCACCGTCGAACCCGCCGCCGTCGAACCCGCCGCCGTCGAACCCGCCGCCGTCGAACCCGCCGCCGTCGAACCCGCCGCCGTCGAACCCGCCGCCGTCGAACCCGCCGCCGTCG
>JAVEDI010000016.1 GCA_030841035.1 Actinomycetota bacterium
CCGTCGGCCACCACGGGCCGCGAGCGCGATGCCCGCCGGCCGACCCCGGCTGGGTCAACGCCCCTGCGACGCCCCGACCGTGGACGGCGGTACCGGCACATGGTGCAGACGCGCCCACGTCCGCGCCATCGCGATCCGCTGCGGCGCGGTGGGATGGGTCGAGAACATCCCGAAGACGAGGGGCGAGGGGTCGAGATCCGAGAGGTTCGTCGTGGCCAGCCGGCGTTGCACGCTGACGAAGGTCGTCGGGTCGCTGGTGAGGTTGAGCGAGTGCACGTCGGCACGCGCCTCGATGCGCCGGCTGATCAGTGACTGCGCGGGCCCCGACACGAAACCGATCACCGCCACCAGCGCCAGCAGCAGCGCGGTCGCCCGCGCGTCGCCGGGGCCCACCACGCCAGCACGCCGCAACAGCCACGGCCAGCGCATCAGCAGCGCGAGCAGGCACACCGCGGCCGCTACGCCGAGCGCCCCGACGAACGTGCCCCACACCACGTCGCGCGCCTTGGCATGACCCAGCTCGTGCGCCACGATCAGCCGCACCTCGCCCGGCGTTCCGTCCTCGAGCAGCGTGTCGTAGACGACGATGCGCCGCGTCGCCCCGAATCCTGACACGTAGGCGTTGAGTGACGTCGTACGACGCGAGGCGTCGGCGACCAGGACGTCGTGTGCCGGCACGCCGTCACGGGCAGCCATCGACAGCAACGAGGTGCGCAGCTGGCCCTGGGGCAGCGGGGTGAACTTGTTGAACACCGGCTCCACCACCACGGGATAGGCGAACGAGACCACGATCACCAGTACCGCTGCGAGCACGGCACCGCCCGACCACCACCACTGGGGCGAGCGCCGGGCCAGGGCAACGACGCCCAGCACCATAAGCAGCGTGATGATCAGCCCGAGGCTGTAGCTCTTGACGACGTCGGTCGCCCATGAGCCCCACGACTGGGTCGACAGGCCGTAACGGCGCAGCACCACCTCGGCGCGGGCGTCGAACGGCAGGGCGACCAGTCGCCCGATCGCCGTCAGCGCGATCGTCCCCAGCACGACCCGCCAGCCCCATCCGCCGCCGAACGGCGACGCCACCGCGCTCACCACTCGCGCGCCCCACGGCGTGAGCCCCAACGCAAGGGCCACGAGCAACCCCAGCCCGAGAGAGGCGTACGCCGGTGGCCTGACCGCCGCGTGGTAGGCGTTCTCGCGGGCGATCTGCGCCGCTGTGAAGTCGCGCGACGGGTCCGCCGCCACCGCGGCGATGCCGTGCAGCGGCAACGGCTGCCACGGCGTCGCCAGGGCCACGACGATCAGGAGCGCAACCGTCAGCAGGGACAACGTGAGGACCAGGGCGGTGCGACTGCTCACCCGCGGGCCCGGCTGATCAGGTATCTGCGCCATTGACTCACCAGCGTTGCTTCGCTGATGCCCAGCGTCGCCTTGATGTCCCCTCCGGGAGGCGCGGCCTTGTTGTCGGCGAGGGCGAGGTACAAGGCGATAAGTCGCGGCTCGCCGTACCGCTCGGCGATCATCCGACAGGCCAGCCACGAGCTCTCGTACGCCGCCGCGATGTCGCCTCGTGCCGCATCGAAGTCCCCGTCGTCGGGCAGCGTCGTGGGTCCCTTCTTGCGGCGCACGTCGTCGATGAGATCGCTCGCGACCACGCTGGTGGGCACCTTCACAGCCCGATAGGCGACGTAGTCGGCAAAGCCCTCCGAGAGCCAGATCGGCACCGGCTCGACGGTGACCGCCCGCGTTGCGAGGTGAGTCATCTCATGCGCGAGCACGACGCGGCGCCCGAGCGACCCGAGGGTCCGCCACGCCGCCGGGTTCACCACGACCCGGTCGCCGCGCGAGAGCCCGGACTCGAACGACCCGGTCGTCACCGCCGCGATCTGCGAGAGTCCCTTGCCGTTGCTGCCGATGAGGGCAGCCATGTCGCTCTGCGACCGGGGGAACACCACCACCGGATGGCGCGACCAGTCCCGGTGCCACACGCCGCCGACGTCGCTCACCCCACGGTCCGCCTCGGCGGCCAGGCGGGTCAGCTCGGACGTCGACGCGTTGCCCAGGATCAGGCTGGACTTCCCGTGCACCACCCGCAACGGCCCGAGGTCCCAGATGTCGTGCTCGGACTGCAGCCCGCTCGCGCGTGCGTCGTCGTCACCGGCCAGCATCCAGCGCCGGCCGCGCGGCACGATGGTGAGGTACTGCTCGCGCTCCACCGTGGAGTCGTTGTCCTCGAAGCGGTACAGCAGCCGCACCCGCTCCACCATCGACCCGCGCGGCAGCTGGATCGACCTGCTGGGCGGCAGCTCCGGCCCGGACCCCGCCACCTCGTAGCGCCACTCGGTGAACGGCACCTTCGTGATGCGGTCGAACAGCGCCGCCTGCTGCTCGCGGAACGCAACCGCGGTCGGGTCGATCTGGGCCAGGAACGCCGTCCTGTCCTTGCCCAGCACCGCCCGTGCCCGTTCCGCGAGGACGGCCTCGACGGCCTTCTGACGGTGCAGGGCCGGATCGCGCGTGGCCTCGCCCGAGGTCGGCTGCGCGGTCGGTCGGGCGGCGCCACGTTGGGCGTCGTCGCCCCAGATGAACGTGAGGACGCCCGCGACCAGCAGCGCGCCGACGACCAGGCCGATCACCAGCAGGTGGGAGAAGGTGCTCGGGCCGATGGGCCGCGCCCGCCGACGGCCCTTGGCCGCCCGCCGCGTCGGCCGCCTCTCGACGGGGGGGTCGCTGCTCTCTACCGTCGGGTCGGGCTGGGGCGGCAGCGCAACGGTAGCCGCAGCCTGCGGCTCTCCCGGCTCGGTGACCGGTTCGTCGTACGGCTGCACCCGACCATGCTAGGTGCGCGTCCACGTCGCGGCCGCCACGGCGCAGGCGTGCGGCCGGCGTCAGGGGCGGACGGCGCCGACGTACGGCATCGAGTTCAGCCCGGCGATCTCCACGCTGCGCCCCGGGTGCGGCGCGTGGATGATGCGCCCGGCACCGATGTAGATCCCGACGTGGCTGATCGGGCTGTAGTAGAAGACCAGATCGCCCGGCTGCAGATCGGAGGAGGAGACGTGCCGGGCCGAGGAGTACTGCGCCGAGGACGAGTGCGGCAGGGAGACGCCCGCCGCCGCCCACGCGAACATCGTGAGCCCGGAGCAGTCGAACGAGCCGGGGCCGGCCGCGCCGAAGACGTAGGGGTCGCCCAGCTGTGCGAAGGCGGTCTGGACCGCCTCAGCCGCCCGACCGGTGGCCGGGCCGTCGTAGCCGGGCGCACCGCCGGTGCGTGACCGGGAGGCGACCAGGTGACCGCGATCGGCCGCGGCCCGGGTGGCGGCGTGGAGTCGGGCACGTTGGCCGGCGCGCAGGGTGCTCAGCAGCGCCTTGGCCTGCGCCAGCTTGTCCTGCACCGACTTCCTCTGCTGCGCCATCTCCGCGCTGACCGCCTGCGACCGGGCGCTCTGCTGGGCCACCTCGAGGTGGGCGGTAGCCAGCTGCCGGCGGGCCTGGGCCACCTTGGCGAGGGCGTCGCTCTGGCGCCGACCGAGCTGGCTGAGGGCCACGGCCGACTGGAGGAACGACCTGGGGTCGTCGGCGAGCAGGATCGCCAGGGTGGTGTCGATGCCGCCGGACTTGTACGCCGCGGTGGCCAGCCGGCCCACGTCGACCTGCATCGCCCGGATGGCCGCCTGCTGGGCCTGCTCCCGATGGCGCACCACCGTCAGGCGTCGGTTGGCGGCCGCCAGGCGGACCCGCGCGTCGTTGTAGCGCTCGGTGGCCGTGCCGGCCTGCCGGTTGAGGGCGTCCACCTGCCGCTGGACCTGGTGCAGCGAGGGCCGGGGGGTGCCGGCGGCGGAGCCGGCAGGGACGGCGACGGCGGCCAGCGCGGTGAGGCACGAGAGCGCCGTCAGCAGCCCGCGGCGGCGGGTACGGCTCGAGGCCACGGCAGCGGCTCTCCTTCTCCTCTGCCGCCTACCGGGTGAGCTGACGGGCTCGGGCTGGGGATCGCCCTACGCGCGCGGACACGCGATTCGCCCCAGGAACCTGGGTCCCCGGCTCCTCGCCGACTGCTCACGACACGGATCGGCACCCGGCCCGGAGGCTGGTACACCGCGTGACCCACGTGCGACGTCGGGTTGGACTCGGCGGAGATGCCCGCTGCCACCCGGCCTGGTGACTGATGACGGACACCTGCGCGCGTAGCGTACGTGACCTTTTCGTTATGTCAAAGTTCTCGGCGCGTCGCTGTGGACAGCCGTTCCCGTCCTGTATGGGGTGATCTCGCCGGGCAGTCCCGCGCGATCGCCCCGCTCTGCGCGGCCTGCGCTAGCCGGCCGCCGCCGACCGGCCTCCCGGACCACCGCTCTCGCCCCCGTCGTGAGGGCGCCCGCCGACCGGGCGGACCAGCCGCAGCGGGGGCACCAGCCCGGACTCGGCCAGCACGCCGATCGCGGCGCGCTCGCCGTCGTCCAGCTCGGGCCGCGGGCCGCCCAACAGCACGCTCACGACACAGTCGTCGCAGGCCAGTCCGCGGACCTCACAGCTGTCGCAGTCGATGATCACGGGCCCCTCCTCCCACAGGTCACTCGGGTCTCATGGCGCCGGGTCGGCTCCATGTGCCCGACGCTAGGCGGCGGGTCGGACACAACCCCGCGGCCCGGGCTCAGCCCCGGTCGAGCCGTCGGACGAGCGCGCGCGAGGAGACCGGACGGGCGCCGGAGCGGCGTACCGAGTCGGCGACCTCGCGGTCGGAGGAGACCACCACGACCGGACGGCCCTGCGGCTCCGCCGCGACCAGCCGGCGGATCAGCTCGTCGGCGATCTCGCCGGGCTTGCTGAACAGGACGCGCACACCGCGCCCGGTCAGGGACGGCACCCGTCCGGCCACGGTGGCCCCGTCGAAGCAGCAGGTGACCTCCGCCCCGGAGCGGGCCGCGAGCGCGACCAGCGCGTTGACCAGGCGGGTGCGCTGCTGCTCGAGCGGCAGGTCGGGATAGCCGGACTTGGTCACGTTGTACCCGTCGACGACCAGGTGGACCTGGGGCAACGAGAGCAGCTGGTCCAGCAGGGCCGGGTCGTCGGAGAGCAGCGCCCGATGAGGGGCGTCGGTCGCCTCGCCCGGCTCGGCGGCGTCGACGAAGTCCGCCGGCCGGTCGGTGCGAGGCGGCAGCGCCAGCTCCCGGCGCAGCCCGCTCGCCGCCTCGACGACGGTGTCCAGCAGCAGGCGCAGCCGGCTGTCCTCGAGGCTGCGACCCTCCCGCACAGCACGCCGGGCCGCCTCCACGGCGGCTTCGGCGTCGGCCACGCGCGACCGCATCCGACGTACGTCGGCGTCGGCAGCCGCCGTCGCCGCGGCGGCGCTCGTGGCCGCCTGCTCCGCCCGCTGCTCGGCCTCCCGGGCGACGCGCTCGGCCCGGCGGCGGCCACCCTTCTCCTCGCGCAGCAGCCGGGTCACCGCGGCCACCTCCGAGCGCGCCGCGGCGAGCTCCTCCCGCAGGCGGCCCAGCTGCTCGCGGGCGTGCGCCCGCGCCGCGACCAGCTGCTCCTGGAGCCCGGCGAGCGCCTCGGCCTGCTGGCTCGTCTCCACCGCGGCGCTGGCCCGGTCCAGGTGCTCGCCGGCGGCCGCCACCCGCGCCGCCCACGACGGCGACCGCAGTAGGTACGCCGCTGCGGCCACCTCGACAGGGTCCGCTGCCGCCGGCACCGACCCGCTCTCGAGCGTCGCCACGAGATCCGGCATCGACCGGCGAAGGTGCTCCGCGACCCGCTGGCGGAACGTCACATCCGCATCGACGGCCGCGGCGAGCGGGGTAGCCGCCAGCTTCGTCCGCCGCGGCGGCGCCCACCGGCGGAAGGGGCGCAGGCCCGGTGGGACCTCCTCGTCGGACAACGAACCGAGGGTCTCGCTGGCCAGCGCGACGACGCGAAGCCGGACGCCGTCGGGCAGCGGCCCGGCCGACCCCGGCTCCGGCGCCGCAGGCGGTGTGGCACCGTGCGCGCCCCGCCCGGCCGGCGGCTCATCGGCAGGCGCGGCGCTCGTCACGGCAGGGCCGCGGTGCCCGGGTCGTCCACCGCGACGGGCGCCTCGGGCCGCGCCACCAGCTCGACCGTGTCCTCGGCGTCGCACCAGCGGCAGCGGACCGACTCCACGACGTCGTGGAGCACCTGGCGCTCCTCGACGGTGGCCTCGCCGGACAGGTCGAGGTGGACGAACTCCCGCGCCCGCACGGCCCGCACGACGTCGAAGCGCGTCAGGTTGCCGCACCGCCCGCAGCGCCAGCGGGTGGTCGTCGAGGGCACAGGAGCGGGCTGCACGCCGTCGAGCCTACGTGGCGGGGCGCACGACCCGGGGTCGCCGAGGTGGGCTGATCCGGATCGACTCCAATAACGCGCCGCGCCAATCCGCCCCGCCGAGCAGCGCCGAACGACGCCCGAACCTCGCCGCTGCGACAGCCGTCACTGCCGGCGACGATTCCCGAAGGAGGGAGCAACCCATGTCTCGAACGAGACGAACGGCGCGCATCCGGACGGCCGCACTGCTGGGCGTCGGGATGCTGCTCGCCGCGGCCGGCACAGCCGGTCTGGCACCCGGCACGGCCAGTGCCTCGAGCCATCGCGAGGCACCCGGCATCCAGGGCGAGCCGGAGTACGACAACACGGACCTGTACGCGTTCAACAGCCCGGACAAGGCCGGCACGGTCACGCTGATCGCGAACTGGGACCCGTTCGAGGAGCCCGCCGGTGGCCCCAACTTCTATCCCTGGGCCACCGACGCGCACTTCGACATCAACATCGACAACAACGGCGACGCGAAGGCCGACCTCATCTATCGGTGGGACTTCACGACCAGGCGGACGCCGGGTCCCGGCGACTCGTTCAGCGGCAACGGCACCTTCCTGACCAACAACGGCCAGGTGACGACACTGCAGGACGAGAACCTGCTGCTGCGCCAGACCTACGACCTGACGCGCATCGTGGTCGGCAACAGCAGGAAGACCCGGAAGATCCTGGACAACGCGCCGGTCGCTCCCTCGTACGCGGGAGACGTCTCGATGCCTGACTACAGGTCGCTGCGCAACGCCGCCGTCGTCACCTCCAAGGACGGCGCGCACACGTCGTTCGCGGGCCAGACGGAGGACCCGTTCTTCCTGGACCTGCGGGTCTTCGACCTCCTGTACGGCGACCAGAACACCTGCAACAAGGAGATCGGTCACGACTCCCTCGCGGGGTACAACGTCAACACCCTGGCGCTGCAGGTACCGGCGGGTCTGCTGAACTCCGCTGCCGGCCGTCACATCGTCGGCGTGTGGAGCACGACGGAGCGCTGGAACGGTAAGAGGTACGTCCAGGTGTCACGACTGGGCCAGCCGCTCGTCAACGAGGCAGTGATCCCCTACCGCCTCAAGGACACCTTCAACGCGATCCCGCCGACCAAGGACGCCGCGGCCCTGCCGTTCGTCAAGAAGCCGGAGCTGGCCTCGCTGCTGAAGAACGTCTGCGGTGTCAACGCACCGACCGACAACCGTGACGACCTCGTGCAGGTCTTCCTCACCGGTGTGCCCGGCCTCAACAGCCCGAAGGGAGTGACCCCTAGCGAACAGCTGAGGCTGAACACCCATCCGTTCGGCGGCCAGGCGTTCAGCCGGCTCGGCGTGATCGGTGGCGACCACAACGGGTTCCCGAACGGGCGCCGGCTGCAGGACGACGTCGTCGACATCGCGCTGCAGGTCGTGGCAGGCGAGCTGAAGGGCAACCCCAACGATCTCGGGGACGCCGTGAACAAGAACGACGCCGACTTCGGGAGCACCTTCCCGTACGTCGCACTGCCGCTGTCGGGCTCGGTGGAGAAGACCTCGCCGCCGGCCAAGTCAGGGCAGACACTGCTGACCGGTGGGGCCGACCGCCCGACCGGCGACGGTTTCCCGACCGGCGACGTGGCCCTGGCCGGTCTCGGCGCCCTCGCGCTCGTGGCCGTTGCCGTCGCGGCCCGGCGGGCCCGCACGCGCACCGCTCCCGTAGCGGTGCTGCAGGCCTAGGAAGAGGCCCGGGGAGCTGTCAGCCGAGCCTGCCGGCTCCCCGGGCCGCCGCCGCCCGTACCCGTGACAGAGCCATCACCACCACCGCACGTCGTGCTTCACCCCTGCGAGAGGCCTCCCATGAGGACCACCAGCCTCCCCGGCCGGCACCGTCGAGCCGCCGCGATGACCGCCGCGGCCGTAGTCGCGGGCGGTCTCCTGCTCGCCGCCGTGACTGTCGGCCCCCGTCCGGCAGCGGACCCGCTGTCCACCGTCGCCCCGGCCGCCACGGAGCATCGCGAGAGCACCGATCCCGGCGCGCTGGTCAGCGCCCTGCAGCTGCGGCTGCGGGCGCATCCGCGCGACGGTGAGGGCTGGGCGAGCCTCGGCATCGCCTACGTCGAGCAGGCCCGCATCACCGCGGACCCCACCTACTACCCCAAGGCGCAGCGGGCGCTCGCCCGGGCCACCAGGCTCGCGCCACGGGACCCGGTGACGCTGACCGGCAGCGCGACGCTCGCCGCCGCCCGCCACGAGTTCCGGGGCGCGCTGCGCCTCGCCGACCAGGCGCTCGCTGCGGATCCGTACGCGGCGCAGGCGCTCGCCGTGCGCGCCGACGCACTCACCGAGCTCGGCCGCTACTCCGAGGCGTACACCGCGGCCGTGCGCGTCAACGACCTCAAGCCGGGGACCTCGACGTTCTCCCGGCTCTCCTACCAGTCGGAGCTGCGTGGTCACCTGCGTCGCGCCGAACGCCTGATGACCGAGGCGCGGCAGGCCGCCGGCAACGCGTCGTCGTACGCCTTCGCCGCCTTCCACCAGGGCGAGCTCGCGCGGGCCGAGCACCACCGGGGCGCGGCCGCCCACCTGTACGCCGCGGCGCTGCGCGCGGACCCGACGTACGCGCCCGCCCTGGCCGGACGCGCGCGCCTCGCCGTGGCCCGGGGCGATCTCGTCGCCGCCGAGCGCGACTACCGCGCCGTGGTCGCGCGGCTGCCGCTCACCGAGTACGTCGTCGAGCTCGGCGAGCTGTACGCCGCGACCGGCCGCCCCGCGCTCGCGGCCCAGCAGTGGTCGGTGGCCCGGGTCACGGCCGCGCTCGCCCGCGCCAACGGAGTCGTGACCGACCTCGAGACGGCACTGTTCGAGGCCGACCACGGCTCGGCGACGGCCGCGCTGACCGCCGCCCGCGCCGAGTGGCGCCGGCGGCACTCCATCCACGCCGCGGACGCCCTCGCCTGGGCGCTGCACGCCAACGGCCGTGACCGGGAGGCCCTGCGCTACGGACGGCTGGCGACCCGGCTCGGCACCCGGGACGCGCGGCTGCTGTTCCACCGGGGCAGTATCGAGGCGGCGCTGGGCCACGACCGCGCCGCACGCAAGCACCTGACTGCCGCCCTGCGCCTCGACGACGGGGTCAGTCCCTGGCGCGACCAGCACGCGACTCGGCTCCTGCACCGGATCGGTGCCCGATGATCCGCCGGGCGGCCCGCGCCCTCGCCGTCGCGACGGGCACCGTGGCCCTGCTGGTCCTCGCTCCGGGTGCCGCCAGTGCCCACCCGCTCGGCAACTTCACCGTCAACCGGTACAGCGGGCTGGTGGTGGGGACCGATGCGGTGACCGTCGAGCACGTGCTCGACCTTGCCGAGATCCCGACGGCCCAGCGCTCCCCCGCGATCGACACCGACGGCGACGGCATGCTCGCGCGCCCGGAGCTGGCCGCGTGGGCGGCCCGGGAGTGCGCCGCGGCGACGCAGCGACTGCAGCTGCACCTCGCCGGGCGCCGCCTCGACCTACGGGTGACCGGCTCGTCCGCCTCGACGACGCCCGGCCAGGCCGACCTGCCGATCCTGCGCCTCGACTGCCACCTGAGGGCCGCTGCGCCGCTGAACATGGCCACGTCGCTCGACTTCGTCGACAGGGGTGCGCGCGACCAGGTCGGCTGGCGAGAGGTCACCGCCCGCGGTGACGGCGTGACGCTGGTCCGGTCCGACGTGCCCCGCCGCAGCCGCAGCGCACGCCTCACGGCCTACCCGCGAGACCTGCTCAGCAGCCCCCTGGACGTGCGGGGCGCCCGGCTGGAGGTGCGCCCGGGGGGTGCGCACCTCCGGCCGGCCACGAGCGCGGCCGACGCCGGCGTGGCGGTGGTCGAGGGCGGCGTGACCGGGTCCTTCCAGGACTTGGCCACCCGGTACGACGGGAGCCTGCTGGTCGCCCTGAGCGCACTGCTGGCCGCGATCGCGCTCGGCGCAGCGCACGCCGTCGCGCCGGGCCACGGCAAGACGATCATGGCGTTCTACCTCTCGGGCCGCCGCGAAGGCGCCCTGCGCGCAGCGGGCACCGTCGGGGCCACGGTGACGGTGACCCACACCGCCGGCGTACTGGCGCTGGGCGCCCTGGTCAGTGCCGGGACGGCCTTCGTCCCCGCGCGGGTCTACCCATGGCTGAGCGTCCTGTCCGGGCTGCTCGTGGTCGCCGTCGGGCTCACGCTGCTTCGCGCCGCGCGCCAGGGCCACGTCCACGGGGCGGGGGGCCACATCCACCTGCCCGGTGAGGCCCATGACCACGGCCGGCACGACCACGTCGGGCAAGGCCACGGCCATCCCCACCCGCACGCGCTCGAGTCGCACGATGCACACGCAGCGCAGACCGGACCCGTCGGCGTGCTGCTCGCCGAGCCGGAGCACGAGCCGGAGCACGAGCACGAGCACGAGCACGAGCACCCGGAGGGTCAGCCGTCGCACCGCGGGCTGGTGGCCATGGGCCTGGCCGGCGGCCTGCTGCCCAGCCCCTCGGCGGTGATCGTGTTCCTGGGCGCGCTCGCGGTCGGCCACCCCTGGTTCGGCGTGCTGCTGGTCGCCGGGTTCGGTGTGGGCATGGCGACGACCCTCGCCGTGGTCGGCGTCGTGGTGATGCGGCTGCGCGAGCGGGTCGAGCAGCGGTTGGTGCGCCGCCCCCGCTCGCGGTTCTCCGTCGCCCTGCGCGTGCTGCCCGTCCTGACCGCGCTCACCGTGGTGTCCCTAGGTGCGCTGCTGGCCCTGCGCGGCCTGGGGTCACTGGGCGCCTGAGCCGCCGGAGGGCGGACGCGCAGCGGCCCGGTGCGCCTCCCCCGATCTGTCCGGGGTCATCCCTACCGTCACGACCATGGGAGCCCGGGCCACACCGTTCGCCGTCCAGGCGAGCTTCGACGAGCTGGGCACGCCGCTGCACGAGGTGACCTTCGTGGTGGTCGACCTCGAGACGACAGGGGGGTCCCCCGCCTCCGCCGAGATCACCGAGATCGGGGCGGTCAAGGTGCGCGGCGGCGAGGTGCTCGGTGAGTTCCAGACACTGGTCGACCCCGGCGTCCCGATCCCGCCGTTCATCTCCGTGCTCACCGGCATCAGCGACTCGACGGTGGCCGGGGCGCCGCGGCTCGCCTCGGCTCTGCCGGCGTTCCTCGAGTTCGCCGGCAGCACGCAGGGCGGCGTGCTGGTCGCACACAACGCGCCCTTCGACATCGCGTTCCTCAAGGCCGGCTGCGCGGTCACCGGCCAGCACTGGCCGGGTCACCAGGTCCTGGACACCGCCCGGCTGGCCCGCCAGGTCGTCACCCGCGACGAGGCGCCCAACTGCAAGCTGACGAGCCTGGCCCGGCTCTTCCGCTCCTCGACAGCCCCCGACCACCGGGCGCTGTCCGATGCCCGGGCCACCGTCGACGTCCTGCACGGCATGCTGGAGCGGCTGGGCAACCTCGGGGTGCGCTCCCTCGACGAGCTCGCCACCTTCTCCTCCCGCGTCTCGCCGGCTCAGCGGCGCAAGCGCCACCTCGCCGAGGGCCTGCCGCACGCCCCGGGCGTCTACCTGTTCGCCGATGAGCACGGCGAGGTGCTCTACATCGGCAAGTCCAACGACCTGCGCAACCGGGTGCGCACCTACTTCACCTCCTCGGAGACGCGCGGCCGGATGGCCGAGATGGTGGGGCTGGCCGCCACGGTGACCCCCGTGGTGTGCGCCACGCCGCTCGAGGCCGAGGTGCGGGAGCTTCGACTGATCGCCCAGCACAAGCCGCGCTACAACCGTCGGTCCCGCTTCCCGGAGCGGTCGCTGTGGCTCAAGCTCACCGTCGAGCCGTTCCCGCGCCTGTCGCGGGTTCGCGAGGTCAAGGACGACGGGGCCGCCTACCTCGGCCCGTTCTCCTCCGCGCGTCAGGTGGAGCTGGCGAGCGCGGCCATCTACGAGGCGGTGCCGCTGCGGCAGTGCGCGGGCCGCCTCTCGGTCCGCGCGCGCACCAGCGCGTGCGCCCTCGCCGAGATGGGCCGGTGCGGAGCGCCCTGCGACGGCCGGGAGAGCGTCCAGGCCTACGCCGAGCACGTGGCCGCAGCCCGCGGTGCGATGGAAGGCGACGTACGCCGTGTGGTCGCCGCCGTCAGCCGCAAGGTGGCGCTGCTGGGCGAGGCCGAACGCTACGAGGACGCCGCGCTGCACCGCGACCGGCTGGCCGCGTTCGTCCGGGCAGCCGCCCGGGTGCAGCGGCTGCGTGCCTTCACCGGTTGCGCCGAGGTGGTCGCGGCCCGCCAGCTGGACGACCTCGGCTGGGAGCTGCTGGTGGTGCGACACGGGCGGCTGGCCGGCACCGCCGTCGCGGCCCGCGGCGTCGACCCGCGACCGTTGGCCGAGGCGATGGTGGCCACCGCCGAGGTCGTGTCCCGCGGCCATGGTCCCGCGCCGGCCTGCTCGGCCGAGGAGACCGAGTGCGTGCTGCGCTGGATGGAGCGGCCGGGTGTGCGGCTGATCTCGCTCGACGGCACCTGGGCCAGCCCCGCCCACGGCGCAGGAAGCGTGCGCTACTGGAGCGACGCGGCCGAGGAGGCCCGCGACGTGTTCGCGGCGGCCGGTTTCGTGGGCGCCGATCGGCGCGACCTGCGCACCAGCCACCATCCCGCCGGTGTGGTCAGCCGCATCGCCGGTTGACCCGCGCCGTCGAGGGGGGCCTCCGGCGCCCCGGCGCGACGGTGCCTCGGCGAGATGCTCACCGACTAGGCTCGCGCTCGTCGCCGTACCACCGCTCTCGGGAAGCACCGCTGGAGGCCCTGTGATCACCGCCATCGTCCTCGTGCACGTCGAGGCCGACCGCATCCCCGAGGTCGCGGAGGAGATCGCCGCGCTGCAAGGCGTCAGCGAGGTCTACTCGGTCACCGGCGCCGCCGACCTCATCGCGATGGTGCGGGTGCGCGAGCACGACGCGCTGGCCGACGTCATCGCCGACCGGCTGAGCAAGGTCGCGGGCATCCGGGGTACCGAGACCCACATCGCGTTCCGCACCTACTCGCAGCACGACCTCGATGCCGCCTTCTCCCTCGGCGTCCAGGACGCCGACTAGCCCGAGCGCTACGGCTGGAGGCGGTCGCTGCCGGTCGCGGCCAGCTGCTGGCTGGTCGAGACCCAGCGGTCCAGCGCCGCCCGGGCGGCGCCGCTGTCGACCGCCTCCGCGGCGCGCTCGATGCCCGCACGCAGCCCGTCGGGCAGCCGCTCGTCGAGGATCGAGTCGTCCGGCTCCAGAGCCACCAGAGCCGCGGCCGCGTTGAGCAGCACCGCGTCGCGGACGGGTCCCTGCTCACCGTCGAGGAAACGCCGGGCCACCTCGGCGTTGTGCCGGGCATCGCCGCCGCGCAACGCCGCGACATCCGTCACCGGCAGCCCGACCTGGTCGGGCGAGACCGTCGTCTCCCACACACCGCCCTCGCGCACGATCCACACCCGTGAGGGACCACCAGTGGTCAGCTCGTCCAGCCCGTCCTCGCCGCGGAACACCAGGGCGGAGGCCCCCCGGGCGGCGAGGACCTCCGCGACGACACCGGCCATCCGGGCGTCGGCCACGCCGACCGCCTGGGCGCTCGGCTGTGCCGGGTTGGTCAGCGGTCCGAGGAAGTTGAAGACGGTGGCCACACCGAGCTCGCCACGAGCGGTCGCCGCGTGCCGCAGCGCCGGGTGGAAGCGCGGCGCGAAGCAGAACCCGATCCCCGCTCGCCGCACCGACTCCTCAACCAGCGCGGGGGCGAGGTCGACGACCACGCCGAGCTCCTCCAGCAGGTCCGCCGACCCGCATGCGGACGAGGCCGCCCGGTTGCCGTGCTTGACCACTCGTGCTCCGGTGCCGGCGACGACCATGGCGGACATCGTCGAGATGTTCACGGTGTGGGCCCGGTCACCTCCGCTGCCGCAGGTGTCGACGGCCGGCCCGTCAACGGTGATGCGCTCGGCGTGAGCCAGCATCGTGGTGACCAGGCCGATCACCTCGCTGGGCGCCTCGCCCTTGGCCCGCAGCGCCATGACGAAGCCCGCGACCTGCGCGGGTGTGGCCTCGCCGAGCATGATCTGCTCCATGGCCCACGCGGTGTCCTGCGCGGGCAGGTCGTCCCCGCGCAGCAGCGTGGTGAACAGGGTGGGCCAGCTCCTCGTGCTCCCGGTGCCCCGGGCGGCGGTCACGCGCGTGCTCCTAGGCGGTCGGCAGCTCGGCGCGGCGGCGACGCATCAGGTCGGCGACGGCCTCCGCCAGCACGATCGGGTCCAGGGGGTGCGGCACGGCCGCATCGGCCCGCGACCACGCGGCGAGCCAGTTGTCCTGCACCCGCCCGGTCAGCACCAGGACCGGCGGACAGCGGTAGATCTCGTCCTTGAGCTGGCGGGCGATGCCCATGCCGCCGGCCGGGGTGGCCTCACCGTCGAGCACCGCCACGTCGACGCCTCCCGCGTCCATGGCGGCGATCACGGCCGGCTCGGTCGCGACCTCCAGCCACTCGACCAGCGGCAGGTCGCGGGCCGGACGGCGGCCGACGGCGAGCTTGACCCGCTCACGGGTGTCCACGTCGTCGCTGTACACCAGCACGGTCATGCTGTCGGGCTCGTTCGTCACGGCCGTGATGCTATCGGCCGGCGGGCGCGCCACGCCCCCACCGCCCTCGCCGGCCCCGGGAGCGGGACCCGCGCAGCGTGCCGGCACGCCGTCCGGGAGGGGCGCGACACGTGTTCGTCACACCTGCGGGGGGTCGGGGGTTCCCTGACGGCGGGGGACGGCAATAATGACCGCCGTGGCGACAGTGACGCAGGCTTCCCGCACTCACGTGCCGGCGAACCGACCCGATACGACGGCCGTGGGAACCATCGTCTGGCTTTCCTCGGAGCTGATGTTCTTCGCGGCACTGTTCGCGATGTACTTCACGATCCGCTCGGTCAGTCCTGCGCTGTGGGCCACCGAGCCCAAGCTGCTCAACATCCCCTTCTCCACCTTGAACACCACCGTCCTGGTCCTCTCGTCGGTGACCTGCCAGCTGGGTGTGTTCGCCGCGGAGAAGGGTGACGTCGTCCGGCTGCGAATGTGGTTCGTGATCACGTTCCTGATGGGCGCGTTCTTCGTCGGCGGCCAGGTCTTCGAGTACGCCACGCTCGTGCACGACGACGGCCTGACGCTCTCGTCCAACGCCTACGGGTCAGTCTTCTACCTCACGACCGGCTTCCACGGGCTGCACGTCACCGGCGGTTTGATCGCCTTCCTGCTCGTCCTGGGCCGCACCTTCACGTCCAAGCGGTTCACCCACGGTCAGGCCACCAGCGCGATCGTGGTGTCCTACTACTGGCACTTCGTGGACGTCGTGTGGATCGGCCTGTTCGCCACCATCTACCTGATCAAGTGACCGAGCCCAGCCCGCGGGCCCACCGGCCCGGACGCCCGAGGAGTTCCGTGAGACTGCTGTCGAAGCCGCTGGGCGCGCTGTCCCGCCAGCGTCGCCGCCGCTTCGCGCCGATGGTGCTGCTGCTGGTGGCCCTCGGGCTCACCGGCGGGGCGTACGCCGCCTTCGCGCCCTCGCCGCAGGCCGCCGCCGCCACCGGCGCCTCCGCCCAGACGCTGAAGGACGGCCGGGACCTGTACCTGCGCAACTGCTCCAGCTGTCACGGGCTGAACGTCGAGGGCTCCTCCGACGGGCCGACGCTGGTGGGCGTCGGCGCGGCCTCGGTGGACTTCCAGGTCGGCACCGGTCGCATGCCGGCCGCCCAGCTCGGCGCGCAGATCCAGCAGAAGCGCCAGCAGTTCACCCAGGAGGAGATCCAGGCGTTGGCGGCCTACATCGCCTCCCTCGGCCCCGGCCCGGCGATCCCGTCGAAGGACCAGCTGGACTACGCCGACGCCGACGCCGCCCAGGGCGGCCAGATCTACCGCACCAACTGCGCCATGTGCCACAACTTCGCGGGGTCGGGCGGCGCGCTGACCCGCGGCAAGTACGCCCCCTCGCTGCAGGGCGTCAGCCCCAAGCACATCTACGAGGCGATGCTCACCGGTCCGCAGTCGATGCCCGTCTTCCCCGACACGACCATGACGTCGCAGGACAAGCGGGACATCATCGCGTTCCTCAAGACGACGCAGACGGAACCGAGCCCTGGCGGCCTGGCCCTCGGCAAGGTCGGCCCCGTCACCGAGGGTCTCGCCGGCTGGCTGCTCGGCCTCGGCGGGCTCATCGCGTGCGCCGTGTGGCTGGGGGCGAAGGCCCGATGAGCGACCAGCAGCACACGGGTCCCGGCGCGCGCAGCCACGACGCCCAGAGCGACGGGCGTCACGACGTGGACAGCAGGGACACTGCCAACGACACCTCGAACGCCGACATCCAGCTCGCCGGCGGCCACGACAGCGAAGGTCCACCGACCGACGGGTCGTCCCACGACGAGCTCGCCACACGGTTCGCCGACCCGGGCCTGCCGGCCCACACCTACCGACGATCCGACATCGACCCCCTCGCCGCCAGACGCCGTGAGCGCGAGGTCGCGACCCTCTTCGGGCTCTCCACCCTGGGCACGCTGCTGTTCATCGTCGCCTACTTCGCGGTGAAGCCGTCCGACGCGGCGGGCCCGGAGATGCTCGGCCAGGTGGCGTTGTCCACCAAGCTGCTCGGGCTCGGCCTCGGGCTGGCCATGTTCTGCGTCGGCGCCGGCGCCATCCACTGGGCCAAGACGCTGATGCCCGACGACGAGATCGTCGCGGAGCGCAAGCCCATGCGGTCCTCCGAGGAGGACCGTCGAGCGGCGGTCGCCGCGCTCAAGGAGGGAGCCGCGGGAGCCGGCCTCGGACGCCGCAAGCTGATCCGCAACAGCCTGCTCGGCGCCCTCGCGCCCATGGGCCTGCTGGCGATCATTCCGCTGCGTGACCTCGGACCGCTGCCGGGCGACGTGCTGGAACACACCGCATGGAAGGCCGGCAGGCGGCTGATGACCGACCCGGCGGGCCGCCCGATCAAGGCCGCCGACCTGCCGATCGGGGCGGTCGTGCACGTGCTTCCGGAAGGCATCAAGAAGCTGCCCCGGCCGCTCGACGAGGAGGCCAAGGCCACCGCGATCGTCATCCGGCTGGCGCCGAGCGACCTCGCCGACCAGCGTCCCGACCGCAAGGGCTGGGACGTGGCCGGCATCGTGGCCTACTCCAAGGTCTGCACCCACGTGGGCTGCCCGGTCGGCCTCTACGAGCAGCAGACGCACCACCTGCTCTGCCCCTGCCACCAGTCGACCTTTGACGTGACCCGCAACTGCGCGGTCATCTTCGGACCGGCCGCGCGACCGCTGCCACAGCTCAAGCTCGCGACAGACGAGGCCGGCTACCTGGTCGCCGCCCAGGACTTCGAGGAGCCGGTCGGCCCCAGCTTCTGGGAACGAGGGGATTAGCCGACATGGCGAGGCTCGAGAAGAGCGCAGGAGACATCGCGAACGAGATCGACGAGCGGTTCGGGTCCGCGAAGTTCGTCCGTCGCAGCGCCCGGAAGGTCTTCCCCGACCACTGGTCGTTCATGCTGGGCGAGATCGCGCTGTACAGCTTCATCATCCTGCTGCTCACCGGCACGTTCCTGACGCTGTGGTTCAAGCCTAGCCAGGTCGAGGTGCCCTACGAGGGTTCCTACATACCGCTGCACGGCCTGACCATGTCAGAGGCCTACGCCTCGACCCTGCGTATCTCATTCGACGTACGCGGCGGCCTGATCATGCGCCAGATCCACCACTGGGCGGCGCTGATCTTCGTGGCGGCGATGATCGTCCACTCGGCCCGGGTGTTCTTCACCGGCGCCTTCCGCAAGCCGCGGGAGACCAACTGGCTGATCGGTGTCGCGCTCATCACGCTGAGCATCATCGAGGGCCTGCTGGGCTACTCGCTGCCCGACGACCTGCTCTCCGGCACCGGCTTCCGCATCGCCGAAGGCGTGCTGCTCGCGATCCCGGTGGTCGGCACCTATCTCTCGTTCTTCTTCTTCGGTGGGCAGTTCCCCGGCGAGGACTTCATCGCGCGGATCTACACGTTCCACGTGCTCCTGCTGCCCGGGATCTTCCTGGCCCTCATCACGGTCCACGTGATGCTGGTGTGGTACCAGAAGCACACGCAGTACCCCCTGCCCGGCCGCACCGAGAAGAACTCCGTCGGCTACCCGTTCTTCCCCGTCTACACCGCCAAGGCCGGTGGGTTCTTCTTCATCACCTTCGGCGTCACGACGCTGCTGGCCGCCTTCGTGACCATCAACCCGGTGTGGCTGTTCGGCCCCTACACCCCGACCCAGGTCACTGCCGGCTCACAACCGGACTTCTACATGGGATTCCTCGAGGGCGCCTTCCGGCTGATGCCCAACTGGGAGATCCATGCCTTGGGCTACACGCTGTCGATGAACATCATCGTGCCGTGCTTCATCGTGCCGGGCCTGCTGTTCACCTCGATGGGGCTCTACCCGATGATCGAGCGTTGGGTGACCGGCGACAACCGGGAGCACCATGTGCTCGACCGCCCGCGCAACGTGCCGACCCGTACCGGTCTTGGCGTGATGGCGCTCACGACCTGGCTCATCCTGCTGGCGGCCGGCGCGAACGACGTGATCGCCATCACCTTCCACCTCTCCATCAACGCGATCACCTGGTTCTTCCGCATCGCGATCTTCGTGGTTCCCCCGCTGTCCTACGTCGTCACCAAGCGCATCTGTCTCGGCCTGCAGCGCCGCGACCGTGACCTGGTGCTGCACGGCCGCGAGACCGGTCGCATCATGCGGCTGCCCAACGGGGAGATGATCGAGGTCCACGAGCCGATCAGCGAGACGCAGCGCTACATCCTGACGGCCCACGAGTCACCCGGGCCGCTCGAGCTGGAGCCCGCGACCGACCCCAACGGCATCCCGCGCCGCCGCGTCCTGGCGTCCAAGCTGCGCGCCCGGATCTCGCGCTTCTACTTCGAGGACCGGATCGTGCCCCCGACTCCGACCGACGCGCGCGAGCTGGAGAGCAGCGGCCACCACTAGCGCCCGGAGTTCGTCGCGCTTGCCCAGCGCTCCGCCCACCTCAGCGCCCCAGCCCGCTCCGTCCACTGGCCCCCGCCGCCCACTGGTCCCCGCCGTCCACTGGTCCCCGCCGTCCACTGGCCCCCGGCGTCCACTGGCCCCCGCCGTGATCGTGAGGGGAACCGGCACCGAAACAGTGCCGAACGCCCTCACGATCACCAGCCGAGCCGCGACTGCTCCGGAGCGCCGACCACTCGCCCCCGCTCAGCGCCAGCTGTTCAGCGCGGCCCAGCTCCGCCCACTGGCCCCCGCCGTCCACTGGCCCCCGCCGCCCACTGGCCCCCGCCGTGATCATGAGGGAAACCGGCACCGAAACAGTGCCGAACGCCCTCACGATCACCAGCCGAGCCACGAGGTCAGGACGTCCGGACGTCCGGACGTCAGGACGCCCTCACGATCACGAGCCGAGCCGCGAGCCGCCGAGCCGCGAGCCGCGAGCCGCGAGCGACGAGGTCAGGACCGGACGTCAGGAGGTTAGGGCGCTCCCCCGCAGCCACGTGGACCACGGGACGTTCCAGTCGGTGTAGCCGTTGCCGGGCTCGAGCGTGCGCGGCGAGTTGACGACCCGCACGATGTCGCCGATGTGGGTCTGGTTGAACAGCCAGATCGCGTTGGACATGCTCATGCCGACGCACCCGTGGCTGACGTTGGCCCGTCCCTGGCTGCCGACCGACCACGGGGCGGCGTGCACGAACTCGCCGCTCCAGGTGACGCGCAAGGCGTAGGGCACCTCGAGCCGGTAGTACTCGGGGTCGCTCTTGCCGATGCCGATCGTGCTGGCGTCCATGACCTTCATGGTGTGCTTCTCCAGCACGACCTTGATGCCGTTGCGGGTGAGGAAGCCGTCCTTGCCGGTGCTCACCGGGATCACGCGCTGCACCTTGCCGTTGCGCCGAACGGTCAGCGTGTGGCGCGCCACGTCGACGGTGCTGACCATCTCAGCGGAGGTCTTGAACGTGACGGAGCGGTTGCGCATGCCCCACATGTCCGTCCCGGCCTGCACTCCGCGCAGCTTGACGTCGAGCGTGACAGTGTCGTTGGCGGGCCAGTAGGTCTGAGGCCGGTAGTGCACCTCGGTGTCCGAGATCCAGCTCCACGCCCCTGGTGCCGCTTTGCCGCTCTGGACGGTCAGGCCCCTCTCCACCGCGCCACGGTCACCGACGGGCTTGTTGAAGCGCACGACGATCGGCATACCGACCCCGACCGTGGAGCCGCTCAATGGCGAGATGCTGGTCTGCAGGACCTTCTTGGGCTTGATGGTCGCGAAGAAGGCCGTCTGCTCGCTGGACTGGCCGGCGTCGTTGACCGCGGCGGCGGAGACCCGGTAGTGGCTCGCCACCCGCAGCGGGGCGACCGCCGTCCACGACGCCTGGTCGGCGGCAAGGACGCCCTCGACCGAGCGGCCCTTCTCGTCGACGACGGTGACCGTCGTGAGGTGCCCGCCCCTGGCGGTCACGCTGACCGGATGATCAGGCCGTACGCCGGTGGCCGCGCTGGCCGGGGTGAACGAGATCGTCGGGCGCGCCGCGGCCTGCGCCGCAGAGTCGGCGGCCGCCTGGGCGGCCGACGTCGGCGTCCTCGACTGGCAGCCGCTGACCAGCAGCAGCCCGCCCGCCGCGAGCGCCACGACCGCCGTACGCCATCCACGGCGCGCTCGGCGGACTCCCCCGGGCGTCGGCATCACGGCTCTGACCCCCTGCACGTCGTTCCTCCTCGTCGCGCGCCCCGTCGCCGTCCACGATCAAAGAGACGCTCCAGCAGTCTGACTGCTGGTCCGGCCCCCGTCCACTTTGGCACGAGCTGTCAGATAACGAATCGGCAAGACTCGGTGTGCCCCTTAGCCGGCGACGGAGCAAGCACCCCGCCCACGGCCGTTGCCGTCGCGGAATCTCGCGGCCCGCAGCGCCTGGAACGACGGATCCTCAGTGGACGGCGTCACCGCGGTAGTACTCGAAGACCAGGCCGACGACCGAGAGCAGCGCGCCCGCTGCACCGATGATGAACAACCACCAGCCGAACACCACGCCGGCGAAGGTGACGGCACCGAAGAAGGCCACCGGCAGCGGCCACCAGCTGTGCGGACTGTAGAAGCCCAGCTCGCCCGCACCCTCGGCGATGTCTGCGTCCGGACGGTCCTCCGGGCGTCGATCGATACGACGAGCGGTGAACAGCAGGTAGTAGCCGACCAGGAACGACAGGCCGGCAGTGAAGGCCAGGGCCACCGTGCCGGCGGGCTCGTCGGAGAGCAACCCGTAGATCACTGCCGCGATCGAGAAGAAGAAGAAGCCGGTGGCAAAGAGCCACCCCTCGACCTTCATCGGTTCTCCTCGCGCCCGGCGGACCCGCCTCCGGGCGTGGCCCCGAGGTCCGGCTCTCCCAGCACCTGGTCGAGCAGGTTCTTGTCCTCCACGGGCTGGTCGCGAGCTGCGACATGGGGGTAGTGCAGGTCGAAGGCCGGGCTCTCGGAGCGGATGCGCGGCAGCTCGAGGAAGTTGTGCCGCGGCGGCGGGCAGCTGGTCGCCCACTCCAGCGACCGGCCGTAGCCCCAGGGGTCGTCGGTCGTGACCACGGGTCCCCGGGCACTCTTGTAGACGTTGTACAGGAACGGCACCGTCGAGGCGCCGAGCAGGAACGCGCCGATGGTCGAGATGGTGTTGAGCGTGGTGAACCCGTCGCTGGCGAGGTAGTCGACGTACCGGCGCGGCATGCCCTCCACGCCCAGCCAGTGCTGCACGAGGAACGTGGTGTGGAAGCCGACGAACAGCGTCCAGAAGTGGATCTTGCCGAGCCGCTCGTCGAGCATGCGACCGGTCATCTTGGGCCACCAGAAGTAGAAGCCCGCGTTCATCGCGAACACCACGGTCCCGAACACGACGTAGTGGAAGTGCGCGACCACGAAGTAGGTGTCGGAGACCGGGAAGTCCAGCGGCGGCGACGCGAGGATCATGCCGGTGAGGCCGCCGAACAGGAACGTGACGAGGAAGCCGATGGACCAGAGCATCGGGGTCTCGAAGGTCAGCGACCCGCGCCACATCGTGCCGATCCAGTTGAAGAACTTCACACCGGTCGGCACAGCGATCAGGAACGTCATGAAGCTGAAGAACGGCAGCAGCACCGCG
>JAVEDI010000009.1 GCA_030841035.1 Actinomycetota bacterium
GACCGGCAGCTGCTGGACGACCAGCTCTCCGGCAAGCTCGTCCGCATCGACCGATGACAGCGGGCCGCGACTTCGAGCCGTTCCGACACACCGTGCCGCTGGGCGCTCCGTTCTACGTCGCTGGCCACCGGGGGCTCGTGGGGTCTGCCGTGTGGCGACATCTCGAGAGGCGCGGCCATACGTCGCTGATCGGGCGGACCAGTGCTGAGCTGGACCTGCGCGAGCGCGACGCGGTGGACGCGTTCTTCGACGACGTCCGACCGGAGTACGTCGTCCTGGCGGCCGCGAAGGTCGGCGGGATCGTTGCCAACTCGACCTACCCAGCAGACTTTCTCAGCGACAACCTGCGCATCCAGGTCAACGTGCTCGACGCGGCGGCACGCACCGGCGTACGCCGGCTGCTGTTCCTCGGGTCGAGCTGCATCTATCCCAAGTACGCCGACCAGCCGATCCGCGAGGACAGTCTGTTGACCGGACCGCTGGAGGAGACGAACGACGCCTACGCGATCGCGAAGATCGCCGGGGTGTTGCACGTGCAGGCGCTGCGCCGACAGCACGGGGCATCCTTCATCTCCGCGATGCCGACCAACCTGTTCGGAGTCAACGACAACTTCGACCCCGAGACGTCGCACGTGCTGCCCGCGCTCGTCCGCAAGTTCGCCGAGGCGAAGGCCAGCGGCGCGCCGTCGGTCGAGCTCTGGGGGACCGGCACCCCGCGTCGGGAGTTCCTCTGGGTCGACGACCTGGCCCGAGCCTGTGTCACGCTGCTCGAGCGCTACGACGACCCGGCCCCGATCAACATCGGCGTCGGCGAGGACATCACCATCCGCGAGCTGGCCCGGATGATCGCTGATGTCGTGGGATACGAGGGGGACGTCACCCTCGACCCGCGCCGCCCCGACGGGACCCCCCGCAAGGTGCTCGACGTGGCGCGCATCAACGCCCTGGGCTGGAAGGCCGAGGTCTCCCTCCGCGAGGGCATCGAGATGATCTACCGGTGGTACCTCATGTCGACCGATCCTGCATCGGCATGACCGGCGCGACGCGCCACGCAGACCGGGTCACCTGCCCGATTGCCCAGAAGTAGGGGAGAGCCCCGAACGGCGACTCGAGGATCACGCCCAGCATCGCAGTCACGGGCAGCGCCACGAGCACCATGCAGGCGAGCGCCGTGACGGTGGATGGTCGCCGGGCCAGTTCGCGCACGGCCGCTACGAATCCGGCAACGATCACCAAGGCAGCGAGGAGCGCTCCGCCCAAGCCGAGCCGTGCGAAGGTCCCCAACAGGTAGTTGTGCGGAGACCGCACGTCCTTGTACTCGGTTCCCTCCAAGGCGTAGGAGCTGCCGCTGGACTGGATGAAGTCCGGCCCGAAGCCGACTCCGACTGCCGTCCGGGTGGCATCCGCGGTGACGTAGTCCCAGACGCTGCCCCAGACGAACTGCCGGACCTCGATGGTGCCCGAGGCCTGGGTCTGCTCACCTTGAAGGCCCCGGATGCCGTCGACCAGCCGGTGGCCCGGCGGAGTGAACAGCACGCCGGTCGTCACCACCGCGCCGGCTGCCACGAGCACGACGAGCCGGCGTAGGTGCAGTCCACGACCGGCTGACCCCGAGCCCACGCGCGCCCCCCAGATGCACACGACAACCAACCCGGCGAGCACCCCCGCCATGAAGCCTGCCCGGGTGGGGAGCGTCGTGATGGCGTACAGGTTGGCCGCGACGAAGCCCAACAGCAGGACCGACGACAGGGGACGTCGCGGTCGCCCGCTCACGAGCAGGTCGTAGAGCGCCAAGGCGACGGCCACCCCCAGCACCGCGGAGTCGAAGTCCGATCGCGGGGTGAAGATAGGGGCGCCGCCGAGCAGGGGGCGGGCCCACGGCCACCCGGGAAGATGGTTGGCGAGCAGGAGCCACCCGGCGTGGAAGGTCAGAGCGGTGTAGACCAGTCGCCTCGCCAGGGAGCCGCCCTTGATGGGCACGAGGAAGGCCAAGAGCGCCGCGACGGCGTAGGCGTAGGGCACGACATCGCGCAACGCCACCAAGGGCTGCTCGAGGACGTCGACGATTCCTAGCAGGAACCTCACGCCGGCCCACACAAGCAAGCTCAGCGTCAGCAGCAGCAGCAGCGGCCCTTGGGTCATGACCTTGCGTAGGTCTGCGGCGCCCGTCCCCTCACGGCGAGCCGCCCGGACCGTCTGCAGCACAGCAGCTGCCACCACGACGTCAGAGATGTAGATCGGAAGCCCGGGTACGGCGACGTAGCTGCCCCACCGCCCCGTCGCGAGCAGATAGAGGGCCCCGACCGCCAGCACCGGAAGTGTCTTCCCGGGCGGCAGTCGCAGGGGGTGGGCGGTCTCATCAGCCCTGTCGAGGGCCGCGAGCTCTGTGGGTGGTCCCTTGCTCATGAGGCGCTCGCCACGCGGCTTGCCGCAGCCAGTGCCTGGTCGTGGGTGATCCTGGCCAACGTGGACATCTGTTCAACCAGAAGGCGTCGACCATGCAGGCCCAGCCGCCCGCTGGCTAGTGGGCTGCTGAGTACGCCGTCGGGAGCCATGATCCTCGGCAGGTAGTGCTTCACGGTGGT
>JAVEDI010000047.1 GCA_030841035.1 Actinomycetota bacterium
GGCGCACCGACGTCGTCGGCATCTTCCCCGACCGGGCCTCGGTGGTCCGCCTGGTCGGCGCGGTGCGGCTCGAACAGACCGACGAATGGACCGAAGGACGCCGCTACATCGGCCTGGAGATCCTCACCAAATGCGACCGCACCAACAGCCCAGCCCACAATGCTGGCGTCAAGGAGGTGACGGCCATGGCGACCACCGCCTAACGTTCCCCACGGATCACGTGGTGACCGTCCTGATCCACCACGACCCTGGACTCGACCGTTGTCGCTGATCCACCGACGGTAGGTAGAGCTGTGGACGGCCGGCAAGGTGTGCACCGCACGCACCTGGGTGGCCAACAAACGCCGATGGGCGGCCACCACGTTGGCGTCCGGCAAGGTCAGCCGTCGCGCGCCGGAACAGCCGCAAGGACAGTCGCGACCATGAGCTCTACCGCCTCGTCGTTGTCCAGCCCGCCGTCGATGCACAGCGACTGCCAGGTGTGGATGTGCAGAGCGTGTCGAAGTGCTGCGTGGAGCCGTCGAGCATGCCGGCCATGGGCTCGGAACCCTTTCGCGAGGACATCGACTCGGGACTGCTCCTCGGCCGCGAGGAGCTCGCCCACGAAGGCGGGCATCGCGTCGAGATCGCGATGGATCTTGATCACCATCGGAGCAGCTTCCCGGGCCCAGCTGTACGTCTCCGACAGAGCGGTCCGAAGGCGCTCGACAGGGTCAGCGATCGACGTCCAGCGGGACGAGTCCGGGCGCGGGTGCAGCGCCCGCCAGTGGCCCGAGCACGCGATGACGAGAGCAGCGTCATCGGGGAAGTGCCGATAGACCGTGAGCCGGGTGACGCCGGCCTCCTCCGCGATCGCAGACACCGTGGTGGCAGCAGGGCCGATCCGCTCGTGCAGGCGCATCGTCGCCTCGGTGATCCGCAGGCGGGTCTGCTCGACGTTCTCCTGACGTGCTCGCATCGTGTACGCCCGCACTTTCAGTGAACTCGACTGTCCTCCCACCTTGACACCTCCGTGCTCGAGGAGTACACCTGTTTCGACAATACACGGCTGTTCAATGGAATGGCCACTGACGACAAGGGGAGCTGTCCGCGTGTCCATTTCCACAGAACCGACCACCTTCGCAGAGGCGACCGCCAACGGACGCGCTCTGCCTCTCACGGTGCTGCCTGGCCCGCACGGTCCGGACCGGTCCATCGGCGCCATCGGCGTCGGCTTCCGGCTGGGCGGCGAGCAGACGGGTGGCCAGGTGGCCATCGTCGAGCACCCGTTCCCGGTCGGCGCGCTCGTGCCGCCCCACGTGCATACACGCGAGGACGAGTTCTCCATCGTGACGGCCGGTGCGATCGGTTTCCGCTCCGGGGCCGATGAAGTGGTGCTCGAGGCCGGCGGCTACATCAGCAAGCCGCGCGGTGAGTTGCACACGATGTGGAATGCCGGCCAGGTCGAGGCGCGCATGATCGAGATCATCACTCCGGCTGGCTTCGAACGGTTCTTCAAAGAGCTCGCGGACATGGTCCAGGACGGCCCACCCGACCCAGAGGTCCTGGGACCGCTGGCGCAGTCGTACGGGTTGTTCCTCGACCCGGTCTGGGTGCCGGAGCTCATGGAGAAGTACGGGTTGAACTCACCGTTCGGCTGACGGCTCGACCGGCCCCGGTCTCGCTGCCCGCCGCGGTGGCGCGGTAGCGAACGGGACGCGATCGGCCCGCCTGGGGATCGACTGGGACCGGATCTCGTGGTGACAGAAGGTGTACGAGGAAACTTGGAGAATGACCCCAGCTATCTTGCTCTCAGATTCCGCGAAAAACGAGGCAATCCACTCGAATCGGCGATTGACGGCGCTGGCAGGCCGGATCCAGACACGCGCTGCAACGCCAGTCTGGCGCATTGGCCCGTCGCGGAATGTCATGGGGGAAGTCGACGATCGGTGCTGCGTAGTGACAGGGATGTTGGATGGCGGTGGTTCTCCCGCCCGGCCTGACTCCAATAATGACTGGCGCGGCGAGGCTGCCTTGTAGCCGATTCGTCGGCCGGGCGGGATCACCTGGCACGAGCTTCGACGGAGTGACCTGGTAGGAGCCTGCTGCAACAGGCCCGTCCCTGTCCTGTCCGACGTCGATCGCGCCGTGCCCGCCCTTGCCCTACGACGAGAAGAGCGGACATGACCACGATGACACCTGAGCCGGGTTTCGTCACCGGCGGCGTCGACACACATCTTGAGGTCCATGTTTGCGGCGGCGGTGGATCACCTCGGCGGCGTGCTCGGCACCGAGTCCTTCCCGACGACCGCCAATTGTTATCGGCGGCCGTTGCGCTGGTTGGGCTCGTTCGGGCCGGTGCATACGGTGGGAGTGGAGGGGACTGGCAGCTACGGGTCGCCCTCGCGGCCCACTTGACGGCCGCCGGTCTCAAGGTCATCGAGGTGTCGCGCCCGAACCGGCAGATCCGGCGTCAGCACGGCAAGACCGACATTGTCGACGCCATCGCTGCGGCCGGGCAGTGCTGTCCAGTCAGGCCTCAGCAACGGCGAAGGCGCACAACGGGCCGGTTGAGGCCCTGCGCCTGCTGAAGATCGTGACGACGACGGCCTGGCCGCACTCACGCGTCTAGCCATGCGGGAACTCGCTCAGCGCATCCAGCTGCTCGTCGACCAGCTCGCGCGCACTAAGGTGCGTCTGCGCCGGATCACCACCGCGGTCGCGCCCGACCTAGTGGCCCGCAAGGGCGTGGGTCCGGACACCGCGTCGACCATCCTGGTCAGCGCCGGCGACAACCCACACCGGCTGCGCTACGAACACGCCTTCGCCTCATTAGCCGGCGCGAACCCGATACCCGCGAGCAGCGGCAAGACGACACGTCATCGGCTGAACCGTGGCGGCGACCGCCAACTCAACTTGGCGCTATGGCGGATCACAATGGTCCGCCTCGCCACCGACGACGACACACGCGCCTACCTCGAGCGCCGTGTCAGCGAAGGCAAGACCAAGATCGAAGGGTCCGGTGCATCAAGCGCTACCTCTCGCGCGAAATCTTCGCGGCGCTACCCCAAACGGCCGCCGGTTGACAGTAGGAGCATCGGTCACAACCTCCGTCTTCCCGGACGACGAAGGGAAGGCCGCCGCCCGCCAACTCTGCGCAGCGTGGAATGTGGGCCTCAACAGGAAAGTCGGGGGCTGGGAAGATGACATCATCCTGATCGAGGTCTACTGGCAGGACGGGAGCCGAGTGGCGCATCTCAGCCCCTTCTCCATGACGTGCAAATAGGCATGGTCGTGGCGGTCTAGGTTGCCCCGGCGAAAGACTTCAATGGTCGATGTCGAGAAGCCTCGCAGCCGTTCGACATAGGTGCGAGAAGCAACCGCCCAGCAACTAACGGGAGTGATCAAGATGCCACGGTTCATGGGATTCGTGAGGATGGAAGAGGGCGTCGGCACGCCGCCACAGGCGCTGTTCGAGGCGATGGACGCATACATCGGCGAACGGGCCGCCAACGGTGTGTTCCTCGACGGCGGCGGTCTGTTCGGGACTGAGGACGCCGTGAACTTCGTGGTCCGCCAGGGCGAGGTCAGCCGGGTTGACGGACCGTACGCCGAGGCCAAGGAGGTCGTCGGCGGCTGGGCCATCATGCAGTACGACACCGTCGAGGAGGCCGTGGCCGACCAGCAGTCGTTCGCCGAGCTGCACGCGAAGTATTGGCCCGAGGTCACGGTGATCTCGACCCTGCGCCAGATCTCCACAGGCCCTGAGGTTCCCGGCGACTGAACGGGACTCACTACCCTGGCGTCGTGCCGGCAGAGAGCAGTGCGGCTGACCCGACCCAGGCCGTCTTCGCCGCGTGGCGGGCCGAGTCGGCCCGCCTCGTCGGTGCTCTCACCCGGATGACCCGTGATGTGGAGCTCGCCGAGGACCTGGCGCAGGACGCACTCGTGGCCGCGCTCGAGCAGTGGCCCAGCACCGGCGTCCCGGAGAACCCGATCGCCTGGCTGATGACCATCGCGAAGCGGCGCGGCATCGACCACTTCCGTCGCGCCGACAACCTCCGCCGCAAGATCGTGGAGCTCGAACATGCCCGCGGGGGAGAGGCGGAGAAGATGCCCGACCTCGACGCCCAGGTGGACTACATCGAGGACGACGTCCTGCGGCTCATCTTCTTGTGCTGCCACCCCTCCCTGACTCCGGAGTCCCGGGCCGCGCTGACCCTGCGGCTGGTCGGAGGCCTCACCACGGCCGAGATCGCCCGGGGGTTCCTGGCCACCGAATCCACCATGGGCCAGCGCATCTCGCGAGCCAAGAAGACACTGTCCGCGGCTCGCGCCGAGTTCGACCTGCCGGCGGGACCGGAGCGGACCAGGTGCCTCGACGACGTCATGGCCGTGATCTACCTCATCTTCAACGAGGGCTACACAGCCACCGCTGGGGAGGATTGGATGCGGCCCGACCTGGCGAACGAGGCGATGAGGCTCGCCCGCATGCTGGCCGCGGTCGCTCCCGACGAGCCCGAGGTCCTCGGACTGCAGGCGCTGCTGGAGCTACAGGGCTCCCGGATGGGCGCCCGGCTCGATGAGGGCGGCGCACCGGTCCTGCTCGAGGCGCAAGACCGGACGCGGTGGGACCAGTTGCTGATCCGGCGCGGGATGGCCGCCCTGCAGCGGGCCGAGCTGCTCGCGGCGCGCGGGACCCCGGTCGGGAAATACTTCTTGCAGGCCTCCATCGCCGCCCAGCACGCCCGCGCAGAGCGCGCCGAGGACACGAGCTGGCGTCGGATCGCGGCTCTGTACGACGTCCTGGCCGACGCCGCCCCGGGGCCGATCGTCGAGGTGAACCGGGCGGTCGCGTACGGGCGGGCGTTCGGCCCCGATCAGGGGCTTGCCGTGCTGGAGGAGCTGGACGTCGGTCTGCTGGGCGACTCGCCGCTCGTGTCGAGCGTGCGCGGTGACCTGCTCGAGCGCGCCGGGCTCCACGCGCAGGCGAGCGAGGCGTTCACCGAGGCGGCCGCGCGCACCAGAAACGAGAGCGAGCGCGCCGTCCTGCACCGTCGGGCCGTGCTGAACCGGAGGCAGGTCTCCGGCTCGGGGTGATCCGCCCGAGGCGTCCTGCAGCCTGGAGGGCCGACGGGTCGCGGCCTCCCCTGATGCATCCGGCTCAGCCCGGTCGGCGGACGGCGTGGGCCAGCTCGGGGAACACCTTGGCCACCTTGGCGGTGAGGTAGTCGCCGTACACGCCCTCCCAGGCATGCACGCTCTGCCCGTCCCAGCGCTCGGCGGCGTCGTCGGCTGGCAGTTCGTCGAAGACCGTGTCCGGCAGCGGCGTCACGGTCGCGTCCCAGGACGGGTCGAGGAACAGCGGGAACGACAGCCGATCGGCGCCGCTGAGGTTGCGGACCCGGTGTGGGTTGGAGCGGTACCCGCCGCGGGTCATCCGTTCGAGCATGTCGCCGATGTTGACCACGAAGACATAAGGGTCGGCGGGTACGTCGATCCACCCGCCGCGGCTCTGAACCTGCAGGCCGCCGTGCTGGTCCTGCGCGAGCAGGGTGATCAGCCCGTAGTCGGTGTGCTCACCGACGCCCCACGACTCCGTGTCCCCGGGCGGGTAGTGGAACACCCGGAACAGCACGGTCGGGTCGGCGGTCAGGTGCCGGGCGAACCAGTCCCGTTCCAGGCCCAGCCCGAGAGCGACGCCGTCCAGCAGCGACTGCCCGAGAGCGGCGACCTGCTCGATCCAGCGCAGCACCGTCGGCCCCAGCTCGGCCGGCTCGGCGGGGAATAGGTTCGGCCCGTGCAGCGGCGTCCGGGCGGCGACGCGCGGGTCCGTCAGCGGCAGCTCGGAGCCGAAGTACACGCCCTCCTTGCGATCCGCCTGCCCGGAGGTGAGCTCGCCACCTACCGGGAACCATCCGCGCCAGGCCAGCCCGCCGCGGGCCATGGCGATCTGGTCCTTCGCCGCGTCCGGCAGCGCGAAGAACTCCCGCGACAGCCGCTCCAGGTCGTCACGCAGCTCACGATCGATGCCGTGCCCGGTGACGAGCAGGAACCCGGTGTCCCGGCAGGCGGCGTCGATCTCCCGGCCGACCGCGGCGCGGCTCTCGTCGCTCGCTTCGGGGTCGAGCAGCGACGACACGTCGACCAGGGGGAGGCCGCTCACGGTGCGGTCCGCGGCAGGCGTTGCATGACCGCCAACCTAGCTCCGTCGGCGCTTCCCTCGTTGAGCAAGGTTGTTCGTGACGCGACCCCTTTGCTTTCGGTAAATGCCAGCGATTGACGTCCGTTGGCGCGAAGAGCGCAGTACCGTTCGGCCGTGGGCTCCCCGGACGTCGTGGTGCGGCGTGTGGACTTCGGTTACTTCGTGCGGCCAGGCGCAGAAACCGAACGTGGAATCGACCGAGTGCAGCCCGTCCTGGGCTATCTCGTTGACCATCCCGACGGCGCGTTGCTTCTGGACACCGGCATGGGCAGTCACCCGGAGGTCGATGATCACTACCAGCCGCGACGGATCGGTCTAGCCGCGGCTCTGCGATCTGTCGGTAAGAGCGCCGACGACATCGCCGCTGTCGTCAACTGTCACCTGCACTTCGACCACTGCGGTAACAACCCTGCGTTCAGGGCACGGCCCATCTTCGTTCAAGCGGCCGAACTCGCCGCCGCGAGAGAGCAGAACTACACGCTGCCGGAGCTTGTTGACGCGCCGGGGCTTGTCTACGAGGAACTGGCGGGCGACGCCGAGGTCTTGAACGGCATCACGGTAGTTCCCACCCCCGGACATACCGCGGGACACCAGTCCGTCGTCGTCCACCGCCGCGACGGCACGGTCATCGTGCTCGCCGGCCAAAGCCACGAGACCGCGAGTGACTACAGCGCGGACGCCTTGGCCGTGCAGGCATCTGACGATGGTCATGCACGCCCGATACCCATGCCGCCGGCGTGGATGAAGCGCCTACGGGATCTCGACCCGCGTCGCGTCTACTTCGCCCACGATCACGCTGTTTGGACACCGGACTGACCCAGCTCGGCTAGTTGCCTTGCTAGCCGCTGCATCTCTCTCAGCCCAGCCTCAATCCGAGCAGATTGCCAGTTCCGGGGCGCCCCGGACCGCTGCGTGTCTGGACGCACACGTGCACACGTCCACGGCGCGCGTCAGTGGTCCTACCGCAGCGGCGGGTCCAGCGAGAGTCAGGCGCCGAACAGCCAGAGTGCCGTGCCTGCGAGGCAGGCGAGCAGTCCCAGCACGATCGCGATCGTTGCGCCTCGGGTGGCGCCGCGACGACGCGCCTCCAGCCCGAGGGTGGCAGCGATGCCGCCGAAGACGATCGGCAGGCTCACGAAGAACCCGAGGATGCCGAGGAAAGCGAGTACGGCGAGCACCAGCGCGCAGTGGACGGTGCGGCTTCTCGAGCCTCGCCACGCCCACGTGCCCACGGTCGCGGCGACCACGAACGGCAGCGCGACGACGATCGGCAGCAAGAGGCGGGCTTCGGGGTCGAGGTGCCAGATGCGCTCGTGGTCGTAGACCACGGCGTTCACTCGTGGTGCGAGACCGGCGAGTACGGCGGTGGCCAGGGCGCCTTGCCACAGGCGTGTGGTGGGCACGGCAGAACGGGTCGTGCCGAGCGTGGTGGTGTTCACGAGTCCTCCTGGGCGATGAGATCCTTGCTGGCAAGCCTCGGGCGCGTCGACGTCGACGGCATCGCGCTCGGGAGTGGACCCGATCCCTCCTGGGAGTGGTCTTCCGCGTCTGACGTCTCCCTCTTAGGAGCGGGGACGGGCCGCGTCCAGCCGCCGTACGATCCCGCTGTGCCCCTCCGTGCCGCCCTGGCTTCGCACACCGACCAACTCCTGGCCGGTGGGTTGGGTGTGCTCTACGTCGTGGAGGTGCTGTTCAGCGGTGAGTTGACGGAGAACCTCGGCGCCGGGGTGGCCATCGCTGTCTGTTTCGCCTCCAGCCTGCTGGCCCGCCGAACGCTGCCGCTGCTCCCCTTGCTGGCAGCTGTAGCGGTCGTCGAGATCAACCACACGGTGCTGCACGGGGTGGCCGAGGGCGGCTCGTTCCTGCTAGGCCTGATCGCGGCGCTGTACGCCGGGACACGCTATGCGCGGGGCTGGATGGTGTGGGCCTGTGTTGCCGTGTCGGTGGCGCTCATCCCGCTGGCTGCCTTCGACCCCACCCAACCTCCGACCGCGGGCGACTGGGCCTTCTTCGCCATGTTCATCGGGGCACCGACCGCCGCGGGCCGGATCTTCGCTCAGCGGCACCGGACCGACGAGCGCCTGCAGCGGGAGAACGTGGCACTGGCCGCAGATCGTGATCGTCGAGCGGCCGAGGCCGTGGCGGAGGAGCGAGCGCGCATCGCCCGCGAGCTGCACGACGTGGTCGCTCACGCCATCAGCGTGATCGTGCTTCAGGCGCGCGGCGGGAGGCGGGTCCTGGCCTCACACCCAGACGACGCCTCGGCCGCCTTCGACACCATCGAACGCTCCGGCGAGCAGGCCCTGGAGGAGATGCGCCGTCTGCTGGCGATGCTCCGTTACGACGAGCAGCAAGACCTCAGCCCGCGCCCCGGCCTGGACGCCCTCGACTCGCTGGCCGGATCGATGACACAGATGGGCCTGCCCGTCGAGGTGGTCCGTGAAGGCACCCCCGTCGAGCTGTCCGCCAGCATCGACCTGTCCGCTTACCGGATCGTCCAGGAGGCACTCACCAACGCGCTCAAGCACGCCGGGCCAGCACGAGCCAGGGTCAGGGTCACCTACGAACCCGACCACCTGATCCTGGAGGTCATCGACGACGGACCCGGGACCGGCACAGGCGGTGGGTCTGGCCACGGGCTGCACGGCATCCGCGAACGTGCTGAGCTGTTCGGCGGCCAGGTCCAGTCGGGACTGCGGCCCGGTGGTGGGTACTCCGTCCATGCACGGCTGCCGCTCGGCTCAACACCATGACCAGGATCGTTCTTGCCGACGACCAGGGCCTGGTCCGGGCGGGGTTCCGAATGATCCTGCGCGGCGAGGAGGACCTCGAGGTCGTGGGCGAGGCCGAGGACGGCCACCAGGCGGTCGAGCTCGCGGCGACGGCCAGTCCAGACGTGATCCTGATGGACATCCGGATGCCCGGACTCGACGGTATCGAGGCCACCAGACGCATCTCGACCAATCACCCGGACGTCCGAGTCGTCGTCCTCACCACCTTCGACCTCGACGAGTACGTGTACGCCGCCCTCAGAGCCGGAGCGAGCGCCTTCCTCCTCAAGGACGCCAAGGAGACCCAGTTGTTGGCGGCGATCCGGGTGGTCGCCGACGGCGGTTCCCTCTTCGCACCCGCAGTGACCCAGCGGCTCATCGCGCGCTTCACCGAGCCCGGCGAGGGAACTGCCGCGGAGCTCCCCGCCCTGACCGCGCGGGAGCGCGAGGTCCTCGTCCTCGTGGCGCGCGGTCTGTCCAACGCGGAGATAGCGGAACGACTCGTCATCAGCGAGCACACCACCAAGACGCACGTCGCGAGCCTGCTGCAAAAACTCAGCCTCCGCAGCCGAGTCCAGGCCGTCGTCGCCGCCTACGAATCCGGGCTCGTCCGCCCCGGTCGCAGCTGACCCATGACCGCCGCCTTCGACCCTGGGCAACCGTC
>JAVEDI010000061.1 GCA_030841035.1 Actinomycetota bacterium
CCAGCGGGGTCGTCGCCGATCTGGGTCCCGTCATCGACGCCGCGCACGACCGCGGCGCCCTCGTCACGGTCGCCGCGGACCTGCTCGCGCTCACGCTGCTGCGGGCACCCGGCGAGACGGGAGCCGACATCGCCGTCGGCACGACCCAGCGCTTCGGCGTACCGATGGGCTTCGGCGGCCCGCACGCCGGCTACATGTCGGTGCGCCATGGACTCGAGCGGTCCCTGCCCGGTCGGCTCGTCGGGCTGTCCAAGGACGCCGACGATGCCCCTGCGTACCGCCTGGCGCTGCAGACGCGCGAGCAGCACATCCGTCGCGACAAGGCGACGAGCAACATCTGTACGGCGCAGGTGCTGCTCGCCGTCATCGCCGGCATGTACGCCGTCTACCACGGCCCCGAGGGTCTCGCGGCCATCGCCCGTCGGGTCCACCGCTACGCGGTCGTGCTCGCCGGCGGGCTGCGCGAGGTCGCGGGCGTCGAGGTGGTGCACGACTCGTTCTTCGACACCGTCCTGCTGCGGGTGCCCGGCCGGGCCCGCGAGGTGCTGGCGGCGGCACTGGAGCAGGGCATCAACCTGCGCCTCGTCGACGACGACCACGTCTCGGCCACGACCGACGAGACCACGACGCGCGAGGAGCTGCGGAAGGTCTGGGCCGCCTTCGGAGCCGATACGGCCGACGCCGACGAGCTCGACGGGCGCACCGCCGACCGGTTGCCCGCGGCGCTGCACCGCGACTCGTCCTACCTCTCCCACCCGGTCTTTCACGCGCACCGCTCGGAGACCGCGATGCTGCGCTACCTCCGTCGCCTGGCCGACCAGGACCTGGCCCTCGACCGCTCGATGATCCCGCTCGGGTCCTGCACGATGAAGCTCAACGCGACCGCCGAGATGGAGGCCATCACCTGGCCGGAGTTCGCGGCCATCCACCCGTTCGCGCCGATCGAGCAGGCGCAGGGCTACCTCCAGCTGACCCGCGAGCTGCAGGACTGGCTCGCGGAGATCACCGGCTACGACGCCGTGTCGCTGCAGCCCAACGCCGGGTCCCAGGGCGAGCTTGCCGGTCTGCTCGCGATCCGCGCCTACCACCGGGCGAACGGTCAGGCGGGGCGCACGGCGTGCCTCATCCCCTCCAGTGCGCACGGCACCAATGCCGCCTCGGCGGTGATGGCCGGGCTGAAGGTCGTCGTCGTCGCGTGCGACACCGGCGGGAACGTCGACATGGCCGATCTGCGTGCCAAGGTCGAGGCGCACCGCGAGGACCTCGCAGCGGTCATGGTCACCTACCCGTCGACGCACGGCGTGTTCGAGCAGGACATCGTCGAGCTGTGCGACGTCGTGCACGACGCGGGCGGCCAGGTGTACGTCGACGGTGCGAACCTCAACGCGCTGGTGGGGGTCGCCCGGCCGGGAGACTTCGGCGCCGACGTGTCGCACCTCAACCTGCACAAGACGTTCTGCATCCCGCACGGCGGGGGAGGGCCCGGCGTGGGACCGGTCGCCGTACGCGCGCACCTCGCGCCGCACCTGCCCAACCACCCCTTGCAGCCCGACGCCGGTCCGGCGACGGGTGTGGGTCCCGTGTCGGCCGCGCCCTGGGGCTCGGCGGGGATCCTGCCGATCTCGTGGGCCTACGTGCGGCTGATGGGCGGTTCGGGCCTGGCCCGCGCGACCCAGGTCGCGATCCTCGCGGCCAACTACGTCGCCGCCCGGCTGGGGCCGCACTACCCGGTGCTCTACACCGGCCGAGGTGGCCTGGTCGCCCACGAGTGCATCGTCGACCTACGGGCGATCACCAAGGAGACCGGCGTCACCGTCGAGGACGTCGCCAAGCGACTCATCGACTACGGCTTCCACTCGCCCACCATGTCCTTCCCGGTCGCGGGCACCCTGATGATCGAGCCGACCGAGTCCGAGGACCTCGCCGAGATCGACCGGTTCTGCGACGCGATGATCGCGATCCGCGAGGAGATCGACCGGGTCGGGTCCGGCGAGCTGGACCGTCAGGACAACCCGTTGCGGGGTGCGCCGCACACCGCGGGCGCGCTGGCGGGGGAGTGGCCACACGGCTACGGCCGCGAGGAGGCGGTCTTCCCGCCCGGCGTCACACCGTCGACGAAGTACTGGCCGCCGGTCCGTCGCATCGACGGCGTCTACGGGGACCGCAACCTGGTCTGCAGCTGTCCGCCGGTCAGCGAGTACGAGGACTGAGCGGGCCACCCCGCCTCGGTGGCGGGCGGGGCGTGCAGCGACGAGACTGACGGAGGGCGGGCCGCCGGGCCCGCGCAGCTCAGGCGGCGGAGGCGGTGGCGGGGATGTCGGTGGGACGGTGCGGGTGGATCACGCGACCGTCGGGCAGCAGCTCACCGGTGTCCTCGAACTGCACGACGCCGTTGCACAGCAGGCTCCAGCCCTGTTCCGGGTGGCAGGCAACGGTGTGCGCGGCCTCACGGTCGGGCGCCTCGGCAGAGGGACACTGCGGTTCGTGCGTGCACATGGCTGCGGCTTTCGCTGGAACTTCTCGTCCATTTATGTCCTACCCCTTCAGTGTCGGCTTACGAACAGACATCTGAAATGGTGTGACGTGATCGTTGTGGATATGACCATTTCGGATGGGCAGGTGGGCCACATGACCCAGTTCGGCTGTACGTCCGGATGAGCCGCATCGCCTCCGTCGCGCCGGCGCTGCCCGTCCACCAGTACGACCAGGCGAGCATCACCGAGGCCTTCGCCGGCCTCGTGCTGCCCGAGGGCGCGGACCGGCGGGTCCTCGAGCGCCTGCACGCCGCCGCGGGCGTACGCACCCGCCACCTGGCGCTCCCGCTGGAGGCCTACGCCGCCCTGGACGGCTTCGCCGCGTCCAACGACGTCTTCATCGCCACGGCCTGCGACCTCGGTACGACGGCCATCACGCGCGCCCTTGCCGCGGCAGGGCTCGAGGCGTCCGACGTCGACCTCGTGGTGTCCACGTCGGTGACCGGGATAGCCGCTCCCAGCATCGATGCCCGCCTCGTCCCCCTGCTGGGCCTGCGCCATGACGTGAAGCGTCTGCCCATCTTCGGGCTGGGCTGCGTCGCCGGGGCGGCCGGCGTGGCGCGGGTCCACGACTACCTGCGCGGCGACCCCGACGGGGTCGCTGTCCTGCTCGCCGTCGAGCTGTGTTCCCTGACGGTGCAGCGCGACGACCCGAGCATGGCCAACCTCGTGGCCAGCGGGCTCTTCGGCGACGGGGCCGCCGCCGTGGTGATGGTGGGAGATCGTCGCGCCGCCGCGCTGGACCTGGCCCGCTCGGCACCCCAGGTCGTCGCGAGCCGGAGCCGTTTCTATCCCGACACCGAACGCGTCATGGGCTGGGACATCGGCGGCACCGGCTTCCGCATCGTGCTGGCCGCCAGCGTCGCCGAGGTCGTCGAGGCGCACATCGGTGACGACATCGACGCCTTTCTCGGCGAGCACGACCTCAAGACGGAGGACGTGGCGAGGTGGATCAGCCACCCGGGTGGGCCCAAGGTGCTCGACGCGCTGACCCGCGCCGCGCGGTTGGGCGACGACGCGCTGCGGCTGTCGTGGGAGTGCCTGGCCATGGTCGGCAACCTCTCCTCGGCCTCCGTGCTGCACGTGCTGGCCGAGACCCTGGCGGGCGAACCGCCGCCGCCCGGGTCGAGCGGGGTGCTGCTGGCCATGGGGCCGGGCTTCTGCGCCGAGCTGGTGCTGCTGCGGTGGTGACCGCGGGCGTCCGGTCCCTCGGCGGCCCGCTCGAGGGCTGGCGCGAGGAGCCGGCGTGGGAAGCCTGAGCTTCGTCACCATCGTCGTGCTCGCGGTCGCGGTGGAGCGCGTGGCCGAGCTGATCGTCGCCCGGCGCCACCTGCAGTGGGCCCGGGAGCGCGGCGGGGTCGAGGCGGGGGAGCGCCACTATCCCGTGATGGTGACCCTGCACGCGGCGTTGCTGGTCGCCACGGTGGCCGAGCCGGCGCTGCTCCACCGGCCGTTCCTCGGCTGGCTGGCCGGGCCGATGCTCGCCGTCCTCCTCGCCACCCAGGCGCTGCGATGGTGGTGCATCCGCACGCTGGGCCAGCAGTGGAACACCCGTGTCGTCGTCGTTCCCGGCCTGCCGTTGGTGAGCGGTGGGCCCTACCGCTGGCTACGGCACCCCAACTACGTGGCGGTCGCGGTCGAAGGGGTGGCGTTGCCGCTCGTGCACACGGCGTGGGTCACGGCTGTGGCCTTCACGGTGGTCAACGCGGGGGTCCTGGCCACCCGCATCAGGTGCGAGAACCGGCTGCTCGCCAGCGTCGCACCGGCGGCCCGGTGATCGACGTCCTGGTCGCGGGAGGGGGTCCGGTCGGCCTGGCGGCGGCCGTCCGCGCGCGCCAGCTCGGTCTGACGGTGACCGTCGTCGAGCCGCGGCGGACGCCGGTCGACAAGGCGTGCGGCGAGGGCTTGATGCCCTCCGCGGTGACCGCCGTCCGGGCCCTGGGCGTCGAGCCGGTGGGGGTGCCGTTCCGCGGTATCCGCTACGTGCGGGACGACCACGCCGTCGAGGGCTTCTTTCGGGCCGGCTGCGGTCTGGGGGTACGTCGCACGACGCTGCACGCGGCTCTCGCGGCGCGTGCCCGCGAGCTGGGGGTGCAGCGCGTCACGGGCCGAGTGACCGGCATCCAGCAGCACCGCGGCCACGTCGAGGCCGATGGCCGGTCAGCGCGATGGCTGATCGCTGCCGACGGGCTGCACTCACCGGTGCGGCGACACCTCGGCCTGGACCGGCCGGTGCGCACCTCGCCCAGGTACGGGCTGCGCCGGCACTTCACGGCCGAGCCGTGGACCGACCTGGTCGAGGTGCACTGGTGCGAGGACGCGGAGGCCTACGTGACGCCGGTCGCACCCCACGAGGTGGGCGTCGCCCTGCTGTCCGGGCCGGGCCGTCGGTACGAGGAGATCCTCGGGCGCTTCCCGGCGCTGCTGGCCCGCCTGACGGCCGCCGCGCCCTCCAGCGACGTACGAGGCGCGGGTCCGTTGCACCAGGTTGCCCGCACGCCGGCGTACGGCCGGGTGCTCCTCGTCGGTGACGCGGCGGGCTACGTCGACGCGCTGACCGGCGAGGGTCTGGCCACGGGTCTGGCCACCGCCGCCGCCGCCGTCGACGCGCTGGCCGCGGGCCGGCCCGAGCAGTACGCCGCCGCGTGGCGCGCGGCCACCCGCCGGTACCGGTGGATGACCACCGCCCTGCTGCGCGCCGGCGAGCAGCCGGCCCTGCGTCGGGCCCTGGTCCCTGCCGCCGCCCGCGCGCCGTGGTTGTTCACCCGCGCGGTGAACGCCCTGGCCTGACGAGGCCTCGATCGCGTCCCGCGGCTGTGGGTGCGTCTCGGTGCGGCTCAGGCCCTCACCGGCACGGTGAGCACAGGGTCGGAGGTCGGCGCCTCGGACCCGCCGCTCGGCTCGACGGTGAGCCCGATCGTCTCCGCCGCGGCCACGTGGGGCACGAACTGCTGTACGTCGCCGCCCACCGCCCGCCCGAGGACGCCCGCGGAGCGGGCGCCACCGGACGCGTCGATGACCCAGAGCTGGTACGTGCGGTCCCCGGGCAGCGCGGGCAGTCCGCTGGCCCGGAAGATCGCCTGACCCCGCGCGGAGACCAGGGTGCCCTGCCCGCCGGACGGGAGAGGCCTGGTGGCCTTCACGGCGCCCGGGTCGGTCGCGACCGCAGCGATGCGCGTGGCCAGCTGCTCTGCCTGGTCGGCGCGCCGGCTCTGCGCGGTCGCGAAGGCGGCGAGGCCCAGCGTCAGGACGAGCAGGATCGAGGCGGCGACACCCAGCGGCTGGCGGAACCAGGCCAGATTGGCGCGCCGGCGCGCCGAGGCGGACTGGTCGACCAGGGGCGGCTGCTGGCGCGTGCCCGCCACCTCGGCCAGCACCCTGGCCCGCAGGCCCGCTGGGGCCGGTGACCATGCGGCGGCGCCGAGGCGAGCCGACGTGGCGCTCAGCTCGGCGACCTCCTGCCGGCAGCTCTCGCACTCGTCGAGATGCTGCTCGAACTCGACCCGCTCCTCGGCGTCCAGCGCGTCGAGGGCGTAGCCGCCGGTCAGCGTGTGCAGCTCGGCGCCAGCCGCGTCGGGACCCGCGTGCGGGTTCATGCCTCTACTCCCATGCAGTCGCGCAGCCGGATCAGCCCGTCGCGCAGTCGAGTCTTGATCGTTCCCAGTGGTACGTCGAGCACCTCGGCCACCTCGCGGTAGGTGTAGCCGTTGTAGTACGCCAGGGTGACCGACTGCCGCTGCAGCTCGGTGAGCTGCCCGAGGCAGCGGCGTACCTGCTCCTGCTCGAGACGGGTCTCGACCTGGTCGGCCACCTCGTCGTAAGCGGGCGTGTGCTCGCGCTGGGCGACGCGCTCCTCACGGTCGTGTGCCGCCTGGGCGGCCCGCACCCGGTCGATGGCCCGACGGTGGGCCATCGTCAGGATCCACGTGGCTGCGCTGCCCCGTCCCCTGTCGAAGCGCGTGGCGGTGCGCCACACCTCGAGCAGGACCTCTTGGGAGACCTCCTCGGACTGCGCCGGGTCGCGCAGGACGCGCCGCACGACGCCGAAGACCATGTTGGCCACCTGGTCGTAGAGCAGCTCGAACGCCGCCGCGTCGCCGCGGGCCACGCGCTGCAGGAGGTCGTCCGCCGTGGGGTGGTCGTGTGCCGCCGCCACCTGCCGGACGCGCCGCAGTGAGGGCATGTGGGCCACTGTCTCATCCCGTCGGGGGGCCGCGGCCATGCTGTCCTCCCTCCCGGGGCTGGAGCCGATGTCGCCGTGCGTGCCCGTCGCGGCCCTGGCCGCGAGACCGCGACTGGTCGCCGGGGCCGGTGACTGGTGTTCGGCGCCGGTCCGGGAGGGGATTGGTCAGGTTCGCCCCTCGTCGTCCTGAGCCGCCCGAAGCACGTCCTCGCGTACCACCCAGCGCGCGTGCTGCACGGTCAACCCTGTCCTGCGCAGCGTGTCCACGACGTCCGGGTCGTCGTCGACGACCAGCCCGATCGGGGCCCGGGCGCTCAGTGCCACCAGCAGCTCGAGCTTGACGACGCGAGCGGGCCGGTGGTCGCGGCGTGAGCGCATCAGGAGCGGTCCGGTGGGCAGCCGGTGGGCGTCGAGCCAGTTCTGGGTCACCGTCCGCAGCCCTTCCGGGCGCCCGGTCACGTAGGCGAGCCGGTGGCCGGTTGCCTGCTCCCGCGCCAGGCGCAGCCCTTCCTCCAGCGGCGGGTCGTCGGCGGCGGCCGAGAAGAACGCGCCCCAGTCCTTGGGGCGACGGCGCAGGTGGTGCAGCCGGTGGCGTACGTCGGCGAGCACCCCGTCGATGTCGAACACCGCCCAGTCGCCGCGCACCCCCAGGATGGTGCCATCCGGGCTGCCCCTGCCGGTCGGATCCCGTGTCGGTCCGGCCCTCTGATCCGGCTATTGCCGGACGGTCGAGCCGGCCCGGCCCTTGTGGACGTGCAGCTGCACCGGGATGCGCTGGCGCAGGTCGGCGACGTGGCTGACCAGCCCGACGACCCGGCCGCCGTCGCGCAGGTCATCGAGCACGGCCATCACCTCGTCGAGCGTCTCGTCGTCCAGGGTGCCGAACCCCTCGTCGACGAACAGCGTCTCGAGCAGTGACCCGCCGGCCTCGCCGCTCACGACGTCTGCCAGCCCCAGAGCCAGCGACAAGGACGCCGAGAAGCTCTCGCCGCCGGACAGCGTCGCCGGGTCGCGGTCGGCGCCGGTCCAGGCATCGAGCACCCGCAGGTGCAGGCCGCCCCGCCCCCGGCCGCCGGCGGCGTCGCTGCTGTGCACCAGCTGGTAGCGACCCGAGGACATCCGCGACAGCCGCTCGGAGGCCGCCGCGGCCACCTGCTCGAGCCGGGCCGCCAGCACGTACCCGGACAGGCTCATGCGCAGCCGGTTGTCGCTGCTCTTGCCTTCCGCGAGCCGTGACAGGCCGTCGACGGTCGCGTGCGCCTCGGCCAGCGGACGTCGAGCTGCCAGCCCCTCGGCGAGCTGTGCCTGCAGGCGCGCGAGCGCGGTGGCCCGCTCACGGGCCGCGGCCAGCTGACCGACGTGGCCGGTGTGTCGGCGGTCGTTCTCGGTCGCCGTCACCTCGAGCGCCACCAGGTCCGGCGGCGCCGCTGCGGCCGCGATGGCCAGCGACTGGTCGTCCAGCAGCTCGGTGACGGTCGCATGCTCCTCGTCGTGGCGGCGCCGTCGCGCCTCGATCTCGTCGAGCTCGGCCTCCGGCAGGCACTCGGACGGGACGTCGGCGAGGGAGTCGAGGCCACGTAGCCGCGCCGCGGCGAGCGCCCTGGACCGCGCCGCCGCGACCTCGCTGCTGAGCCGCTGGACCTCGGAGACGACGTCGACCAGGCCGTCGAGGTGGGCGACCAGCTCGGCCAGTCGCGCCGAGCGGGCCGCCACGCTGGGGTCGTTGCCCCGGGCCGCCTCGAGCCGGGTCTGCAGGGTCGCGCGCCGGGTGGCGGTCTCGGCCGCGCGGGCGCGGGTCGCACGCGCCTGCTCGTCCAGCCGCAGCTGCTCCTCACTGCGGGCCGCCAGCTCGTTCTCGAACGCCGCCAGGGCCGCGCGGGCGTCCTCGAGGCCGGCGGCCTGCTCTTCGAGCGCGCCCAACTCGTCGCGAGCCGTGGCGATGCCGTCGTGGATCGCGGCGACGGTGTCGCTGCCGGCCACGGCGTACGCCGCGGCCCGGTCGGCGCGCAGCCGGCCGAGGCCGTCCTCGACCGTGGTGCGCGCCTGCTCGGCGGCCTTCACGGCCTGCTCGGCGTCGTCCTCCTGCTCCCGCGTGACCGCGTGCGCGGTCGCCGCGGCCGGCGCCGGATGGTCGGGGCTGCCGCACACCGGGCAGCCCACTCCGCGGCGCAGCCCGCCGGCCAGCTCGGCCGCCATGCCCTCGAGGCGTGCGGCGCGTAGGTCGAGCCACCCTTCCCGGGCCGCCTGCGCCAGGTCGACGGCCTCGCGCCGCAGTGCCTCGGCCTCGGCGAGCTCCCCGTCGAGGCGGTCGCGGTCCCCTGCGGCGCCGAGCCTGGTGGCCAGGTCGGCCAGTCGCCCGCGTGCCGCCTCGACCCCCGCGGCGGCGGCCTGGGCCACGTCGACGGCCCGGCGCAGGGCGCTCCCGCGCTGCCCGGCCGAGCTGAGCCAGCGCTCGACCGTCGCGCGCTGCTGGTCGAGGGCGACGACGTCACGTTCGAGCCGCGTGATGGTCCGGGCGAGCTCCCGCGCCTCGGCCTCGACCGGGACGAGCTGCTCGAGGCCGCCCAGCTCGGCCCTGGTGCGCTCGCTGCGCCGACGTACCGCCAGGAGGCCGTCGCCCTCCGGCGCGATCGAGGAGAGGGTGTGCGGGTCCGCGCCCGCTCCCTCCAGCTGCTGGCGGCGGCTCAGGACCTCCCCGCTGGCCAGGGCCAACGCCCCGTCGAGGCGCGCCAGCTCGACGACCAGCGGCACGACGGGAGCGACGCGACGCGCGGCCGCCAGTTGCGCCACGGCGGCGTCGCGCTGCGCGGAGCGGCTCTCCACCTCGGCGAGACGCACCCGCAGCCCGGCGTGGCGCTGCTGGGCATCGTGCAGCTGCTGCCCGTCGAGCAGCGCCCGGGCGGCGTCGCTGCGCAAGGTCTGCGAACGTGCCGTCACCTCCTCGAGGACGGCGACCCGCTCCTCGGCCCGGGCGCACAGGTCCGCCGTCCAGGTCAGCGCGCAGGCGGCGTCGGGCGGCTCGCCCTCGGGCACCAGCCCGCCGCCCGCCTCGACGACGCGGGCGAGCACGCCGGCAAGCCGCTGGTCGGCCTCCTCGAGAACCCGGGAGCTGTCCTTGCGCCGCTCGACGAGCCACCGCTCGACGTCGGCGAACCGCTCGGTGTCGAAGAGGCTCTCCAGCAGCGCGCGGCGACGATCGGCGTCGGCGCGGAGGAACTCGGCGAACTGTCCCTGGGGGAGCAGCACGACCTGGCAGAACTGGGTCACGTCGAGCCCGAGCAGGGTGCGGACCTGGTGACCGATCTCGTCGAGCCGGGTCGAGAGCGTGGTCCAGCCGTCGCCCCGCCGCTCCTCGAGGTGGGCCCGGGCCTGTTCGCTGGTCGTACCGGTGCCGCGATGCTTGGGCCGCTCCCAGCTGGGGGAGCGGCTGAGCCGGATCCGTCGGCCGCGCACGGTGGCCTCCAGCACGACCTCGGGCCGGGTGCCGGGTGCAGCGTGGTCGCTGTGCAGCGACCGGGCGGCCCCCCGCGCCCCGGGCACCTGGCCGTAGAGCGCGAAGCAGACCGCATCCAGGATGCTCGTCTTGCCCGCGCCTGTCGCGCCGTGCAGGAGGAACAGCCCGGCGTCGCCGAGCGCGTCGAAGTCGACGCGCTGGGTGTCGGGGAACGGCCCGAAGGCCGTCATGGACAGCGTGTGCAGCTGCATCAGCCCACCGCCGCGCGTTCCCGGGCGTGCTGCAGGGCGCGCGCCAGCAGGGCGCGCTCGCTGGGGTCCACGTCGGCGCCCCGGACGTGGGCGACGAAGTCGCTGGCGACCTCGAGATCGGACCGGCCGCGCAGCCGCTGGGCGTAGGACTGCTCCTCACCCGCGACACCGTCGGGCTCGAAGCCCAGCACGAGAGTGTGCGGGAAGCGGCTGCGCAGCCGGGTCATCGCCTCCCGGGGCCGCTGCGCGTCGGTGAGGGTGACCTGCAGGTAGTGCCCGGTGAACCGTGCCCAGCGCTCGCCGGTCAGCAGGTCGTCGAGGTCCCCCCGCACCCTGGCCAGTGGGCGGGGCACCGGGGTGGGCAGCGGCTCGACCCGCACCGGCCCCCCGGGTGAGGGCGGCAGGTCGACCACGAGCACGGCCTTGCGGTGGTGCTCCTCGCTGAACGAGTAGGCGAGAGGCGAGCCGCTGTAGCGGACGCGCTCGCTGATCGCCTGGGCACCGTGCAGGTGGCCGAGGGCGGCGTAGTCGACACCGCTGAACACACCCGCCGGGACCGCGCTCACGCCGCCGACGCTGATGTCGCGCTCGCTGTCGGAGGGTTCACCACCGGTGACGTACGCATGGGCCAGCACGACCGACCGGGCGCCAGGCCGGGTCGACAGGTCGCCCCGGACCCGCGCCATCGCGGCCTCGAGCACGGCACCGTGCCCGCGGCCGGGCTCTGCGGCCAGCAGCTCCTCGCGCACGACGTCGGGCTCCAGGTAGGGAAACGCATAAACGGCGACCGGCCCCCCGGCGTCGGCCAGCAGGACCGGCTGACCCACCCGCGCGGGGTCGGTACGCAGGTGGATGCCCGCCGCGTCGATCAGGTCGGCACCGAAGCCGAGGCGCCGGGCGGAGTCGTGGTTGCCGCTGATCAGGACCACCCGGGCGCCGGTGGCCTGCAGCCGGCGCAGCGCCTCGTTGCACAGCGACACCGCGTCGACCGAGGGCAGCGCGCGGTCGTAGACGTCGCCGGACACGACGAGCGCGTCGATCTTCTCGCTGCGCACCGCCTCGACGAGGAAGTCGATGAACTGCGCCTGCGCCGCGAGCAGGTCCTCGCGGTGGAAGGACCGGCCCAGATGCCAGTCGGAGGTGTGCAGGAGGCGCATGTTCAGACCGTAGGTGGCGGGTCGGACAGAACTCTCCAGGTGCGCAGGTGTGTCGAGCGGCCCGTCTCGTCGCGAGCGCCGTCCGGTCCGTGGCGACCCTGGCGCCCTCCTGACGGGTGTGCCAGGTTGTGCCTGGTCGGCACGCGAGGGCAGGCATGTCGACCGGCGCGACGGGAAGGGATCCGTCATGGGTCAGGAGGTCGAGAGCCGGCAGTTCACCCGCGAGGACCGCCAGCGCTACCGCGAGAAGGTTCGCCGGTCGCTGGACGTGTTCGCGCGGATGCTCGCCGAGTCCCGCTTCGACGCCGAGCGGCGCAGCATGGGTCTGGAGATCGAGCTGAACCTGACCGACGACGCCGGCGACCCGGCCATGAACAACGCCAAGATCCTCGAGCTGATGGCCGACCCGGACTTCCAGACCGAGCTCGCGCAGTTCAACATCGAGATCAACGTCGCCCCGCAGCGCCTGGCGGGAACCGTGTTCGGCGACCTGGAGGAGGCGGTCCGGGCCAGCCTCAACCACGCCGACGACGTCGCCCGCCAGACCGACACCAACGTGGTGATGACCGGCATCCTGCCGACCCTGCGGCCGGAGCACCTGACCGAGCACACCCTGTCGGCCAACCCGCGCTACAAGCTGATCAACGAGCAGGTCTTCGCGGCGCGCGGCGAGGACCTGCAGATCGCCATCGACGGCGTCGAGCGCCTCTCGACGTACGCCGACACGATCGCGCCCGAAGCTGCCTGCACCAGCGTCCAGCTGCACCTGCAGGTGAACCCGGAGACCTTCGCCGCGCATTGGAACGCGTCACAGGCGATCGCCGGCATCCAGCTCGCGCTCGGCGCGAACGCACCGTTCTTCTTCGGCAAGGAGCTGTGGTGCGAGACGCGCATCGCGTTGTTCGAGCAGGCGACCGACACCCGGCCCGAGGAGCTTAAGGCGCAGGGCGTGCGGCCGCGCGTCTGGTTCGGCGAGCGCTGGATCACCTCGATCTTCGACCTGTTCGAGGAGAACGTACGGTACTTCCCGTCGCTGTTGCCGATCACCGACGAGGAGGAGCCGGCCGAGGTGCTCGAACGCGGCGACGTCCCCGAGCTGGGGGAGCTGCGGCTGCACAACGGCACGATCTACCGCTGGAACCGGCCCATCTACGACGTGGTGCGCGGCAGGCCGCACCTGCGGGTCGAGAACCGTTGCCTGCCCGCGGGCCCGACGGTCGTGGACGTGCTCGCGAACGCCGCCTTCTACTACGGGCTGGTCAAGGTGCTGGCCGAGGCCGACCGGCCGTTGTGGTCGCAGATGTCCTTCTCGGCGGCCGAGGAGAACTTCCACAACGGCGCCCGGCACGGCATCGACGCGCGCGTCTACTGGCCCGGCCTCGGGGAGGTGCCGGCCACCGAGCTGGTGCTGCGCCGGCTGCTGCCGCTGGCGCAGCAGGGGCTCGACGAGTGGGGCATCGAGGCCGCCGACCGGGACCGGCTTCTCGGGGTCATCGAGGGCCGGTGCCTGGCCGGGCGCAACGGCGCGCAGTGGCAGGCGGCGACGTTCCACGCCCTCTACGACGACCAGGACCGGCTGCAGGCGCTGCGCGAGATGATGCGCAGGTACGTCGACCACATGCACTCCAACGCGCCCGTGCACACCTGGCCGACCGCCTGACCCCAGCCCGCCGTCCTACCCCCGCCGTCCTTACCCCCCGCCCCCTGGCGCGCCCCCTTGCCCGCCCTCCTTACCCGCCCCCCTTACCCGCCCCCTTGGGGTGATCGTGAGGGAGATCGGCACCGAAACAGTGCCGATCTCCCTCACGATCACGCGGCAGCCGATCCCGGTCGCAACCCTTGGGGTGATCGTGAGGAGCTTCGGCACCGAAACAGTGCCGATCTCCCTCACGATCACGGCAGGGAGCACGCGCATCGGGAGCCGGCCGGGTCAGGCGGTCAGGCAGGCAGGGTCAGGCAGGCAGGGTCAGGCAGGCAGGGTCAGGCGGGCAGGGTCAGGCAGGCAGGGTCAGGCGGTCAGGCGGGCAGGGTCAGGCGACGGGGGAGAGCCGGTTCCGCTCGTCCTGGGCCCACAACGCGAGCAGGCCGCGGAAGTGCGCGACGTACTGCTCGTGCTCGTGGGTCGGGAACGTCGTCGTGACGGTCTCGACCAGCACCCGGTCGAAGTCGCCGCTCTCGATGTACTCGAGGACCACCTTGTCGACGTCGGGCAGGCGTGATGCGCAGAAGTCGTGGTAGCGCTCCGTCTCGAAGTACGTGTCGGCCAGCTCGCGGTACGCCACGAGCTTCTCCTCGTACGACAGGTCGGGCCGGTCGGCGACGGTGAACCACGGTGTCGGGTCGATGTGTGGCGTCGCCGTCCGGCCTGACGCTGTCGCGAACACCGACCATTTCACCAGTGTCTTCATCGCCCACGGGAAGTAGTAGTGCAGCGACGTGATCGCCACGTCGGGACAGGCGTTTGCATAGTCGATCGGGTGGACGTTGCCGTCCTTGACCAGGGTCTCGCAGGAGTTGAACTCCCACCGGAAGAAGGCGTTGACGAGCCGACCGATCGTGGTGACCTCGGCACCGACCTCGGGGGAGAGGAAGTGGTGGTCCACCGAGTACCGCGCGTGCATCGGCTGGTCGGGATCGAACTTCATCACCATCGTCTCCGCGCCGATCGACAGCGACCGCGCGAAGACGTCGTAACCCTCGACCGAGGCCTGCAGGTGCATGAGCATCTCGCCCGACTCGTCGTACGCCCGGTTCAGCTCGTCGGCGTTGCGGATGCGTGACACGCCACGCCAGGCACCGCCGTCGTACGGCTTCATGAACAGCGGATAGCCCACCCTGGCCGCGACCGCCTCGAGGTCGAAGGGCCGGTTGTACCGCTCGGCCGTGTAGGCGTACTTGGTGTGCTCGACCGGGTTCTTGTACGGCACCAGGACCGTGTCGGGGACCTTGAGGCCGAGCCGCATCATGGCGCAGTAGGCGGCGTGCTTCTCCATCGCCTGGAACGTGAAGGGGGAGTTGAGCAGGTAGGTGCCGTCCATCAACGCGACCTTCTTCAGCCACTCGCGCGGTACGTAGTACCAGTAGGCGAGGCGGTCGATCACCAGGTCGTACGACGGCTGGTCGCGCAGGTCGAAGGGTTCGATGGTCAGCCGCTCGACGTCGTAGTGGTGGACTCTGGCGCTGCCGTCGGTCACCGCGCCGAGCCGCCGGACCAGCGCCTCGAAGACGCTGGGCCAGTCGTTCTCCGTGCCCAGCAGCAGTCCCAGCGTGTGCCGCGCATCCTCCATGCGTGGGTTCCTACCATGCGCCCGCCCGGCAGTCACCAGGCCGGCCTCCGTCGGGAAGACAAGCACCGGTCCAGCCGCTCGCCGGTGCGCTCAGCGGAACGTGCCGCACGCAACCCCGAGGAGCAGGCCCGTGAGGTGGGGATCGAGGGCGTCGCGCCAGGCGACGTAGTTGTGCGCGTCGCGCACCTCGTGCAGCACCGCGTCGTAGCCCTGCGCCGCAAGAGCGCGGCCCATGATGCGGTTGTTGGCCAGGTTCTCCTCGACCGCTCCGCAGGTCAGGACGGCGGGCACCGGGTTGCGGTGCGGGTAGCCGCGCAGCACTCCGTCGACTGCCCGCACGACCCGGTCGTAGTGGGGGAACCGCCGCTCGTGCCCGTCGTGCGTCGGATGGAAGAAGCTGCCCGACTGCAGGAACAACGCATCGAACGCCGCGGCGTACCGGCGCTGCGCATGCAGCATGGCGAGCGCACCGAGGCTGGCGCCCATCCCGATCACCCGCGTCGTGGGAGCCGCGAGGCGCAGCCGGGGCAGCACGGCGAGGGACAGGGCACTCGCGTAGGCGTTGTTGGCGCAGTACCAGTCGTCGCGCTCGCCCGGCGCGAGGAGGGCGGCGCGCAGCGGCGGCAGCCGGCCGTCGGCCACGAGGACGGAGAGGTACGTCGTCAGGGACGCGAGGTCGTCGTACTCCGGCCCGTCATGTGCCACCAGCAGGGGAAGCTCCGTCCGGTCGTCGACCCCCGCGGGGGACCAGAGCGTCACGTGCACGTCGGCGGCCATGCTGCGTGCCGCGATGGTGAGCGCCTTCCGGCGCCCCGCCTCGGCGGCCACGTCCAGCCAGCCCGGACGTCGATAGCCCGCCAGCTCCACTACCGACCTGTCCCCGAACGCGCCTCGGGCCCGGCGCGGGTTGGCCGGGTCGGGCACCACCTCCGAGGCGCCGTCGTGGTGGGCGAGCTCGAGCAGGTACTCCATGCGGTCGACGGCGGGCCGGGGGACTGTCACCGACCAGATCCCGGCCGTCCAGCTGAAGTCGAGCAGCTCGGCCGGTATCCCCACCTCCTGCCGCAGCCGCACTCCCGCCAGCCGGCGCTCGACGTCGGGCAGCTGCAAGGTCAGGGTGTCCGCGCTCCCCGGCGGCCGCGGCCCGGGTTGTCCGCCCAACTGCTGCACCGCCGCAGTATGCCGGGCCCGCTTCTCGCCGGCTCGGCTCGCCAGGGCAGCCCCTAGGGAGACCCGCGTGGGCCACCCGCTACAGCAGCGAGAGCTGTCCCTCGCAGCTGCCCGGCGACGGTTGAGGTCGGCGGACCGCTCGGGTCGCGCCGGGTCGAGGTGAGCCGTTGCGGCGCCGTACCGCGCCGGACCGGCCGACGCCGTACCGCGCGGCGAGCCCACGCACGCACGCGGCGATCTGCGCGGTGTACGCCGCCGGCGCGTAGGACCGGTTGCCGTACAGCGCCTCGTACCGGTCGACCAGGTCCGGCCGCTCCCGGCGCAGCCAGGCCTGCCACCACTCGCGCGCACCGGGTCGGAGGTGCAGCACGATGGGGGTGAGGTACCGGGCGCCGGCGGCCGCGACCGCGGCGACCGTCGCCTCCAGCTGCTCCTCGGAGTCGGTGAGGAAGGGCAGCACCGGGGCCATCAGGACGCCCGTCGGGATGCCGGCCTCGGTCAGGCGGGCGACGACCTCCAGGCGCCTTGCCGGTGGCGGTGTCCCTGGCTCCACCCGCCGCCACACCTCCTCGTCGAGGAAGCCGATCGACACGGCCGCGGACACGTCGCTCACCTCGGCCGCCGCCGCGAGCAGCGGCAGGTCGCGCAGGATGAGCGCACCCTTGGTGAGGATGGAGAACGGGTTGGCGGCGTCGGTGAGCGCCGTGAGGATCGCGGGCATCAGCCGGTAGCGGCCCTCGGCCCGCTGATAGCAGTCGACGTTGGTGCCCATCGCGACGTGCTCGCCCCGCCAGGACGGCGCAGCCAGCTCGCGGCGCAGCACCTCACCGACGTTCGTCTTGACCACGATCTGCGAGTCGAAGTCGTGACCCGCGTCGAGGTCGAGGTATTCGTGGGTCTTGCGGGCGAAGCAGTAGACGCAGGCGTGGCTGCACCCGCGGTAGGGATTGACGGTCCACCGGAACGGCACCCGGGACGCCTCGGGGACCTTGTTCAGGGCAGAGCGCGCGGTGACCTCGTGGAAGGTGATGCCGCGGAACGCCGGCGTGTCGAACGTGCGGGTCACCGCGCCGCGCGGCAGCAAGGGCACCCGTCCCCGGACGGCGGACGGGGGCTCGTCGGTCAGACGGAGACTGTCCCAGCGCACAGGGGGATGAGAACATATGTTCGAACGATCCGTCTACCCGCTCCAGCTGACTTGACATAATGTCGCTTATCGGCGCAAGTTCATCTCAGATGACGAGCCAGCCGCCGAGACGCAGGTGCCGTACGAGATCACCGAGGCGGGCCTGCGCGCGCTGGTGATCGCCCGGTCGCGGGAGCGTTTCGCCCGCTTCGTGGTCCGCGACTACGGCTGCGCCGGTCAGCACTACATGACCAACGGCATCGCCGGCTGGTCCTGTGTTCGCTGCGGGTCACGCGCGTGACCCGCGGCCGTGTGACCTGGATCGCGCTGGCGTTCTTGACGCTGGCGATCCTGCGGTTCCTGTTCGGTTCGGGCGTGCTCCGGTGATGGTGGCGGACGGCACCGTCGGCGTGCTCACGTCAGCTCTCTCCGGTCTGCTGCCCGACCTGACCGATATCGCGGTGGTGGGACTGGGGATCGGGGTGATCACGTTCGGCTTGAAGGTGGGCTGGGCCTATGTCCGTCACCTGATTGACGAAGAAAACCGGCTCGGCCGATGAGGCGCTTCGTGTGTGTGCTGGGGTTCTGCGTCCTGCTGGCGTTGGGCGTGGTGTCGCCGTCGGACGCGGCCACGGCGACACCGGCGCCGTACCCGTCGACCGGGGGCTCAGCGGCCCAGTGGGTGTGCGAGGACGCGGAGCCGTCCGCGACGCCGCCGCCGTGGCCTTCGACCGACTGCACGGTTACCGAGTGGGCGGCGGACCCCTCCGCGCCGACTTCGGGGCCCCCGGCCCCGGTGGATGTCACCGGTGCCGGGCTGACCGACGAGCAGTTCCGGGTGTTGTCGTTCGGTGTGGGGCTGCTGGTGTTCATGGCGGCCGCGCACACGGTCGGGTCGTGGCGGTCGTAGTGGACGGCGATCCGCAGGTCTGGGCGATCCTCACGACGGCCTACCTGGGTGTGGTGGCACTGGTGAAGGGGTGGGCGCTGGTGCGCTCGCTGATCCGGTGACGCTCGTGGATTTGGTCATGGCATTGACCTTCGGTTCTGGCCTCGGCGTCGTCGTGGCTTTGGTGCGGTTCTAGTGCGCGAGAGGAGGTAACAGCATGACGACTTTTGTTGCTGGCCCGATGGTCGCGACGCTCACGGATGCGCTGTCCGGGCTCGGCCCGGATCTGCTCGCCGTGGCCGCGGTCGGTCTCGGTATCGGCGTGTCCATCTTCGGGCTGAAGAAGGGCTACACGCTGGTCCGCAGCTTCATCCGGTAGGCGCAGCCCGCGCCTGCTCTCGCTACCCCGCGCCACACCCCCGGCGCGGTCGATCCCGGGAGGGGACGACGGTCGTGCGCATTCCCCCGCGTCGCCTGTTGTCCCTTCCCGTGGTTCTGCTCGGCTCGGGCGCGTTGCTGCTGGGCGGCCCGCTCGCCCCTGCGGCGCTCGCCCGGGACGGCTCGGTCCCGTCGGTGGCGCCTTTGACGCAGCCGGGTTCGGTGATCGGCTCTTACGACGCGGTGTCCGCGGCGGAGCGCGCTCGGGCTGTCGGCAACTCGATCCCGACTGGCCCGCTGGGCACTCAGGCGCCGCCCCGCGTGGTGATACCCGGCTCGGTGGTCGCTGGCACTGCCATGACCGCCGTCACCGGGCTGGAGGTCGGCTGGAAGATCGGCGGTCTGATCAACGGCGGCGCCTGCGCAGCCGGCCTGCACCTGTTCTGCAAACCCCCTGGGTACCAGATCAACAGCGACGTGAGCTCCGGTGCCACGGCGACTCCGTTCGACTTCTCCGGGCACTCCTACTTCGGGGAGGTCGGCACGGTCGAGGTCACCAGGGTCGACCCGCTCGCGCCGCACGAGTCCACCGTCTTGGTCAACGTCAGCGCTTCCCAGCGCGGCTACGCCTCACCCGCCCTGGGTTGGCGCTGCGTTGACGGGTATGAACTCCAGACCGGCGGCGTCAGCGGGTACTTCCCCGCCGACTGGGCCGGCGGTAAGCAGGCCACGCTGGGCGCGACCGCCGGCTGCGTGGACCACCTGGGCCTCCTGGACATGTGGGTCGACGCGACCGACAACACCGCCGGCCACACCCGGTTCCCCGCCGCTCCGGCCGCCCAGACGTCCCCGGACCCGCTGCGGCTGTGGCAGACCACCTATCGCTGCACCCTGCTCGACGGGTCCAGCCCGTCGACCGTCGTGCTCCCCTCCGAGCAGTTCCGCGAGTCCGACGCCGCCTGGCCGTTGGTCCCGCAGGCCACCTGCGACGGCGGTGACGTCCTGGACTATGTCAAGATCGAACGGATCGTCCCGGACGGCTCCGCGCCCGACACGGTGGTCAGCGAGTGGACGCGCAACCAGGCAACGAAGGACTGGCAGAGCGCCTACCCCAGCTGCGGAGATGGGCACTGCAAGCTGCTGCTGTTCCGTGTGGACGGGGCGACCCGGCTGTCCTGCTTCGCCAACCCGGCCGCGTGCACGAGCTGGTTCGAGGACCCAGCGAAGGCCGACCGCTACCAGTGCACGTATGCGGGTGCTGAGGTGGCGCTCTCCGAGTGCAACGCCTACCGGGCGGTGTTCGACCCGGCGCGGGCGACCCGGGCGAAGCGGGCGCCGGCGGTCGGGTCTGAGCCGAACACGGCTGACCCGCTGACGGGAGCGCTGCCTGACCCGTCCGCTGACACTGGCAGCCTGCCCGACGGTGACACGCAGTCGGACCCGGGCTGCCCGCCGGACTTCAACATCCTCAGTGTGCTTAACCCGTTCTGGTACTACAGCACGTCGGTCTGCGCCGCCAGGGCGCTGTTCGAGCCGTCCCCCGGGGCGCTGCAGACGGCGCACGCCTCGGCCTCGGCCGGCTGGGCCGGCACCGGCGTCCCGGCGTGGGGTGACGCGCTGGGCGGGGTCGGCACGACCCTGGCCGGCATCGGCGCGTCCGCGGGCGGGTGCGCCGGGCCGCACTTCTCCATCACGCTGGCGCACCACGGGTACGACTTCGACCCGCTCGACGCGTGCTCGCAGCCCATGCAGGGTGTTGCGCTGGTCGTCAAGTTGTTCGCCAGCATCGCCGTGCTTGTCGCCGGCGCACGGTTTTGTGCGCGGCCGGTCCTGGCCGCTATCGGGATGAGGCAGTGATGATCACAGACACCATCGTCGGCTGGTTCGCGGCGTTCATCGGCTGGCTGGGCGGGCTGGTCAGCGTGCCCGGCCCGCCCTCCTTCCTGGTGGAGCTCCCCGGCTGGGTGACCACGGCCTCGAGCTACGTGGCCGGTACGTCCGTGTGGATGCCCTGGTCGCTGATGGTCACCGTGATCGGCGTGTACGCCGTGTGCCTGACGTCGGGGCTGGCCATCAAGCTGGTGCGGATCGTCGCGTCCTTCCTCACCGCGGGCGGGGGCTCGGCGGCATGATTGTGGTCCTGGTGCTGCTGGCCGTGGTGGTCGCGGTTGTCGTGGGGCGGTCCCGCGGCAGTCGTGCGGAGCGCGACGGAGCGGGTCCGCCGGCGTCGGGTGGGACGTCTCGTGTGCGTCGCCGGGGTCCGGGGCGGTTCCCGAGTCACCATGGCGGTCTGTGATGGCGCGCTGGGCCTACCGGGTGTGGGCGTTCTTCGTGTCCTCGACGCGGCTGTGGGAGCTGCTGGCGCGGACCGGCATCGTGGTCTTTGTGGGGCCGAACGGTTCCGGCAAGTCGCTGGTGATGGTCCAGGCCGAGATGCCGGTGCTGGCCGGCATGGCGTGGCTGTGTTGGGATGCCGAGCACCGCCATCATCGGCCGTTCAACGATCATGCCCGTGCGTGCGAGGTCTGCGACCTGGCCGCCTACCTTCCGTACGCCGTGGGTAGCTCCGAGGACCTGGCTGGGCTGGTGCACCGTGGGGTCATCTGCGATGTCGGGCGCGACGTCATCTTGGGGAATTCGTCAGGCACCCGGCTGGTGTACTCCACGGTGCCGCTGACCCTGAGCAAGGGTGTGCCGCACCCGTTGTACGTGCCGCTCTCGGACTACCGTCAGCTGCTGACGATCGAGCACGCCGATGTGCTGTTCGATGAGGTGGCTGGCATCGCGGACGCGTCGGCGTCGGCGTCGATGCCGGTGCAGGTGGTCAACTGGCAGCACAAGCTGCGGAAGGCGGATATCCGCCAGCGGGTCACGACCCCGGCGTACTCTCGGTGCGCGCTGCCGATCCGCCAGGTCGCACAGGTTGTGGTGGAGATGCGCTCCTTCTTCCCCACCCGCCAGACCGGGCTGCTGTGGCGGCCTCGGCGGCTGGTCCTGGCGACCGCGTACGACGCCAACAGTTTCGATGACTTCATGGCCTCGGACGGTCAGCGGGACCGGCTCAAGCCGATGGCTAGGGGCCTGCTGTGGGTGCCGACCTGCGCGGCGGTCGGTGCCTACAACACGCTCGGCCAGGTCCTGTCACTGGGTCACGTCACCGAAGGCGGGATGTGCATCGCGTGCGGCGGTTCCCGCCAGAGGCCGAAGTGCGTCTGCGACGACGATCACGAGGGGACTGACCTTCACGAGCTCGAGGTCGTCACGCAGATCGGTGCGTCGGGAGCGCGCACCCGGAAAGCGGTCAAGGTGGCCGGCTGATGGTGCGTCCCGGGTCGGTGGTGAAGGTGGACGGACGTCCGTTCGTCCTGTGGTCGCTGGCGGCCCTGTCGGGCTGGTGGGCACAGCCGGCCTCGGGTGGTTCGTGCGTTCGGCTGCGCCAGGTCAGCGGTGTGTGGCGGGTGGCGCGTGAGCCGCGTCGCGTCGGGGGTCGTCCGTGAGCGGCGGCCGCATGGCCGGGTGCGGCAGTACCCGTCTGAGCCCGCCCCTCCGCTGTCAGGGTCCGCTTCCCGGTAGCGCCCGTGGGTGTCAGGCGAGTCCTGACGGCCGACTGGAGATCTCCGGGTGTGTGGCGGGTTGATCGAGGACGACGACTACGCGGCCTTCGTGGCGCGCTCGGTGCGTGCCCTGGTGCGTAGGGCCGCGGCCGATCCGGAGACTCTGCCGCTGCTGGTGAAGATCCGGCAGCAGGTGGATGACGGGATCGGTGAGGCGGCCCGTGCGCTGCACGCCGAGCACGGTTTCAGCTGGTCCGAGATCGCCAGTCGCCTCGGGATCACCCGTCAGTCCGCCCACGAACGGTTCACCCGGTGAGCGGTGCCCAGGCGACGCGCGCCGCCGACGTCGGCCGCCAGGCGGCCCGCCGGCATCGTTTCAAGCTGCGCGACGAGCTGTACACCGCCTCCAGTCTGCATCGGGTGCAGTGGTGCGGGCGCCGGCGCACCGGCCAGCAGGTCAGCGTCGTGAGCGGTCTTCGCGGCGCCGGGTTCACCGGCGTGGCCTACTGTTCCTCGATGTGGTCGTGCCCGGTGTGCTCGGCGGTGATTCGCCAGCGGCGTGCCGGGGAGCTGGAGGCGGCGGTGACGCCGTTCTTGCTCGCCGGCGGCTCCGGCCTATTGCTCACGCTGACAATTCCGCATTCTTTCGAGGATTCGTTGCAAACAACATTTGGCATTGTTCGCGATGGCTGGGCAAAACTCCGGCGCAATAGCGCTGCGCAATCCGCGTGGGAAAGGGCCGGCGTTGTTGGCTCCATCAAGGCGGTGGAGATCACCCGGGGCCGCAACGGCTGGCACCCGCACCTGCACGTGCTGATCCTGACCCAGGCGCCGGTCGTCGGGGCGCAGCTGGAGGATTTCACCGCCGCGGTGCAGGCCGCCTGGATCGCCGGCGCCACACCGCCCGGCCGATCGGCTCCCTCGGCCGAGTTCGGCGTCAACATCCAGACGCTGCACGTCCGCGGCCGCCTCGACCAGGGCCGGCTGGTGCGCTACCTGGCCAAGGTGCAGGACGCCGCCGGCCAGGCGCGCGGCGTGGGCCTGGAGATGACCCGTGGCGACCTGAAACGCGGCCGCAAGACGTCCTCTACCCCCTTCGAGCTGCTCGAGCAGCTGCGTGCCGCCCGGTTGGCCGGCCGGGGTCGCCGCTACAGGCATCTGGCGGGCCTGTGGCGCGAGTACGAGCAGGTCACCCGGGGTCGCCACGGCATCCTCTGGTCGCGCGGCTTGAAGGCGCGTCTGGGGCTGCGCGATGTCACCGACGAGCAGCTGGTCGACCAGTCGCAGAACGAGGGCGCCGAGGCGATCCTGCACATGGATCCGTTCGCTTGGACCGCCGTGTGTCGGGCCAGCGCCCGCTCGCAGCTGCTCGACCTGGCTGAGGCTGGCGACCAGCTGGGGATGGTCCGCCTGGTGCGCGCGCTGCTGGAGGCCGAGCGCGCCGAGCATGAGGCGGTGTGGGCCGAGCTGCAGCCCGACGCCGCCGGCCTGGACGACACCGGCTAGTGCTGGCCAGCTGAAAGTCACGACACACTGCCCGTCGCAGCCACGACGGGAAAAACCCATGTCCGGGCACCTTGTCGACTGGAGGTTGGGGGGCGGGGAGCAACATCCCCCGCCCCCCTACCTGCTGAACGTCGACAACGACGCCCCACGGCGGGTCAGATTCAGCGGGTCAATGGCTCAGACGGGCGACAGCGCTCCATCGTCGCCCGTCTGGGTCGTTGACGCGCGCCTCGCAGAGCAGCTGGTGACCTCCCGCGGCGCAGCCGCTCTCGGTAAGTGACGGAAAGACGACGTTGGGGACGACGTGGGGTGCTTGGGCGCTGTGCGTAGGCGAATCGCGATTCGCGCCCACCTGCAGTCGGGGTATCAGGCGGCGTCGTCGACGGCGTCCAGGCGCACGAGTAGGAGGCCGCCGAGTTCGGTCAGCGCCTCGGCTAGGTCGCCTGCGCTGTCGGCCTGGCGGCGGTGGAATGCCGCCATGATGCGTTCTCGCATCAGCCGGTAGGCGTCGGCCCGGTAGGACTGGTCGGCGGCGTACTCTCGCAGGCCGGCCTGGGCGGCGTCGAGCGTTTTCACGAGCCGCCGGGCGTCGGTGTTCGACAGGTGTATCACCCGGAATACCCCCCTTCGCATCGTCCGTTGGTACTAACTTCTCGGCATTTGCGCGCTGGGGCTTGACCTTGCCCGCCGGGTCCGACATTGTCACCCTCAGGTCGGCGCAGTCGACCCCCTGTTAGCGCAGGGTTGGAAGTGTGTGTGGGGAGTGTGCCTGTTATGGCCGGAAATCCAGCTGCTGTTGTCAGCGTCGCCGGGACCGTGCGTACGGTCGAGCGGTTCGACACCAAGGCCGACGAGACGACCGGCGAGGTCCGCCAGGCTGCTCGGGTCACGGTCCTGACCGAGCCCAACGGCGGGTTCGCCGAGGTCTACGTGGGGTCGGAGGACCTCGGGGCCCTGGCGGCCGTGTCGGAGGGTGACTCCGTTCACTGGGCGGTCACCTGCCGGGCCGGGAACAAGGCGTTCACCCGTGCGGACGGCACGAGGTCCGCACCGTACGCCCAGCTGTGGCTGCGGTTCGTCTCCGAAGTCGCCGTCGGGGCTGGGGCCCGGCGTTTGAGCAGCGCCGCCAGCGCCTGAGCACAGATCGGCCCGGGGGCTGTTAGCGCAGCGCACCCGGGCCTAGACGCCCCACCTTGGAAGCGAAGGCAGGAGTCCTAATGGACAGAGTACAGCCCCTAGCACATGTCGCTTATCGGCGCTCTGCCAGGCATCGGCGACCCGTCGACTGCCCAACGGCGACCCGTCGACTGTCGCCGTGGACCGCGCCGGGGCCCAGCCCGGTGATCGTGAGGCGGATCGGCACCGAAACGGTGCCGGATCCCCTCACGATCACCAAAGAGGGTGGAGCCGTCGCCGTGGACGGCGCCGGGGCCTGCGGCCTGCGCGTGCACGCCCGGACCGTCGACGGGCCGACCCTCGTGGACACCTGCGGAAAGGGTCGTACCCACGCCCTCCCACAGGTTCAGAGGTGCCGCGCCCGGGAATCCTCAACGGTGTTCGAGCGTTCTTGACAGCACGACCCGCGTGTCTGTCTCTCGACCGGGCCCCGGCCGGGTCGTCACGGGGAACTCATCCAGGAGGACCACATGGCCGAGCGAGCACTTCGCGGCTCACGTCTCGGTGCGCAGAGCTACGAGAACGACGCGGGCATCGAGATGGCGCCGCGTCAGAGCGTGACCTACGACTGCCCGGAAGGGCACCGTTTTGCCGTGCCGTTCTCCCTCGAGGCCGACGTGCCCGAGGTCTGGGAGTGCACCGTCTGTGGTGGCGAGGCCCTGCGGGTCGACGGCACGCGACCCGAGCCCAAGAAGGGCAAACCCGCCCGTACCCACTGGGACATGCTGCTCGAGCGGCGCAGCGTGAAGGAGCTCGAGGTGCTCCTCGCGGAACGGCTGCAGCAGCTGCGCGCCGGCGCGCTGCCCGGCAAGCCACGTGGGAGTGTCGGGCGCGGCCAGCGCAAGAGCGCCTGAGACGATCGCAGTCGTCCGGGTCGCGTCGCTACCCCCCGGCGGCGCGGCCCGGACCTTTGCCGTTCTCCGGTTCGGGCGGCGCAGGCTGATCGGGCACCGTCTCGCCGCTGACCACGCGCGGGTGGCCACCCGGCCCCGACCGGGGCGGCCGGCTGGCTGGCGTCGGAGCCGTCCAGGGGCCGCGTGAGGCGACGACCCGGGTCGCCCGACGTGCCACGAACCAGCCGAGCAGCCGCCGGGCCAACGGCCGAGTGGGCGGGAGCACGAAGAAGAAGCCAACCACGTCGGTGACGAATCCCGGCGTGAGCAGCAGCGTGCCACCGACCAGCACCAGGCCGGCGTCGGCGAGCTCCGTGGTGGGCAACCGGCCCGAACCAGCCGCGGCCCGCAGCGCCTTCCAGGCGCCGCGCCCTTCGCGCTTGACCAGCCAGGCGCCGAGCAGGCTCTCGAGCACCAGCAAGGCCACGGTCGGCAGCGCCCCGATCGCATGGCCGACCTGGATGATCACGTAGATCTCCACGACCGGCACGAGCAGGAACGCCACCACGAGGGCCACAGCCATCGTTCATCGCCTCCGCATCGAGCCCTGGGCCCCTCGTCGGAGCTGCCGCAGCCGGGCCGAGATCCCCCACAGCGTCACGCGCCACAGTGCTTCACGCACGACCGCGCCGCTCATCTTCGAGCGACCATGGACCCGTTCGACGAACGATATCGGCACCTCGACGACCCGGCCGCCGTGGCCGACGACCCGCCGCGCCAGGTCGACCTGGAAGCAGTACCCGTGGCTCGCGACGCCGGCGAGGTCGATGGCCTCGAGGGCCCCCCGCCGGTAGGCGCGGAACCCCCCGGTCGCGTCCTGCAGCCCGAGCCCGAGCGCCAGCCGCACGTAGGTGTTGCCGCCCCTGGACAGCAGCCGGCGGCCCAGCGGCCAGTCGGTCACGCTGCCGCCCGCTACCCAGCGGGAGCCCAGGACGAGGTCGGCGTCGGCCAGGGCGGCGAGCAGGCCGGGCAGCTGCTCGGGCTGGTGCGACCCGTCGGCGTCCATCTCGACGAGCACGTCGTAGCCGCGCGAGAGACCCCACCCGAACCCGGCGACGTACGCCGCTCCCAGCCCCTCCCTGCGGGCGCGGTGCAGCACGTGCACGGCAGGGTCGGCGGCGGCCAGCCGGTCGGCGACGGCGCCGGTGCCGTCGGGGCTGTCGTCGTCGACCACCAGGACGTCGGCGTCCGGCACCGCGGCCCGCAGCCGCTCCACCACGGTGGCCAGGTTCGGCCGCTCGTCGTAGGTGGGTACGACGACCAGCACCCGCTCCGGGCCGGTGGCGCCGCTGTCCTCGGCCGCCCCTGTCACCAGGTCCCCTGTCACGCGGTCTCCCCTGTCACGCGGTCCCCCCTGTCACGCGGTCCCCCCTGTCACGCGGTCCCCCGTCGCGCCGTCGCGCCGGCGCCGACCAGCGCGCCGGCCGCCAGCAGGCACAGCAACGCCTCGGGCCAGCCGCCGAGCCGGTCGGCGAGGGTGCGCCCGTCGAGCAGCGGCACGCGGGCCACCAGGACGTCGCGGGTGAACAGCCGGGTGTCCTCGACCACCGTGCCGTCCGGCCGCACGATCGCGCTGACCCCGACCGTCGAGACCTGCACGGTCGCCCGGCCGTGCTCGATGGCCCGCAGCCGGGTCATCGCCAGCTGCTGCACGGCCTCACCGCTGCGCCCGAACGTCGCGTTGTTGGTCTGCACCACCAGCAGGTCACCGCCGGCCCGTACGACGTCGCGCACCAGCCCGTCGTAGGCGACCTCGAAGCAGATCACGTCGGCGACCGTCGCCTTGCCCATCGGCAGGGTGCGTACCGTCCGTCCGGCGACGAAGTCTCGGGCGACGAGGTCGACCTTGTCCGACACCCGCCGGGCGACGCTGCGCAGCGGGATGTACTCGCCGAACGGTGCCGGGTGGCGCTTGACGTAGCGGGCCCCCGGCCCCTTCCCCGGGCGCCAGACGACGCCGGTGTTGCTCAGGAAGCGCCCGGGCCCGTCGACCACGGCCCCCACGAGCACCGGGACGCCGATGTCGTCGGTCGCCGACTGGATGAGAGCGGCAGCGCCGGCGTCGCGAAAGGGGTCGACGTCGGAGGAGTTCTCCGGCCACAGCACCAGGTCGGGCCTGGGCAGCCGCCCTGCGCGCACCCTCGCGGCCAGGCTGCGTGTCGCCGCGACGTGGTTGCGCAGCACGGCCTCTCGCTCGGCGTTGAACTGCAGGCCGGCCCGCGGGACGTTGCCCTGCACCACGGCGACGACCGCACTGCGCGACCCGCTGGACGCGGTGCCGGCTGCTCCCGGCACCAGCGCCCCCACTCCCCCGACCGCGACCGCGAGCAGCAGCGCCGTCGGCAGGCGCAGCTGGTCGCGGCGGGTCGGACCGCCCGGCCGACCGGAGCGCCACGAGGCGGCCGCCCAGGCGAGCAGCCCGGCGACGAGCGCGGTGGCGAAGGACACGAGCGGCGCGCCGCCCACCGCGGCCAGCGGCGCGAGGGTGCTCTCAGCCGAGGTGAAGGCGAGCCGGCCCCACGGGAAGCCGCCGAACGGCACCCGGGACCGCAGCGCCTCGACCGCGACCCACCAGGCGGCGAGCAGCAGTGGGGCGGCCGGCAGCCGCCACAGGGCAGCAGCGCCCGCGCCGTACACGGCGAGGAAGACCGCCTGGCTCAGCGCCAGCAGCACCCACGGCAGCGCGCCGACGTACACGCCGCTCCAGTGCAGCAGCGGCAGGAAGAACGTCACGCCGTGCACCAGGCCGAGCAGCGCGCCGCGCCCCCGGCCCTGTCCCCGGCAGGTCACCATCAGTGTCGCGAGGGCAGCCGGTGCCAGAGGCCACCAGCCCACCGGGGGGAAAGCCGCCGCCGCGGCGAGCCCGCTTGCTGCGGCGAGCAGCAGCCTGGGCGGCAGGGCTCCGTGCCGGCGGGCCTGGGCCGCCCGGTCCTGCTCCGCGAGCCGGCGACCGGTGGTCCACGGCGGGCGGGTGCCCATCGCAGAGCTGCTCAACCGGTGACCGTCCCTCGGCGACGACGCGGCGGTCCCGACGACCGCGCGGACCTGTGACGGTACAACGGCGGGCACGGGGCCGGCGTGCCGTGCCCGGATCATGGCCGGGGTGCTCACCGGGCCCGGAGACGGGTCAGGGCCCGCACCACCCTTCGGACCGACCTCGCCCGGCCGGCTGCCGGATCGAGGACCGTTGTCTACTGGGCGGTCGGGCCCTTCCCGTGTCTCACCCCCGTCAGCTCGCCCCACCCCATCTCGAGCGACGACGGCGGTCGGACCTGGCACCCGAACGGCGCTTGCGCATTGCGCCGTCCCTTGGCCCGAAGCCGGCTCGTGGTGTCGCGGAGGGAGAGCTGTTGCGGGTGTCCTGTGGTGGACGTTGCACACCCTTGTCGGCCCGGCACCGCTCTGTCAACCGTCGGCTGACCTGCGGAAACGCACAAAGCCGCAGGTAGGCGGCACAGTGCAGGGGCCAGCAGATTCCCGAGTATTTCCAACGGTTTTCGGCGTGTCGGGGCGACACGCAGGAGCGGCATCCACCGTTTGGCTGATCGCCTTCCAGGCGCTACCGACGGTAGGGGCCTCAGGTGAGCGGTGGTACGACGACGGTGCCGACGGCCGTCACCACGACCAGCGGCGTGTCGAGCACCTCGGCCGCCGACGTGCCGGCACCGGGCTGTCCCGTGCGGGCGCGGCACAGCACGCGGGCCTCGAAGTCCACGCCACGGCTGCGGCGCCCCAGCCGGGTCAACCGGGCCTCCACCTCGAGGACGTCACCGCCCTGCACGGGAGCGCGGAACTGCACCTCGGAGTACGACGCGAACAACCCCTCGTCGCCGTCGCAGCGGATGCACAGCTCCGTCGCGACGTCACCGAACAGGCCCAGCACGTAGGCACCATCGAGGAGGTTGCCGGCGTAGTGCGCGTGCGAGTACGGCACGTAACGCCGGTGGACGACCCGCAGACCCAGCCGCGGATCGGCGGCGGTGCTCTCGCTCATGACGGCGCCCTCCGCTCGGCCAGGGCGTGCACGAGGTAGCTGGCGACCTCGCCCGGCGTGGTGCCGCGGCCGAAGATGCGGTCGACGCCGAGGCCGACGGTGGCCGTCTCGTCGAAGCGGGGGCCGCCGACGACCAGCAGCGGTCGTTTGTCGCTGGGGTAGGACTCCCGGAACGCCGCGGACATCTCGCGGGTGTTCCTCAGGTGCGCGTCACGCTGGGTGACGACCTGCGAGACGAGCACCGCGTCGGCCTTCTCGGCCCGGGAGGCGGCGACGAGGTCGGGCACGAGCACCTGCGCGCCGAGGTTCACCACCTTGATCTCGCGGTAGTACTCGAGGCCTTTCTCACCGGCGAAGCCCTTGATGTTCAGGATGGCGTCGATGCCGACGGTGTGCGCGTCGGTCCCGATGCACGCCCCGAGCACCACCAGCTTGCGCCGCAGGGTGCGCTTGATGGCGTTGTTGGCCTCCTTGGGGCTGAGCAAGGGGTACTCGCGCTCGTGCACCTGCACGGCGGAGAGGTCGACCAGATGTGTCACCCGGCCGTACACGACGAAGAAGGTGAAGTCCGGGCCCATCGCCTTGGCGTGCACCAGCATCGCGGGATCGAGACCCATCTTCGCGGCCAGCTGCAGGGCCGCTCCCTCGGCACGCTTGTCGTGGGGCACCGGGAGGGTGAAGGACATCTGCACCATCCCGTCACCGGTCGTGTCGCCGTAGGGCCGCACGATCCTGTTCTCGGCGACCGTTCCCGTCATCGCTTGATCCCCTCGAGCAGCTCCGTCGCGGGGTTGTAGTAGCCGTCGGCCTGGCGGACCACGCCGTCGTACCCCTTGCCCTTGTCGGGCGGACGCTTCATCAGCCCGAACGTGCCGTCGGCGATCGCGTCGAGCAGCGCGCCCTGCCCCGGCTCGTCGACGATCCTCTGCAGCAGCGCGACCGCCTCGTCCAGCACCTGGTGGGCCCGGGTCTGGATGAACCCGCCGGGCCGAGGATGGAAGTCCTCGTGCAGGTTGCCGGCGGCGTCCAGGACGTAGCGCACGTTCTGCAGCGCGAGGTCGCGGTCGGACAGGAACGGGGTGACCACCGCCTCGGTCATCATGCCGACGAGCAGGATGCCCTGGCCGGTCATCGCGCCGACCAGGTTGAAGAACCCGTCAAGCAGGTAGCCCCGGAAGACGTCACCGGTCATGTGCTTGGTGGGCGGCATCCACTTGAGCGGCGCCTTGGGAAACAGCTCGCGGGCGAGCATCGCGTGGGCCAGCTCGAGCCGGAACGAGTCCGGGACCTCGGGGTTGATCTCGAAGGCGTGACCCAGCCCCAGCTGCCAGTCCTCGAGGCCCGCCTCCTTGGCGAAGTACTCGTTGAGCAGCTGGGACACCGTGACCGTGTGGGCCTCCTCGACCGCGTCCGCGGTCGTGAGGTAGTTGTCCTCACCGGTGTTGATGATGATGCCGGCGCGCGCGTGCACCTGGCGCGAGAACCGCTGGTCCACGAAGGTCCGGATCGGGTTGATGTCACGGAAGAGGATGCCGTACATCGAGTCGTTGAGCATCATGTCGAGGCGCTCGAGCCCGGCGAGCGTGGCGATCTCGGGCATGCACAGCCCCGAGGCGTAGTTGGTCAGCCGCACATAGCGCCCCAGCTCCCGCGACACGTCGTCGAGCGCCGCGCGCATCAGGCGGAAGTTCTCCTGCGTCGCGTAGGTGCCGGCGTAACCCTCGCGCGTCGCCCCCTCCGGCACGTAGTCGAGCAGCGACTGCCCGGTGGAGCGGATCACCGCGATGACGTCGGCGCCCCCGCGGGCGGCCGCCTGGGCCTGGGGGATGTCCTCGTGGATGTCGCCGGTCGCGACGATCAGGTAGATCCACGGCTGCCGCGGCGCGTCGCCGATCCGACGCAGCATGCCCTCGCGCTCCCGTCGCCGCCGGTCGATCGTGGCGATGCCACCGGCGACCTGGCGGCGCGCGGCGGCGCCTGCCGCCTGGGCGTCACGCCCCTCGGGGATGCGCAGCTGCGCGCCACCGGTGGACGCCTTCTGTGCCAGCTCGGTCAGGTCCCCGTGCCTGCCCCGGCGCATCGCGTCCCATACCGGCAGCGCGACGCCGTGCTCCAGGCCGACCTCCTCGCGCACGGCGTCGACGAGCCGGTTGGCCCACGGGATGCCGTCGGGGTCGGCGCCGGTGATGCCGGCCATCCGCAGGACGGCGCGCTCGACCGACACGGTCGTGTGGGTCCGGGCCAGCCGCACGAGGGGCCGGCCGGCCTGCCGCGCCAGGGCGCGGGCCCGACGGACCGTCGCTGCGTCGAGGTCCAGCTTGCGGTCGGGCGGGGCGCTGCGGGGCACGGCGGGCTCGCCTTCCTGCCCCGGACGGCGGGCGGCTGGGCACGGCCGCGGGACGCAGCACCGGGGCGGTGCGGCGGAGGACTTCCGTCGCAGGCGCCCTTCGGCCGCAGATCCTGCGGCCATTGTGCCGTACGACGGGCAGTGCTTGCGCGTCCCTCGGCACCGCCACGTCGGCGCCGGACAGCCCCGGACCGGGCGGGACGGTAGCCTGCCCCCGGGTGGGGCGGCCGCGGCAAGGGCCGTGTCGCTCCCGCCGCCTGGCGGTGCCCTCGGTAATCCTTGGGTCAAGTGCACGCGTCGCACCATCACGTCTGCGACGATTGGCGCCGCTTTGCCACCATTAGCGGCTGACGACACATGATCGGGGAGACGGTGTCCGCACCTGCGCTGACCAGCACGTCCCGCGGCCGCCTCGGGCGCGGCACGCACCGCAGCCGACTGGCTGGCGCCGCCGTGGCGACGCTCGGGCTGGTCGCGGGCCTGGTGGCGGCCTCCCCGCTCGACGCGAGCGCTGCGCGCAAGCCGCCCCCGGCGCCGATGCCCGCGGCGCTGACCCCGGGCACCTGGACCAGGCCGGTCTTCCCGGAGCGCTCCGTGCCCGGCTATTTCGGGCCGACCCGGGTCGAGGCGCGGGTCAGCGCCGGCGACGGGGCCACCGACGCCCGGTACATGATCCCGACCGCGGCGGGGACCTCGATGGTGTGGGGCGACTGGGACGGCAACGGCACCACCACGCCCGCGCTGTTCGCCGGCGGGCAGTGGCTGGTCTACAACCGCATCATCGGCGCGGCGCCGCAACCCAGCACGGGGCTCACCTTCGGCGCAGCCGGCGACCGGCCCGTGGCCGGTGACTGGGACGGCAACGGCACCACCGACATCGGCGTGGTGCGCGGCAACGTGTGGCTGCTCTCGCTGGGGACGACGCCGGTCGGGCCGGGCGTGCAGCAGCCCGTCTGGCGTCAGTTCGCCTTCGGGCTGCCCAGCGACCGGGTGGTGGTCGGTGACTGGAACGGCGACCGCACCGACACGATCGGCGTGGTCCGCGCCGGCAGGTGGTACCTGCGCGACTTCGCCAGCGCCGGCCGCTCGCGCAAGGCGTTCGCCTTCGGCAGGCCCGGCGACGTACCCGTGGTCGGTGACTGGAACGGCGACCGCACCGACACCGTCGGGGTGGTGCGCGGCTCGACCTGGTACACCCGCGACACCAACACGACCGGACCGACGACGCCGAAGGCGGCGAAGGCCACGAAGCGCCCGGCCGCCAGGCCGAAGCCGGTGAAGGGCGGTCCCACCACGGTGCGCGTCGTCGCCCACCAGGCCGGCGCCGTGCCGGCGCCGTGGCGGACGCTTGCGGGGCCGACCGGTGCCGGCTGCCCCACGGCCGCCCGCAACGTCGCGGCGCAGGCCGGCTACGTCGTACCGAGCAGGATCCTCGACCGTCCCATGCCGGTCGCCGTCCCGGCGCCGGACCCGGCGTTCGCCGTGCGCGACTCGCTGCGGCAGGCCGAGCGCTACCTGCTCGGCGCCCAGTACGTCGAGCGCTGGGTGGGGCGCAGCCTGCAGCCCTTCACCGAGATCCGCGGCAAGGTCCGGGACGAGGAGCTGGCCATCCGCCGGCCGGCCATGGCGGCGCTGACCGTGGCGATCGCCGTCCGCACCAGCGCGCACTCCGACCTGCGGGTGGGCCGCACCCGCCAGGACGCGATCCGCTACACCGACTGGCTGGTCCGCTCGCTGGCGTGCGAGCACGCCTCGGTGACACCGGGCGGCTGGGGGTCCGGGTGGCAGACCGCCCACTGGGCCAACCTGATCGGGGAGGCCGCGTGGCTGATCTGGGACCAGCTCTCGGCCCAGACGCGCGACTACGTCGCCTCGATGATCGTCTCCGAGGCCAACGTCCGGCTGGGCATGCCGACGGAGTACTGGGCCGACAAGGCGGGCACGGTGCTGAGCCCGGGCAACACCCACGCCGAGGAGGACGCCTGGAACGCCGCGCTGCTCGAGCTGGCCGTCAACATGATGCCCCGCGCGCCGCGGGTGGCGGACTGGCGGGCGAAGGCGGTCGAGCTGGAGGCGGCGGCGTACTCGACCAAGACCGACGCCAACTCCAGCACGCCGGTCAACGGTGTCGCGCTCACCGACCGGCTGAACGGGTCGAACATCTATGACGACGGGTCGGTGGAGAACCACTCCCGCATCCATCCCGACTACAGCACCAACATCCAGCACCTGTGGTGGGCCGCGGACCTGGCCGGGCTGGCCGGCCGGCAGACCCCGGAGGCGGCGTTCCACAACGCGCCGCTGGTCTACGGCTCCTTCTCCAAGCTGTCCTTCGCGCCGGACACCGCGTCGCCGGCCGGCGGGGTCTACCTGCAGCCCGGTGGCACCATCTACCGCCCGGGCTCGGGCGACATCTACTACCCGCAGGGCAGTGACTGGGGCGTGGTGCGCCGGGCGCACTTCGTCAGCCTGGACGCCCACGCGCTGGCCTACGGCGCGTGGATCGCGCCGCCGGACGCGTGGAACCCCCGCGACGCGCTGACCTTCCACATCGCGGCGCAGCAGGCTCTCGCCAAGACCTCCGGGGTCTCCGACGGGCGCACCTACAGCATCAACGACGCGGTCGCCTTCTCCCAGGACACCTACCCGGGCCGCGAGGAGTACGCCGCGCAGCAGCTGGCCACCGGCTGGCTGGCGCTGTACGTCGGCCGGGTCGGTCGTCTCAAGGTGGACACCAGCGGCTACGCCAAGCCGACGGTCGCCTTCCAGCGCGCCCACAGCTTCCGTCAGCCGGGCGCGACGTCCTCGCAACGCGAGACGCTCAGCCCCTGACCTCATCCCGGGGATCGGTGCGCCGTGACCCGGCGCACCGATCCCGGATACGGTCGAGCCGCCTGGCCGCCGGTCACCCGCATCCCGTCCCTGGGAGCTCGCCGCATGTTCTACGCGCTCACGCGCCTGCTCACCATGGTGCTGTTCCGCGTCCTGTGGCGGCCGGTCATCGAGGGCCGGGAGCACATCCCGCCGACCGGCCCGGTCATCGTGGCGAGCAACCACTTGGCCTTCATCGACAGCATCGTCATCCCGCTGGCGGTGCCGCGGCGCGTGGTGTTCCTGGCCAAGGCCGAGTACTTCGAGGGCCGCTCGCTGGCCAGCCTGCCGCGGCGCGCGTTCTTCCACACCTTCGGTGCGGTCCCGGTCGCGCGCGACCAGCAGCGCGACGCCCAGGCCTCGCTGGAGCTGGCCGCCGCCGTGCTGGCCCGCGGCGACGCGTTCGGCATCTACCCCGAGGGCACCCGCTCCCGCGACGGGCGGCTCTATCGCGGCCGCACCGGGGTCGGCTGGCTCGCGGTGGCGACCGGCGCGCCGGTGCTGCCGGTCGGGCTGGTCGGCACCGACCGGGTCCAGCCGGTCGGCGCGCGGCTGCCCCGCGTCCACCGGGTGCGGGTCCGCTTCGGCGAGCCGGTCGACCCCGCGCCCTACCTGCAGGGCCGCGCCCCCGGTGAGGTGCGCCGGCTGGTGACCGACGAGGTGATGGATCGCATCGCCGTGCTGTCCGGACAGGAGCGGGTGGCCACCTACAACGAGCGGCCGGTGGAGATCTGACCCGCTAGACCTCGTAGACGGTCCGCCCGCGCACCACCGTGCGCAGGCAGCTCGGCAGCGGCTCGTCGGGCCGCAGTGCCGGCAGCCCCGGCCCCGTGTGCGTCCCGGTGTCCCAGACGGCGTACGTCGCCGGCGCACCCACGCGCAGCAGGCCCCCGTCGTCGACGCGGGCGGCCCACCACCCGCCGCGGGTGTGCGCGCTGAATGCCACATCGACCGCCACCCGCTGGGTCGCGGTGCGGTGGCGCGCCGCAGCCCGCACCGTGCCCCACGGGTCGATCGGCGTGACGGGCGCGTCGGAACCCAGGGCGATCACGACCCCCGCGGCGGCAAGGCTCGCGAACGGGTTGAGCGTCAGGGCCCGCGGCAGGCCGAGCCGCTCGGCGTACATGCCGCCGGCACCGCCCCACAGCCGGTCGAAGGCCGGCTGCACCGAGGCCACGACGCCGAGCTCGGCCAGGGTGGCGATCATGGCCTCGTCGACCATCTCGACGTGCTCGAGCCGGTGCCGGGCGGCGCGCACGGCCGTCACGCCGGCCCGCTCGGCCGCCTCGCGCAGGCCCGCGACCACCGTCGCCAGCGCGCCGTCGCCGATCGCGTGGAAGCCCGCCTGCACGCCCGCGGCGGTGCACGCGAGTACGTGGTCGCGCACCTGCGCCGCGCTCAGGTAGGCGTGGCCCGCGTGGTCGGCGTCGGCGTACGGCGCCCGCAGGCAGGCGGTGTGCGACCCGATCGAGCCGTCGGCGAACAGGTCGCCCGCGGCGCCGAGCGCGCCGAGGTCGCGGGCCGTCCGGACCCCGTCCAGCTGCCCCCAGTAGCCAACGACGTCCGGGCCCGGCTCCTGCGCCGCCAGGGCCAGCAGCTCCCGCAGGTCCTCCTCGCTGGAGACGTCCGGGCCGCCCAGCTCGTGGAAGGCACCCACGCCCAGCGCCGCGGCCCGGTCCCGGGCAGCACGTTGCGCCGCCCGGCGGTCCGCGGGGCGCAGCGACTCGCGAGCCACCCGCCGCACCAGATGGTGGGCCTCGCTGCTCAGGTGCCCCGAGTCGGTGTAGCCCTCGGCGGCGCGCGCCTCGGGCGCCGCGGCCAGCAGCGCGGAGGACACCACGGCGGAGTGCACGTCGACACGGGTCAGGTAGACCACTCCCCCGTACGACGCCCGGTCCAGCTCGAGACGGGTCGGCGGCCGGTGCTCCGGCCAGGTGGTCTCGTCCCAGCCGTGGCCCAGCACCACGCCACCACGGCGCGCCCGCCCGTGCGCCTCCACGGCGCGCAGGCACTGCGCGAGGCTGGTGCAGCCGGACAGGTCGAGACCCTGCAGCGCCAGGCCGGTCGACGTCGCGTGCACGTGGGCGTCCACGAAGGCGGGGGTGACGAGCGCGCCTGCGAGGTCGACGGTCGCCTCGACGGTGCCGGGCGCGCCACCGCGGCCCACCCAGGAGATGACCGCCCCGTCGGTCACCAGCGACGTGGCGCCGGGGTCCTCGGGAGACAGGACGCGGGCGTTGACCAGCAGGGTGCGCACGCGCTCAGTCTGCCGGTGGCCGGACCCGACGCTCGAACAGCGTCCGCACGGCCGGCTCGGCGCGCAGCAGGTCCAAGGCGTAGGCCGCATGACCGGGCACGTAGCCGTTGCCCACGAGCATGGTCACGTCGGCGGCGAGCCCCTCCGCGCCCAGCGCTGCGGCGGAGAAGGACGTCGCCATCGAGAAGAAGATCACCGTGCCACCGTCGCCGGTGGCGAGCACCGCGCCGTGCTCGCAGCCCGGCACGTCCACGCAGACGACGGTGACGTCCGCGGGAGCGCCGAGGGCAGTGCCGACGGCGTCCGCGAGCGCGACGGGGTCGCGGGCGTCGGCCAGGGCCACCACGTCGGCCAGGCCGACCTCGCGCAGGAGCGCGGCCTCGTGCTCGACCGGCACGACGCCGACCGTGCGCACCGTCGCGCCGAGCTCGAGGCCGGCGTGCCGCGCGGCCGCGAGCGAGAGGGCCCCGCTCTTGCCGGCAGCGCCGAGGACGGCCACCCGGACCGGCTCACCGGCCACGCCGTCCGCGGCGACCCGCTCGGCGACGTGCCGGCGTACCACCCGGGCGACCAGCGCCGGCGCGCCGCACACGTCCATGACGGCCATCGACAGCTCGGGGCGCAGGTCCTCGGGCAGCACCGCCGCGATCGAGCGCCCGAAGAGGATGGCGTGTCCCTCGGCAGGCACCTGCTCGCTGCGCCCGTCCCACCGCGCCAGGCCGTCGGTCACCTGCAGGGGGGTCAGCGAGAGGGAGACCAGCGTCGCGACCCGGGCGCCCGGCGCCAGGCCCAGCGGTGACTCGGGCCCTACCTCCTCGACGACGCCGACGAGCATGCCGCCGGAGCCGGTGACGGGGTTGTGCATCTTGCCGCGCTCGCTGATGATCGCCAGCACCTCGGCCCGCACCGCGTCGCCGTCGCCGTCGTGCTTGGTCACCAGCTGGTGCAGCGATGCCGCATCCAGGTTGAGCAGCTCGACGCGCACCCGGACCTCGTCGCAGCCGACGTCCGGGCGGGCGTCGAGGCGGTACGCCGCCTGCGGGAGCGCACCGGCGGGCTCGATCACCCGGTGCAGCCCGACGGGCGACGTGGCGTTGCGGTCACCCACGGTGCTCCTTTCTCCGAGCGGACGATCGACGGCCGGTCCTGCTGCCTGCGGGAGATCCTACGGTGTCGGGATGGCCGAGCCGCAGGATCTCCCGTACCCTGCGGTTATGACAGCTGCAGCGCCCCGCCCGCCGGCCGGTGCCGGGGACCGCCTCCCGGGCGCCGCTGACCCCCTCGCGCTGGCGCAGCCCTACGTCTACCGCCGCCGGGAGCTCGTGGAGCCCGACTGGCGGCGGCTGCCCGGCTGGCGCGAGGTGAGCGCCGCGCAGTGGTCCAGCGCCCAGTGGCAGCGCGCCCACTGCGTCAAGAACGTCGCGCAGCTGCGGGCGGTCTTCGGCGACCTCCTGGCGGACCGCTGCTATGCCGACCTGGAGCGTGACCAGGCGCAGCGGGCCACCATGTCGATGCTGGTGCCGCCCCAGATGATCAACACCATCGTTGCGAGCGGCCCCGCGCCGGGCCAGAGCTGGACCGAGGCGTGGTACGCCGACCCGGTCCGCTGCTACATGCTGCCGGTGTTCTCCGACCGACGCACCGACTGGCCGAGCCACCCGCACGCCAGCCGGGACTCCCTCCACGAGCACGACATGTGGGTCGCCGAGGGACTGACCCACCGCTACCCGACCAAGGTGCTCGCCGAGCTGCTGCCGACCTGCCCGCAGTACTGCGGGCACTGCACGCGCATGGACCTGGTGGGCACGTCGACGCCGACGGTCACCAAGCTGAGGTTCGAGCTCAAGCCGGTCGACCGCTACGACGCCATGATCGACTACCTGAGCCGCTCCCCCGGTGTCCGCGACGTCGTGGTCTCCGGCGGCGACGTGGCGAACATGCCGTTCAAGAACCTCGAGGCTTTCGTCGCACGGCTGCTCGACATCGAGAACATCCGCGACATCCGGCTGGCCACGAAGGCCCTGATGGGCCTTCCCCAGCACTGGCTGCAGGACGACGTACGCGCCGGCATGCAGCGGCTCGCCTCGGTGGCGCGGGCCCGCGGCGTGCACCTGGCGATCCACACCCATGTCAACAGCGCCGCGTCGGTGACGCCGCTGGTGGCGGAGGCCACCACGGCCATGCTCGACGCCGGGGTCCGCGACGTGCGTAACCAGGGCGTCCTCATGCACGGCGTCAACGCCAACGCCACCGACCTGCTCGACCTCTGCTTCGCCCTGCTCGACGGAGCGGGGATCATGCCCTACTACTTCTACATGTGCGACATGATCCCGTTCGCCGAGCACTGGCGCGTCTCGGTCAAGGAGGCGCAGAGCCTGCAGCACGCCATCATGGGCTACCTGCCGGGCTTCGCGACGCCGCGCATCATCTGTGACGTGCCGTTCGTCGGCAAGCGGTGGGTGCACCAGGTCGAGGAGTACGACGACGTGCGCGGCGTCTCGTACTGGACGAAGAACTACCGCACCGGCATCGAGGCGAGCGACGCGGAGGCCTTGGACCGCCGGTACGAGTACTACGACCCGATCCACACGCTGCCGGAGGCCGGACGGCGGTGGTGGCGCGAGCACGGTCCGGCGATCGATCATGCGGCCGTCGCCGTGCAGGCGGCCGCCTCGCGCACGGCGGCGGGTGCCCAGGACGCGGCACTCGTCACGTAGCGCGTCAGACCTCGGGTGTGCGTGCCTCGTACGGCGTGCTGAGCACGATCGTCGTGCGCGTCGAGACGCCCGCCGCTGCCCGGATCCGGGCCAGCAGCGTCTCGAGGTCGGCGGGGCTGCGCACCCGCACCTTGAGGATGTAGCTCTCCTCCCCCGCCACCGAGTGGCAGGCCTCGATCTCGGCCATGTCGCGCAACCGGTCCGGCGCGTCGTCGGGTGCGCTCGGGTCGATGGGCCGGATGGAGATGAAGGCAGTGAGCGGCAGACCGACCGCCTCGGGGTCGACCACGGCGGCGTACCCGCGGATCACGCCACGCGCCTCGAGCCGGCGGACCCGTTGGTGCACGGCAGACGTGGACAGCCCCGTCGCCTTGCCGAGGTCGGTGTAGCTCATCCGGCCGTCCCGGCACAGCAGCCCCACGATGGTGCGATCGAGATCTTCCACGCGACACACCGTAGTGGCGAGGACCGGACCGGCGGCGACCCCTCGGTCAGCCGCGGGCGAGATGACGCCCGATGACCATCCGCTGGATCTGGTTGGTGCCCTCCACGATCTGCAGCGCCTTGGCCTCGCGCATGTAGCGCTCCACCGGGTAGTCCTCGACGTAGCCGTAGCCGCCGAGAACCTGCACGGCGTCGGTCGTGACGCGCATGGCGGCATCGGTGCAGAACAGCTTGGCCATCGCGGCCTGCTTCCCGTAGGGCAGCCCCCGGTCGCGGCGGCGTGCGGCCTCGAGGTACAGCGCCCGGCCCGCCTCGACCTGGGTCGCCATGTCGGCGACCATGAACGAGAGGCCCTGGAAGTCGAGGATCGCCGTGCCGAACTGGCGTCGTTCGCGGGCATAGGCGAGCGCGGCGTCCAGTGCCCCCTGCGCGAGCCCCACCGCGCACGCCGCGATGCCCAGCCGGCCGCCGTCGAGGGCGGCGAGGGCGATCTTGAAACCCTGGCCCTGCTCCCCGATCAGCCGATCGGCGGGGATGTGCGCGTCGTCGAAGCGGACCGCAGCAGTCGTCGAACCCTTGAAGCCCATCTTGCGCTCAGGCGTCCCGGCGGAGAGGCCGCCGGTGTCGCCGGGGAGCAGCAGGCAGGAGATGCCTCGGGCGCCCTCGTCGGAGGTGCGGCACATGAGGGCGTAGAAGTCGGCCTCGCCCCCGTGGGTGATCCAGGCCTTCTCGCCGTTGACCACGTAGTCCTCCCCGTCGCGCACAGCGCGGGTGGTCATCGCCGCGGCGTCGGAGCCCGACTGCGGCTCCGAGAGGCAGTAGGCACCGAGCAGCTCGCCCCCGACCATGTCGGGCAACCAGCGCGCGCGCTGCTCGTCGGTGCCGAAGCTGGCCAGCGGGAAGCAGGCCAACGTGTGGACGCTGACCCCTTCCGCGACCGTGGCCCATACCGTCGCCAGCTCCTCGAGCACCTGGAGGTAGACCTCGTACGGTTGCCCGCCCCCGCCGTACTGCTCGTCGTAGGGCAGGCCGAGCAGGCCGGCCTTGCCCAGCGTGCGGAAGACTTCCCGGGGGAAGCGGCTCTCGGCCTCGTAGCTCGCGGCCTTGGCCGCGAGCTCCCCGCGGACGAGCTCGCGGGTCAGCTCGAGCAACGCCTCGGCTTCCTCGCTGGGCAGGTGACGCTCGACGACGGGTGCGGCGGGCACGGGTGCTCAGGCCTCCAGGACGACGTAGTCGCGGTCGGTGGTGTTGAGGCGCTCGATGCCGCCGCCGCCCTCGTCGGTGGCGACGACGATGTCCTCGATGCGTGCCCCGTGGCGCCCGGCGAGGTAGATGCCGGGCTCGATGGAGAACGCCATGCCTGCCTCGAGCACGGTCGTGTTCCCCTCGACGATGTAGGGATCCTCGTGCGTCTCGATCCCGATGCCGTGGCCGGTGCGGTGGATGAAGTGCTCGCCGTAGCCGGCGTCGCTGATCACCCGCCGCGCCGCGGCGTCCACCGACTCCGCGGTGACCCCGGGCCGGGCATGGGCGCACGCGGCCAGCTGTGCCTCGTGCAGCACGAGGAAATAGTCGAGGAACTCCTGCGGCGGCGCGCCGAGGGTGTACATGCGGGTGCAGTCGGAGGAGTAGCCCTCGGCGGTCGTGCCGCCGATGTCGACGACGACCACGTCACCGGTCTGCAGCGTGCGGTCACCGACCTCGTGGTGCGGCGACGCCCCGTTGGGGCCTGAGCCGACGATCACGAAGTCCACCGTCACGTGGCCCTCGGCCAGGATCGCCGCCGCGATGTCGCGGCCCGCGTCACGCTCGCGGCGGCCCGGCCGGAGGAACTCGTGCATGCGGGCGTGGACGCGGTCGATCGCCTGCCCGGCGCGACGCAGGGCGTCGATCTCCGCGGGGCTCTTGCGGATGCGCAGCGGCCCCAGCACCGCAGAGGCGAGCGTCTGCTCGGCACCGGGCAGTGCCGTGCGCATCCGCAGCACCTGCTCGGCCCACATCCGGTTGGCGAGCCCGACGCGGCGCGGGCCGGCGAGGCGCGCGGCGATGAGGGCGTAGGGGTCCTCGGTCTCGCCCCAGCCGAGGACCTCGACGCCGAGCGAGGGGACGGGCGAGCTGTGCACGGCGGGCACCTCGAGCCCTGGTGCCACCATGAACGGCTCGCCCTCGGCCGGCAGCACCAGGCAGGTGAGCCGCTCGAGCGGCAGCGCGTGGTAGCCGGTGAGCCAGCGCAGGTCTGGCCCCGGCGTCACCAGCAGGGCGTCGATGCCCGCCTCGGCCGCGGCGTTGCGCGCGTGTGACAGCCGATCGGGCGCCACGAGGTGACCGGTCATGCTCCTCAACCTACCGTCGTGCGCCAGCCCGCCGGCGCCGTCCTGCCCCGACCCCCCGCACCGGTCTGGCAGGCTCGCGCCATGAGCCGTCCGGGGAAGCTGCTGCTGCTCGACACGCCGTCGCTGTACTTCCGGGCCTTCTACGGTGTCCCCGCCTCGATCACCGCGCCCGACGGCACGCCCGTGAACGCGGTGCGCGGCCTGCTCGACTTCATCGCGCGGCTGGTCACCGACCTCCGACCCACCCGGCTGGTCGCGGCGATGGATGCCGACTGGCGTCCGGCGTTCCGCGTCGAGGCGCTGCCCTCCTACAAGTTGCACCGGGTGGCCACCGGCCACGAGGAGGAGGTGCCCGACGCGCTGAGCCCCCAGGTGGCCATCATCGAGGACGTGCTCGCGGCGCTCGGCGTCGCCTGCTTCGGGGTCGAGGGGTTCGAGGCGGACGACGTCATCGGCACCCTCGCGACGCACGACCCCGGACCGGTCGACATCGTCACCGGTGACCGCGACCTGTTCCAGCTGGTCGACGACGCCCGTGGGGTGCGGGTGCTCTACACCGCGCGCGGCGTGGGGCGCGCCGAGGTGGTCGACGAGGCGAGGGTGACGGCGAAGTACGCCATCCCCGGGCGGGCGTACGCCGACTTCGCGACCCTGCGCGGCGACCCCAGCGACGGTCTGCCCGGCGTTGCCGGAGTGGGTGACAAGACGGCCGCGTCACTCATCACGACGTACGGCGACCTGGCGTCCCTGCTCGCGGCCGTGGAGGCCGGCGACAGGCGGATGCCGGCCGGCGCCCGGGCCAAGCTGCAGGCGGCCCGGGACTACCTGAGCGTCGCTCCCCTGGTGGTGGCCGTGGCGAAGGACGTGCCGCTGCCGACGCACCAGCAGGCCGTTCCGGCGGCGCCCCGCCACCCGGACCGGCTGGTCGAGCTCAGCGCGCGATGGGGGCTCGACAGCCCGCTCAACCGCGTGCTGTCTGCGTTCGCGGCGGTGCCGGCCGACCAGCCGCCGACGATCGAGGGCCGCCCGCCCGCGTACGGTCAGGCCACCGAGGAGTAGGCCACCACGCCGCGCCGCAGCAGGTCGGCCGCCTGGCGTGCCGTTCTCGCGACGCCCTGCCCCCCGGGCCCGTCGCCGTCGGACGAGGCGGCGACGGCCACCTGGCCGAGCAGGTCGATGACCTGCTTGGTCCAGCGCACGAAGTCGCCTGCCTGCATGTCGCTCTCCCGCAGCACCGCGTCCAGCCGCGCACCGCCCGCCCACCGGTGGGTGGCCCAGACGAAGCCGAGATCGGGCTCCCGCGGGCTCTCCAGGCCGTGCTCGTGCTCGCGTCCCTCCAGCTCGCCCCAGATCTCCACCATCCGGGCGAGGGTGTCGCGCACCGCCCCGCCCGGCAGCCGCGGCGCGGCCGCGTCGTCCGCCTGACGCGCCTCGAAGACCAGCGCCGAGACGCTCGCGGCGAGGTCGACGGGGCCCAGCCCGGACCACACGCCCTCCCGCAGGCACTGGGCTGCCAGCAGGTCGAGCTCGGTGTAGATCGCCGAGAGCCGCCGCCCCGCCGGGGTGACGCTGTCCCGCTCGAGATAGCCCAGCTCCTCGAGCAGAGCCGTGATGCGGTCGAACGTCCGGGAGATGGTGTGCGTGCGGTTGTTGACCCGCCGCTGCAGCGCAGCGGTCTCGTGATGCAGCTTGGCGTGACGCTCGGCCCAGCGGGCGTGGTCCTCACGATCGGCGCAGCCGTGGCACGGGTGCGCCCGCAGCTCGGTGCGCAGCCGCTGAAGCTGCTCGTCATCGGCGGCGGCCGAGCGGGCGCGACGCGGGTGCAGGCCACGCGCCGCTTCCTCGTCGATGCCGGTGTTGCGCAGGGTCGACGCGAGGTCGCGCCGTTGAACCGGGTTGCGCGCGTTGAACGACTTGGGGATCCGCAGGCGGTGCAACGCCTCGACCGGCGTGGGGAAGTCGACCATCGACAGCCTGCGCACCTGTCGCTCCGTCGTGAGGACGGTGGGCCGCGGGTCGTCCGGCCCGGTCGTCGTGCCCGGGTCCAGGACGACCGCGAGACCGGCCCGCCGGCCACCGGGCACCCGGATCACGTCGCCCGGCTTCAGTCGCTCCAGTGAGGCCGCCGCGGCGGCGCGCCGCTGGTTGGCCCCCTCCCGCGACAGAAGTGCCTCGCGGTGCGCGATCGCGCGGCGCAGACCGGCGTACTCCTCGAAGTCACCGAGGTGGCAGTGCATCGCCTCGCGGTAGCCCTCGAGACCCTCCTCGTTGCGCCGCACCTGCCGGGCCAGGCCCACCACCGCGCGGTCGGCCTGGAACTGCGCGAACGAGGACTCCAGCAAGGTGCGCGCCCGGGACCGCCCGACCTGCCCGACGAGGTTGACGGCCATGTTGTACGACGGCCGGAAGCTGGAGCGCAGCGGATAGGTGCGGGTCGAGGCGAGCCCGGCGAGCCCGGACGGGTCGATACCGGGGTGCCACACGACCACGGCGTGCCCCTCGACGTCGATGCCGCGACGCCCGGCGCGACCGGTCAGCTGCGTGTACTCGCCCGGCGTTACGTCGGCGTGCGTCTCGCCGTTCCACTTCACCAGGCGCTCCAGCACCACCGAGCGGGCCGGCATGTTGATGCCCAGCGCCAGGGTCTCCGTGGCGAACACCGCCTTGACCAGGCCGCGCACGAACAGCTCCTCGACGACCTCCTTGAACGTCGGCAGCATCCCGGCGTGGTGGGCGGCGATGCCACGCTCCAGCCCGTCGAGCCAGCTGTGGTAGCCCAGCACGGTGAGGTCCTCGTCGGGGATCTCGGCGCAACGCGCCTCGACGTACGCCCGCACCTGCTCGCGCTCCTCGGGCGCCAGCAGCCGCATGCCCGCGTGCACGCACTGCTCCACCGCCGCGTCGCACCCGGCGCGGCTGAAGATGAAGGTGATCGCCGGCAGCAGGCCCTCGTTGTCCAGCCGCTCGATGGTCTCCACCCGGCTGGGCCAGCGCACCCGGCGCGGGCGGCGTCCACCGCGACCCGGGCGCCGGTCACCGACCCGGGCGACCGTCGCGTCCTCGCGGGCGAGACGGACCAGCTCCGGGTTGACCTTGTGGTGCTGGTCGTCGGTGAACAGGTCGTACATCCGGTGCCCGGTCAACACGTGCTGCCACAACGGGACCGGTCGGTGCTCCTCGACCACCACCGCCGTGTTGCCGCGGACGGTCACCAGCCAGTCGCCGAACTCCTCGGCGTTGCTCACGGTCGCCGACAGCGAGACGAGCCGCACCGACTCGGGCAGGTGGATGATCACCTCTTCCCAGACCGCGCCGCGGAACCGGTCGGAGAGGTAGTGCACCTCGTCCATCACCACGTACCCGAGGTCGCGCAGCGTCGGCGACCCGGCATAGAGCATGTTGCGCAGCACCTCGGTCGTCATGACGACGACCGGGGCCTCGGAGTTGATGGAGTTGTCGCCGGTCAGCAGGCCGATGCGCTCCGGCCCGTAGCGGCGCACCAGGTCGGCGTACTTCTGGTTCGACAGGGCCTTGATCGGGGTCGTGTAGAAGCACTTGCGCCCCTCCGCCAGCGCAAGGTGCACCGCGAACTCGCCCACCACCGTCTTGCCGGACCCGGTCGGCGCGGCGACCAGCACACCGTCGCCGGCCTCGAGCGCCTCGCACGCCCGCACCTGGAACGGGTCGAGCCCGAACGGGTAGAGCGCGGCGAAGTTGCGCAGCTCGCGACTGGCCCGGCCCTGCCGAGCGCGGGCCTCTTCGTAACGCTCGGCCGCGCTGGACATGCCTTCAATCTATGCGACGAACCGGGGTGGTCAGCCGGCGCGGGGCAGCCGACGCGCAGCGCCTCCCGCACGGACTCGGCGGTGCCGCGCACTCCGGCGCCATCGATGGGCGGACGGTCAGGTGATGTCGTCGTTGTCGCTCGGGCGCGACGGCAGCGGCGCCTCCGGCGGGTCCAGCGGCTGCCGGTCGTCCAGCGACGGCCGGTCATCGAGCGGCGGGTCAGCCAGGGGCGGGTCGTCCAGCGGTGCGGCAGCGAGCGGCGAGGCCGCGTCGTCGTCCAGCTCGTCGTAGTCGACCCCGTCGACCCCGGCCCGCCGGCGGCGCCGGTCCATCACCAGGCACAGGCTCGCCGCGGTGGCAAACAGCACCAGCATCGGCACGGCCAGGGCCGTCATCGTCCACGGGTCGCCCGAGGGCGTCGCCACGGCGGCGAACACGAACGCCCCGAGGATCGCCGGGCGCCAGGCCTTGAACAGCGCCCTGCCGCTGACCACGCCGACCAGGTTGAGGGCGACCAGGAAGACCGGCATCACGAACGCCAGGCCGAAGACGAGGAACATCCGCAGCACGAAGGACAGGTAGCTGTCCAGGCTGATGATGTTCGAGACGTTGCGCGGATCGGGGTTGAACCCGATCAACAGGTCGAACCCCTTGGGGAGGAACACGTAGGCCAGCACCGCACCACCGACGAACAGCGGCACGCTGACCAGCACGAAGCCGACGCCCCAGCGGCGCTCGTTCTTGTGCAGGCCGGGGGCGACGAAGGCCCACAGCTGGTACATCCACACGGGGCTGGCGACGAAGATGCCGGCCATCGCGCAGATCTTCAGCGCGTAGGAGAAGGGGTCGCCGATGCCGCCGAAGTTGAGGGTGACCTCGCCACCCTTGTGCTTGTACTCGTCCTTGATCGTGGTGAACGGCCCCGTGACCAGCTCGAAGAGCTGGTGGTAGAAGAGCGCGGCCAGCAGGGCACCGAGGACGATCCCGAGGACGGCGCGGGTGAGGCGCTTGCGCAGCTCACGAAGGTGCTCGACGAGGGGCATCCGCCCCTCGGGGTCCACCGCTGCCTCCCTCGACGTCCGTGGCTGCCGCGAGACGGTCTCCGTCACCGGTCAGCTCGAAGGTCAGGGGGTGTCGCGGCGCTCGGCCTCGGGAACGGGCTGCCGCGGCGCCTCCTCCGGCCGGTGAACGGTGCCCTCGAGCGGCTTGGGCTGCGCGGGGTCGCCCGGCGATGCGGCACCCGGCTTGTCGTCCTCACGCATCTCCTTGATCTCGGACTTGAAGATGCGCATCGAGCGGCCGAGGCTGCGCGACAGGTCGGGCAGTTTCTTGGCGCCGAACAGCAGGAAGAGCACCGCCAGGATGACGAGCAGCTCGGGGGCGCCGAGTTGTCTGAACATGGTGTCTCCACGAAGTTGGCGGCAGTACAGGCACGTGTTCCCGATGGTACGTCGGATCGGGCGTCACCGAGGGCGGGATGGCGCATTGGGGTGCCCCGGCCCACGCCGCGTGCGGGCGGCCTCCCACGTGTCGGGCGGCCCGGACGGCTCGGCGGACGACTGCGCGACGGCGGCAAGCCGCTCGCTTGCCAGCCTCAGCTCGGCGGTCACGGTCTTGACCTTGCGCCAGAGTCCGCGGGTCAGCAGCCCGAGCACGGCGAGAGCGCCCAGCACGAGCACGACCCACAGCAGCGCCCAGCCCATCCCGCGAGGATAGCCACCACGGTCGCCCGCTGCTGCGGGCGGTGCTGCGGGTGTCAGGCCTCGACGCGGGGCACGATCATCGCGGCGAGCAGGTCGATGCGGTCCAGACCCAGCGCGAAGTCCAGCACGTCGTCGTAGGTGATCACGGCGCCGTCGTGCTCCTCGAGCGCTTCGGCGGGGATCGCCCAGTGCTCCGCGACGACACCGCCGGCGACCAGCAGGGCGATGACCTCCTCGTCGGCCGGCTTGCGGATCTCGTCGTGGCAGGTGCTGCACGCGAAGGCGTAGAAGGACCAGTCGGCGCGCGAGCACACGACGAGGCGCATCTGCGCCGGGGTCAGCTCCACGTCACCACAGACGGGGCACGAGGTCTTGATCGTGGTCATGTCCTCCGCCTCCTTCCCTACGCCGGTTCGCCGTGCCGCCCGATAGCCGGGCCGACAACGACGTCTTCGGCATGGATCCGCGACCGCTTGAGAGAAACAGGTCCTGGGGAGGAGCGGGCATCGGCCGTACGGTGGAGCGCGGGTAGCGGACCCGACCGCAGCGGGCCGCCCGACTCAGCGGTAGGCGGCCAACGCCTCGCGGGCCCGATCACGGACGGCATGGCGCAGCTCGAGCGGCTGCAGGACCCTGGCCGTCCCCGAGAGCCGCAGCACCAGGGTCCGCAGCCAGCGGGTGTCGGCCGCGCGCAGTCGCACCAGCAGCCGCTGGTCGGGCAGCTCGTCGACCGCCTCGACCGGGTAGTAGTCGGCCACCCAGTGGGCCGCGGGGTCGAGCTCGAGGACCACCTCGTGGTCCTCGGGCGAGGACACGAACAACCCGGCGTCCAGGTCGCGCTCGGTGGCCTCCACGGGGACCCTCGCGGCGGTGTCCAGCACCTGGACGGCCATCACCCGGTCGAGGCGGAACAGCCGCACCGCCTCCGCCCGGTGGCACCAGCCCTCGAGGTACCAGCGCCCGTCCATCAGCACGACCCGCATGGGGTCGACATCGCGCTGCGTGGTCTCGTCCCGCGTCGGGACGAAGTAGGTGAGGTGCAGCCGTCGCCCGCGGGCGAGGGCCGTGCGCGCGGCGGCCAGCGCCTCGGCCTCCCCCTCGACCTCGACACTCACCTGCGCGCTGGCCGCGGCGGCGTCCCCCGCCGCCGCCTCCAGCTTGGCCATGGTGCGTTCCAGCGCCTCCCGGTCGTGCAGGCCCGGCACCTCGGCGAGGGCGCGCAGCCCCACGATCAGGGCCAGCGCCTCGTCGACGCCGAGCCGCAGCGGGCGCGCGATCGGGTCGGCGTTGCGCAGGTAGACGTGGCCGTCGTCCCACTCGGCGTCGATGAGGTCGTCGGGCATGTGACCCGGCGTGCCGCAGACGAAGAGCAGCTCGAGATCCTTGACCAGCGCCTCCTGGGTGATGCCGAACTCGTCGGCCGCCTCGGCCAGCGGGATGCCCTGGCGGCTGACCAGGTAGGGGACCATCGCGAGCAGCCGCGAGAGCCGCTCAGTGGCGGAGCCGGGGGTGTCCGCCCGGTTCATCAGGAGGCCTCCAGCACGGCGCGCAGGCGACGTACGACGGCGTCGCGCACCGCCTCGGGCTCGACGACCACCACGTCGGGCCCGTAGGCCGCCAGCTCCTCGGCGAACGTCTCGGCGTCGGCGAATCCGACGCGCAGCTCGTCCCAGCCGCCCTGGGCGAGGCCGTCGCCCTGCTCGGTGGAGCGGCGGCGCAGGGCGACACCGCACCCCGGCCGCACCCGCAGGGTGGCCTTCCCGCGCACCGTGTCGCGGACCGTCATCGCCACCTCGGCGCGGAAGTCCACACCGGCCGGTACGTCGACATCGCCCGGCGCGCCGACGGCCGCGACCGGACCGGCGATGCGCGAGAGACGGAACACCCGGCGCGCGTCGCGGTCGCGATCGTGCCCGACGACGTACCACCGGCCGTGCCACGAGACGATGCCCCACGGCTCCAGATGGCGCTCGACGACCTCGTCCGCACGCCCCGCTCGGTAGGGGAAGGTGACCGGTCGCCGGTCGCGCACGGCGGCGTAGAGCGCCTCGAACGCCGGCTCGCTGGTCCGGACCCGGGTCTCGACGCCGGCCAGTCCGGCGTCGTCGGGCTCCACCCCGGCGGCCTTGAGCTTGAGCAGCGCGCGGGAGGCCGGACCGGCGAGACTGGCCTGCTGCCACACCCGCGAGGCCAGCCCGAGCACCGCGAGCTCGTCGGGCGCGAAGCTCACCTCGGGCAGCGCGTAGGCCGCCCGGTCCACGCGGTAGCCGACCTCGTCCTCGAACCAGGCGCTGTTGCTGCCGGTCTCGAGCGGGATGCCCATGTCACGGACCTCCTCCTTGTCCCGCTCGAACATCCGCTCGAAGGCCTCGGTCGTCGCGCAGTCGGCGTACTGCGGGACGGCAGTGCGGATCTGCTCCTTGCTCAGGAACTGCCGCGTGGAGAGCAGGCAGATCACCAGGTTGAGCAGCCGCTCCGTCTTCTGAGCCGTCACGCCGCGAAACCTACCTGCTGCGCGGCGCGGCTCCGGGGGATGCCGGTCAGCGCAGCTCGAGCAGGTCGACGACGAAGATCAGCGTCTCGCCGGGGGCGATCGCGGAGCCCGCGCCCCTGTCGCCGTACCCGAGGTCGGGCGGGATGACCAGCTGGCGGCGGCCGCCGACCTTCATGCCGACGACCCCGCGGTCCCACCCGGCGATCACCTGACCTGCCCCGAGCGGGAACGCGAACGGCTCGCCGCGGTTCCAGGAGGCGTCGAACTCCTCACCGGTGGAGAACGCGGTGCCCACGTAGTGCACGACGGCGGTGCGACCAGGCACCGCCTGCTCGCCGTCGCCTTCGACGAGGTCGGTGATGGCCAGCTCGTCGGGCGCGTCACCGCCCGGGAAGTCGATCTCGGGCTTCTCCAGGGGCGCCGTCATGAGGACTTCTCCTGCTTCGCGGTGCCGTTCTGTCCCAGCACGTCGATGACCACCGCGACGCTGTCCTTGGCGGCGTTGGCCCCGCTCTGGGCCGGCAGGGCCAGGAGCACGCGGCTACCGACCGGCTTGCCGAGCAGCAGGTCGAAGGGGTTGGCCTGGCCGTCGGCGGCACCGACCGGCACGCCCTGCGCGCCGCTCTGCCCCCAGGTCTGGGACAGGGCCTTGCCTGCCCAGCTGACCGCCTTGTACTGCACGATCAGCAGGTTGCCCTTGGCGATCGGCTTGCCCGCCCCGGTCGCCAGCACCGTCACGACCGGCTTCTTCGGTGGCGTCGTCCCCTTCGGCACCGAGATGCTGGGCTCCGCCCCCCAGGTGCCGGTGACCTTGGGCTCGTCGACCGGCAGGCCGGTCGCGGCCGTCGGCGCCGGCAGCGAGCTGCGCTTGCCGTAGCTGGCGATCACGTCCACCACGAACACCAGCGAGTCGGTGCCCTTGATGCCGGCCTGCGGGTTGCCCTTCTTGCCGTAGCCCTCCTTCGGCGGCAGCACCATCAGGACGCGGCTGCCGGCCTGCACGCCGACCAGCGCCTTGTCCCAGCCCGGCACGACCTTGCCGACGCCGATCGGGAAGGCCGCCGGCGACTTGCGGTCGTAGGAGTTGTCGAACACCTTGCCGGACTTGTAGATGGACCCGAGGTAGTCGGCCACCAGGAGGTCACCCTTGGCGACCTTGGGACCTGTGCCCTTCCTCAGGACCGTCGTCCTGAGGGTCGCAGCGGGCTTCTCGCCCTTGGTGACCTTTATCTTGGGCTTGTCGCCGTAGGCGCCGCTGACCTTGGGCAGGCCCTGGGTCGCGGCGGACGACCCACCTCCGCAGCCGGAGACGAGACCCATCACAAGGACAGGGGCGAGCAGCAGACCAGCAAGACGGCGCACGAAAAGACCTCGTCGAATCGGGGAAGGGGGTTTCCTCCAGGGTAACGCGACATCCTGAGAACGCCCTGAACCGCCGGATTCGGCCGGTCACATGCTGGCGATGAGCTTCTCCACGCGCTCGTCGACGGCTCGGAACGGGTCCTTGCACAGGACCGTGCGCTGCGCCTGGTCGTTGAGCTTGAGGTGCACCCAGTCGACGGTGAAGTCGCGGCGGCGCTCCTGGGCCCGCCGGATGAACTCGCCACGAAGCCGGGCCCGGGTGGTCTGCGGCGGCACCGACTTGGCCTGGAAGATCTCCAGGTCGCGGGCCACCCGCTCGGCCTGACCGCGCTTCTGCAGCAGATAGAACAGGCCGCGATCGCGGGAGATGTCGTGGTAGGCGAGGTCGATCTGGGCGATCCGCGGCGAGGCCAGCGACAGCTCGTGCTTGGCGCTGTAGCGGTCGATCAGCCGGTGCTTCATCACCCAGTCGATCTCCGTCGCGACCGCGTCGAGGTTGCCGGACTCGACCGCGGCCAGGGTGCGCTCCCAGAGGTCGAGCACCTGCTTGACGATGCCCTCGTCCAGCCCGCGGCGCGCCGCGAAGTCGCGCGCCTTGGTGAGGTACTCGGTCTGGATCTCCAGAGCGCTCGCCTCGCGGCCGTTGGCCAGCCGCACCTTGCGCCGGCCGGTGACGTCGTGACTGATCTCACGGATGGCCCGGATCGGGTTCTCCAGCGTGAGATCGCGCATCACGACGTTGGCCTCGATCATCCGCAGCACGAGGTCGGTGCTGCCGAGCTTGAGCAGGGTGGTCGTCTCGCTCATGTTGGAGTCGCCCACGATGACGTGCAGCCGCCGGTAGCGCTCCGCGTCGGCGTGCGGCTCGTCGCGGGTGTTGATGATCGGTCGCGAGCGGGTCGTCGCGGAGGAGACGCCCTCCCAGATGTGCTCGGCCCGTTGACTCACACAGAAGACCGCGCCCCGCGGGGTCTGCAGGACCTTCCCTGCGCCGCAGATGATCTGCCGCGAGACGAGGAAGGGGATGAGGACGTCGGCCAGCCGGGTGAACTCCCCGTGCCGGCCGACCAGGTAGTTCTCGTGGCAGCCGTAGGAGTTTCCCGCGGAGTCGGTGTTGTTCTTGAACAGGTAGACGTCGCCGGCGATGCCCTCCTCGCGCAGCCGCCGCTCGGCGTCGACCAACAGCCCCTCGAGGATCCGCTCCCCCGCCTTGTCGTGCACGACGAGCTCGCGGATGTCGTCGCACTCGGGCGTCGCGTACTCCGGGTGGCTGCCCACGTCGAGGTAGAGCCGGGCGCCGTTGCGCAGGAACACGTTGCTGCTGCGTCCCCAGGACACGACCCGCCGGAAGAGGTAGCGCGCCACCTCGTCGGGCGACAGGCGCCGCTGGCCCCGGAACGTGCACGTGACGCCGTACTCGTTCTCCAGTCCGAATATGCGTCTATCCACCGCTATGTCCTGCCATTACCGATTATCCCTTTTTGGAGTGCTATGTCGCAACAGGGTGTAGTTACTTGCTTGCTCTTGGAAGCGGACGCCTGCACTGATTCTGCACCGTTTTTTTGTCAAGCGAATGGTGTCCACCACCCCACGCAAGGACGCGCGTTGACCAGGCAAGGTGACGTCCACGTGACCTCCATCGACGTGCCAACGCTACGCGGTCGAGACACGAGAGGTGCGTAGGTTGTCCGGTCAGCGCGCAGACAAATCTCAGCTCCCTCATGACGGTCGAAGGGACGGTCATCGTCCTAGCGACTTCATGACCCCATCGGCGCGCAACCACTCGGTGAGTCTGGTCTTCGATGCCACGAGTTCGGCAAGGTTCTGACCGTCTACCGCGAAGATGATGCCTCCCTCGGCTTGGAACGTCTTGAGCCGAGTCAAGAAAGTCCCAGCGAAGCCAGACATTGAGATGAAGATGCCGATCCTGCAGATCGCACCGCGGTCGCGAATCTTAGACTCGAACACCCGAAGCTCCGGCACCCCAGGCTTGTCCTTCCAGTTCTTGCACTCGATGAAGATTAGGGGGCTGCTTTGCGCGATCCAGAACGGGTCCTTCAGCCCGTTCGTGACCAGGATGTCAATCTCCTCTTCAGTTGTCCGGAAGTTCTTTTCAACAACGCGAAGTTCCGGCTCCTCGGTACGCAACAACGCTTCCGCAAGGTCTTCAAGCGCATCCCCCCGCGCTTTGGTCGAGACCTCATCTTCGGCCTCGGCGAGGTCTGTCAGCCGTCCGAGTAGCTGGGCTGCGCGCGCGAACCAGAAGTCTCGGCCGAGCTTGTTGTCGAACGATGCCAGGACCGCAAAAAGTCGCCCAAGACTCTGGGCGAACGCGGTGAGGCCCTCAGACGCACTGGCCCAGTAGTCCGCTGCGTATGTGAACGCCTCCTCTTCAGTCCTAACGCCGTTCTCTTGGGCGTCCTCGCTTAGATCCAGGACGATCTCGGAGTCGGGTGCCAGATGTCGGAGAAGGAGGCAGACCAACATCGGCCACGCGAGCAGGGGCGCGTCGCGATACAACACGCACATCGACTCGGCTGCCCTCAGCGCTGCGAACTCGTTTACGCCGTCGATCCTCGCTGCAACGCCAAAGACCTCCCAGCCGACCTGCGACGGGCTAGGCAACTCCCCGTCGTAGGTGATGTCCTTGAAGAACAAGACCTCTGGCGTCTCGGGATCTTGCCATTGGTGTGCCAGCGTCCTCCCCAGCGCAATCAGGTCCTGTTCGGGAGCCATTGCCCGGAACTCGTCAACATGTCGGTCGATCTGTCTCTCCGTGTCGCCGGCACTCATGCGGTGTCCCATGAGCGCACCGACTGACGTGCCCTCGATGCGGGTCTGCGAGTAAGCCGCGACGGTCGCGTGCCAGCCGAGACCCGCGTCGTCAAGGTTCGCGAGGACCTCCGCAACGGTCGCTACGTAACGGACATCCCTCAATGGAGGATCGTGTTCCGACGGGCTGACCACGACCTGGTCATGCTTGAACAACAGTCGGGGCAGAAAGCTTGCATGCTTTCGCCACATCAGTGCAATGTCCCCGTCGACCATCAGGTACGTGTCATAACCCACGGCAACACCTCCATCGCAGAGGAGCCGGCGGCCCGTGCTATTTCGAATTTAGAGGAACGCCGAATCCGCGCGGTGCCATTGGGGCCGCCTCAATCACTCTTCAGCCTGACCCGCCGCACGCTCGCGCAGCTGCCGAGGGCACCGGCAGGCCGCCCGGCGGCTAGGGCTGCGCCTCGCCTCGAGTAGTGCTCGTGCGGCGCGAGGCACGATGGACGGTGAGACCGGCGAGACCAGCCCAGCTTCGGAAGTAACCGCCTACGTGCGCGCTCGTATCCTCTTTCCAGTGCGCGCCGGATGCTGCCGAAATCGCAGCTCCCACGTCTCGTGGGTGTGCAGCAGGGTCGGCTTCGACCAGAGTCAGCCCTGCCTGCCCTCCAGGCACGCTAGCGAGCAAGCGGCGGATCGTGCCGGCGCAAATCGACCCGTCCGAGTTGTAAAGATCACCGGCCAAGGGCCGCACCTTGCGCAAGGGCGTCACGATTACCGCGCCCATGGCCACGAGTGCGCCTGTTGCTTCCCGATCCTTGGTCTGCGTAGGCAGGTCGATCTCACCCTCCGCGTGAAGGCGATTGAGGATGCTGACTGCCCGCCGAGGAGACAGTTGAGGAACGCCGGGCCTTGCTTTCACAGGCGACGGCGGATCAAGCAGGCGCAAGGACGTCGCACCCACGGCATCTGGAGTAGGCCGATAGTCCGACCCCGTTCGGGCGGCCAGACCCGCGTACTCGCTCCAGAACAGAAACGCCCTGGCATACGCAAGCCATGCACTCTCTGCGACGTCAACGGCCGGGAAGGCATTTGGCATCTCCCTTGCGTAGCTTGCAAGCGAAACGACTCCCCCGCCGCGCTCGGCAAGCTTACGAAGAGTCGAGTAGGCGCGATGTCGCCTCAGGGCAGAGGCGACTCTCCGCCTCATCTCCAACTCGCGATCATCTGCACTGAGCACTTCATCCACGAGTACGACGCGGTTTGGCTCGTGAGTCGTCACGCCGAGTAGCCGCAACTCTCGTGAGAGGTTGCGAATGGCATTGTCGCTCGTGTCCAAGCTCCGCGCGAGATCCTGAACCGTTGCGCTACCGCCAGCCTCCACCACCAGGGGAAGCACACGCGCAACGCTCCGCGGTGTCTGGCGAAGGATGTACGAGTCCTGTACCGGAACGCTTCCGGTGTTCAGGAAGTCGCGGAATGTATCCCAGTAGGTGTCTAGCCGATCTCCGACCTGAACCAGCAAACGCCGATCTACCAGCGATTGGACCGTGTCGGGCCCGTACCTCTCCGTTACCTCCGTCGCGGGGATTGGGGCAAATCGCGCCACGTGTCTCACGACTTCATGTTGCTGCGGATTGAGTTCAGCTAAGTCCGCCTCGAACAGGCCAACAACGTTGAGCGACTCCGCGAGCAACTGCTCCTGTGTGGAACCGTGATGCAGTTCCTTCAACACGTGATCCGCGAGCTTCTTGAGCAGCCAAGGAAGGCCCTGGCTGTAGGCCCTCAGGCGCGAACGGAGATCCGGTAGGAGCTGCTCGCCAGCTTGCTTCTCGAGGCGCCGGAGGAGAACGGTCACCTCGTCAGGCCCGAAGGGTTCGACAATCAGGACCGGTCCGACACCGCGGATGTCATCACGAAGTTGGTAGGGATGTCCTTCAGTCCAACCGACCAGATCAGTCTTCCAAGCAAACCCGATGACAAGTGGACCCGCAATCTCTCGCGAGCTGAGCGCGAGATCACGGAAGGCGCGGGTCAGTTCGACATTGCGAAACACGTTCTCGAACTGGTCAAAGAAGGCAATCAACGGCCTCTTGTTGTCCAACCATGTCGCGGCCCGGAGCGTAGCGATCGCACTATCGAGGCTGGCCCAACTCGGGTTGGCGGAGAGCCTGAGGATGCCCTCCGCTTCTGCCTTCGTAGCCAACCGACGTAGCACCTCCACGAGGTAGCGCGGACTGTCAGCTGTGCGAGTGTCGAGCACGAGTGCGACGCCCTTCTGTCGCTCGGCCAGATCCTTGAACTTGAGCGCCAGGCTGGATTTGCCCCAACCGGACTGAGCATTGAGAACGACGACGTTGCCAGTTTCGTTGGTCAACACCTTCTGAAGGTCGGCCAACAGCTTTGAACGCCCGACGAAGTACTTCGGTGAGGCGGGCAACTGGTATTCGAAGTCGGAACTGGACCCAACCACCGATGCCAACAGGACACTGTCTTGCCGTAACTTCGTTGGGTCAGGCGGTTGGACTGACGAAGCCCCGACATCCACCACGTCGATCCCGCCGGCGTACTCGCTCGCTGCCAACAACTGCATGGCTGGCGCAGGGACGGCTCCCTGTGTTGCCCAAACTGCAACCTGTGTCGGTGTCCGGCTCTGGCTATCAAGAACCAGACAGGCGCCGAAAACACCGGCGTCGGCGATCACAATTGCTTCGTCGCTACGGTCCACCAGGGCGGTTGGGACGTCCGCCACCAGACCGGCCTGCCGCAGTGCGTCGCCCAAATCATCGGCGGACAAGTAGCGGAAGTTCTTGTCCTTCATTTCGATGGCTCGCGCCTTCTCGTGCCCGTTCGGAGTGAGACGTGGCAGGACGCACATCAGCCCGAAAGCATCTGGCTCATCGAATCGTTCAATGCTCAACTTGCCATAGAAGTTCGTCAGCTCTCCCGCCTTGACGTTTCGGGTGTAGGCCTTGCACTCGGCGATCGCCGTGGACCCCGTAAGTCGGTGGCGTGCGACGACGTCGAGTTCGATGCCGTCGGAAGTGACGTTCAAGTTGCGAGTCCTGGGATCCTCAAAGCCGTACTGCTGCGCGAGGAGGTTCGCGATGAACCTCTCGAAGAGGTGACCTCGTTCTGACACAGGGTCCGACACGACGACGACCTGGAGATTCTGGACAGCCAACGACTTCACCGGCAAAGACTACGGCGGAGGCGGGAGAGAGCGCTGTCGCCGCCACACCATGCCGACCAAGGTGAATACCGCCTCGTCGCGTCAGGGTCCTCGACTCCGGATCAAGGACAGCAAGCGACGACGAGCGAGGGGCGAGCCACTTGGCATGGCCAGCGAGAGCCGCGCCTACCGCGTCGAGCAAGCCAATAGGAGTTCGTTGCAGGTAGGACCTGCTCGACGAGCTACCTCCGCTTAACGGTCTCAGCAAACACGGACGAGTTGAGCGCGCCCCCGCAACGACCGTTGTCGGCCACGACTACTACGAGACTATCGTCACGGTGACTAAACAGGTCAGTCTCCGTACGGTCGTCCGTTGTGGAAGACCGCGATGGACGGGTGACCGCAGCTGTCTCTGCTGCCATCGGACGAGCTCGCCGCGCCCAAGGGATGTCGATGGAGGAGCTGGCCCTGCGGGCTGGCGTACATCGCACGAGCATCGGGCTCATCGAGCGCGGCCGACGCGGGCTGACGTTGGAGGTGGCCGCGAGGTTGACGGCAGCCGTTGGCATTCGGCTCGGCGATGTGATCAACGAGGCCCTTGGCCCCGCCCGCGACTCTTGAGTGCGGGTTGCTTCCACGGGTGGCGTCACGTCTGAGCAGGAGACTATAGTCTCCTGCATGTCGTTTGACGAGGTCCGATTGCTGACGATCGAAGAGGTGTGCGATCGCCTGCAGTTGAAGACGAGCTTCGTCTACGACTGGGTGGAGGCCGGCAAGATGCCCCACATCAAGGTCGGCCACCTCCTCCGGTTCCGCGAAGAGGATCTCGCAATCTGGCTCGACTCTCTGCTTGTCGTTCCGAAGGGCGAAGCCGGAGACGGGACTCAGGCTCGTGGTGAAAATGACCGCGACGAGCAGCCCGACTAGCCACGAGGCACGTGGCCCCTTCGCCACGTCGGCCGACGAAGCTCTGCTCGCATCTCTTGCCGTCGTTCGAGCGACTCGGTTCGTGCCCGGCGTCCGGTCGGCTCGCGGTTCAAAACGTCCACGGCGTTACGGCCTAGGGCAACCCCCGGCAACGCGCTCCAGGTGCCTGCAAGTCACAGCACGCCGCTGCAGTGGCCGATCTCGAGCCCGAAGATGCGCCGGTCCATCCGTCTACCGTACGCCGAGGTGCGCCGGGCCACCGGGAAGCCGCCACGGTCGCGAACCCCCGTGGCGCACCGGCGTCAGGTGCGCATCGCCACCAGACCGTCGAGCTGGACCAGGCGACCGCTGGTCAGCGTCTTGAGCGTGATCGTGCCGGTCCGACGGGTGAACCTGCCCAGCATCAGGACCGCCTGGTGCACCGTCGTCGGTGACGCGAGGTCGACCGTCGCGACCCGCCTCCCCCCGGCGTACACCGCGAGCTTGCCGCAGGCCGCGCAGGTGGTGGCGACGACACCCACCCGCGCAACGGTGGCGCGGCCCAGCGACAGCGTGACCCCCTTGCGGGTCGTGCTGGTCACCGTGCGGCCGTAGAACGCCCGGCTCTTCCACCGCTTCCAGCCGTTCGACGCGGACAGGGAGCGGTCGTCCACGGCACGGGACACGCAGCGCGTGGGCGACCACGGCGTGCTCTGGCCGATGCGGTTGTGCGCCCGGACCTGGAAGCAGTAGCTCCACCCCGCGACCAGGGTCTTGGTCTTGGCCGAGGCCGCAGTGTTCTGCCACGGCTTGAGGTAGGTCCACGCGCTGAACGAGCCGTTGTACCGGGCCTTGCGGTAGCGCAGGTCGTAGCTCTTGAGCGCGGGTGCCGACACCGCGCCGAGCCACTGGACGCGCAGCGAGGAGGCGGTCGTCCCCCGGGTGGCCGGTGTCAGCATGCTCACCGACGGCTTGACGCTCTTGAGGTGGTTGAACACGCCGCCTGCCCCGGCGTTGGCGAGGGCCTCGGGGTCGACCGTCGTGGTCGCCTGCGGTCCCCCGAAGGCGTCCCACGTCGGCACGAAGGACGCGAAGCCGCCGGAGACCCGGAACACCTGGCCGGTGCCGGCGCCCTGCAGGAACGTGCCGTTGCGCGGGTACGTCGGCAGCAGCCGCCACCGCGTCCCGGACACCACCTCGACCGGTTGCGGTCCCCCGAACGGTGCCCAGGAGGTCACCGGCAGCGGTGCGCCGCCGGCGATGCGGTAGATGGTGCTGCTCGCGCGCTCGCTCACGAAGGTGCCCTCGCTCAGCGGTGCCCCGGGCGCGGTGTCGGCGTCGAGCGAGTCGTTGTCGATGTTGATCGTCACGCCGCCCCATGTCTCGGTGTGTCCCCCGCGGTACTGGTGGATCCGCTGGTGGTTGGCCCAGGCCGAGTCGGGGATCGCCGGGTCGCCGAAGACGGCGGGGTCGTTGTTCCAGCGGGCGAACCAGATGTCGTCGGGCTGGTGGAACGAGGGGTCAGCGAGCTTGTCGACCAGCGTCGCCTTCATCGGGGTGGAGCTGGTGTAGACCCCCGAGAGGTAGTCGCGGGCGTGCAGCCGTGCCGTCCAGGCGTCGAGGAAGGTCTGTACGCCGCCCACGCACGCCGCGTTGCTCGTGTCGTAGGCCTCCATGTCGAAGTAGACGATGCTGCCGGTGCCGAGGCCGATCGCGTTGAGGACCGCGATCGCGTCGTCGGCGGACGCGCTGCCCTGGGCCGCCGCGTCGGGGATGCTGATGCGGTTGGGGTACCTGGCCGCACAGGGTGCCTGGAGGCCGACGTACGTCGGGATGAGCGTCCAGCCCTGCCCGACGACGGTGCTCACCCAGGTCGCGTTGAGGTTGGGCTGGTTCGGGCACCCGCGGCTCGCCCCACCGACGTACATGTTCACGGCGCGGTAGGGCGAGGCCGACCACGCCGCCATGTCGTCCAGCGAGGGGGTGAGGCAGGTGTCGAAACCCAGCCCCGAGTACGTCGTCGCGAGTGCCTGCCGCGACGCGGCGCCCCAGCTGCGTGACGCCGGAGTGGCCGAGCCGGTGGCGCGGACCGGGCCGGAAGCCACGATCCGCTGCGACGGCGGCGGCGCGGCGGCGGAGACCGGCGCTCCGGTGAGGCCCGCGGCGGAGAACCTGACGCTTCGCGCGACGGCGGCGGCGAGCGCGTGGTCGGCGCCGGACGTCACCACGGCCCGCACCGGCGACCTGGCGTGGCTGACGACCATGTCGGGGTGGACGGCGCTGCCGCCGGTGACGGTGCGACCGGCGCCGACGTCGGCCTCGGGCGATCGCGCGTCGAGCACCTCACCCCGGGTCAGGTGCACCGCCTCGACGTGCCCCGACACCTCGGCGGGGCAGTTGCTGGTGCTCGGGTCACCGAGGTAGACCGCGTGCCGGTCGAAGCGCACACAGCCCGTAGCGCCGTCCACGCGCACGACCGGCCACCCCGCGGGCACCGTCACCGACACCCCGCGGAAGGACACGGTCCTCGTCGTCGCCGCCGCGCCGCTCGGCGCGGCGACCAGCAACGCCGCGACCAGCGCGCTGCCCAACGACACCGCGACGGCACGTCTGCCCGATTGCCCCACCACCAGGATCCCCCTGCGCGCTCGATGGCCGTCCCGCCGCTCAGCCCCACGGCTCCCCTCACACCTTAGGCGCCGCACCGCCGTACCGGTGTAAATCCGCTGCTAACGGATGGGCGCGTCGCTCACGCCGCGGGCGGCGGCACGACTGCGTCGATGGCGGCGAGCTCCTCGTCGGTGGGCACCCACGAGCCCGCGGCGACGTTCGCGGAGACCTGCTCGGGCCTGGTCGCGCCGGCGATGACCGAGGCGACCGCCGGTCGGCCCAGCAGTCCCCCGAAGGCCAGCTCCAGCAGGCTGCGCCCGAGCCGCTCGCCCAGCTCACGCAGCGCTTCGACCCGCTCCAGCGTGGCGTCGGAGAGCAGGTGCTGGCGTCCGTGCAACCGGGTGCCTGCCGGGACGTCGTCACCGCGGCGGACCTTGCCGGTCAACAGACCCTGAGCGAGCGGGAAGTACGGGATGACGCCCACCCCGTAGTGCTCCGCAGCCGGCACCACCTCGCGCTCGACGTCGCGTTCGAGCAGCGACCAGTGGTTCTGCGCGGAGACGAACGGCGCCGTGCCGAGCTCGGCGGCCACGTGCGCAGCCTCCGCCAGCTGCCAGCCGCTCAGGTTGGAGTGCCCGATGTAGCGCACCTTGCCCTCCGCCACGAGCTCCTGCAACGCGGCCAGCGTCTCGGCGATCGGGGTGAGCGGGTCAGGCGTGTGCAGCTGGTAGAGGTCGATGTGGTCGGTGCGCAACCGGCGCAGCGAGCCCTCCACGGCCCGCCGGACATAGGCCCGACCGCCGCGGGCGCCCGCCGCGGGCCCGTAACCCATGTCGTGGTCCTGGTGCCCGAACTTCGTGGCCAGCACCACCTGGTCGCGGTGTCCGCTGAGGGCCTGGCCGAGGAACTCCTCGGACCGGCCCCCACCACCGTAGATGTCGGCGGTGTCGAACAGCGTGATGCCCTCCTCGAGCGCACGGCCCACCACGGCGCGTGTCGCGTCGAGGTCGATGCGCCCGCCGAAGTTGTTGCAGCCGAGCCCTACGGCAGAGACGAGCAGCCCGCAGTTGCCGACGGTCCGGGAGTCCATGGGCAGAACCCTATGCTCAGCGGCGTGCGCGTGCCGTCGCGCGGTCGCTGGCCTTGCGGATCGCCTCGACCAGCTGGCTCTTGGTCATCCTGGAGCGGCCGCGCACGTCCAGCCGTCGGGCCACGTCGAGCAGGTGCTCCTTGGTGGCGTTCGCGTCGACACCCCCGGCGGTGCGGCCACCGCGCCGCGCCGCGGCGCCTCCCTTGGCGGCCTGCGGGTCCGACGGCCCCTTGTGGTCCTTCTGCTCCCAGTGGTCACCCACCTTCTCGTGGGTGTGCTTGAGCGACGCGAACGCCGTGCGATGGGCCCGCTCGCCCTCGCCGTACTCCTCGACCGCCGAGTCGTGCGTCTTGCGCCACGTCTCCCGGGCCTTCTTCGGCGACCGCGCGACGGTCGAGGGCAGCTCTGTCCCGCTCGTCGTGCTGGCAGACTTCTTCGCTGGTGGCATGGTCATCACCTCGCCCCACGCCTTCCCCGTGCGGACCCCGTCATGCGCACGGTCGCGCACGTCGCGACGGCCGCACGCTGTCGGCGACGTACGTCGCGGTGTGGCGGGGAGGGGTTCACCCCTCCGGGGCCGGCGCCGGGCCGGGGGGTTCCTGGGAGCCGCCGGCCAGCTCGGTGGGCGGCGAGACCTCGCGCTCGTCCGGTGCCGGCGCGGGCCCGGTCTCGCCGGTGGTCGGCTGCCCGAGCAGAGCGGCCAGCCCGTTGCCGGTGAGCCGGCGGAACTTGCGCCGGGGGCGGGTGCGCTCCAGCACGGCCACCTCGAGCTGGCCGGTGGTCAGGTTGCGCGCCTCGTTCGTGCCCGGGTCGCGGCCCAGCAGCTCGACCGCGAGTGCGAGCGCCTCCGAGAGCGGCATGTCGGCGCGCCAGCGCTCCTGCAGCGCCTGGGTGATCGCATCCGCCTGTCCGCCCATGGCAGCGAACCCCTGCTCGTCCGCGACCGACCCGTCGTAGGTGAGCCGGTAGATCTGGTCCTCCTCGGGCGTGCGCCCGACCTCCGCGACGACGATCTCGACCTCGTAGGGCTTGGACTCCTGGGTGAAGATCGTGCCCAGCGTCTGCGCGTAGGCGTTCGCCAGGCCGCGGCCGGTCACGTCGCGCCGGTCGTAGGAGTAGCCACGCAGGTCGGCCAGCCTGACCCCGGCGATGCGCAGGTTCTCGAACTCGTTGTACTTGCCGACCGCGGCGAACGCGATGCGGTCGTAGATCTCGCTGACCTTGTGCAGGGCACGGGAGAGGTTCTCGGCGACGAACAGGATGCCGTCGTCGTAGGCCAGTACGACGGCGCTGCGCCCACGGGCGATGCCCTTGCGCGCGTAGTCGGCCCGGTCCTTCATCAGCTGTTCGGGAGAGACGTAGCCGAACGGCATCGTCACTGGGGGTTCCTCTCGTTCCTGGGGCCGCCGTCGCGCGTCGTCACTGCAGTGGCGCCTGGGGGCCGCCGGGGTTGACCATGCGTCCCCGGATGAGGGTCTCGACGAAGCCACCGACCTCGTCGTCGGGCAGCCGACGGAAGCCCTCGGCGGTCACCGTCGCGACCACCGGGAAGAGCCGACGGGTGAGGTCGGGGCCGCCGGTGGCGGAGTCCTCGTCGGCGGCGTCGTACAGCGCGTGCAGGGCGCAGAGGACGGCCTCGTCGGCGGAGAAGTCATCGCGCCAGAGCTTCTTGAGCGCGCCACGGGCGAACAGCGAGCCGGAGCCGACCGAGTGGAACTTGTGCTCCTCGTAGCGGCCGCCCGTGACGTCGTAGGAGTAGATGCGCCCGGCCGTCAGCCTGGCCTGCGTCGGCGGGGGCCGGTCGGGGTCCTCGACGGCGTCGACGCCCATGTCGTAGCCCGCGAACAGCGGCACGACGGCCAGTCCCTGCATCGCCATGGCCAGGTTGCCCCGGATCATCATCGAGAGCCGGTTGGCCTTGCCCTCGAGGCTGAGCGTCATCCCTTCGATCTTCTCGTAGTGCTCGAGCTCCACCTGGAAGAGCCGCACCATCTCGATCGCCAGACCGGCCGCCCCGGCGATGCCGACGCAGGAGTAGTCGTCGGCGTGGAAGACCTTCTCGATGTCGCGCTGGGCGATGTAGTTGCCCATGGTGGCGCGCCGGTCGCCTGCCATCACCACGCCGCCGGGAAACGTGAGCGCCACGATGGTCGTGCCGTGCGGCGCCTCGTCGGTCAACGCGGTGGCCGGGGGGGTCCGTCGACCCGGCAGCAGCTCCGGCGCGTGAGCACCGAGGAACTCGCTGAACGACGAGCTGCCGGGGGTGAGGAAGGGAGCGGGAAGCCCCCCTGAGCCACCTGGATGGTGTGCCACGCATCTCCTTCCACGTCAGCCGCCGCGCGGCGCGTCGCCGACGGCTCGTGCCCGACCCGACCCGCGGTTGCGGGTCCAGGCTCGCTCGGTCATTGTCCGCCCTTCTGGACGAAGCCCCTCACGAACTCCTCGGAGTTCTCCTCGAGTGCCTCGTCGATCTCGTCGAGGATGGCGTCGATGTCCTCGTCGAGCTTCTCCTTGCGCTCCGCCACGTCGGTGGTCTGCTCAGCCTGGACCTCGTCGGCCTCCTGCGAGACCTTCGACGCCCGCTTCTGACCGCCGGTGTCCTTCGTTGCCATCTGGGTCCCGCCTCCCCGGAAGTCCCCGCTGCCGGCGACTGGTCGACTCGTGCTCCACCCTGACCCTAGTCGGCGGGCCCGGATCAGCCACCGGTGATCGCGCGCACCAGCTCGTCGGCGCTGGCGCACCGCTCGAACAGCTCGCCGACGTGCTCCTTCGTGCCGCGCAGCGGTTCGAGGGTCGGCACGCGCTGCAAGGACTCACGGCCGGGCAGGTCGAAGATCACCGAGTCCCACGACGCGGCGGCGACCTCGTCGGGATAGAGCTCGAGGCACCGGCCGCGGAAGTAGGCCCGGGTGTCCGTCGGCGGCGAGAGGACGGCCTGGTCGATCTCCTCGTCGGTGACGACCCGCTCGAAGCGGCCCGAGGCGCTCAGCCTGTTGAACAGCCCCTTGTCGGGGCGTACGTCGCTGTACTGCAGGTCGATCGCCTCCAACCGCGGTGAGCCCCAGTCGAGCCCGTCGCGCGAGCGGTAGCCCTCGAGGATGGCCAGCTTGGCGACCCAGTCCAGCTCGCGCGAGAGCGACATCGGCTCGGTCTCCAGCCGGGTCAGCACCGACTCCCAGCGTTCGAGCACATCGGCCGTCACGGGGTCGACGTCGGCGCCGAAGCGGTCCTCGACGTACTTGCGTGCCTGCTCGGCGAACTCCATCTGCAGCTGCACCGCGGTCAGCTTGCGCCCGCTGCGCAGGCTCAGCAGCTCCTTGAGCGACCAGTCGTGGGAGACCGCGTGCAGGGTGGCGACCGGCCGGTCGACGACGAGGTCGACCGAGAGGAACCCGTCCTCGATCATCGAGAGCACCAGCGACGTCGTACCGAGCTTGAGATAGGTCGAGACCTCGCAGAGGTTGGCGTCGCCGATGATGACGTGCAGCCGGCGGTACTTCTCGGCGACCGCGTGCGGCTCGTCGCGGGTGTTGATGATCGGCCGCTTCAGGGTCGTCTCGAGGCCCACCTCGACCTCGAAGAAGTCGGCGCGTTGGGAGATCTGGAAGCCGTCGCCACGACCGTCCTGGCCGATGCCGACGCGTCCGGACCCGCACACCACCTGCCGTGACACGAAGAACGGGGTGAGGTGGCGCACGATGTCGGCGAAGGGGGTCTTGCGGCGCATCAGGTAGTTCTCGTGGGTGCCGTAGGAGGCGCCCTTGTTGTCGGTGTTGTTCTTGTACAGATTGATCGGTTGGGTGCCCGTCACCATCGCCGCCCGCCGGCGGGCCTCGGCCATGATGCGCTCCCCCGCCTTGTCCCAGATCACCGCGTCGCGGGGATTGGTGCACTCCGGCGAGGAGTACTCGGGGTGCGCGTGGTCGACGTAGAACCGCGCCCCGTTGGTGAGGATCACGTTGGCCAGCCCGACGTCCTCGTCGGTGAGCTGGCTCGGGTCGGCGACCTCCCGCGCGAGGTCGAACCCGCGGGCGTCGCGCAGCGGGCTCTCCTCCTCGAAGTCCCACCGCGGTCGGCGCGAGCGCGCCGGGGACGGCTGGGCGTAGGCGTTCACGACCTGGGAGGAGATCAGCATGGCGTTGGCGCCGGGGTTCCCGGGCACCGAGATGCCGTACTCCGTCTCGGTCCCCATCACGCGGCCCACGGTCATGGATCGAGGGTACGTCGCCGCGCCGCGCCGATCGGCCGGCAGGGCAGAATCATTGGACATGGCGCAGGAGGACGCTGACGAGCAGGTCGCGATCATCGACGAGACCGGCACGGTCGTCGGGTCGGCGCCACGGGCGGTGATGCGCCGGGACAACCTCCCGCACATCGTCGTGGCCGTGCTGGTGCGCGACCCAGCGGGGCGGATCTATGTGCATCGGCGCACGTCGACCAAGGACGTCTTCCCCGGCATGCACGACTGCTTCGCCGCCGGGTGCCTGCAGGCCGGCGAGGAGCCGGCCGAAGCGGCGGCGCGGGAGGCCGCCGAGGAGCTGGGCGTGGTCGCCGTACCGCTCACGCCGTTGTTGAGGATGCGCTACGCCGACGCGGCCACGCGCCACGTGTGCCACGCCTTCACCGTGACGTGGGACGGCCCGGTCACCCATCAACCGGACGAGGTCGCCTGGGGCGACTGGATGACGCCGCAGGAGCTGCGGTCGCGACTGGCCGACCCGGCCTGGCCGTTCGTCCCGGACGGCCGCGCGCTGGTGGAGCGCTGGTTCGCCGCCGGCTGCCCGTGACCCGACCGTGAGCAGCCGAGGGCACGCGTGTGCCGCGGCCGGTCGCTAGAGGTACTGACCGGTGTTGGCGACGGTGTCGATCGAGCGACCGGCCTCCGTGCCCTGCTTGCCCTGGACCAGCGTGCGGATGTAGACGATGCGCTCGCCCTTCTTGCCGGAGATGCGCGCCCAGTCGTCGGGGTTGGTCGTGTTGGGCAGGTCCTCGTTCTCCTTGAACTCATCGACGCAGGCGGCGAGGAGGTGGGAGATGCGCAGGCCCTTCTGACCGAGGTCGAGGTAGTCCTTGATCGCCATCTTCTTGGCGCGGTCCACGATGTTCTGGATCATGGCGCCCGAGTTGAAGTCCTTGAAGTACAGGACCTCCTTGTCGCCGTTGGCGTAGGTGACCTCGAGGAACTTGTTCTCGTCCAGCTCGGAGTACATGCGCTCCACGGTGCGCTGGATCATCGCCGAGACGGTGGCCTGCCGGTTGTCGCCGTTCTCCTTGAGGTCGTCGGCGTGCAGGGGCAGCTCGGGCTTGATGTACTTCGAGAAGATGTCACGCGCCGACTCGGCGTCGGGGCGCTCGATCTTTATCTTCACGTCGAGCCGGCCGGGGCGCAGGATCGCGGGGTCGATCATGTCCTCGCGGTTGGAGGCGCCGATCACCAGGACGTTCTCCAGGCCCTCGACGCCGTCGATCTCCGAGAGGAGCTGGGGCACGATGGTGTTCTCGACGTCGGAGGAGACACCCGAACCGCGGGTCCGGAACAGTGAATCCATCTCGTCGAAGAACACGATGACCGGCGTGCCCTCCGACGCCTTCTCGCGTGCCCGCGAGAACACCAGCCGGATGTGCCGCTCGGTCTCGCCGACGTACTTGTTGAGCAGCTCGGGACCCTTGATGTTCAGGAAGTAGCTTTTGCCCTGCGGTCGTCCGGTGACTTCGGCGACCTTCTTGGCAAGGGAGTTGGCCACTGCCTTGGCGATGAGGGTCTTTCCGCAGCCCGGCGGGCCGTAGAGGAGTACGCCCTTGGGCGGGCGCAGCTCGTACTCCTTGAACAGGTCGGCGTGCAGATAGGGCAGTTCGACCGCATCGCGGATCTGCTCGATCTGGTTGGTGAGACCGCCGATCTGGCGGTAGTCGATGTCGGGGACCTCTTCGAGGACGAGCTCTTCGACCTCGCTCTTGGGTACCCGCTCGTAGACGTAGCCGGAACGGGGTTCGAGCAGCAGGGCGTCACCGGTGCGAAGGAGGCCGTCCAGGAGCGGCTCGGCGAGCCGCACCACCCTCTCTTCGTCGGTGTGCCCGACGACCAGGGCTCGTTCG
>JAVEDI010000069.1 GCA_030841035.1 Actinomycetota bacterium
CGACCCGTGCCTGTGCATCGCGCCCTTGGGTGTGCCCGTGGTGCCGGAGGTGTAGAGCCAGAAGGCGGGGGAGTCGGGGATCGTGGGATAGGGCTGCTGCCCCTGGTCCACGAAGTCGGCGCCAGCGGTGACGAAGCTGTCCCAGCCGCGCACCCTGGTCCCGGCGACCTCCGGTAGCGGGCCCGCAGTGACCACGACGACGTCGGCCAGTTCGCGGAGCCCCCCGACGGCCGGCGCGAGCTGAGCGAACTCCTCGCCGATCACCAGCATTCGGGCCCTGCTGTCGCGTGCGATCAGCGCGATGTCCTTGGGCTTGAGCATGGTGCTCACAGGCACGGGGACCGCGCCGATCCGCAGACCGGCGAGAAAGGCAGTCAGAAGTTCCGGGCTGTCGCCCATGCAGAGCAGCAGGCGTTCCTCGGGCCGGACGCCGGAGGCGATCAGCGCCGCGGCGAAGCGGACCACCTCGTGCTCGAGCTCGCCGTACGTCAGGGTACGGACGCTCCCGTCGAGGTCGATCGCAAGGATTGCCCGGCGGTCCGGCGTCGTCGCAGCATGCCGGGTTACCAGCCACGTGGCGGCGTTGAACTCATCCTCCGGCGGAGCCGCGACGGGTGCTGCGGGAGCGGTGTCGACAGTAGCCACGCTGCTGGTCCCTCCAGCTATGAGCGGAGTCGCTGGGGAACGGGACCGTCACCCAGCGACTCCGACAGGGTCAGAACCGGACGTAGTCGTACTCGACGGGCATGGAGTTGATGCCGACCGAGGGTGGGGAGATCCAGCTGGCGAAGTCGCCGGTGTCGTAGTGCGGCACCATCAGGGCGGCCACCTGCTCGCGGTCGTCGGGGGTCGGCAGGTAGTCGGCCACCGCCTTCTCCCAGGTGGCGTCGTCGACGATCTCGCCCGTGGGCGTGACGTGATGCCCAGCGAAGGAGCCGACCTTGCGGTTGAACGCCTGGTGGGGGAGGAAGAGCCGCTCCTCCAGGCCGGCGTCCTCGAGCTCCTGGTTCCACCGCTTGACACCGTTGGCGCAGTCGGCGACGTACTCGTTGCGGAGGTCGAGGTTCAGCGCGGTGAGCATCGGGACGTTCTTGGTGCTCATCCGCCCGTTCTCGATGATCGGCACGTCCATCGTGAGGTCGTGCAGCTGGTGGTCGTCCTTGCGGCGGGTCTCCATCCAGCGCCCCTTGAGCCCGGCGGTGTAGTAGTTGGCCACGTTGGACGACGTCTCGGAGCCGAAGAGATCCATCGACACGGAGAACTGGAAGTTGAGGTACTTCTGGATCACCGAGAGCGGGATGGCGCCGTAGGCCCAGATGTCGTCGGTGCCGTGTTCCTTCATCAGCTCGGCGGTCTTCTGCACGGTGCGCTGAACGCCGGTGGTGCCGACGAACATGTGGTGGGCTTCTTCCTTGAGCATGAACTCGCAGGTGCGCGCCAGCGGGTCGAAGCCGCTCTCCTTCAGGGTTCCGAGCTGGTATTTGCCGTCCCGGTCGGTGAAGTAGGTGAACATGAAGAACGACAGCCAGTCGGTGGTCTCCTCGTTGAACGCGCCGAGGATCCGAGGGCTGTCGAGGTCGCCGGAGTTGCGCTTGAGCAGCTGCTCCGCCTCCTCGCGACCCTCACGCCCGAAGAACGCATGCAGCAGGTAGACCATCGCCCACAGGTGGCGGCCCTCTTCCACGTTGACCTGGAAGAGGTTGCGCAGGTCGTAGATGCTCGGCGCCGTCTGGCCGAGGATCCGCTGCTGCTCGACCGACGCGGGCTCGGTGTCGCCCTGGATGACGATGAGGCGCTGCAGCGCGGACCGGTGCTCGCCAGGGACCTCCTGCCAGGCCGGCTCGCCCTTGTGCTGCCCGAAGGCGATCGTGCGGTCCGGGTTCTGCTCGGCGAGGAAGATGCCCCATCGGTACTGCTCCATGGGCACGTGGTCGAAGTGCGCCCAGCCGTCGCGACCGACGGCGATCGCGGTGCGCAGGTAGACGTCGTTGGTGGGCAGGGCCGGGCCCAGCTGCTTCCACCACTCCAGGAACTTGGGCTGCCAGCTCTCCAAGGCACGCTGCAGCCGTCGGTCGCCGGCCAGGTTGACGTTGTTGGGGATCTGCTCGCTGTAGTCGATGGAGCTGAGCGGGCCGGTCGGCGCAGGCGCTGCACCGGTGCGGGCGTCGGTTGTCATGGGAACGCTCCTCGAATGGTGCGGCTGGACGGCCTCCCTTATGTTCTACACAACCTGCGTCAGGCCGCAAGAGTTTAGTGGAATGTTTCTCGGCCGCGGCGACAACGGCCGTGCGACGTGCTACACCTCCCGTGCGTCACGTCAGGCCGGTGTAGCGCGCCGGGCTCAACCCGCGGGGGCGAGCGGCGCCGGGTCCGTGGGGGAGGCCGCCGGCGAGGCGGGTGCAGTCGTGTCGGTGACCGACGGCGCCGGGCTGTCGACGGCCGCCGGGCTGTCGACGGGCGCCGCCGGGTCGGTGGCCGAGGGGCTGGCGGGATCGCCCGCGGTCGCGGGTGCCTCGGTGCCCGCAGTCGCCGGGTCGGTGGCCGACGGAAGGCTGGTGGGGCTCGTGGCGGTGCTGCCCACTGTCGCGCTCGTCGCCGCGCCCCTGACGATCGCGCTGATCTGCTGCTCGTAGACCGCCAACCGCGCGCGCACCTGCGTCAGCGAGAGCTTCCTCGCCTTGATCGCGGCACCGAACGTGCGGATCTGCTTCCACAGGGCCGCGAGTCGCGCGTTCGCGTCGGGGGACAGCCCGCTCTCGGGGATCGAGATCACCAGCTGCTTCGCCAACGCCTGGGTCACGCACGCGAGGCACCCGTAGTTGGCAGCCGCGGAGAGGTTCTGGGGCACGATGACGTTGGCTTGGCCGACGATGAGCACCACCTGGAAGCCGACCGCGACGGTCTTGCACCGCTTGCAGCTGGCGAAGGCGTAGGCCTCGTTCCTGTTGAGCACGGTGTCGCCGTCCGCCCACACGAGAGCGAACGCGACGTCGTACACCGTCGCGCCGTCACGGGTGTTCACGGCGAGGGCCTGGTTGCCGCCCGGACCGGCCGGCGGCGGCTGGTTGAACGGGAACACCCACGTCGGCGCGCCGGAGCCCTTCCGCGGCACCAGCACCAGCGCGAGCTGCGGCTGCTGCTTCGTGCCGAGCGACGCACCCTGGGCCAGCATCGTTCGCGTGGCGCTGACCTGTCCCTCACCGAGCGCACGGCTGTTCTGCACGATCGGCAGACCGTCGAGGACGGTCCCCCGGTCGAAGGCCTGCACCGGCCGGTACGTGTCGGCACGCGGCCACCACGCGAAGGCCAGCCCCGCGATCAGGGCGACGGCGAGCACGCCGGCGACCGTTCGCCGCACAGGCTTGCCCTGCGTCTTGCGCCACGTCGACGCCGACGTACGTCGCACGATGCGCACGACCAGGTAGATGCTCGCGGCCAACGGCAAGGCGATGGCGACGATGGACAGCGCCTTGATCCCCACCTTGGCGAGCTCACCGGCGGACCAATAGGTCTCCAGCAGCCCCCACTGCTTGCCGAGAGCCGCCCAGCCGGTGGCCATGACTCGCGGCATCGCGACGACCATCAGCAGCAACGAGAACAGCAGCAGCGGCACGACCACGACGACCCAGACGGTCACGACCACGCGCGCCCAGGGCTTGAGTGCGAGGCCTTCGTTCTTCTTCCAGTTCTGCGGAAGCGCTGCGCGCAGCGTCGGCTTGATGTGGTGGTAGAGATCCGGTACGCCGGTGACGTCGGCGAGGATGTGGTAGCCGTCGAAGCGGATGAACGGCGCGAGCTGGCGCAGCATCTGCAGGACCTGGGCGGCGATCAGGAGCAGGACGGCGTCCCGGCGCGTGACCGCCCAGACGCCGAACGTGCCGACTGCGAAGATCGCGTTGAAGTAGAGGCCGCCGAGGTCCACCGTCACGCGGCCGCCGCGACCGAGCCGGTAGCTGTCGGTGACGTCGGTGTAGAACGCGGGCCAGACCAGGTAGAGACCTGCGCCCATCGCACCAGGGGTGGCGCCTCGGTGCCGGCACGCCGCGGCGTGGCCGAGCTCGTGGAAGCCGGCGGAGACCAGGGTGACCGCGAACAGTGCGAGCAGCAGGCCGGGCTGGTCGAAGGCCTGATGGGTCGCCCCGGCGAGGCCCTTCCGGAAGAGCACCCAACCGGCCGAGGCGAGGAAGGCCAGGACCAGCACCGTGACGATGAGGGGGTGGAAGAGCGCCGCGAAGGGTGCGGTGAGCCGACGGGTCTTCTCGGGGTCGGAGACCACGAAGCGCAGCTTCAGGGCGAGCAGCGGGTTGCTCTTGGCCACCGTGGGCTGCGAACCGTCGGCCAGCCGCAGCAGCCCCAGCGGCGCGAGCTTCGACTCGAGCAGGCTCGCGACCTGCTCGGCCGAGACGCCGCGCCCACTCGTCTCGCTGACGCGTGAGGCGATGCCCTCGAGATCACGCTGCCCGTCGACGGCGGCCAGCACGAGGTACAGCAGCCGGGTCAGTTGGATCGTCTGGCCGTCCGCGCGCCGGACCAGCGACGGTGGAGTGCGGTAGCCGGAGCCCGGCAGCTCGCCGATGAGCTCGAGCCCCTCGGCCCGGACCGGGACCGCGGCGCCCGGCGCGGAAGCAGGCGCGCCTGGCTGGGCCACGTCTCCGTCGCCGGAGGTCCGCGGACCGGCCTCCGGCGGCGGCGACGTGATCGACATAGGTGGGGATCCCGCCTACTGCGTGATGTCGGACTGCTGGTCGGCCGTGGCCTGGGCGGTCACGCCGTCCAGGTGCTGGTCGATGGAACCGCTCTGGTCGGCCACTGCCGTGGCCTCGGACCCCACCGAGGCGATGTTGGCGCCGACCGACGCGTCGATCGGCGCGGCGACGTTGGCATTGGCCGCCACGGCGCCCGCGATCGGTGCCGCGAGCTTGGCATCCAGTGCGGCATTGACGTCGACGTTGAGCAGGTCGCCGTCCAGCGCGGACGAGGGGGTGGTGGGGACCGCGGAACCGACTCCGGCGGCGCCGCCCGCAGCGGGGTCGGCCGGGGCCGGCGTCGCCGCCCCCTGGTCGATGGAGCTGTCCTGCGGGGCGTTGGCCACCGCAGAGCCCGAGATCCCCTGGTTGATGTCGACGCCCTGGTGGGCGAGCGCACCGGCTGCCGACCCGACCGACAGGACGTTGGCGCCGACGGCGGCGTTGATGGGCGCGGCGACGTTCGCGTTCGCAGCGACCGCGAGGTCGATGGGCGCGGCCACGTCGAGCGCGAGGTCGAGATCGGCGTTGAGGTCGAGGAGAGACATGACCTCCTTGTCGGGCAGCGTGCTACCGGTCTCCGCGGCCAGTTCGGCGTCGGACAGGGGGGTCGGCTTGTCGCTCATCGTGGGTCCTCTCCCGTGCGGAGGGCACCCGGCCCCCCGCGAGCTGACGGATCTTCTCGGGCACTGCTGCCCGCCTCGTCGGCAGAGGAAACCCAAGGGGTACATAACGGACTCTCGGCTGCGCCGAGCGGGTGACCTCAGGACCGGGAGCCGGGGCTGGGCAGGGGCACCCAGCTCAGCGGCAGGTGGCGGGACCGGAACCGGGCGTGGACACCGTCGTCCTGCGCCGGATGCTCGCGAGCCGAGCCGATCTCCTGGAACAGGTCGTCCCAGCGCTGTGCGAGCATCTCGGTCCCGTAGCCCAGCGCCTTGCGCCGGGCGTTCGCGCCGAGGGACCGGCGCAGGCTCTCGTCGTCCAGCACCCTCGCGAGGGCCGCTGCCAGAGCCTGCTCGTCGCCGTCGGCCACCAGCAAGCCGTCGGTGCCGTGGTCGATGAGGTCGCGCGGGCCCGTGGGGCAGTCGAAGCTGACGACCGCGAGACCGCTGCCCATCGCCTCCAGCATGGCCATCGGCAGGCCCTCCCGGCGGGAGCTCAGCGCGAACACCGACGCCGCCGCCAGCTCCTCGGCCACCCGGGCGGAGAACCCCGCGAGGCGCACCTGGTCGCCGAGGCCGAGCCGGTCGATCTGGTCCTGCAGCGACTGGCGCAGCGGACCACGCCCGAAGATGGTCAGGCTCCACTGCGGGTGCGTCGCGGCCACCGCGTGGAACGCGTTGATGAGCCGGTCGTACCCCTTCTGCTCGACCAGGCGACCGACGGCGACGACGGCGGTGTTGTCCTGCGACGAGACGTGCGTCGTGGCGAGCGCCACGCCGTTGGGCACCGTGACGACCCGGGTCGAGCTGCCGAGCAGCGCGCGGTAGGACGTGGCGTCCTGCGCGGTGAGGGTCGCCACCGCGTCCAGTCGGGGGAAGTAGGTGGCGACCGCGGCGCGCAGGCGTGGCCGATGGGCGTCGAGGTGCATGTGCTCCTGGGCGATGCGGATCACCGAGGGGGGCGCCCACCGGGCGATGGCCAGGTTCAGCGCCGGCCGGGTCCCCATCACGACGCCGTCCTGCAGGGAGTGCAGGTAGCGCCAGAGGGCCACGTCGGTGGCAGGGCTGAAGAGGCGGTAGCGCCGGTCCTGGGGGTGGGCCAGCAGGCTCGGCAGGCGCCGTAGGACGCGTGCGCCGCTGTGGTCCTCGACGTCCACCAGACCGCGCAGCCGGACGCCGGGGGCCAGGGGGAACCGGGTGCGCCCTCGCCTGCGCAGGACGCTGACCACCTCGACCTCGTGGGAGTCCACCAGGGCATTGGCCTGGTTGATCACGGTCCGCGCGGTACCGGCGCCGCCATACGCGTTGGCGATGAGCAACCTGACCTTCACCCGTGAGCTCCGTCCACCTCGAGCGCTCCCTGCATACTCGTTCCCCGCCCTTCGTCTCGGAACCAGGCCGCCGACGCCCGCTCAGCCAAATGTTGGCCGGCCCGTTGCCTTGTGGTCTTGTCGCGGTGGCACTGCGTGCCTAACGTGCGAAGCGGGACCACTTGCCTGGATATGGCTGGTGGACACGGGGAGACATCGTGACTGTGCTGGCAGAACCTTTCGACTGCGGTATCCCGGGTGTCGTCCTGGAGCCGGGAGACCACGTCTGCGCCATGTACTACGGGCCGGCGGAGCGCGACGACGTCCTGCTGCCGTTTCTGCGCGCCGGCCTGCGCGAGGGGAACAAGTGCCTGTGTCTGATCGACGGCGTCGAGCCGTCGGAGTTGCTCACTCGGGTGATGGACGGGGCGGACGCCGCCCCCTACGTCACCAGCAAGCAGCTGGAGATCGACAGGGCGACCAGCGCGTGTCTGAGCTCGGGCGCCTTCTCGACCGAGCACATGATGGCCTACCTCGAGCAGACCATCGGCAGCGCGACCGCTAGGGGCGCCTACCCGGTCGCGAGGGCAGCCAGCGAGATGAGCTGGGTGCTGCCCCGCCCGCACGACTCGCGGGCCGTCGTTGAGTACGAGTCGGAGCTCAACCGGTTCGCTCCACGGCTCCCGCAGGTGCTGATGTGCCTGTACGACCTCGAGCTCTTCGGTGGGGGCATGGTCCTCGACCTGCTCAAGACGCATCCCACGGTGCTGGTCCGCGCCACGTTCATGGACAACCCGCATTACCTGACCCCGCAGGAGTTCGCCGCGGGCAGGTCCTGACGGCGGGTCTGCTCCATTCGGTGTGCTTTCCGAAGATCTTCCCCGCGCCGTGCACGCCTGGCCTACCGTGGTCTGCGTGAACCGCGGGGATGACGACAGCTCGACCGTGGGGCGCACGCTGGAGCAGTCCTACGACGCGACGGTCACCACCGCGCTGCCGTCGGTCGCTGCTCTGCTGTGCGCCCTGTCCGTGGTGTTCGTCGCGACCGACACGCTGGCGCTGGACGGGACCAGCCGCGTGGTGGCGGTGGGGCTCGCCGCCGCACTCGTCGTGGTCCTCGGCGTCCTCGCTCTCGTCTTGCGGCGTCGCCGCGTGCCCGACGAGGCAGGCCAGCCGATCACCGCAGCCCTGCTGGTGGCGGCCGCGGCCCACCCCGTCGTGGTCATGACGCTGACCGACGAGCCCCGGCAGACGACGGCGCTGCTCGTGGTGGCCGTCGGCGCGGGAGCGGCCCTTCTGTCGCTGCGCTGGCTGGTCGGCACGCTCTACCTGCTGTGGGGCGGCTGGACGGCTTCCGCGCTGCTGGTCGGTCCGTCGCGCGAGTGGCTGCACTACGCGGTCGGCCTCGCGCTCGCGACCGCGCTGGCCCTGGTGGTCACCCGCGTACGCCGACAGTCCCGCCGGGAGCTCGTCCGGGCCCGCGCCGCCGTCGAGGCGGCAGCCGTCCGTGACCAGCTCACCGGTCTCGCCAACCGCCGCGGGCTCGCCATGGTCGGTGCCCAGATCGTCGAGCACGCGCGGCGCCAGGGTGACGCGGCGCACTGCATCTTCCTCGACATCTCCGGGTTGCGGGCCGTGAACGACCAGGCCGGTCAGGACGCCGGCGACCAGGTGGTCGTCGCGGTGGCGGAAGCCCTGCGTGAGGTGACCCGGGCCACCGATGTCGTGGCCCGCTGGGGTGGCGACGAGTTCTGCGTCGTCGGCCCGGGCCCCGGCATGGCGCCGCTCGAGCTCGAGCGGCGGGTCCGCCAGACGGTCCTGCTGCACCCGCCCGTCTCGCCGGACATCTGGCCGGTGCGCATCAGCGCCGGCGGCTCGATGCTGGCGCCCTGGGACGCCGGCACCCTCGAGACACTCCTCGGCAGCGCCGACCAGGAGATGCACCTCCGCCGGTCGCTGCGGCGCGAGAACACCCGCCCGACGGCCCGTCCCGCCTCCGCCGACTGACGATGCCACCGGCCGGTCCCCGGCGGTGTCACTGGCCGGTCCCCGGCGGTCTCACTGGCCGGTCCGCGGCGGTGTCCGGTACCCTGCTCACATGCGAGCCGGACTCCTCCTTACCGAGCCGCGCTGACCATCGGCACCACCGTCGGCGCGGCGACCCCTCCTGAGCGAGGGGTTTTTTCATGTCCGGACCCAGCGGGACGACAAGAGAGCGCGAGACGATGACGGAGACCGCCCACACCGAGGCGAGCACCACGGCCGCGAGCCAGCGAACCGACGCGGCGCCGGCGTACCGCTACACCGCCGACCTCGCGGCCGACATCGAGGCGCGCTGGCAGCAGCGGTGGGACGACGAGGGCACCTTCGAGGCGCCCAACCCGAGCGGCCCCCTGGGCGAGCCCGACCGGGTTGCGGCGCGGCCGAAGAAGTACGTCCTGGACATGTTCCCGTATCCCTCCGGCGTGGGCCTGCACGTCGGTCACCCGCTGGGCTACATCGCGACCGACGTCTACGGACGGTTCAAGCGGATGACCGGTCACAATGTGCTGCACGCCCTGGGCTACGACGCGTTCGGCCTGCCGGCCGAGCAGTACGCCGTGCAGACGGGCCAGCACCCGGCTACCACCACCTACGCCAACATCGACGCCTTCCGGCAGCAACTGCGCCGCCTGGGCATGGGCCACGACACGCGCCGCTCGGTCGCCACGACCGATCCGGACTTCTACAGGTGGACCCAGTGGATCTTCCTCAAGATCTTCAACTCCTGGTATGACACCGACGCCGACCGGGCCCGGCCGATCGAGGAATTGATCGCCGAATTCGACGACGGAACGCGTACTCCCGCAGCGCCGACCAACCCGTTCGACCGTCCATGGGCCGAGCTGGCCAGCAACGAGAGGCGTCAGGTCGTCGACAATCACCGGCTGGCCTACCGCGCTGAGTCGCTGGTCAACTGGGCGCCCGGCCTGGGCACGGTGCTCGCGAACGAAGAGGTCACTGCCGACGGCCGCAGCGAGCGCGGAAATGTGCCGGTGTTCCGCAGGCCGCTGGCCCAGTGGAACATGCGCATCACTGCGTACGCCGATCGGTTGCTCAACGATCTCGAGTTCATCGACTGGCCTGAGAAGGTCCGCACCATGCAGCGCAACTGGATCGGCAAGTCGACCGGTGCCTACATCAGCTTCCC
>JAVEDI010000080.1 GCA_030841035.1 Actinomycetota bacterium
CGGCCGCCGCCCCTGCCTGACACCCAAGGAAGCGCACGGCTTCGTCGTCGACGAGGCCGAGGTCACGTACTGGGGCGTCTGCCCTGACTGTCAGCGGGGCTCGCCCCGCTGACAGGAGCCGATCGAAAGGTGAGTCCCATGACCATGGACGACCGCACCCTGACCACCCGCCAGGGCCACCCCGTGTCCGACAACAAGAACAGCCGCACCGTCGGCGACCGCGGCCCCGCGACGCTGGAGAACTACCAGTTCCTGGAGAAGATCAGCCACTTCGACCGCGAGCGCATCCCGGAGCGTGTCGTGCACGCCCGCGGCGCCACGGCGTTCGGCTACTTCGAGGCCTACGGCACGTTCGGCGACCGGCCGATCTCCGAGCTCACCCGCGCCAAGCTCTTCCAGGAGGCGGGCAAGAAGACCGACCTGGCCGTCCGCTTCTCGACGGTGGCCGGGGGCCGCGACTCCTCCGAGGTCGCCCGCGACCCGCGCGGCTTCGCCGTCAAGTTCTACACCGAGGACGGCAACTGGGACCTCGTCGGCAACAACCTCGCGGTCTTCTTCATCCGCGACGCCGTGAAGTTCCCCGACTTCATCCACTCGCAGAAGCCCGACCCCGTCACCTTCGAGCGGCAGCCACCGAACCGCGCCTTCGACTTCATCAGCCAGACGCCCGAGGCGCTGCACATGATCACGCTGGTGTTCAGCCCCCGAGGCATCCCGGCGAGCTACCGCCACATGCAGGGGTTCGGGGTCAACACCTACAAGTGGGTCAACGCGGCGGGCGACACCGTCCTGGTCAAGTACCACTGGATCCCCAAGCAGGGCGTCAAGAGCCTGACCGCCGAGGACGCGGCCACGATCCAGGCGACCGAGCTGGGCTCGCACACCTTGGACCTCTACGGCTCGATCGAGCGCGGCGACTTCCCCGAGTGGGAGCTCAACGTCCAGATCATGAGCGACGACGAGCACCCCGAGCTCGACTTCGACCCGCTCGACGACACCAAGGTATGGCCGGAGAACGAGTTCCCGCTGACCCCGATCGGCCGCATGGTGCTCAACCGCGCGCCGGAGAACTTCTTCACCGAGAACGAGCAGATCGCGTTCGGCACCGGCGTGCTCGTCGACGGCCTGGACTTCTCCGACGACAAGATGCTGGTGGGTCGCACGTTCTCCTACAGCGACACCCAGCGCTACCGCGTCGGGCCCAACTACCTGCAGCTGCCGGTCAACCAGGCGAAGAACGCCCGGGTCTCCACGAACCAGCGTGACGGCCAGATGGCCTACTACGTCGACGGCACCGGCGAGAACCCGCACGTCAACTACGAGCCGTCGATCATCGGTGGCCTCCGGGAGGCGACCGCGGCGACGCCCGACGAGCAGGGCCCGATCATCCAGGGCCGGCTGACCCGCAAGCGCATCCCGCGGACCAACGACTACAAGCAGGCCGGCGAGCACTACCTGCTGATGCAGCAGTGGGAGCGCGACGACCTGGTCGCCAACCTGGTCGGTGCCCTCTCGCAGTGCGACCGGCCCATCCAGGAGCGGATGGTGTGGCACTGGCTGATGGCCGAGGACGAGCTGGGCCTGCGCGTCAGCGAGGGCCTGGGCATCAGCGCCGACGACGTCCGTCACCTCGAGCCGCTGGCCACCCAGACGCTCGACGAGGAGGAGAAGGAGCGCCTGGCCAACCTCGGCAAGAACGGTCCGCGCGACGTCAGCGGGCTGGTCATGACCCATTGCGTCCCGAACGAGCGGGCCACGGTCGCCGGCTGACCCGGTAGCCGCCCGCAGCCGGACCCACGGCCACGCGGCCCGGTCACCGTCCCTCCCGGGCGGCGACCGGGCCGCCGCCGTCGGACCGCCGGATTCCCGCCGACGGCGGCACCGGTGCTAGGCTGATGGCGACCCATCTGGGCCCTCACGGGTGCAGGTGCGCAAGCGGAGGCCTCACTCCCACCCGGTTCGACCGCCCTGCAGCACAGGCCGACGGGTTCCGGTCAGGACGATCGTGTTCGGTGTGCACGCCGGGCGCGGTTCGTCCCTTGAAGGGATGACACGTCCCCTCACCGGTGTCCAGGCTTTCGCGAGCGGGTTCGGCGCGAGAGCCTTTTTTCGTGCTCCGAGCCGGTCCGTCCCCAGCAGTCTGTCGAGGAGGCCCCATCAGCACTGAGCCCAGGATCAACGACCGGATCCGCGTCAACGAGGTGCGGCTTGTCGGTCCCAACGGTGAGCAGGTCGGCATCGTCGCCATCGGTGACGCGTTGCGCCTGGCCCAGGAAGCGGACCTCGACCTCGTCGAGGTCGCCCCGATGGCCCGCCCGCCCGTCTGCAAGCTCATGGACTACGGCAAGTTCAAGTACGAGACGGCCCAGAAGGCTCGTGAGGCGCGCAAGAACCAGGCGCACACGATCATCAAGGAGATGAAGCTCCGGCCGAAGATCGACCCGCACGACTACGCGACCAAGAAGGGTCACGTGGTCCGGTTCCTGAAGCAGGGCGACAAGGTCAAGATCACCATCATGTTCCGCGGACGGGAGCAGTCCCGCCCCGAGCTGGGCTACCGGCTCCTGCAGCGGCTGGCCGCTGACGTCGAGGAGCTCGGCTTCGTCGAGTCCGCACCCAAGCAGGACGGCCGCAACATGATCATGGTCCTGGGGCCGCACAAGAAGAAGGCCGAGGCCCGCGCGGAGCGCGCGAGCGACGCCGCGGCCAAGGCCGACGCCACCCAGGCTGAAAGTCCCGTCAGCGCGCCCGCCGGGGGCGCGGGCGACGACCCGGGCGCCGCCTGAGCGCCGTTCGCGTCACCCGGCACCACGCCGGACCAGCACGAGAGCACAGCACGGCCCCGACGCGCTCGGGGCGACCCGCACGATTGGCGCGGGACTGTTCCACCTGCCCGACCCGCCAGACGACGTACGACGAGGAGACCTGTCACCATGCCGAAGAGCAAGACCCACAGCGGCACCAAGAAGCGCGTCAAGCGCACCGGTGCCGGCAAGCTGCTGCGCGAACAGGTCAACGCGCGTCATCTGCTCGAGCACAAGTCCTCGCGGCGCACCCGTCGGCTGGCCGGTGACCTGCCGGTCTCGCCTGCCGACGCGAAGCGCATCAAGCGGCTGCTCGGCAGCTACGGCAAGTAGTCCACCTCGTCCAGCAGGACCCACCAAGGAGTTGTGAACACGTGGCACGCGTGAAGCGGGCGGTCAACGCCCACAAGAAGCGCCGGGTCGTCCTCGAACGGGCGAGTGGCTACCGGGGACAGCGCTCCCGGCTGTACCGCAAGGCCAAGGAGCAGATGCTCCACTCGATGACCTACGCGTACCGCGACCGCAAGCAGCGCAAGGGCGACTTCCGCCAGCTGTGGATCCAGCGCATCAACGCTGCGGCTCGCCAGAACAACATGACCTACAACCGGTTCATCCAGGGCCTGAAGGCGGCCGGGGTCGAGGTCGACCGCAAGGTCCTCGCCGACCTTGCGGTCAACGACGCGGCAGCGTTCGCGGCGCTGGTCGAGGTGGCGCGAGCCGCTCTGCCTGCCACGAACGCCGCCTGACCCGCGCTCGACCACGTTGGCGAGCCCCGAGCTGACCTCACCCCGCTCCCCGCGGGTGCAGGCCGCTCGGCGGCTCGCCAAACGTGCTTTCCGGGCCCGCGAGCGGCGGTTCCTCGCCGAAGGGCCCCAGGCGGTGAAGGAGGCACTCGCGCGCCACACCGGCGGGAGGCACACGGTCCACGAGATGTTCGTGACCAGTGAGGCGGCCGCCCGGCACGCCGACATCAGCGGGGCCGCCGCGGCGGCCGGGGTGGCGGTGCACCGGGTCAGCGGCGAGGTGATGAGCGCGCTGACCCAGACCGTCACACCGCAGGGCATCGTGGCCGTCTGCGCCTTCCTCGACAGCCCCCTCGCGGAGATGGCACCGGCCGCTCACCGGCTGGTGGCGCTGCTGGCACACGTACGCGACCCCGGCAACGCCGGCACGGTGATCCGCACGGCCGATGCGGCGGGGGCCGACGCGGTCGTGCTCAGCGGGGAGAGCGTCGACCCGTACAACCCCAAGTGCGTCCGGGCGTCCGCCGGCAGCATCTTCCATCTGCCGCTGGTCGCAGGGGTGGGGGTCGAGGCGGCCGTGGTCACCCTGCGCGAGCGGGGTCTGCGCGTGCTGGCCGCCGACGGGCACGGCGAGCTCGACCTCGACCAGGTCCTCGACGACGGCGTGCTCGACGGCCCGACCGCGTGGCTGTTCGGCAACGAGGCGTGGGGCCTGCCCCCCGCGACCCGCGACCTGGCCGACGCCGTCGTACGGGTTCCCATCCATGGCCACGCCGAGAGCCTCAACCTGGCCACGGCGGCGGCCGTCTGCCTGTACGCCTCCGCGCGGGCTCAGCGGCTGGCTTCCAAGGGCCGAACGTAGGATCCCCCCCGGCTCGGCGGTGGCTACGCTCCAAGCGTGGGAGCGTTGCCAGGCGGGTCGCTGGAGACGGGGAGCACGCCACTCGTCCGGCACGACGACGTGCCCGACGGGCTCGTCGTCGTCGACCGGGCCGGTACGGTCATCGTCTTCAACCATGCGGCCGGGCGCATCACCGGCACCAGGCCGGAGTCCGCGCTGGGCAAGCAGCTCGGTGACGCCCTGCCCCTGGAGATGCTCGACGGTGGGGGCTGGTGGGCGTGCACCGACCCGTTCCGCTCGCTGCCCACCGTGACCGGCCATCCCGAGCGCAACCTGCTGCTGCCCGGCGGCACCGAGGTGCTCGTGACGTCACGCTACGTCCGTGACCAGCCGCGCGGTCCGGTCACCCAGGTCCTGGTGGCACTGCGTGACACCCGGCACCGGGCTCGCGAGGAGCTCAGCCGCGCCGAGCTGATCTCGACCGTCGCGCACGAGCTGCGCTCGCCGCTCACCAGCGTCAAGGGCTTCACGGCGACGCTGCTTGCCAAGTGGGACCGTTTCAACGACGAGCAGAAGCGCCTGATGCTCGAGACGGTCAACGCCGACGCCGACCGGGTCACCCGCCTCATCACCGAGCTGCTCGACATCGCCCGCATCGACTCCGGCCGCCTCACCGTGCGCCTGCAGGTCGTCGACCTCGAGAAGGTCGTACGCCGGCACGTGGCGGGCCTCGTGGCGTCCGGTGAGGACGAGGACCGGTTCGAGGTCCGGGTGTCCGACGGCCTGCCCGAGATGTGGGCCGACGCCGACAAGCTCGACCAGGTGGTGGCCAACCTGCTGGAGAACGCCGTGCGCCACGGCGCCGGGCGGGTCACTGTCGACATCGACCCGTCGCGGCCCGACGACGGTGCGGCCAGCCCGGGGGCGAGCGTCATGTTCACCGACGAGGGCGAGGGCATCCCCGAGGCGCTGCACGACCGCGTCTTCACACGGTTCTGGCGCTCCGGCCGACGGGGCGGCACCGGTCTCGGCCTCTACATCGTGCGCGGCCTCATCGAGGCGCACGGTGGGCGCGTGGCGATCAGTCGCTCGCCCGCAGGAGGAGCGGTCTTCCGCTTCGTGCTGCCCGCGGGGACGCCGGACTTCCTCGACAGCTGAGCTCTGGTCACCCAGGCTGATACCGGCCTGCGCCGGTGTGCGCGCCTTCGTAGACTCTGACCCGATCACGCCGGCTCGCCCTGGAGCTCCGCAGCCTGATGTCCGCGCCCAACAAGAACTACGACCCCGTGCAGGTGACGCCCTTGAACGCCGACGAGGTCGAGCACGCCCGCGCCGACGCGCTCGCCGCGATCGAGAAGGCCGCCGACCTCGACGCGCTCAAGACCGTGCGCCTCGAGCACGCGGGGGACCGCTCCCCGCTGGCCCTCGCCAACCGCGAGATCGGGGCCCTGCCACCGGCGGCCCGCGCCGACGCCGGCAAGCGTGTCGGCCTGGCCCGTCGCGCCGTCTCCGACGCCCTGGCCGCCCGGCAGGGCGAGCTCGAGCGCGAGCGCGACGAACGGGTGCTGGTCGAGGAGGCCGTCGACGTCACCCTGCCGTGGGACCGGGCGCCGGCCGGCGCCCGGCACCCGCTGACGACCATCCAGGAGCGCGTCGCCGAGCTGTTCCTGGCGATGGGCTACGAGTGGTCCGAGGGCCCCGAGGTCGAGGCGGAGTGGTACAACTTCGACGCGCTGAACCTGCCGCCCGACCATCCCGCGCGCACGACGCAGGACACCTTCTGGGTCACCTCGCCCGACTCCGGGGTCGTGCTGCGCACCCAGACCTCACCCGTGCAGATCCGGACCATGCTCCGGCGCCGGCCGCCGATCTACGCCGTGTCGCCGGGCAAGGTCTACCGCACCGACGAGCTCGACGCGACGCACACGCCGGTCTTCAGCCAGGTCGAGGGCCTGGTGGTCGACGAGGGCATCACGATGGCCCATCTGCGCGGCACCCTGGACAACTTCGCCCGCGCCATGTTCGGCGAGGACATGGTGACCAGGCTCAGGCCGTCGTACTTCCCGTTCACCGAGCCCAGCGCGGAGATGGACCTGCAGTGCTGGGTGTGCCACGGGGAGTCCGTCGGCAACCCCGACCGGGCGTGCCGCACGTGCTCCTCCGAGGGCTGGATCGAGTGGGGCGGCTGCGGCATGGTGAACCCCCGCGTGCTGGTGGCGTGCGGCGTCGACCCCGAGCGCTACAGCGGTTTCGCCTTCGGGATGGGTCTCGAGCGGACGCTGATGTCGCGCCACGGGGCCGAGGACATGCGCGACCTGGTCGAGGGTGACGTCCGGTTCACCCGAGCGTTCGGGACGGAGATCTGATGCGGGCGCCGTTGTCGTGGCTTCGTGAGCACGCCGACCTGCCCGAGGGCACGACAGGGCGCGACCTGGCGGAGCGCCTCGTGCGCGCGGGGCTCGAGGTCGAGACCGTCGAGAGCCCCGGCGCCGAGATCTCCGGCCCGCTCGTGGTGGGTCGGGTCGCCTCGTTCGAGCAGGAGACGCACTCCAACGGCAAGACCGTCCGCTGGTGCCAGGTCGACGTCGGCGAGGCGCAGCCGCGGGGCATCGTCTGCGGTGCGCACAACTTCGCGGTCGGCGACGCGGTCGTCGTCGCCCTGCCGGGAGCGGTGCTGCCCGGGGAGTTCGAGATCACCGCGCGCACGACCTACGGCCATACCAGCGACGGGATGATCTGCTCGTCGCGCGAGCTGGGTGTCGGCGACGACCACAGCGGCATCCTGGTGCTGCCCGGGGAGACCGAGGTGGGGGCCGACGCCGTCGAGCTGCTCGACCTGCGCGACGAGGTGCTCGACATCGCGGTCACCCCCGACCGCGCCTACTGCCTGTCCATCCGCGGTCTCGCGCGCGAGGCGGCCACCGCCTACGGCGTGGCCTTCCACGACCCCGCGGTCGTCGCGGCGCTGACGGGAACCGGCGAGCCCGGTCACCCTGGCGAGATCGCCGACCCGACCGGCGCCGACCGCTTCGTGCTGCGCACCGTGACCGGTCTCGATCCCGAAGCCGTCACGCCCCTGTGGATGCAGCGGCGGCTGGTGCTCTCCGGCATGCGGCCGGTGTCGCTCGCCGTCGACGTCACCAACTACGTGATGCTCGAGATGGGCCAGCCGCTGCACGCCTTCGACCGCAACAAGCTCAAGGGTGCGGTCGTCGTACGCCGCGCGACGGCGGGCGAGCGGCTGGACACGCTGGACCACGTGACACGCGACCTCGACCCCGAGGACCTGCTGATCACCGACGACCGCGGTCCTATCGGGCTGGCCGGCACCATGGGCGGCCTGGAGACCGAGATCGGCGACGGCTCCACCGAGCTGGTGATCGAGGCCGCCCACTTCCTGCCGGTGCCGATCGCCCGGATGCAGCGGCGGCACAAGCTGCCGAGCGAGGCCGCCAAGCGCTTCGAGCGCGGCGTCGACCCCGCGCTGCCGCCGGCCGCCTCGGCCCGCGCGGTGGCGCTGCTGCGCGACCTCGGCGGCGCGACGTACGTCGGGTCCAGCGACGTGGACCTGCCGCGCCCGACCCCGGTCATCGCCCTCGACCCGGCCAGGCCGGGGCGCACCGCCGGTGTGGCCATCAGCGAGCAGACCACCCGGGCCCACCTGGGGCAGATCGGCGCCACCGTGGTCGACGGCCCGGACGGCACCCTGGCGGTCTCGCCGCCCTCGTGGCGGCCGGACCTGCTCGACCCCGCCGACCTCGACGAGGAGGTCATCCGGCTCGTCGGCTACGACACGATCCCCTCCGTGCTGCCGGCTGCACCGGCGGGTCGCGGCTTCACCGAGGGGCAGCGGCTGCGCCGACGGGTCGGCCAGGCGCTGGCCCGCGCAGGCTACGTGGAGGCCCCGTCCTACCCCTTCGTCGGCGAGCACGACCTCGACAACCTGATGCTGCCCGCCGACGACGGGCGCCGGCAGGCGCTGCGGCTGGCCAACCCGCTCTCCGACGAGGAACCGCTGCTGCGCACGACGCTGCTGCCCGGTCTGCTGCACGCGGTGCGCCGCAACGTCGGTCGCGGCACGAGCGACGTGGGCCTCTTCGAGCTCGCGCTCGTCTTCCGGCCCGGCCCCGAGCCGCTCCCACCGGCGCCCCGGCCCCCACTGGAGCGCCGCCCGACCGACGAAGAGGTGGCGGCCCTCGACGCCGCGCTCCCCGCCCAGCCGGCCCACGTCGCGGTCGTGCTGACCGGCGACCGCGAGCCCACCGGATGGTGGGGGCCGGGCCGGCCGGCGTCGTGGGCTGACGCGGTCGAGGCGGCGCGGGTCGTCGCCCGGGAGGCCCGCGTCGAGCTGGGCGTCCGGGCCGACCAGCACGCCCCGTGGCACCCCGGGCGCTGCGCCGCGCTGCTGGCGGGTGACCGGGTGGTCGGTCACGCCGGAGAGCTGCATCCGCGGGTCGTCGAGGCCTTCGGACTGCCGGAGCGGACGGCGGCCATGGAGCTCGATCTGGACCTGCTGGGCTTCTCCGCCGACCCGGTGCCCGCCCCGCGCATCTCGACCTACCCGGTTGCGACGCAGGACGTCGCGCTGGTCGTGGACGACACCGTCGCGCAGGCCGAGGTCGCCGACGCGCTGCGTGCCGGGGCCGGTCCGTTGCTCGAGTCGATGCGCCTCTTCGACGTCTACCGTGGCGCGCAGCTGGGTGCCGGAAAGGCCTCGCTCGCCTACGCCCTGCGGTTCCGGGCCCCCGACCGCACACTGACTGCCGAGGAGGTCACGGCGGCCCGCGAGGCGGCGGTCGGCGAGGCCCACCGGCGCACCGGGGCCGTGCCGCGGGGTTGACCTCCTCCGTTCCAGCGGTTCCCCCCACGGTGGCGACGCACGACGATGCAGGGGCCGGGCCGGTGCACCGAGAGGGAGCCATGACGCTGCAGGGACAGGTCGCCGTCGTCACCGGTGCGGGCCGTGGCATCGGGCGCCACATCGCCCTGGGGCTCGCCCGCGAGGGCGCCATGCTCGGCCTGCTCGGCCGGTCCCGCTCCACGCTCGAGGCAGTGCTGCAGGAGTGCGGGGCCCTCGGCGCCGAGGCGGTGGTGGTGCCGGCGGACGTCACCCACGCGGGACAGGTGCGGGCCGCCCTCGACACGGTGTCCCGTGACCTCGGCGCCATCGACCTGGTGGTCAGCAACGCCGGCCGCCGGGAGCACGGGCCGGCCCTGCCCTGGCAGGCCGACCCGACCGACTGGTGGCACACGATCGAGACGAACGTGCGCGGTCCCTACCTGCTGGCCCGGTACGCGCTGCCCGGCATGGTCGAGCGGGGCTCGGGCCGCCTGCTGCACGTCGGCAGCGGCATGGGTGGCCGGCCGCAGCCGGAGTGGTCGGCCTACGGCGTGTCCAAGGCGGCACTGAGCCGGTTCACCGACTCCCTCGCCGCGGGGCTCGAGGGGACCGGCGTGACCGTGCTGGAGCTGAGCCCGGGCCTGGTGCGCACCGACATGACCGAGACGATGTGGGGACCGCCCGAGGGGCAGCCGTGGAACGACGTCGGGCACGTCGTCTCGGCGGTGCTCCGTTTCGCCCGCGGCGAGCTCGACGCCCTGCACGGCCGGTTCGTGCACGCGTCCCGTGACGACATCGACGCGCTCGTGCGGGCGGCCCCGGCCATCCGGGAGAGCGATGCGCGGACGCTGCGGCTGCGGGACTACGGGGACGCCGACCCGCTTCGCTGACCGGTCGCTGCCGGCCCGGGTCCTGCGGCTCCCGTGGCAGGATCGCTGACGTGACGAGCACGAGCGAGCTCCCCGCCGTCGTCGTGGTCGCTCCCGCGCGGTGAGCAGGCTGCGGCTGCGGGTAGGGGAGCGCGACGAGCGCGGTGTCGAGGTCGAGCTGCGCCGGCGGCTCTACGAGTTCAACGTCGCCCGCACCGGCATCGACGACGGCCGCCTCCTGGTGCTGGAGGTCGTCGACGCGGCCGGTGCCCTCGTCGCCGGGCTCTTCGGCTGGACGTGGGGCGCCACCGCGTACGTCGACCTGCTGTTCGTCGACGAGGACCGGCGCGGTCAGGGCCTGGGCAGCCGGCTGCTCGCCGCGGCCGAGGACGAGGCGCGGGCGCGCGGCTGCACCCAGGTCGTGCTGGCCACCCACGCGTTCCAGGCACCGGACTTCTACGCCGCCCGCGGATTTCGCGAGCAGGGCCGGGTCGCCGACTACCCCCTCGGCAGCGCACAGGTGTACCTCGCCAAGCAGCTGGCGCCAGCCCGCCCGGACGCCGGTTTTGCATGAGCATGCAGGATGCTGCATAATCATGCAGATGGGTACGACGGTGGCGGTGGCGGGGGCCAGCGGCTACGCCGGAGGCGAGCTGCTGCGGCTCGTGCTGGGCCACCCCGACCTGCGGCTGGGGCCCGTCGCGGCGGGCAGCCACGCCGGGCGGGCCGTCACCGACGTCCACCCGCAGCTGCCCACGCTGGCCGCGACGACCTTCGCCTCGACCGAGCCCGAGCTGCTGGCGCAGGCCGACCTGGTCTTCCTCGCGCTGCCGCACGGCCAGTCGGCTGCCCTGGTGGCGGGGCTGCCGCCCGGTCTGCCCGTGGTCGACCTGGGGGCCGACTTCCGGCTCGCCGCGGCCACGGACTGGACGACCTACTACCCGGGCGAGCACGCCGGGCACTGGCCCTACGGCCTGCCCGAGCTGCCCGGCGCACGGGCCGCCCTGCGCGGTGCAGCCCGCATCGCCAACCCCGGTTGCTACGCCACCGCCGTCACGGTGGCCCTCGCCCCGCTGCTCGCGGCGGGCCTGGTGGCGCCGTACGACGTCGTGGTGGTCGCCGCCTCCGGTACCTCCGGCGCCGGGCGCACCCCCACCGCCGCGCTGCTGGCCAGCGAGGTCATGGGCTCGCTCTCGGCCTACAAGGCCGGCGGCGTGCACCAGCACACGCCCGAGATGGAGCAGGCGCTCGGCGCCGCGGCGGGTCAGGAGGTGCGGCTGTCCTTCACGCCCTTGCTGGCCCCCATGCCGCGCGGCATCCTGGCCACCAGCACGGCCCGGCTGCACGACGGCGTCACGACCGGCGAGCTGCGGGCGGCCCTGCAGGCGGCGTATGACGACGAGCCCTTCGTGCACGTGCTGCCCGCCGGCACCTGGCCCACCACAGCGGCCACGGCAGGCAGCAACGCCGTACACCTGCAGGCCGCCGCCGACCAGCACAGCGGGCGGGCGGTCGTCGTCAGCGCGCTGGACAACCTGGTCAAGGGCGCGGCCGGTCAGGCCGTGCAGAACGCCAACCTGGCCCTCGGCCTCGACGAGACGGCCGGCCTCACCGCACTCGGGCTGGCGCCGTGACCGCCACCACCGCCACCACCGGCGTCACCGCCCCCCTCGGCTTCCGTGCCTCCGGCGTCGCCGCGGGGCTGAAGTCCTCGGCCGTCCTGGACGTCGCGGTGCTGGTCAACGACGGCCCCTCGCACGCGGCAGCCGGCGTGTTCACGGCCAACCGGGTGAAGGCCGCACCCGTTCTGTGGACCAGTCAGGCGGTGCGCGACGGCCGGGTCGACGCCGTGGTGCTCAACTCGGGCGGCGCCAACGCGTGCACCGGTCCCGAGGGGTTCCAGGACACCCACGCCACGGCCGAGTGGGCCGCGATGGCGCTGTCCCTCTCGGCCGGCGACGTGGCGATCTGCTCCACCGGCCTGATCGGCGAGCGGCTGCCGATGGACGCGTTGCTCGCGGGCGTCGAGGCGGCGGTCCCGCTGCTGGCGCCCGACGGGGGCGACGACGCGGCCCGCGCGATCATGACGACCGACACGGTCCCCAAGCAGTCGGTCGTCCGCGGCGGGGGCTTCACCGTCGGCGGGATGGCCAAGGGCGCCGGCATGCTCGCGCCGGGTCTCGCCACGATGCTCGCCGTCGTCACGACCGACGCGGACGCCGACGCCGCCACGCTCGACCGGGTGCTCCGGTCGGCGACCTCGCGGACCTTCGAGCGCGTCGACTCGGACGGCTGCATGTCGACCAACGACACGGTGCTGCTGCTCGCGTCGGGCGCGTCGGGGGCCACGCCCGGTGAGGCCGAGCTGCAGCGGGCCGTCGACCAGGTCTGCGCCGATCTCGCGCGCCAGCTGGTCGACGACGCCGAGGGGGCCAGCAAGACCATCGCCGTAGAGGTCGTGCGGGCCGCGTCGACCGACGACGCCGTGACGGTCGCCCGCGCGGTGGCCCGCAGCAACCTGCTCAAGTGCGCGATCCACGGCGAGGACCCCAACTGGGGTCGGGTGCTCGCCGCGGTCGGCACGACCGACGCGGTGTTCGAGCCGCAGCGCCTGGCCGTCTCCCTCGGCGGTGCCTGGGTGTGCCGCGACGGCGCGGCCGCCGAGGACCGGTCCAAGGCCGACCTGTCCGGACGGCTGGTCACGATCGTCGTGGACCTGGCGGCGGGTGACGCGGAGGCCACCGTGTGGACCAACGACCTGACCGCCGCCTACGTCCACGAGAACTCGGCGTACGCGACATGAGCGGGACCTCGATGAGCAGCCGTCACGCCGTCGCGCTGGAGAAGGCCGGCCTCCTCGTCGAGGCGCTGCCATGGCTCGAGCGCTTCCACGACAAGATCGTCGTCGTCAAGTACGGCGGCAACGCCATGACCGACACGGCGCTGCAACGGGCCTTCGCCGAGGACATCGTCTTCCTGCGCTATGCCGGTCTGCGGCCGGTCGTCGTGCACGGCGGTGGACCCCAGATCACCGCGCACCTCGACCGGCTCGGCATCGAGTCGGTGTTCCAGTCGGGACATCGGGTGACGACGCCCGAGACGATGGACGTCGTACGCATGGTCCTCGTCGGCCAGGTCCAGCGGGAGATCGTCGGGTTGCTCAACGAGCACGGCCCGCTCGCCATCGGTCTGTCGGGCGAGGACGGCAACCTGTTCACCGCCGAGCGGCACCACCTGACCGTCGACGGGCAGCACGTCGACCTCGGTCTCGTGGGTGACGTGGCCCGGGTGCGGCCCGGCATCGTGCACGGGCTGGTGCAGGACGGCCGCATCCCCGTGGTCTCCAGCGTCGCTCGCGGCGAGGACGGCCAGCTGTTCAACCTCAACGCGGACACGGCCGCGGCGGCGCTCGCGGTGTCGCTGGAGGCCGAGAAGCTGATCGTGCTGACCGACGTGGCCGGCCTCTACTCCGACTGGCCCGCCGACGGGAGCCAGCCCGACGCCGACGACGTGATCTCGACCCTCACCGCCGCGGAGCTCGAGGCCCTGCTGCCGTCGCTGTCGACAGGCATGGTGCCGAAGATGGCCGCGTGCCTGCGCGCCGTCCGCGGCGGCGTGGGGAAGGCGCACGTGATCGACGGTCGGGTGCCGCACGCCGTGCTCGTCGAGGTGTTCACGGACGAGGGAGTCGGGACGCAGGTGACGCCATGAGCGACGACGGGACGGCAGCGACACCCGCCACGGGCACGACGCCCGGGGCGGCGAGCGTCACGGCACGCTGGCGTCGTTCGGTGCTGCCGACGTACGCCGCTCCCTCGCTCACCCTGGTGCGTGGCGAGGGCGCGCGGGTCTGGGACGAGGAGGGCAACAGCTACCTCGACCTGGTGGCCGGCATCGCGGTGAACGCACTCGGGCATGCGCACCCGGCGGTCGTCGAGGCGGTCACGAGGCAGCTGGGCACTCTCGGGCACACCTCCAACCTGGTCGCCAACGAGCCGTCCGTGCGACTGGCCGAACGGCTGCTGGCACTGACCGGTCGCGAGGGAAAGGTGTTCTTCGCCAACAGCGGCGCGGAGGCCAACGAGGCGGCGTTCAAGCTCGCCCGGCGAACCGGCCGGCCGCAGGTCGTCGCTGCGCACGGCGGTTTCCACGGCCGCACCATGGGGGCGCTGGCCCTGACCGGTCAGCCGAGCAAGCGGGCCCCGTTCGAGCCGCTGCCCGGCGGCGTGTCGTTCGTGCCCTACGGCGACGAGTCGGCCCTGCGCGGCGCGGTGAGCGGCGACACGGCCGCGGTGTTCCTGGAGCCCGTGCAGGGCGAGGCCGGCGTGGTGGTGCCGCCCGAGGGCTATCTCGCGGCCGCGTCTCAGGTGACGCGGGCCTGCGGTGCGTTGCTCGTGCTCGATGAGGTGCAGACCGGTATCGGGCGCACCGGCGCGTGGTTCCACCACCAGCAGGTAGGCGTGGAGCCCGACGTCCTGACCCTCGCGAAGGGTCTCGGCGGCGGCTTGCCGATCGGCGCCTGCATCGCGTTCGGCCCCGCCGCGCAGCTGCTCGCGCCCGGCCAGCACGGCAGCACCTTCGGTGGCAACCCGGTCAGCGCCGCCGCCTCGCTCGCCGTGCTCGACACCATCGAGCGCGACGACCTGTGCGGTCGTGCCAAGCGGCTGGGGGAGCGGCTGGTCGAGGGCATCGAGGGGCTTGGCCACCCACTCGTCGCGGGCGTCCGCGGCGTGGGCCTGATGCTCGCCGTGCTGCTGACCGCGCCGGTCTCGGGCGCCGTCGAGACGGCCGCCCGCCAGCACGGTTTCCTCGTCAACGCCGTGGCGCCCGACGTCATCCGTCTCGTGCCGCCGCTCGTGCTCACCGATGCGCAGGCGGATGCCTTCCTCGAGGCACTGCCCGGCGTCCTCACCGCCGCCGCCCGTGCCGTCGACGAGACGGCGGTCTAGGCGATGGTGGCGCACTTCCTGCGCGACGACGACCTGACGCCCGACGAGCAGGCCGAGGTCCTCGACCTGGCCGACGCGATGAAGGCCGACCGGCTGGCTCACCAGCCGCTGGCCGGGCCGCGCGCCGTGGCCGTCGTCTTCGACAAGCCCTCGACCCGCACCCGGGTGTCGTTCTCCGTCGGCGTGGCCGAGCTGGGCGGCTACCCGCTGGTCATCGACGCCCAGACCACCCAGCTGGGCCGTGGCGAGCCCGTCGAGGACACGACGCGGGTGCTCGACCGGCAGTGCGCAGCCATCGTCTGGCGGACGTTCGCCCAGGACCGGCTCGAGGCGATGGCGGCCGTCAGCCGGGTGCCGGTCGTCAACGCGTTGACCGACGTGTTCCACCCGTGCCAGGTCCTGGCCGACCTGCAGACGATCCGGGAGCACAAGGGCTCGCTCGCCGGCCGCACCCTCAGCTACCTCGGCGACGGCGCGAACAACATGGCCCACTCCTACCTGCTCGGTGGTGCCGTGGCGGGCATGCACGTGCGGGTCGGCTCGCCCGAGGGCTACGACCCCGACCCGGCGATCCTCGCGCGGGCCAAGGAGATCGCCGCGTCCACGGGTGGCTCGGCCGAGCACGTCCGCGAGCCCAGGGCCGCCGCCGAGGGCGCCGACGTCCTGGCCACCGACACGTGGGTGTCGATGGGCCAGGAAGTCGAGTACGGCGAGCGGTTGGCGACGTTCGCGCCCTATGCCGTGGACGAGGCCGCGCTGGCGCTCGCAGCCGCCGACGCCATCGTGCTGCACTGCCTGCCGGCCTATCGCGGCAAGGAGATCGCCGCGTCGGTCATCGACGGGCCGCACAGCGTGGTCTGGGACGAGGCGGAGAACCGGTTGCACGCGCAGAAGGCGCTGCTGACCTGGTTGCTGGGGCGGAGTCGACCATGACCCAGCTGGCCACCACGCGCACGGCGCGCCACCGCCGCATCGTCGAGCTGCTCGAGACCCGACGCGTGCGGTCCCAGACCGATCTCGCCAAGCTGCTCGGCGACGACGGCCTCGCGGTCACCCAGACCACGCTCTCCCGAGACCTCGACGAGCTGGGTGCCGTGAAGATCCGCGACCTCTCCGGTGACCTCGTCTACGCCGTCCCCGCCGAGGGCGGCGACACGACACCACGGCTGGCGCCGCAGAACGGCGAGGGCGCGGCGCGCCTGGGCCGGCTCGCCGCGGAGCTGCTGGTGTCTGCCGAGTCCAGCGCCAACCTCACCGTGCTGCGTACGCCGCCCGGCGCCGCCCAGTTCCTCGCCTCCGCGATCGACCGGTCCGGCGCGAGCGACGTCCTCGGCACCATCGCCGGCGACGACACCGTGCTGCTGATCAGCCGCGAGCCCGACGGGGGAGCGGCCGTGGCGGCCCGCCTGCTCCGGCTCGCAGAGAAGTCTGTGCCTTTCTCGCTCGAACCCATCACCACCGAAGGAGAACGCTCGTGACCGAGCGCATCGTGCTCGCCTACTCCGGGGGTCTCGACACCTCCGTCGCCATCGGCTGGATCGCCGAGGAGACCGGCGCGGAGGTGATCGCTGTCGCGGCCGACGTGGGCCAGGGCGGCGAGGACCTCGACGTCATCCGCGAGCGAGCACTCGCCTGCGGCGCCGTCGAGTCGTTGGTGCTGGACCTGCAGCAGGAGTACGCCCAGGAGTACTGCCTGCCGGCGCTGAAGGCCAACGCCCTCTACCTCGACCGCTATCCGCTGGTCTCCGCGTTGTCGCGGCCGGTCATCGTCAAGCACCTCGTCGAGGCGGCCCGCTACCACGGGGCCTCCACCGTCGCGCACGGCTGCACCGGCAAGGGCAACGACCAGGTGCGCTTCGAGGTCGGCATCGGGGCGCTCGCCCCGGACCTGCGGGTGCTGGCACCGGTCCGCGACTCGGGGATGACGCGCGACAAGGCGATCGCGTTCGCCGAGGAGAAGGCGCTGCCGATCGACGTGACGAAGAAGTCGCCCTACTCCATCGACCAGAACCTCTGGGGCCGCGCCGTGGAGACCGGCTTCCTCGAGGACATCTGGAACGCGCCGATCGAGGACGTCTACTCCTACACCTGCGACCCCTCCGTCCCGCGCGACGCCGACGAGGTCGTCATCACCTTCGAGAAGGGTGCACCGGTGGCCATCGACGGCCGGCCGGTGTCGGTGCTCGAGGCGGTGCTCGAGCTGAACAGGCGCGCGGGCGCGCAGGGCGTCGGCCGGCTCGATCTCGTCGAGGACCGGCTGGTGGGCATCAAGAGCCGCGAGGTCTACGAGGCTCCCGGTGCGATCGCGCTGATCACTGCCCACCAGGAGCTGGAGAACGTCACGGTCGAGCGCGACCTGGCCCGCTTCAAGAAGCAGGTCGACCAGCGGTGGGGCGAGCTGGTGTACGACGGCCTGTGGTTCTCGCCGCTCAAGCGCGCGTTGGACGGGTTCGTCGAGGACGCCAACGCCCACGTGTCGGGCGACGTCCGGCTGTCCTTGCACGCCGGGAAGGCGGTCGTCACCGGGCGGCGCAGCGAGCAGTCCCTCTACGACTACGAGATGGCGACGTACGACTCGGGCGACATGTTCGACCAGTCGCTCGCCAAGGGGTTCGTGGAGCTCTGGGGACTGCCCAGCAAGATGGCCGCGCGGCGGGACACCCGCAACGCCGCGGCCGACCTCCGTCCGCAGCCCTGACCGCACCCGGTCGCCACCGGACGTGGTCGAATGGCCACGCCCGACCGCCGCACGAGACGAGGAGACCGGACGTTGCCCGACGAGCCGGACGCACCGGCCGGACCGACCCGGCTCTGGGGAGGGCGTTTCGCCGGTGGGCCCAGCGACGCGCTGGCCCGGTTGTCGGTCAGCGTCCACTTCGACTGGCGCCTGGCGGCCTATGACCTGCGCGCGTCCCGGGCACATGCACGGGTGCTGCACCGCGCCGCACTGCTCACCGACGCGGAGCTGACCGCCGTGCTCAGGGCGCTCGACGACCTCGAGGCGGACGTGCAGGCAGGGACGTTCCGCCCGACGGTCGAGGACGAGGACGTGCACACCGCCCTGGAGCGCGGGCTGCTCGAACGAGCCGGCTCCCTGGGCGGCAAGCTGCGTGCGGGACGCAGCCGCAACGACCAGATCGCCACGGACCTGCGCCTCTACCTTCGTGACGCGGTCCGGTCCATCGCCGCGCGGGTGGCCGAGCTCGAGACGTCGATCATCGGCCTGGCCGAGCGCCACCGCGGGACGCCGATGCCGGGCATGACTCATCTGCAGCATGCCCAGCCGGTGCTGCTCGCCCACCACCTGCTCGCCCACGTGCATGCGTTCAAGCGCGACGTCGAGCGCTTCGTCGACTGGGACAAGCGGGCCGCCCTCAGCCCGCTCGGAGCCGGCGCGCTGGCCGGCTCCTCCCTGCCGCTCGACCCCGAGGCCGTCGCCGAGGAGCTCGGCTTCGACGCCCCGATGGGCAACTCGATCGACGCCGTCTCCGACCGCGACTTCGCCGCCGAGTTCCTGTTCGTGGCCGCCCTGCTCGGTGTCCACCTGTCGCGGCTGGGCGAGGAGCTGGTGCTGTGGGCCACGACGGAGTTCGCCTGGGTCGGCCTCGACGACGCCTACTCCACCGGTTCCTCGATCATGCCGCAGAAGAAGAACCCCGACGTCGCCGAGCTCGCCCGCGGCAAGAGTGGTCGGCTCGTCGGCAACCTGGTGTCCTTGCTCACCACCCTCAAGGGCCTGCCGCTGGCCTACGACCGCGACCTGCAGGAGGACAAGGAGCCGGTCTTCGACTCCGTGGAGCAGCTGCTGCTCGTGCTTCCGGCGCTGGCCGGCATGGTCGCGACCCTGCACGTGCGCGACCAGCGGCTCGCCGACGCGGCGGCCACGGGGCACGCGCTCGCGACCGACGTGGCCGAGTGGCTGGTGCGCAACGGAACCGCGTTCCGCGACGCCCACGAGATCTCCGGCCGGCTGGTCCGCCGGTGCGACGAGGCGGGCTGCGAGCTGTGGGAGGTCAGCGACGAGGACCTGGCCGCGGTCGACGTACGCCTCACGCCCGAGGTCCGCTCGGTGCTGTCCGTGCGCGGGGCGCTCGAGGCCCGGTCGACGTACGGCGGCACCGCGCCCGCGCGTGTCGCCGAGCAGCTGTCCGAGCTCGCGGACGCCGCGCACCGCCACGCCGCCTGGGCCAGTGGGCACGACTGACCCGCTGCCGCGCGACTTCTACGACCGGCCGGTGCTCGAGGTGGCCCCTGACCTGATCGGCCGGGTCGTGCGGCACACGTCTCCCGAGGGCCCGGTGGCCGTGCGCCTCACCGAGGTCGAGGCGTACGCCGGTGAGCGCGACCCGGGCTCGCACGCCTTCCGTGGCCGCACCCCGCGCAACGCCGTGATGTTCGGCCCGGCCGGTCACGTCTACGTGTACTTCACCTACGGCATGCACTGGTGCATGAACCTGGTCTGCGGCCCGCCGGGCCAGGCCTCGGCTGTCCTGGTCCGGGCCGGTGAGGTGGTCGAGGGGGAGGACCTGGCCCGGGTACGTCGCGCCACGGCGAGGTCCGCGCGCGAGCTGGCCCGCGGGCCGGCCCGGCTCACGGTCGCGCTCGGCGTCGGCAGGCAGTACGACGGCGCGGACGCCACCGACGCCGCCTCGTCGCTCGTGGTGCTGCCCGGTGACGGTCCGCGGCCCGGCCCGGACAGGCTGCGTCGCGGACCCCGCGTGGGCGTGGCCGGCGAGGGCGCCGCCGCGCCGTGGCGCTTCTGGCTGGACGGCGAGCCGACCGTCTCGGCGTACCGTCCGGCGGTATCCCGTCGCCGTCCCGACCCCTCCTCGGGCAGGCTGGACCCCACCGGCCGCCCCGCCGGGCCAGACCAGAGAGGCGCGACATCACCGTGACCGACGGACAGACCGACCTGCTCGACGACCTGCTGTGGCGCGGGCTCATCGCGCACAGCACGGACCTCGGGGCGCTGCGCGAGGCCCTCGATGCAGGACCGGTCACGTTCTACGTCGGTTTCGACCCGACCGCGCCGAGCCTGCACCACGGTCACCTGGTGCAGGTCCTCACGGCGCGCCGCCTGCAGCGGGCCGGGCACCGCCCGATCGCCCTGGTCGGCGGCTCGACCGGGCTGATCGGTGACCCCAAGCCGAACGCCGAGCGGGTGCTGAACCCGCCCGAGGTCGTGGCCGGCTGGGTCGAGGGGATCCGGGCCCAGATCGAGCCCTTCCTCGGCTTCGAGGGCGAGAACGCCGCGGTGATGGTCAACAACCTGGACTGGACGGCGCCGATGTCGGCCATCGACTTCCTGCGCGACGTCGGCCAGCACTTCCGGGTGAACAAGATGATCACCAAGGACGCCGTAGCCGCCCGGCTGCACTCCGAGCAGGGCATCTCCTACACGGAGTTCAGCTACCAGCTCCTGCAGGGCCTGGACTTCCTCGAGCTGCACCGTCGCTACGGCTGCACGCTGCAGTTCGGCGGCAGCGACCAGTGGGGCAACCTCACCGCCGGGCTCGACCTCATCCACCGTGCCGAGGGCGCCTCGGTGCACGCGTTCGCCACGCCGCTGCTGACGAAGGCGGACGGCACGAAGTTCGGCAAGACCGAGGGTGGCGCGCTGTGGCTGGACCCCGGCCTGACGTCGCCCTACGCCTTCTACCAGTTCTGGGTCAACACCGACGACCGCGACGTCGTGACCTTCCTCAAGGTGCTCTCCTCCCGCTCCCGGGAGGAGATCGAGTCGCTCGCCGCGGCGGTCGAGACCCGGCCCGCCGCCCGTGAGGCGCAGCGCGCGCTGGCCGACGAGCTCACCGAGCTGCTGCACGGCGCGCAGGAGCGTGACCGGGTCGTCGCCGCGAGCCAGGCCCTGTTCGGCCGCGGGTCGCTGGCCGAGCTGGACGCCGCCACGCTCGCGGCCTCCCTGGCCGAGCTGCCCAGGGTCACCGTGGCGCTGGGTGGGACGGCACCGACGGTGGTCGAGCTGCTCGCCGAGACCGGGCTGTCGCCCAGCCGCTCCGCCGCCCGCCGGGCCGTGGCCGAGGGCGGCGCCTACCTGAACAACGAGCGCGTCACCGACGAGCAGGCGACCGTGGGGGAGCAGGACCTGCTCGCCGGGCGGTGGATGGTGCTGCGCCGGGGAAAGCGCCAGCTGGCCGCGGTGGAGGCCGTCGGGGGCTAGCCGGGCCCGGTTGCCGGCTCCCTCGGGGTACGCCGCCCGGACCCGGCGTCGGGCCCGCGACACGCGCCGGACCGGCGGATTTGCCTTCCCGTGCGCTGCTGCCTACTCTTGTCGACGTCGCCCGGCAGGGAGGAACGGACACCGCTTCGGTGGCCGGTCCCGGGGCGGCCCCCCGCACGACCGTTGCCCGTGAGAATCCCTCACGGTGACGGGTGCGCGCGGGGCTGGCGAGCTCGGCAGTCAGGTTTGACAGCCGCAGGAGCCACAAGTAAGTTTGAGGGGTTGCCCCGAGACCAGGCCGAAAGGCCCTGATCGGTGCGCGTCCGCTCCTTGAGAACTCAACAGCGTGCCAAAAGTCAATGCCAATTTAACCCCGTCCGGGGTGGGCACCGGCGGCTCATTCGGGCCGCACGACCTACCGCGAACGGATTCCTTTGGTACATGGCAGACAACTAACTATCAAGCTAGTTACGTCTTTCATTGCCAGATCGCTCGTGGTCGCCAGACCGCGGGCGCTCTTTGAAAATGTTGACGAACTGCGCCTCGGCGCAGCGTCTATAGACATTTACGGAGAGTTTGATCCTGGCTCAGGACGAACGCTGGCGGCGTGCTTAACACATGCAAGTCGAACGGTGAACCTGGCTTCGGCCAGGGGATCAGTGGCGAACGGGTGAGTAACACGTGAGCAACCTGCCCCTAGCTCTGGGATAACCCCGGGAAACCGGAGCTAATACCGGATACGAGACCGCGCGGCATCACGCGGTCTGGAAAGTTTTTCGGCTAGGGATGGGCTCGCGGCCTATCAGCTTGTTGGTGGGGTAACGGCCCACCAAGGCGACGACGGGTAGCCGGCCTGAGAGGGCGACCGGCCACACTGGGACTGAGACACGGCCCAGACTCCTACGGGAGGCAGCAGTGGGGAATATTGCGCAATGGGCGAAAGCCTGACGCAGCGACGCCGCGTG
>JAVEDI010000096.1 GCA_030841035.1 Actinomycetota bacterium
GCGCTCGGCTCAGGGCGCGGGCGCCAACGCCCAGAGGACCTCGCAAGTCTCGTCCTTGCGCCCGTTGGCCCAGGTGTGCGGCTCCCGTCCCGGGAAGGTGAAGGCGTCGCCGGCTCCCAGCAGGACCGACTCCGTGGCCAGCATCACCGTGAGCTCGCCACGCACGACGTACACGAACTCGACCTCGCAGTCGAGCGTGTAGAGCTCCTTGCCGCCGGTGCCGCCCGGCTCGATGGTCGAGTGGATGACCTGCAGGTGGCCCTGCGTCCCGGGAGTGAGCAGGAACTCCCGGACCCGGCGACCACCGAAGTTGATCCGGCGGCCCTCCGCTGCCCGCACCAGCTGGGTCAGCGGGCTCTCGAAGAGCTCCCCGATGCGAATGCCGACCACTTCGCAGACCGACACCAACGAGGCCACCGACGGTGACACCTCGTCGCGCTCGAGGCGGCTGATGAACCCCTTGGTCAGGCCTGTGGCCTCGGCGACCTTGTCCAAGGTGAGGCCACGAGCCTGCCGGGCGGCCCGCAGCCGGCCGCCGATGAGCACAGCGCCGTTCGTGGCCGGCTTCGCCACCGGTCGCGCCCGTCCCGCCATCACTCCTCCAGCTCCATGGCGACCGCACGCACCGGCGCGCCGTCGGCATTCTCCAGGGCGATGGGCAGACACGAGACGAACGGGTCGGGGAAGTCCACCAGCTCGAGATTGCGGAAGTTCTCGCCGATGACACCGCCGGCCGAGGCGATCAGGTGGTGAACCGGATAGCCCTCGCCGGGGTGGTCGTCCCCAGGTGTCTCGTCGATGTTGAGGGCGTCCAGGCAGAACGTGCGGACGCCGAGATCGAGCATCCGCGCCACCGCGTCCGCGTCCAGGAAGGGGTTGTCGAAGTAGGCGGGTGTCCCGAAGTGTCGCGACCACCCGGTGCAGACGAGGGCGATCACCCCGGGGCGCAGCAGCGCCGCAGCCGGCGCGAGGTGCTCCCAGGTGATGCGCTCACGAGCACCGACACCGCGTACGTCGATGAGCGCGCCCGGCCCGGTGAACAGCGAGAGGTCGAGCTGGTCGACGCGTGCGCCGTCGTCCTGGAAGTGGTACGGCGCGTCGACGTGCGTCCCCGTCTGGGAGCCCAGCTCGAGGTGCAGCAGGTTGAAGCCGTCCCGCGCCACGGTGGAGTGCACCGCGAACCGAGGGCTGGGATCCCCCGGGTAGACCTGCGTGCCGGGACCTACCGGCACGGACAGGTCGACGATGCGGCGTACGCGCACGAGCCCTCCTTCCGACACTTCTTGACAACAAGTGTTGCCTGTGGCGCAACTCCCGTCTAGCCTTCCGCGTCAAGAGTCGGCAGGCAGACCGGCTGGCAGACGCGAAGGATGGTCAGCATGAGCGGCGCAGCAGTGGCAGGCGGTGTCGAGCCCCGCAGGACCAAGGTCACCGACGTCGAGCAGCACGGCATCGACACCATCCCTGACGAGCACCGCACGTCGCGGCCGCTGGACCTGTTCCGCATCCAGTTCGGCGGCGCGAACACCTTCGCGACAATCATCCTCGGCACGTTCCCCGTGCTGCTCGGTCTGCCGCTGTGGCCGGCCGTCGGGGCCACCGTGCTGGGTGTGGTCGTCGGCGCCGTGATCCTGATGCCGATGGGCCTCTTCGGCTCGCGCACCGGCACCAACAACGCCGTCTCCTCGGGCGCCCACTTCGGCGTACGCGGCCGGGTCCTCGGCTCGTTCCTGTCGCTGCTGACGGCCATCGCCTTCTACTCCATCTCGGTGTGGGTGAGCGGCGACGCGCTCGCCGGAGCGTTGAAGCGCCTCTTCCACGTGCCCGACAGCGACGCCACCCGCGGTGTCATCTACGCGGTGCTCGGCGCTCTCGTGATCGTGGTGGTCGTCTACGGCTACGAGTTCATGCTGCTGGTCAACAAGGTCGTCGTGGTGGCCAACACGGTGCTGATCCTGCTCGGCATCGTCGCCTACGCCAGCGTCTTCGACTTCGGCTACGACCCCGGCCCCGGCTCGTACGCGCTCGGCTCGTTCTGGCCGACCTTCGTGCTGTCCGCACTGATCGTGATGGGCAACCCCATCTCGTTCGGGGCGTTCCTCGGCGACTGGTCGCGCTACATCCCGCGTGACACCCCGGCGCCACGTCTGCTGGCGGCGACGTTCGGCGCCCAGCTGGCGACCCTGGTGCCGTTCCTGTTCGGTGTGGGCACGGCGACCATCGTCGCCGGCAAGGCGGACTACGTCTTCGCCCTCGTGCAGGCCTCGCCGCTCTGGTACACGCTGCTCCTCGTGGTGGTTGCCTTCCTCGGCGGTATGTCGACAGGGGTCACGTCGCTGTACGGCACCGGCCTTGACTTCTCCTCCGTCTTCCCCCGGCTCAGCCGCGTCCAGGCGTCGCTGTTCATCGGGACCCTGGCGTTCGTGTTCATCCTGGTGGGGCGGCTCGCGTTCAACCTGCTCGACAGCGTGAACGCCTTCATCGGCGCCATCGTCATCTGCACGACGCCGTGGATGATCATCATGATGATCGGTTACGTCGTGCGCCGCGGCTACTACTCACCCCGGGACCTGCAGGTGTTCAACCAGGGCCGACTGGGAGGTCTGTACTGGTTCTCCGCGGGCGTGAACTGGCGCGGCGTGGTGGCCTGGATCCCAGCGGCCGTCATCGGGCTGATGTTCGCCAACTACCCGCCGCTGATCGAGGGGCCGTTCCGCAACAGCGCCGGCGGCGTCGACATCAGCCTGCCGGTCACGCTCGGGCTGGCCGCGGCGATCTATCTGGTACTGCTGTTCGTCGTCCCGGAGCCGCGTTATGTCTTCGGGCCCGAGGGACCGCGGTTCGTGCCTGCCCGTGACGACGGCGAGCCGCCGCCGGTCACCGACGACCCGCGCGCCTCCGCGCACAAGCAGCGTCGGCGGGCCGAGATCCTCAGCGCGGCGGCCAATGACTGACGCGCCGGGTCGCCCCTCCCCCCTCGGGAACGTCCCGCGCATCGAGGCCGAGGGCCACGTCGGTCAGGTCAATGCCACCGCGGTCCCGCGCTTCGCCGGGCCGGCGACCTTCGCCCGGCTGCCCCGAGCGGACGAGGTGTCCGACATCGACGTCGCCGTGGTCGGCGTACCGTTCGACTCGGGAGTCAGCTACCGCCCCGGCGCACGGTTCGGTCCGGCTCACGTCCGTGAGTCCTCGCGGCTGCTTCGGCCCTACAACCCCGCAGGCGACGTGGAGCCGTTCGCGGTGCAGCAGGTGGTCGACGTCGGGGACATCACCGTGAACCCGTTCGACATCCACGAGGCCGTGCAACAGGTGCACGACGGCGCCCGGGCCGTGCTGGAGCGGGCCGGCCGGCTGCTGACCATAGGCGGTGACCACACGATCGCACTTCCGTTGCTGCGCGCCATGGCCGAGCGGCACGGCGCCCCGGTGGCGGTCGTGCACTTCGACGCGCACCTGGACACGTGGGACAGCTACTTCGGCGCCGACTACACCCACGGGACACCGTTCCGGCGGGCCTCGGAGGAGGGCCTGATCGACAAGTCCGCCTCGATGCACGTGGGGATCCGCGGACCGCTCTACTCCTCGACCGACCTCAGCGACGACGCCGAGCTCGGCTTCCAGGTGCTGCACAGCCGGGAGATGGACGATCTCGGTGCGCGTGGCGTCATCGAGCGCATCCATCAGCGAGTGCAGGACAGACCGGTCTACGTCTCGGTCGACATCGACGTGCTGGACCCGGCCTTCGCCCCTGGGACCGGCACACCGGAGTCGGGGGGCCTGACGAGTCGGGAGCTGCTCGCGATCATGCGTGGCTTTTCCGACATCGATGTCGTCGGCGCCGACGTGGTCGAGGTGGCGCCGGCCTACGACCACGCGCAGATCACCGGCATCGCCGCGTCGCACGTGCTCTACGAGCTGGTGTCCGCCATGGCCAGCCGCGCACGGGGAGACACCGCATGACCGAAGCCACCGAGCACTCGGTCCTGGAGACCGCCGCCGCCCTCGTGTCGTCGTTCGGCCGGGGTGACGTCGAGGCCTACTTCGACTTCTTCGCCGACGACGCGACCTTCGTGTTCCACACGACGGCCCGGGTGCTCGACTCGCTCGAGGCATATCGGCGGGAGTGGGCCGCGTGGGAGGCGGAGGACGGTTTCCGCGTCGTCTCCTGCTCGTCCTCCGAGCAGCGCGTCCAGGACCTCGGCGCGGTGGCGGTCTTCACCCACCGGGTTCGCACCCAGGTGTCGACCCACGCCGGCGAGGACGAGGTGCACGAGCGGGAGACCATCGTCTTCCGGCGCGACGCCGGGGGCCGGTGGGTCGCGGTGCACGAGCACCTCTCTCCCGACCCGGCCACGCCCTAGCGATCACGGCCGGGCAGGCCCGGTCACCTGCAACCGGTCTCGTCCCTCGCGCAGGAACGCCACCGCTTGCTCGACGGTCCCGACCTCACGCACTGTCCGGACGGCCCCGAACCCGGCGTTCCAGAACTCGTCGCGGACCGGCGCGCCCGCCCACGGCCCGACGTAGGCGTAGGGCAGCGGGATGGACTCGTCGCCGGGCGAGAACCCGTAGTTGACCTCGGCCGCCGTACTGGCGAGGTCGAAGTGCTCCGGGAACACCACGGCCGGGGTCGGGTCCTCGCCACGGATCTCTTCAGCCCAGCGCATCAGCGCCAGGTCACCCAGGGCGAACCAGTCCGCGAGTGTCGCGGCGGCCCGGTCGTCGACCGTGAGTGGGGCATCCGGCTCGAAGGAGGTCGCGGGTGGCTGCTTCGTCCAGGGGAAGCCGGGTTCGACCCCGGCGAACTGCGCCGCCTCGCGGAGGGTGGTCAGCCGCTGCCGGCGTACGTCGCCACCCCGATCGACGACGAGGTCCGCGCCGACGACGGCCAGCACCGTGCCGTCCCCGGGCAACGGCGGCGTACCGAAGCCCCCGGACACCGCCCGCAGGGCGATCTGCCCGGTCGCGCGCTTGAGGGCCGCCGCCAGCAGGTGCTCGGCGACGCGGTGCAGCGACTGCCGGGTGCTGACGAGCGCCTCGAGGGGTGGGAGGTCGGCCATGGTGGTCCCGTCTCGCCTGGCGGACGTGTGACCGGGCGGCCGTGCTACCTGACGGACGCCCGCCGGCTGATCGTCGCACGGATCTGCGGCAACGGGTCTCCGCTACGGTCGCTGAGTGCGAGCACGACCAGGAGGACCGCCATGACCGGGGGCACGTTCTCCCCCACCGGGCACCAGTGGGAGCTCCGGCACGGCGACCAGCGGGCCGTGGTCGTGCAGGTGGGCGGGGGGCTGCGGCGCTACGAGGTGGCCGGGCGTCCGGTGCTCGACGGGTACGCCGCGAGCGCCCGCCCCGACGGCGGACGCGGCCAGGTGCTGGCTCCGTGGCCCAACCGGATCGCCGACGGTCGCTACTCCTGGAAGGGCGAGGAGCAGCAGCTGCCGCTGAGCGAGGCGGCGAAGGGCAACGCGATCCACGGCCTGGTCCGCTGGGCCGAGTGGTCGCTGCTGGAGAGGGACGCCGACCGCGTGCGGGCCGGGGTGCGGGTCTGGCCCCAGCCGGGCTATCCGTTCGCACTCGAGGTGCAGGCGACCTACGAGCTGGGCGAGGGCGGGCTGCGGGTGAAGCTCGAGGCACGCAACCAGGGTGACGCCCCCGCGCCGTACGGCGTCGGCCAGCACCCCTACGTCACCGTGGGCACCGAGCGGGTGGACGAGGGGCTGCTGACCGTTCCCGCCGATCGCTGGCTGCGCTGCGACGAGCGAGGCCTGCCGGTGGCGAGCGAGCCGGTCGACGGCACGCCGTACGACTTCCGCCAGGCCCGTCCGATCGGCCAGACCGTGCTCGACACGCCCTACTCGGACCTGCGCCGTGACCGGGCCGGCCGCGCCGTCGTACGCCTCGCTCACCCCGAGGACGGCACCGGGCTGGACCTGTGGTGCGGGGCGGGGACCCGCTACCTGCAGGTGTACTCCGGCGAGACCCTGGCCCCCAGCCGGCGGCGGCAGGGACTGGCCGTCGAACCGATGTCCTGCCCGCCCGACGCCTTCCGCAGCGGCCGGGCCGTGGTGGTCCTGGAGCCGGGGGCCGGCCACCTGCTGGAGTGGGGCCTGCGGAGGTGGTGAAAAAACTGCCGCCAGTCGCATGGACAACTGCTTCCCTGATGACCTAGCGTAGCCTGCGGTTAGAAGTTGCAGTGCCTCGCAGTCTTGATCGCCCGCGCTGTTCGATGGCCGGGCGTTTCTTGTTCTACGGACCTTTCTCCCTGTCTGGTCCGGCAAGAGGACGACGGTTGCTTCAAAACCCGAGCGGCGCGGAGTGCGTCGTTCGAACCCGTTTCCTCCGAAGGAGAAACAGACAGTGGCTCAGGGAACCGTGAAGTGGTTCAACGCAGAGAAGGGCTTCGGCTTCATCGCCCAGGACGGCGGCGGCCCCGACGTCTTCGTGCACTTCTCCGCCATCCAGGCCGACGGCTACCGCTCGCTGGACGAGAACCAGCGCGTGGAGTTCGAGGTCACGCAAGGCCAGCGTGGCCCGCAGGCCGACCAGGTGCGCCCCATCTGATCAGTTGTAGGTGAGGTGAACGCCTCGGTCCCGCTTCGGCGGACCGGGGCGTTCGTCTGTTCGGGTACATTCCGGCCCCACTATCGAGTCACACTCAAGCCCGCGCCCTAGTCAGACCGATATTGGTCAGGTAGTTACAAAGTGCCACGTTTGGCCCAGTGCCGGACAGGTACCTCGAGCGACTGGAGGAGCGAGTGTCGATGAACACGGCCACGGGTCAGGATCCGACGACCGCGGTTGACGGTGACGAGGGCGTCATGAACATGCTGGAGCAGCACGTGCCGATCGCCCTGCTGGTCGACCTCTCCAACCCGGATGGCCCCGGATCGGCGGAGATCCTCGCCCAGGAAGGCGGGCCGGACAACCGCTGGTGGGAGAGCCAGATCTGACCCTCGCCGTAGGTCGCCGAGGGGCCCCGCAGCGGGTTCGTGACGTCACCGGACGGCTGGTACAGTCTCCGACGCACACGCGCCGCTAGCTCAACTGGCAGAGCAGCGGACTCTTAATCCGCGGGTTGGGGGTTCAAGTCCCTCGCGGCGCACCCTTACTGACCTGGCCTTTCGCCTGCTCGGGCGGAGGGCCAGAGTCGTGTCTGGGCTCGGGCGGGCCGCGACCG
>JAVEDI010000105.1 GCA_030841035.1 Actinomycetota bacterium
ATCCTGCACGTCATCCCGGAGACCTTCTTCGGGGCGTTCTCCGCCGGCGAAGTCCTTCCGGTTCTCCTGCTCGCGGTGCTCTGCGGATTCGGGCTGAGCAAGATCGGTCGAGCGGGTCACGCCGTGCTCAACGGGATCAACAGCCTCTCGCACCTGCTGTTCGCGATCTTCGGTTACCTGATGCGTCTCGCCCCTCTGGGCGCGTTCGGCGCAATGGCGTTCACGGTCGGCAAGTACGGCGTCAAGTCGATCGGCTCGCTCGGGCTGCTGATCGTCACGTTCTACGTCGCCTGCGGCTTCTTCGTGGTCGTCGTCCTGGGGATCCTGGCTCGCACCCACGGCTTCAGCCTGTGGCGTCTGCTGCGCTACTTCCGCGAGGAACTGCTGGTCGTGCTCGGCACGTCGTCCAGCGAGCCCGTCCTGCCCCGTCTGCTGATGAAGCTGGAGCGGCTGGGCTGCAAGCGCGGTGTGGTCGGTCTGGTGCTGCCCACCGGGTACTCGTTCAACCTCGACGGCACCGCGATCTACCTGACCATGGCCTCCCTGTTCATCGCCGACGCGCTCGACAAGCCGCTGTCGATCGGTGAGCAGGTCTCGCTGCTCCTGTTCATGATCGTCGCGTCGAAGGGGGCGGCCGGTGTCACCGGTGCGGGGCTGGCCACCCTGGCCGCCGGCTTGCAGTCCCACCGCCCCGAGCTCGTCGACGGGGTGGGCCTGATCGTGGGGATCGACCGGTTCATGTCCGAGGCCCGGGCGTTGACCAACTTCGCCGGCAACGCCGTCGCGACCGTCGTGATCGGCACGTGGACCGGTGAGTTCGACGCGGAACAGGCCGAGCGGGTGCTCTCCGGCGAGGACCCGTTCGACGAGTCGACGATGGTGGACGACGGGCACGGTGCGCCGGCCGGGCCGCGCAAGGCGGCGCAGGTCGCCCCTGCCGGCTGACCTGCGGCAGGCAGCCACGCAACAGCGCCCCCGGTCACCGAGGTGGCCGGGGGCGCTGCCAAGGTCCGGGCGCCGGGCTGGGAGCGCCTCACGGCGCAGGGCCGCTCGCAGCGGCTTCACATGGGACCCGGGGCTACCGCAGCCCGACGCCCGGGTGCCTCCCTCGCGGGAGACGCACCCAGTGTGCCAAACACCGGCGGCACCTGGCCGTGTTCCCGCCAGATCCCCACGGTCAGGGTGTCTGCGGCGGCGGGCTAGACCAGCTCGTGCGTCCGCCACAGGGCGGCGGACGCCTCCAGATCCTCGGCCGTGCGCAGCAGGCTGGCCGAGCGTCGGGTGAGCAGCGACGCGGCGCTGTCGTCGTACGCCTCCACGTCGTCGGCGCGGTGCGAGCGGCCCGCTGCCACCACCCGGCAGAAGGCAGCCGCGCGCTCGAGCGCCACAGCCAGGTCGCCGTCGAACACGCCACTGAGGACCGCGTCGGCCAGGGCCCGCAAGGTCTCGGGCGTCGGCGGCTCCGCGACACCCGCGACCACGCGAGGCACCGCCGCGACCGCGCAACCGGCCTGGAAGTCGCGGCTGGCGTCCTCGGGCGAGCGGCGCACCCACTCACGCAGCGCGTAGACGCGCCACAGCACGCCCGGCAGGGACCGCGCCGGGCGATCGGCCCACAGCTCGGCCACCGTGTCCAGCCCGTGGTCGTCGACGAGAGCGACCAGCCGCCGGCTCGTCGCGGCGTCGCGCGAGGCGCGGCCGCGCTCCACGAGAGCCGTCGCCGTGGCATGGGCCGCCTCGGCGAGAGCCGCAGGGTCGGGTGCGCCGCCTCGGCTTTCCATGGCCGCCTTGCCGAAGAGGGCGGGTCGGCGCGGGTGCCGGGGCGGTTGCTCGGTCACGAGCGCCATTGTCGCAGGTGACCCCCGCTGGACCCCCGCTGCGCGTCCCGTCGCGGTGATCGTGAGGAGCATCGGCACCGGTGAGGTGCCGATCCCCCTCACGATCACGGCCGGGCCGGCTGGAGGCGCGGCCGTGGGCCACGCGCTGCCCCGAGCACGCGGGCGGTGCGCCGAGGGCCCTACCCCTGGTCCAGCTCGAACCAGACGATCTTGCCCGGCCCGCGCGGCGCGGTGCCCCACCGGTCGGAGAAGCCGCTCAGCAGCGGCACACCACGCCCTGACTCGTCGAGCGGGTCACCACCCCGCCGCTGCGGCGCGATGGACACGTCGTCGGCGACCTCCACCCGCAGCTTGCCGGGCAACCGGCTCATCGTCAGCTCGATGCTGCCCTCCGTGTGGCGCAGCGCGTTGGTGACCACCTCGGACACCAGGAGCACCGTGGTCTCGCGCAGGCCGTCGAGCCGCCAGTCGCGCAGCGAGGCGGCGATGAACTCCCGTGCGTGGCGGGCGGCCCGCGGGTCGGCACGGTCGACCGACAGCCACGTGGTCGGTGGCTGCGGCGCATCGGCCAGCCCGTCGTGGCGCACGGCGAGCACGGCGATGTCGTCGGGCCGGTGCTGGGCGGTGCGCGGCGCGGCCATGAGCACGTCCGCGAACGCCTCCAGGTCGGCGGTGGCCGTCTCGCGCATGGTCGCGGCGACCAGCGCGAGCCCCTCATCCATCGGCGTGCGCGCGTCCTCGACCAGGCCGTCGGTCAGCAGCACCAGGGTGTCACCGGGTGCCAGGTCGACCGCCTCGCTCGTGTAGACCTCGTCCGGGTCGACCCCGAGCGGCAGGCCGACGGGCACGTCGAGGACCCGGGTGGCGCCGTCCGCGCAACGCAGCAGCGGCGGAGGGTGACCGGCGCGCACCACCTGCGCGCGGCCGGTGCGCACGTCGATCTCGACGAAGCAGCAGGTGGCGAACAGGTCGGGGTCGAGGTCGGCCATCAGCCGGTTGCTGCGCGAGATGATCGCCACCGGGTCGTGGCCCTCGGTCGCGTAGGCGCGCAGTCCATTGCGCAGCTGGCCCATCGTGCTCGCCGCGTGGACGTTGTGGCCCTGCACGTCGCCGATCACGAGACCCACGCGGTGCGAGGACAGGACGATCAGCTCGTACCAGTCACCGCCCACCTGCATGCCGTCGGTGGCCGGCAGGTAGCGGGCACTCGCGGCCAGCCCGGGCGGCTGGGCCAGGGCCCGGGGCAGCAGCCCACGCTGGAGCTCCGCGGCGAGGCCTCGCTCGGCGTCGCGCAACCGGGCCCGCTCGAGCGTCTGGGCGAGCAGTCCGGCGAGGGAGACCATCAGCGAACGCTCCTCCGGCGCCAGCTCGCGCGGCGCGTCGAAGCTGATGGTGAGGCTGCCCAACGCGCGCCCCGACACGGTCAGCGGCAGGAAGGCCCAGGCGAACTTCTTCGTCAGCGCCACCAGCTGGCCCAGCGCGGGATAGCGGGCGAGGTAGGCCTCGCGGGAAGGCAGGAACAGCGGGCGCCGGGTACGCATCACCTCGGCGATGGGCGCGTTGCCGTCGAGGGGCAGGCCGTCGAGCGCCTCCCGGGCCGCTGCGTCGTAACCGGCGTGACCGGCGAGGCGGAGCTTGCCCGAGTCCAGCAGCGACACCAGCAGCCCGGCGGCGGCGAACGCGGGCAGCACCATGGTCGCCACCACATCGGTGACGTCGGCGACGGTGTCCGCCTCCGCCAACGCCTGCGAGTAGGCCAGCACACGACGGGCCTGCTCGGGACGAGTCAGCTCACGGGCCCGTTCCAGCTCGGCGGCCCGGACAGCCGTCACGTCCGTGGCGAACAGGCTCAGCCCGTCGGGCGCGGGCACCACCCGCAGCTGGTGCCAGCGGTCGGTCTCCACGTCGTACATCGCGAAGGTCGCGGGGTCGCGGCTCTCGACGGCGTTGTGGAGGACCTGGTCGTAACCGGCCGTGACCAGCACCGGCCACAGGTCCCACAGCTTCTGACCGGCTGCGGTGCCGTGGTCGACACGCATCAGCTCGGCCGCCGGGCGGTTGATGTAGCTGACCCGCCAGGTCTCGTCCACCGCGAGGAACGCGTCGGCCATGTGCTCGAGGGTGCGGGCCACCGTGTCGCGCGCCAGCCGCAGCTCGGTGGAGTCCCGGACGACACCGAGCATGCGGGCGGCCGTGCCGTCGCGTCCCGCCGTCACCCGCCCGCGGGCGTCCACCCAGCGGATCGAGCCGTCCGGGTGCCGGACCCGGAACTCCGCGTGGTACTCGCCGCAGGTGGCGATGGCGTGGCGCATGGTGACCAGGACGTCGGGCAGGTCGGAGGGCAGCACGGCGTCGTAGAACGCGCCGATGTGCCCGTCGAAGTCGGCGGGACTGAGGCCGAAGATGCGGCACGTCCGGTCGTCCCAGACGAGCCGGTCCTGGGTGATGTCCCAGTCGAACGAGCCGACGTCGGCGGCGTTGAGCACCAGCTCGAGACGCTCGAGCGACGCCGCCGGATCGGCCCCGTAGTCCGCGTCGTGGAGCGTCACGCCTCCTCCGCCTCCCTCGCCGGGCGCCCGTTCTGCGGCGAGTCTGGCACGGACCGGTCACCGCCCGTGAGGATTGCGTGGCGCGCCGCCGCGGCCGTCGCTGGTCGGCCCGGGCCGCGGTGACTGGTAGTATCGAGTCATCACAGCCGGTGGCGTCTGGTCACCACTCCCGCGGGCGAGCTGCCCGTGAGGTCGTCTTACGTGGAAGTCCTCCCTCGGGTAGGCCCTGTCGCGCCATTGCGCGTCGCACGGAGCGCGGCCACCGAACCCGTTGTCTGGAGCTCTTCTTCATGCCGTCCCAGCCACGGCGCCGTCCGGCGCCGTCCTCCGCACGCCGTCCGTCCTCGGGGTCGGGCCGTCCCTCGCCGAGGCGCACCTCCTCCCGTCCCTCCCCGCGCCAGGCGGGCTCCTCCTCCGCGGGCGCCCGTGAGGCGGGCCGCCAGCTCGAGACCTGGTTCGCGGCGGCAGCCGCCGAGACCACGGTCAGCGAGACGTCCTTCGCCGGCCTGGGTCTCCCCCAGCGCCTGGTGACCGCGCTCGAGCGGCGCGACATCCGCACCGCGATGCCCATCCAGGCTGCGACGCTGCCCGCGGCCCTCGAGGGCCGCGACGTCATCGGTCGCGCCCAGACCGGGTCCGGCAAGACCCTGGGCTTCGGGCTGCCGATGCTCGCGCGGCTCGCCGACGGCAAGGGTCGCGCGGGCGCACCGCGCGGCCTGGTGCTCGTGCCGACGCGCGAGCTCGCCGTACAGGTGCGTGACGCCATCGAGCCGCTGGGGCACGCGGTGGGCGTCAAGACCGTCGCCGTCTTCGGCGGCGCACCGCTCGGCCGCCAGATCCAGGCGCTGGGGCGCGGCGTCGACATCGTCGTCGCGACACCCGGCCGGCTGCTCGACCTCATCGAGCGGCGCGCCTGCACCCTGCAGGACGTCGGCATCACCGTGCTCGACGAGGCCGACCACATGGCCGACATGGGCTTCCTGCCCGACGTGACACGGCTGCTCGACATGACCCCCGCGGGCACCCAGCGCATGCTGTTCTCCGCCACGCTCGACGGCGCGGTCGGCCGCATCGTGGGCGACTACCTCGCCGATCCGGTGGCCCGCGCCGTCGACCCGGTGGACGCGCACATCACCACCATGGAGCACCGCGCGCTCGTCGTGCGGTCCGAGGCGAAGGTCGAGGTGCTCGCGGAGATCGCGTCGCGCCCGGCCCGCACCCTGATGTTCGTGCGCACCAAGCACGGCGCCGACCGTCTGGTGACGCAGCTGAACCGGCTGGGTGTCCAGGCGCTGGCGATCCACGGCAACCGGACGCAGAGCGCCCGGCAGAAGGCGCTGGACACCTTCGCCCGAGGGCAGGTGCGCACGTTGGTCGCCACCGATGTCGCGGCTCGCGGCATCCACATCGCCGACGTCGACCTGGTGGTCCACGTCGACCCCCCCAACGACCACAAGGACTACCTGCACCGTTCCGGGCGCACCGCCCGTGCAGGGGCGTCCGGCGTCGTCGTGTCGCTGCTCACCCGCGACCAGGTCCGCGCCGGCCGACTGCTCTTCTCTCGCGCGGGGCTGCAGGTCGACCCGGTCGAGGCGGGCGCCGGCTCGCCCGACGTACGCGCGCTGGCCGAGTCGGGCGAGCCGGTCGTGGTGACCGCCGCACCGTCGCGCCCGGACACCGACCCGCGCAGCGATGCTCGGCCGCCCCGGCGCACCGGCCGGCGGCCGGAGCGCCCCCGTTACCCCGACCAGGGCGGTTCCCGGTCGACCCGCGGCCGCGGACCCCGCAGCCCGCAGGCGGGACGGCGCGCCGCATAGCCTGCCGCCTGTGTTCCTCGGCCGAGCCAGGTACCCGTCGCGGCGCAGCACCATGCTGCACGCGGCGGGCGGCGGCCTGCTCGCGCTGGCGTTGGGTCCGGTCACGTTCGCGACGCTGCACGCGTCGGCGTACGACGTCCGTGACCCGGCCACGTGGAGCAACTGGCAGCTCGCCGCCCAGCTCACGGTCTCCTGCGTGGACATGGGCGACCTCGGCGACGCACGCCGTCAGGCGGCTGCGGGGATCGGCGGCCTCACCCTGCTCGGCACTCCGCCCCGCCAGGGGTTGGGCCGCCGGTTGGCGACGGCGCGCCGCGCCGCGCCGCACGGCCTGGCGCCGTTCGTCATGAGCGACGAGGAGGGCGGCAGCGTGCAGCGGCTGCGGCAGGTCGTCTACCCGCTGCCGTCCGCCGCGACGATGGGCACCTGGTCACCGAGCCGAGTGCACCGCACGGCCCGGGCCTACGGCACCCGGCTGCGCAGGCTCGGTGTGCAGATGGACCTCGCGCCGGTCGCGGACCTCACCGTGCGCGGTTCATACATGACGTCGCTGCGGCGGACGTTCGGGAGCGACCCTCGCATGGTGGCCAGGTCGGTGCAGGCGTGGCGGCTGGGCATGGACGAGGCGAAGGTGGCCAGCGCCCTCAAGCACTGGCCGGGACACGGTCATGCGGCCAACACCCACGACCGCGCGGCGGCCGTGCCGCCGGTCGCCGTGCTGCAGCGGCGGGACATGGTGCCCTTCGACCTCGAGCTGGCGGCAGGAGCGGCGGTCGTCATGGTCGGGCACCTCACCAGCCGCGGGCTCACCGAGCCCGGCGTGCCGGCCAGCGAGTCGCCGCGGGCGCTGCGCTACCTGCGCGGGCGGGCGGGCAACGAGACGGTGATCCTGACCGACTCCCTGTCGATGACGGCGGCCTCGACCGCGCAAGGTCTGACACCGATCGGCGCCGCCGTCCGGTCGCTGAGGGCCGGCGCCGACTGGGCCCTGGTCTGCAACCGTCATCCGCTGCGTGCGGTCGCGGCGATCCGCGACAGCATCACCTCGGGTCGGCTCCCGCGCCCGCAGGCGGTGGCCTCGGCGCGACGGATAGTCGCACTGAAGGCCCGCTACGGCCTCGCCCCGCGCTGACCCCCCCCCGCCCGCCCCGCACGCCCCCTGCCCGCCCGGGTCCTGCGCGTCCGCGGGCTCACCACCTTTCTCCGTGATCGTGAGGTGGAACGGCACCCGAACGGTGCCGAACCCCCTCACGATCACGGCAGGGGACGCAGTGCCGGGTGCTTGCGCGGGTGCGGCGAGGTGGCCCTAGCCTCCGGACTGAGACATCCAGCCGGACAACCAGCGAGGGAGCCGACCGTGAAGGACGCGCGCGCAGGGCAACCGGCCCGGCCCGAGGACCTCGTCGACGTGGCGCGGCTGGTGACGGCGTACTACAGCGAGCATCCCGATCCGAGCGACCCCGCGCAGCAGGTGTCCTTCGGCACCAGCGGCCACCGCGGCTCGGCGCTGGACAACGCGTTCAACGAGGACCACATCGCAGCAACGAGCCAGGCGATCGCCGAACACCGGAAGGCGGCCGGCATCAAGGGCCCGCTGTTCCTCGCTCGTGACACCCATGCGTTGTCCGAGCCCGCCTGGACCACCGCCCTCGAGGTGTTCGCGGCGAACGACGTGACGGTGCTGGTCGACAGCCGCGGCCGCTTCACACCGACACCGGCCCTGTCGCACGCAGTGCTCACCTACAACGCCGGGCGCAGCGGCAAGGAACGCGCGGACGGCGTCGTCGTCACCCCGTCGCACAACCCGCCGCGCGACGGCGGCTTCAAGTACAACCCGCCCGACGGCGGCCCGGCCGGCAGCGACATCACCGCCGCCGTCCAGGACCGGGCCAACGAGATCCTGCGCAAGGGACTCAAGGGCGTACGTCGCGTGACGCTGGCCACCGCACGCGGCGCGGACACCACCTCGACGTACGACTTCCTCGGTGCCTACGTCGATGACCTGCCCGCGGTGCTCGACATCGACGGCATCCGGTCGGCCGGAGTGCGCATCGGTGCCGACCCGCTCGGCGGCGCGAGCGTCGACTACTGGGGCGCTATCGCCGAGCGGCACGGGTTCGAGCTGACGGTCGTCAATCCGCTGGTCGACCCGACGTGGCGCTTCATGACGCTCGACTGGGACGGCAAGATCCGCATGGACTGCTCCTCGCCCGACGCGATGGCCTCGTTGATCGGGCGACGGGACGAGTTCCAGATCGCCACGGGCAACGATGCCGACGCCGACCGGCACGGCATCGTCACGCCCGACGCCGGGTTGATGAACCCCAACCACTTCCTGGCGGTCGCGATCGACTACTTGTTCTCCCGACGCGGCGGTTGGCCGGTCGCCACCGCGATCGGCAAGACCCTGGTCAGCTCCAGCATGATCGACCGGGTCGCAGCGTCGCTGGGCCGTCGGCTCGTCGAGGTGCCGGTGGGTTTCAAGTGGTTCGTGCCCGGGCTGCTGGACGGATCGATCGGGTTCGGTGGCGAGGAGTCCGCCGGGGCGTCCTTCCTGCGCCGTGACGGGCGGGTCTGGACCACCGACAAGGACGGCATGCTGCTGAGCCTGCTCGCCGCCGAGATCCTGGCGATGACCGGAGAGTCGCCCAGCGAGCGGTATGCCGGGCTGACCGAGAGGTTCGGCGACCCGGCCTACGCCCGCGTCGACGCCCCCGCCACGCGCGAGGAGAAGAAGGTGCTCACCGCGCTGTCTCCGGAGCAGGTCAGCGCGACGGAGCTGGCCGGCGAGCCGATCACGGCCAAGCTCACCACGGCTCCGGGCAACGACGCCCCGATCGGCGGGCTCAAGGTGACGACCGAGTCCGGGTGGTTCGCCGCCCGCCCATCGGGCACCGAGGACGTCTACAAGATCTACGCCGAGAGCTTCCGCGGACCGGACCACCTGGCGCAGATCCAGGCCGAGGCCCGCGAGCTCGTCGGGGCCGCGCTGAAGGGCCTCAGCCGATCACCTGCGGCCACCCCGTCGGCAGATCGGGGCGGACCCGCGCGACCTGGTTGAGGCCGGTCATGTGGATCACCTTGCAGGCCATGGTCGTCGGGCGGCAGAGCACCAGCGGTCGGCGCCAGTCGCTGACACTGCCGATGCGCACCAGGAAGGCGACCAGCGTCGAGCCCATGAAGGTGACGCCGCCCAGGTCGACGTAGATGGTGGCGGCATCGGTGGCCCGCAGCTGCGTGGCAGCGCGGCCGAGCGCACGCCCATCCGCGAGGTCGACGTCCCCGCGGATCTGCACGTAGTCCACCGACGGGTCCACCGATGATGTGATGGACAAGCTCATCTGGCCTTGCGGCTCAAGTGTCATCCGCCCGGCGGCTCTCGACGTGGTCCTGGGCGTGCGGCCGAGTGGCCGCCCTCAGAACGTACTCGGGTTGACGCGGCACGGACACCCGGGACGGCCGATGAACCGTGGCGATCGGCACCCGTGCTAGACTCCTCCTGGTTGCACAAAGCAGTTCCTCGCCCGTTCTTGAACGCCCGCGGATTGTTATCCGGCGGGCGTTTTTCCTTGCGAGGGGTCCTGAAGGGTCGGTTTCCGGATGTGGACGACGATCACGCAGCCCAGGGGTCGGCAATCAAGCCGGGCCCTGTACGCGCACCGCAGAAGGAGCAAGACATGACTCAGGGCACCGTGAAGTGGTTCAACGGCGAAAAGGGCTTCGGCTTCATCTCCCAGGACGGCGGCGGTGACGACGTGTTCGTGCACTTCTCCGCCATCGCGGCCGAGGGCTACCGCTCGCTGGACGAGAACCAGCGCGTGCAGTTCGACGTCACGCAGGGCCCGAAGGGCCCGCAGGCCGAGAACGTGCGCCCGGTCTGATCTGACCGACGTTCGCCCGCTCTGCGACAGAGGGACCCCACTGATGTGGGGTCCCTCTGCTGTCTGCCGCTGACCGAGGAGGCGGCCCGGCTTGCGCGGCCGCACGGCTGGGCAGACTGGCGAGGACGGACCACAAGAACCGACGCGTCGGAGGTGTCGCGGTGACCCAGCCCGGCCCGCGGCGGCTGCGCGCGGTGGGCAGCACGAGCGCGCGCCAGCCGCGGCTGCGCTGGCGCACCGTGCACGGCTACCGCCGGGCCTACCGGATCGCCGGGGCCGGTCCCGCGGTGCTGCTCTTGCACGGCATCGGCGACAGCTCGCGCGCCTGGCTCGAGATCATGCCGCGGCTGGCCCGCGACCACACCGTGATCGCCCCGGACCTGCTCGGTCACGGCGCGTCCGACAAGCCGCGGGCGGACTACTCCGTGGCTGCCTACGCCAACGGCATGCGCGACCTGATCAGCCTGCTCGACATCGAGCGGGTGACGGTCATCGGTCACTCGCTCGGCGGCGGCGTGGCGATGCAGTTCGCCTACCAGTTCCCCGAGCGCACCGAGCGGCTCGTGCTCCTCAGCAGCGGCGGGGTGAGCCAGGAGATCAACCCTGCGCTGCGCGCCCTCTCCCTGCCCGGGGCCGAGCTGGCGCTGCAGTCCCTGGGGCTGCCCCTCGTGCGCCGCCAGCTCGCGGTGGCCGCCTGGCTCGTCGAGCGCACCGGCCTCGCGCTCGGCAGCGACGCGCGGGAGATGCTGCGCATCCTGGAGTCCTTCCCCGACCCGACCGCCCGCGCGGCCTTCGCGCGCACCCTGCGCTCGGCCGTCGACTGGCGCGGCCAGGTCATCACGATGCTCGACCGCTGCTACCTCGCGGCCAGCCTGCCGACCCTGATCGTGTGGGGCAGCCGCGACCGGGTCGTCCCCCTCCGGCATGCCCTCCTGGCCCACGAGGCGATGCCGGGCAGCCGGCTGGAGGTGTTCGAGGGGGCCGGCCACTTCCCGCACCACAGCGACCCCGATCGCTTCCTGCGCACCCTGCGGCACTTCCTGCGCACGACCGAGCCGTCGGCCAGCGGCCACGACCAGTGGCGCCGGCTGCTGGCGCTCGGCGCCTCGTTGGACCTGGGGCCCGACGTCGAGGAGCGCAGCGCCACCTGACCGGCTACCCGGCGACCCGCGTCCTGTCGACGTACAACCCGGTACGGGAGAGAAGCCGCCGCGCCTCCTCGGGCGCCCCGGTGAGCCGCAGCGACGCGCCGTGCGCCCGAAGCACGCGCCGGCTGCGTACCAGCGCCGCCACTCCCCAGCCGTCCAGGGCCGTGAGCGCGCCGACGTCGACCACGACGGCGGGCAGCCCCGCGACGGCCCAGGAGCGGCAGCAGCCGAGCAGCAGGTCGGCCGTGCGGGCGTCGAGCCGCCCGGCGAGGCCGACCAGCAGCTCACCCTCGTGCTGCACGGTGGAGATCTGCAGTCCGTACGTCGTCCCGGGCCGGTGTGCGGTCACCTCGCTCATCAGCGTTCCTCTCCCGTGCGCAGGCCCCACCGTCGCGGGCCCACCTTGGGATGACATCGCGAGAACCTGTGAGTTCCCTGAGCCGGCCGCCGGCGACAGGTGGTCCGCGGCCACAGGTGGTTGGGTGGGCCCATGACATCGGACGCCCGAACCCTCGTCGGCACCCTCCGCACGCTGCACGGCCGGCTCGCCGCCACCGTGCTCGATCTGACGCCGGAGCAGCTACGCACCCGCTCCTATGCGACCGAGTGGTCGATCGCGGACGTCCTGTCCCACCTGGGCAGCGCTTCCGAGCAGGCCCTCATGGCCCTCGATGATCCCGACGGACAGGGCCCTGGGCAGGAGGAGATGGCCAGCGTCTGGGCGATGTGGGGGACGCGCACGCCCGAGCAACAGGCCGCAGAGAGCGTGGCCACGACCGAGCGGTGGATCTCGAGGCTGGAGCAGCTCGACGACGGCGCGCTCGAGGCGCTGCACCGGAACATCGGGGAGGTGGACCTGGACGCCGCTGAGGTCCTCCGGCTGCGGGTCGCCGAGCATGCGATGCACAGCTGGGACGTCGCGGTGGCCCTGGACGACACCGCCGTGGTGCCCGCCGAGGGCGTGCCCGCGATGCTCGACCTGCTGCCCTTCATCCTGCGCTTCGCGGCACAGCCCCACGACGACGTGCTGCGCGTCGACGTGCGGACGACAGATCCCGAGCGCGCCATGGTCCTGGACCTGCAGCACGGTGAGACGCGCGTCCTGCCGGCGAGCAGCGCCGGCGCAGGGCCGACCGACGGCTCGCTCGAGCTGCCCGCGGAGGCGTTCCTGCGGATGGTCTACGGCCGGCTCGACGCCCGGCACACCCCACCGCTGAAGGCCAGCGACGACGCGCTGCTCGTGCGCCTGCGCGAGATCTTCCGCGGCTTCTGACCCCTTCCGGCGCCGCTCACCATGCGGACAGCCCGGGTTGGCAGGCGCTTTCTCAAGTGCAAAGGTAGAGAACTGGAGCGGCTGCACCACACCCACCCACGACCGATCGGGAGGCATCCATGAACGACGCCTGGAGCTTCGAGACCAAGCAGATCCACGCCGGTCAGGTGCCCGACGCGGCGACCAGCGCCCGTGCCCTGCCCATCTACCAGACCACGTCCTACACCTTCCGCGACACCGACCACGCGGCGGCGCTGTTCGGGCTGGCCGAGCCCGGCAACATCTACACGCGGATCATGAACCCGACGCAGGCGGTCGTCGAGGAGCGCATCGCGGCGTTGGAGGGCGGCATCGGGGCGCTGCTGGTCAGCAGCGGGCAGGCGGCCGAGACGATCGCGATCCTCAACATCGCGAGCGCCGGGGACCACATCGTGTCGAGCTCGAACCTCTACGGAGGGACCTACAACCTCTTCCACTACACCTTGCCCAGGTTCGGTATCGACGTCTCGTTCGTCAACGACCCCGACGACCTGGACTCGTGGCGGTCCGCCGTCCGCCCGAACACCAAGGCGTTCTACGCCGAGACCATCGGCAACCCGCGGATCGACATCCTGGACATCGAGCCCGTCGCGGCGATCGCCCACGAGGCCCACGTGCCGCTGATCGTCGACAACACGGTGGCCACGCCCTACCTGATCCGGCCCTTCGAGTTCGGCGCCGACGTCGTCGTGCACTCCGCGACCAAGTACCTCGGCGGTCACGGGACCGCGATCGCCGGCGCCATCGTCGACAGCGGCAGGTTCGACTGGGCGGCCCACGGTGACCGGTTCCCCGGGCTCACGACGCCCGACCCGAGCTATCACGGTGTGGTCTACACCGAGGCCCTGGCGGAGGCGGCGTACATCGCCAAGGCCCGCGTGCAGCTGCTGCGCGACCTGGGCCCGGCCATCGCGCCGTTCAACGCGTTCCTGATCGCGCAGGGCATCGAGACGCTCTCGCTGCGCGTTGAGCGGCACGTCGCCAACGCGCAGGCAGTCGCGGAGTGGCTGCAGGACCGCGACGAGGTGGAGTCGGTCTCCTACGCAGGACTGCCGAGCTCGCCCTGGTACGAGCGCGGACGCAAGTACGCACCGCGCGGCACAGGCGGCGTACTGGCCTTCGAGATAGTCGGGGGGCTGGAAGCCGGAAAGCGCTTCGTGGACGCCCTCGAGCTGCACAGCCACGTCGCGAACATCGGCGACGTCCGTTCCCTGGTGATCCACCCGGCCTCGACGACCCACTCGCAGCTCAACCCGGAGGAGCAGCTCACGACCGGAGTGACACCGGGACTGGTGCGGATCGCAGCGGGCCTGGAAGGCATCGGCGACATCCTCGCCGACCTCGAGGCCGGTTTCCGAGCGGCCAAGTCGGCGTCCGAGGCGTGACGGCCGAGGGGCTCCCGCCGGAGGGGCGGGCCACCGGCGCGTGGCTGCCCGGCGACCCCGTGGCCGCGCGGCGGTTCGCCGACCTGGGGCCCCTCGACCTGGAGCTCGGCGGGCAGCTGCCCACCGTTCGGCTCGCCTACGAGACGTGGGGGCAGCTCGCACCCGACCGCAGCAACGCCGTGCTCGTGCTGCACGCCCTGACCGGCGACGCGCACGTCGTGGGCCCCAGCGGGCCGGGGCAGCCGACGGCCGGCTGGTGGCCCGGGCTCATCGGTCCCGGCGCCGCGGTCGACACCGACCGGTGGTACGTCGTCGCCGCGAACGTCCTCGGCGGCTGCCAGGGCAGCACCGGCCCCTCCTCCCCCGGTCCGCAGGGACGCCCGTGGGGGCCGGGCTTCCCGCGGGTGACCGTCGGCGACCAGGTGCGGGCCGAGGCGCTGCTGGCCGACCGGCTGGGGATCGATGCCTGGGCCTCGGTGATCGGCGGCTCGATGGGAGGGATGCGTGCCCTGGAGTGGCTGGTCGGCCATCCTGGCCGGGTGCGCTCGGGGTTGTTGCTCGCGACGGGCGCGGCGGTCACGGCCGACCAGCTGGGTACCCAGTCGGCGCAGCTGCGGGCCATCGAGAGCGACCCTGCCTGGTGCGGCGGCGACTACTACGACCGCCCGCCCGGACCGGTGGCCGGCCTCGGGGTCGCGCGACGCATCGCGCACCTGACCTACCGCTGCGGGGACGAGCTCGAGACGCGGTTCGGCCGCTCGCCGCAGGAGGGGGAGCAGCCCCTGGGGCCCCGGCGCACCGGCGGGCGGTTCGCCGTCGAGTCCTACCTCGACCACCACGCCGCGAAGCTCGCCCGCCGTTTCGACGCGGGCACCTACGTCGCGCTGACCGACTCGATGAGCACCTGGGACGTCGGTCGTGGTCGAGGCGGCGTCGAGGCCGCCCTGGCAACGGTCACCGTGCCGACGATGGTGGCCGGCATCGACACCGACCGGCTCTACCCGTTGCCGCTCCAGCAACTGCTGGCCGATGCCGTCCCCGGAACGCTGGGCGGGCTGCGGACCGTCCGCTCGCTCTACGGGCACGACGGCTTCCTGATCGAGGTAGAGCAGGTCGGGGGCCTGGCCGCGGAGCTGCTCGCGCACCTCGGGGGCCGGGCCTCCGGCGGGCGTCGGCGCGCGGCCGTCGGCTGAGGTCCTAGGCCGGCCCGCCCCGCCGCTCGGCGCCCGCGGGCTCGAGGTCGTCATGCACGTGCTGCCCGACCGAGCGCCACGGCGCCACCACGAGATAGGCCAGCAGCCCGACTGCGGCGATGACGGCCATCACCGCCAGCGTCACCCAGTCGAGGTTGAACAGGGCACCTCGGGGGCTGCTCAGTCCGGTGGGCGCGACGATGTTGATCAGCATGAGGCCCAGGTAGGCGACGGCCACGAGCGTCACCGGCCAGGCCCAGCGGCCCAGCGTGAACGAACCGGCGGGCTGCCAGCCCCGTGACCGAGCAACGACGGCTCCGATCACCGTGAGCAGGAACGACAGATAGATACCGCTCACGCCGAAGGACACGAGGGCGGTCAGCGCGGAGACCTTGGCGGGGTAGGTGATGAAGCCCAGGTGCACGTCCTTGTCCGGCGTCAGGTTGACCATCAGGGTGAACGCCACCGGCACCAGGGCGCCCAGCAGCAGCGCGTTGACGGGCGTGTGGAACCGCGGCGACACCTTTGACACGACACCGCTGCCGGGCACGGCACCGTCGCGGGCGAAGGAGAACGCGAGACGCGCGCCCGCACCCTGTACCGAGGACCCGCAGGAGAAGAAGGCGAAGATCACCAGCAACAGCAGGACGTCGGTCAGCCAGCTGGCGCTGATGTTCGAGTCGAGGATGAACGGCACGCCGCCGGCGAAGGAGGTGGCGGTGACATAGCCCTTGTGGTCCGCCGGTGTCGCGAGCAGCAGCGCCGCGACGAGCACGAAGGACGTGAGACCCCCGACCAGCAGTGCCTGTCGCATGGCGCGGGGCACCTGGCGCGCGGCGTCCTTGGTCTCCTCGGCGACGTCACCTGCGGACTCGAAGCCGTAGAAGATGTAGACGTGGGCAAGGATCGCCACCAGCGCGGCCCCGGTCCACCAGTGGCCGCCGAAGTCCACGCCGAGGGAGTTGGTGGCGGCGTTCTCCGCGCCTTGTGTCGTGAACAGGAAACCGAGCCCGTGGTGGAAGCCCGCGATCGCCAGGATGATCGCGATGCCGAACGTGCCGATGAGCTCGACGTACGTTCCGACCCTTGCGACGCGGCCCATCATCTTGGCTCCGATGATGTTCAGCGTGGTCTGGACCGCCAGCAGGGCCAGCGTCACGAGCAGGACCGTCACGTGGCTGGTCGCATCGAGTCCGGTGCCGAACCAGTTGTTCGACAGGCTCGCGACATAGGGCACCACTCCCGTGTCGACAGCGGCGACCGTCACCAGCAGCGCGACGCCGTAGAACCAACCGACCCACCAGCCGTAGCCGGGACCGACGGTGTACTTCGAGTACTGGTAGAGGGCACCCGCGACCGGATAGTGGCTACCGAGCTCGCCGAACACCAGCGCGACGAACAACATGCCGCCCACCACGATCGGCATCAGCCAGATGTAGCGCGGACCGCCGGCCCCGGCACCGAAGACGAACAGCGAGTAGATGCCGACCATCGGTGAGAGGTAGGTGAACGCGACGCTGAAGTTGTCGAAGCGGCTGAGCACCCGCGCCAGCTCCTGCCGGTAACCCAGCGCGGCCAGCCGGGAGTCGTCGTCCTCACCGCGCGCCGCCACCGGCTGACCGTCGTGCACCATAGGGACTCCCCTGCTCGCAGGCCCCGCAGGTCGCATCATGCACCCGGCATGGTGTGGTGGGTAGGAATCCGGGCGTCACAAGCGTCGTACCGGCGTCCCACACACCGTCCGAAAGGCAGCCAGGCATGCTCGTCGCGTTCAGCATCAGCCCCGCCGGCGGGGATGACAGCGGTGGGGTCAGCGCAGCCGTCGCCGAGGCGATACGGGTCGTGCGTGAGTCAGGACTGCCGAACGAGACCAATGCGATGTTCACCAACATCGAGGGCGATTGGGACGAGGTCATGCACGTGGTCAAGCGCGCGGTGGACGCCGTGGCCGCGACGTCGCCGCGGGTGTCCCTGGTCCTGAAGGCGGACATCCGTCCGGGTCACACCGGGCAGATCACCGCGAAGGTGCGCCGAGTGGACGAGCACCTCGGGGCTGCGACCTCGGACGCGAGCCGTGTCCGGGACTGACGGGCCACCGCCGCCACGGCAGCGGCCGCGTGAACTCGGTGTGCTCGTCGGCAGGCTGCCTACCGGCCCGCACAACGCCGTCACCGACGTGCCGGGCGTGCGCGTCGGACACCGCACGGTGTGGTCGGGCGACGGCGTGCACGCGCCCGTGCTGCGCACAGGGGTCACCGCAGTGTGGCCCCATGACGGCAACCCCTTCCAGGAACGGGTCTACGCCGCCACGAGCACCTTCAACGGCTACGGCGTCCTGACCGCGGACCTGGTCATCGACGAGTGGGGACTGCTCGGCTCGCCGGTCGTGCTGTGCGACACCGCCAACCTCGGGCTGGCCTACGACGCGGTCGTCCGGCACGTCAGCCGGCTGGACCCCACAGCCGGCGTCGACGATGTGGTGATGCCGGTCGTCGGTGAGTGCGACGACGGCTACCTGAACGACAACCGAGCACCGGGACTGACGCCCGCCGACGTCGACGCCGCGCTGGACGGTGCCTCGAGCGGCCCGGTGCCCGAGGGCGTGGTGGGTGCAGGCACCGGCATGCAGCTGTTCGACTTCAAAGGCGGCATCGGCACCGCCAGCCGGATCGTGCAGGTCGGCGGCGAGCCGTTCACGGTCGGCGTACTGCTCAATGCCAACTTCGGTGCGCGGCACCAGCTGCGAGTGGCTGGCGTCCCGGTCGGGGTCGAGCTGACCGACCGGATGCCGGACAGGCACCGGGAGGGGTCCTGCATCGCCGTCGTCGCGACCGATCTGCCGCTGCTGCCCCATCAGCTGCGCCGCCTCGCCCGGCGCGTCGACGTCGGCCTCGGCCGCACGGGCAGCGTCGGCAACGACGGGTCCGGCGAGATCTTCCTTGCCTTCTCGACGGCGCGGCGGGTACCGCGTACGACGGCCAGCGGCCGTATCACCGTGGACGCGCTCGTCGAGGGGCAGCCCTGGACGCACGGCTCTCCCCTCGACGACATCTTCGACGCTGTCGCCGAGGCCGCGGAGGAGGCCGCGCTCAACGCGCTCTTCGTCGCCGACACGGTCGTCGGGCGCGACGGCAACCGGCTGTGGGGGTTTCCGGTCGAT
>JAVEDI010000023.1 GCA_030841035.1 Actinomycetota bacterium
CGGTGCACCGTTCGGGCGCCCACCGGCAGGCCGACACTCGCCGTACGGCTGGGGTTCCAGAACACCCGCCGCACCGAGCCCGAGGACGTGAGCGTGCACAGGTAGGTGCCACCCGTCAGCCGCTGGCAGGTGTGCATCCGCTGCCCGGTCATCCAGCCTCGCACCACCCGCAGGGCCGTGCCGCCCGGCCCCACAGCGCCGCTGGAGTAGGTCATCCGGGTGTTGGCCACGTTGCCTGAGTCCCAGGCGTACCAAAACACCCGCTGGATGCCGCTGGCGGCGTTGAGCAGGAAGGTGCGGGCGACGTAGGCGCGCTGGACGTCGCCCGGCTTGGCCGCCACGCGCCCGGCGACGAGCCCGTAGTTGATCTCGGTGTTCCAGATGGGCTTGCGCACGCCTCGCGCCGCCAGGATGGCGCGGTCGGCCGCGAGCGCCTGCATCGAGGTCTCCGGCGTCCCGGTCCGGCTCGGGTAGAGCTGCAGCGAGACGACGTCGACGAAGCTGGCGACGGGCCGCCCGGCCACGCGCTGCGCGTAGAACCGGCCGAGCAGGCGTCGCTGCGTCGCGGTCCGGGTCACGTACGCCGGCGCGACCACGCGCGCGGTGCGGCTGACCGAACGCACGACGTCGTACGTCGCCTTGGTCAGCCGCGCCATCTCCGCCTGGCTCCCGCTCCAGAACCCGGTCACGTTCGCCTCGTTCCACACCTGGTAGGAGGCGGCGCTGCCGTATCGCCGCACCACCGTGCGCACGTAGCGCTGCCAGGCGCGGATCTTCGGCGGCGAGGATGCGCCGCCTCCGTAGAAACTTGCTGCGCGCGGCCGCTGGGCGTGGAAGCTCGGCGTCATCCCGAGCACGATGAGTGGCTGGGCGCCGTGTGAGCGGGCAGTCGCCACGGCCCTGTCCAGCCGACCGAACCGGAAGGAGCCCGGGGAGGTCTCGATCTCCCTCCAGTTGACCCCGGAGTCCCACAGCCGGATCGCGCCGACGGGGGCGCTCGGCCAGGACAACGGGTTGTGGTCGTGCATCCCGAAGAAGCTGCTGCGCACCGGCGTCCCGGACCCGAACACGGCGTACGTCGTGCGCTTCGCCGACGCCGCGGTGGCCGTGCGGGACGCGTCCGCCGCCGAGGAGGTCGTGGCCGCGGCGCCCGGATCCGCCGCCGCGGACGTCGGCGCGTCCGACGAGGCCGCCGCCGACGAGCTCACCGCCGACGAGCTCGCGGGCGCCGGCGAGGACGAGGTCCCCAGCGCCGGTGACGACGGTGTCCCGCCGGCGGACGCAGCCGCGGAGGTCGGCGGCTGAGCCGGACCGGGGCCGGACGCGGCGCTGTCGGCTCCACCCCCGCAGCCGGCGACGAGCGCCACGGCCACGAAGGCAGCGGAGATCCCCGTCGTACGTCGCACAAGTCCCCCTCACGCGTCTTTCTCGCGGTGTTCCCGAGTGAATCACAGCAAAACCGGCTGCGCGGGTCGGTCGGCTCACTGACCGCTTCGCCGGAGCCGGTCAGCCGGTGGAGCGGACCAACGTGGGGACGGTCCCGACGCTCAGCGGTGATCCCGCAGTGACCGGCTGGGGGGCCTTGCCGACCTTCTGCGCCGTCGTCGCGCCGGCGGGCACCTTGACGGAGCCGCTGCCCCGGCCGTTCCAGTACACCGTGCTGGTGCCTTTGGGGCCCTGGAGGGTGCACGTGTAGGTGCCGTTCGCGTCGACCTTGCAGGAGGTGACCTTGTTGCCGAGCATCCAGGTGCGCACCGTGACGAACGCCTTGCCCGCAGCGGTCTTGCTGACCAGGTCGGGCTTGACCAGCAGCGTGTTGACGATCTGCTGCTGGTCCCAGCCGTACCAGTACACGCGCCGCACGCCGTTGGCCGCGTTGAGCAGGTAGGTCGCGACCACGTTCATCACCTGGTCGGCCTTCGGCAACGGGTCGACCGGCTTCCCGGTCAGCCCATAGTTGATCTCGGTGTTCCAGACCGGCTTCGCTACGCCGTGCCGGTCGAGCAGCTTGCGCGTCTCGTGCAGCAGGTCCATGGACGAGGCGGGCGTGCCGTTGGCCGCGGGGTAGATCTGCAGCGACACGACGTCGATGAAGTCCGCGACCGGGCGCCCGGCCACGGTCGTGGCGTAGAACTCGTCGAGCCAGCTCCGTTGAGCAGCGAGCCTCGTGACGAGAGCGGGCGAGACCAGGGTAGGTCGCGGCTTGACCTTGGCGAGGACGTCGTACGTCGCCTTGGTGAGGTCGGCCATCTGCTGCGGCGTGCCGCTCCAGAACCCCGTGACGTTCGCCTCGTTCCAGACCTGCAGCAGCACCGGGCGGCCGGCGTAGCGCGTGGCCACCTTGCGCACGTAGGTCTTCCACGCCTTCATCTTCGGAGGGGACGACGCCCCCTCGCCGTAGAAGCTGACCGACTTCGGGTCCTTGGCATGGAAGACCGGCGTCTGGCCCAGGACCAGCAGGACGTCGGACTTGTGCTGCTCCGCCGTGTCCACGATCGCGTCGAGCCGGGAGAAGTCGAACACGCCGGGCGCACGCTCGATGTCCCGCCAGGTGACTCCGGCGTCCCAGGCCCGCAGCGAGCCGACGGGAGCCTCGGGCCAGGACTGGCCCACCGGGTCGTGGTCGTGGACTGCGAAGTAGGCGCGGTCGATCACGACCGGCTCCGGGGCCGACGGCGACGGGCTCGGGGACCGGGTCGGCCCCGCGCCGTCGTCGCCCCCGCCGCCCGAGGAGCAGGCGGACACACCCAGCGCGAGCAGGAGTGCGACGGACAGGGCGGTCAGGCGCTTGGGCATCGTTCTCCGAGGGTTAGGGACCGGGGGGTGGGGCACGGGGTCGGCTCGGCGATCCAACGTTGCGAGACTCACCATGCCCCACCGGCCCATCCGCCACCCAATCGGGTGGCACGATGAGGACCTGTGAGCGCGTCTCAGGTGCCGCCGCCGGGCGAGCTGGACGCCAGCCGTCCCCCGGTCCAGGTGGTGGCCCACCGCGGGTCCTCCGGTGACGCGCCGGAGCACACCCTGCACGCCTACAAGCGGGCCATCGAGGAGGGCGCCGACGCGCTGGAGTGCGACGTGCGGCTCACCAGGGACGGTCACCTCGTCTGCGTGCACGACCGCCGCATCGACCGCACCTCCAACGGCCGCGGCATCGTCTCCACCCTCGAGCTGGCCGAGCTCGCGGAGCTGGACTGGGGCTCGTGGCGCGACACGTGGGAGGACCTCGAGGACCCGGAGATCCCCGACCGGGACCGTTCGCAGATCCTGACGCTGCGCAGCCTGCTGCAGGCGGTCGCGGACATCGGACGGCGGGTCGAGGTCGCGATCGAGACCAAGCACCCGACCCGCTACGCCGGCCTGGTCGAGAAGCGCCTGCTCGGGCTGCTCGAGGAGTTCGGCTGGGCCGGTCCCGCCGACGGTCAGCCCTCGCCGGTGCGGGTGATGAGCTTCAGCCAGCTCTCGCTGCGCCGGCTGCGCCTGCTCGCGCCCGAGCTCTCGACCGTCCTGCTCTTCGAGCGGGTGCCGCTGCGCTTCCGCGACGGGTCGCTGCCGCCCGGCGTACGCATCGCCGGCCCGAGCATCGAGATCGTCCGGGCCCACCCGGGGTACGTCGCCCGCGTCCAGGCCCGGGGTGGGCAGGTGCACGTCTGGACCTGCGACCGGTATGAGGACATCGACCTCTGCCTCGACCTCGGTGTCGACGCGATCATCACCAACCGGCCCCGCCGGGTGCTGGAACGGCTCGGTCGCATCCCACGACCGACCGATATCTGAGTCCAGACTGCCGGCCTGCGCCGTTTCGTCCCGGTGTGTTCGGGAACGAGCGGAGTGCACGCGATCATGACTCGACGGTCACCACGGTGACACCACGCTCACACGATGATCACGCGGGGAGGAGACTGCGGATGCACGTGCCCACGCCCGGAGTCACCTCGGTGTCCGTGCCGCACGAGCGCCACGGTGTGTCCGTGGCCCGCCACGCGTTCGCCGACGAGCTGGACGCGGTGGGCATCCCCGACGACGACCGCGACGACGCCATGCTGGTGCTCTCCGAGCTGGTCAGCAACGCGATCAAGCACGCCGCCCCGCTGGAGAACGGTGAGGTCCGGGTGCGCTGGGCCTTCCGCGACGACTGCCTGCACATCGAGATCACCGACGGGGGAGCGGCGACCCGCCCCAACGCCGTCGTGTCGGCCGTGTCCGCGCTGGGCGGTCGCGGGCTGGACATCGTGCGGACCGTGAGCCGCCAGTGGGGGGTCACCGAGGCCACCGACTCGGTCACCGTGTGGGCCGACGTCCCGCGCCCCGGGACACCGGGCACCGCCCAGTAGTCGCCCGGCACCGGCCACGCGTCAGTGGCCGCCGGCCGGTCACTAGGCTCACGGGCCCACCCTGCCGTTGCACCGAGGAGTCCTGCGCATGGCCAAGAAGGGCCCCCGTCGACAGGGCGCCGCCGACGCCGCACCGCGACCCGCCGCCGGCGACGTACCCGTCGTCGGAGCGCGCGAGCCGTGTCCCTGCGGATCCGGGCGCCGTTACAAGGCCTGCCACGGGCGCCAGGCGGGGGTCGCCGGGCAGTTCGTGGCGCGCCCGTTCGAGGGGCTGGCCGGTGAGTGCGACTGGGTGGCGCTGCGGGAGATCGTCCCCTCGGCCACGGCCGGGCTCACCCTGGCGAAGGGGCGCGGCGAGGCCACGGTGACACTGGCCACCGTGTTGCCGATGGCCTGGCCCGCCCTGGTGCGCCAGGACGGCGGCGTCCTGCTCGGGCTGCAGACACCCGGCGGCTCCGGCGACCCGAGCCGCGAGGTCGCCCATGCGCTCGAGCAGGCGCTGGAGGCGCAGCCGGGCACCCCGATCTCCCCGGACCCCGCGCCAGGCCCTGGCCCCCGCCTGCAGGACCTGTTGGACACCTCGGCCGCCCTCGACGTCCAGGTGCACCCTGGTTTCGACTTCTGGATCGAGGGGGTCGAGGACCGCTCACCCGAGGTGGTCGCCTCGATGGAGCGGGCCAACGAGGCGGTCGTGCCCACCGCCCGGCTCTCCGGCGTGGAGGCGGCCTACTGGTGCGAGATCCGGGGCCGCTACCACCTGCGCTGGGTCATGCCCTACGACGAGGACGCGCTTCTCGACGCGCTGGCCCGCCTGCACGTCGCGGGCGCCGACCGGGTGGGTAAGGACTCGCGCTACGTCGGTGCCTTCCGCGCGCACGGCCTGATGGTGCCCGTGTGGGACCTCGAGCCCGGCACCGGCGCCGACGCGTTGGAGGACCCGGTCACCGTCTTCTCCGGCCGGTTGCAGGAGGCGCTCGCCGACGGCAGGCCGCTGGACACCGAGGCACGCCGGGCGCGGGCAGGGCTGGCCAGCCGGCAGCTCACCCTGCGCTGAGTCGCCGCCGGGGCACTCTTCTGGGCGTTTGAACCGTTACGCGCACCGAGAATTCCGCGCAGATTACGCTCGGCGACTTGCACCCGCGGGTCGCTCGGATATCGTTGTCGGTAGGCCCGAGCGCTGCTGCATCCCCCGTCGGTTGCGCTCGGGCCCTTCGTTGTCTGCTGCCGGCCAGGGCTGTGACCGGTGACCTCGGAGCCGGCGACGCTGCGTAACAGTCGGCAGGGCGCCTCACGCCCGTCCTACGCGGACAGGCTCAACAGTCTGTTGTGTTTCTGATGCCGCGGAAGGTTTTCGAGAGGCAACGCGCCCAGGGTGCCTCGCAATGTACGCATCAGAGGCAATCCGCCTTGTGCGGGGGGGAACCACCATGTTGTCTGCGAAGCCCACTGTCCTTCGGCGGCTTGCCGCCGGTCTCGTCGTCGGTCTGGTCGGGACGCTCGGCGCGTACGTCGCCGGCGCCTCGCCGGCGTCCGCCGCCGGCATCAACGAGCCGCCGGTGCTGCCGCACTCGGTGATCGTCTTCCCGGTGCGCGACTTCGTCTCCGCCGACGGCCTGACCGTCGGACAGAACTACGTCATCGAGGACTGGCGGGCCGGCGTGCGGGTCGGGGTCTCCGAGCCGATCACCGCCGCCCGGCCGAGCGGACTGGTCGAGGTCAACCACCCCGGCGGCGGCTGCTGGACGGGGGTGACCCCCGACATCCGTCCGGGCGACCGCGTGGTCGTGCACCCGGAGGCCGACGCCGCCACGGGCGATGCCACGACGACGTCGAACGTCGTCGTGACGCAGCCGGCGACGAAGGACCCTGCCAACCCCTCCGTCGTCACCGTGAAGGGGACCGCGGCGGACGCCTCCGGCGCGCCCCTGCCCATCGGAGCCATCGAGGCACGGATCGTCGCCAACAAGCAGGCCTTCGTGCTCAACGGACGCCGTACCCTCCGCGCCCCTGGTGACGGCGCGCTCGCCTATGACGCCCCGGGCTCCACGGCATGGACGGCGACCTTCACCGGGCTGGACGGCGTCAGCAGCGTGGACCAGCTCAGCGACGCCGACCGCGCGGTCAGTGCGGGCGCAGAGAGCCGCGGGCTGTGGCTCGGGATCAACCCCGGCACCACGGCGGAGGGCACCATCTACGAGTTCGGGCAGATCGGGGGCCCCTCCGCGCCCTGCACGGCGCCGCTGGCCACCGGGCCGTCGACGCCGGACATGACGGCCGCCAGCGACACCGGCAGCTCCAACGCCGACAACGTCACCAACAACCCGACGCCCGCCTTCTCCGGCGTCACGGGCAACGCCGGTGCCACATCGGTGAACCTCTATGTCGACGGGACCCTGAGCGGATCCACCGCGACGATCGGTGCCGGTGGCACCTTCACGGTCAGTCCGGACCTCGCGATCGCCGACGGCGCCCACGCCGTGCGCTTCGGCGAGGTGGTCGGCGGGGTGGAGACGCAGTCGGCGTCCGCGCTGCAGATCACGGTCGACACCGCCGCGCCGGCCGCACCGACCGTCACCGGCACGGTGCCGGCCGCGACCGGCAGCTCCACCGCGCCCGCCGTCACCGGCACGTCCGACGCGGGTACGACGGTGCAGGTGCGCGGTGACGCGTTGTGCACCTCAGCGGTCCTCGGGTCGGGCTCCGCCGCCGCCTTCGCCTCCCCCGGCCTGAGCGCCACGGCGTCGCCGGGAGCGCTGTCGACGTACTACGCACAGGCCACCGACCTGGCCGGCAACGTCTCTACCTGCTCCTCGACCTCGGCCAGCTATCGGCAGGACTCCGTGCCGCCGCCGGACCCGATCATCGACGCGGCCAGCACGACCGGCCTGGTTGCCAGCACCTCGGCCACCTTCGCCTTCTCCGACAGCGAGGCCGCCGTCACGTACCAGTGCGCCGTGGACGGCGCCGCCTTCGCGGCCTGCACCAGCCCGAAGGCGTACTCGGCCCTGGGCCAGGGAGCGCACTCGTTCGCCGTCCGCGCGGTGGACGCCGCGGCCAACGTGAGCACCGTCGCCACCCGCGCCTGGACCGCGGACACGGTCGCACCCACCACGGACATCACCAGCCCGGTCGGGACCACGGTCAACAACCCCGCCCCGGTCTTCCACTTCACGGCGTCGGAAGCCGGGTCCACCTTCCAGTGCTCGTTGGACGGCTCGCCGGCCGCGACCTGCGTGGACGGCAAGACCTATCCCGCCGCCGCCGACGGCCCGCACACGTTCCAGGTGACCGCCACGGACCAGGCCGGCAACGTCGGTCCCACCGCCACCTACCACTTCACCATCGACACGGCAGTGCCCCCGGTGACCCTGGACGGCACTCCGCCGAACCCGACGAACGACAACACGCCGACGTTCACCTACTCCTCGCCGAAGGCCGGCGTGGTCTTCACCTGCGCCTTCGCGCCCGTCGGCAGGGTCAGCCCGGTGTTCTCCAGCTGCCCCGGCGGGACCTTCACCTCATCTGCCCTGACCGACGGCACATACGCGTTCACCGTCAGGGCGACCGACGCGGCCGGGAACGTCGGCAGCGCAACCAGCCAGCTGACCATCGACACGGCGGCACCCGCGGCCCCGACGATCACCAGCAAGCCCGCGGTCAACAGTGCCGTGGCTCAGCCGTCCTTCGGGTTCACCGCCGAGCCCGGCGCGTCCTTCCAGTGCTCACTCACCCCGAGCGCTGCCGTCGCCGCCCCGTGCGGCACGGGGGAGCAGTACGGTCCGCTCGCCGACGGTGCGTACACCTTCAAGGTCTTCGCGAAGGACGCCGCCGGCAACGTCAGCCTGACGACCAGCTATGCCTTCACCGTCGACACGACAGCTCCCACGGCCACCATCAGCGCCGGCCCGAGCGGACTGACGAAGGGCACCTCACAGAGCTTCACCTTCTCTGCGAACGAGGCGGCGGCGACCAAGTGCCAGCTCGCCCCGGTTGAGCAGACCTTCACCGCGTGCACCAGCCCGAAGTCCTACCCCGCGCTGGCCGACGGGGCCTACACGTTCCAGGTGCTGGCCACGGACACGGCCGGCAACGTCAGCCAGGCGGCCAGCCGCAGCTTCACCGTCGACTCGACCGCCCCGGTCGTCACCCTCGTCACGAAGCCGGCCAGCCTGACGAAGGACCCCTCACCGGTGTTCAGCTACAGCAGCAGCGAGACCGCTACCGGGTCCTGCTCCCTGGTCACGTCGGGCAGCGCGGACTTGTTCACCCCGTGCGCCTCGACCATCGGCTACACCGGCAAGGCCGACGGCACGTACCGGTTCACGGCCAAGGCGACCGACGCTGCCGGCAACACCGGCACGTCGGCCTCCTACACCTTCACCATCGACACCGCAGCCCCGGTGGTCACCATCAACACGCAGCCGACCAGTCCCACGAACAACCCCTCTGCGACCTTCGGCTTCACGACCGAGGCCGGCGCGACCCTGTTCTGCTCGCTGGAGGCGCAGGGTGCGGCCCAGAACTTCACTCCGTGCTCCTCGCCCGTGACCTACCCCGGTCTCGCCAACGGCACGTACTCATTCGCCGTGCAGGCGGCAGACGCGGCTGGCAACGTGAGCACCACGACCCCCCGCACGTTCACCGTCGACTCGACAGCGCCAGTCGTGACCCTCACAACGAAGCCGGCCG
>JAVEDI010000084.1 GCA_030841035.1 Actinomycetota bacterium
CCGAACTGCACCACGATGGCCGCCATGCCGGTGCTCAAGCCGCTGCACGACGAGGCCCGCCTGGTGCGCCTCATCGCCAGCACCTACCAGGCGGTCTCCGGCAGTGGCCTGGCCGGGGTCGACGAGCTGGACAAGCAGGCCCGCCAGGTGCTCGATCGCGCCACGGAGCTCGTGCACGACGGGTCGGCCGTGACGTTCCCGACTCCGCAGAAGTACGTCGCTCCCATCGCGTTCAACGTGATCCCGATGGCCGGTTCGGTGGTCGAGGACGGGTCGCTCGAGACCGACGAGGAGCAGAAGCTGCGCAACGAGAGCCGCAAGATCCTCGGCATCCCCGACCTGCGCGTCTCGGGGACCTGCGTGCGGGTGCCGGTCTTCACCGGCCACTCGCTGTCGATCAACGCGGAGTTCGCCGAGCCGCTCTCGGTGGCGCGCGCGAGCGAGCTGCTCGCCGACGCCCCCGGGGTCGCGCTCGTCGACGTACCGACCCCGTTGGGGGCGGCGGGCAACGACCCGAGCTACGTCGGTCGGTTGCGCCAGGACCCGGGCGTCGAGGACGGTCGTGGCCTGGTGCTGTTCGTCAGCAACGACAACCTGCGCAAGGGCGCGGCCCTCAACGCGGTGCAGATCGCGGAGCTGGTCGCCGCCGGGGCGTGACGTGTCGACACGGCCCGGCTGCCTCTCGCGGTGATCTCGCTTTCACCCGACGTTCGCCGGCATGCAGCATGTCTGCCATGTCGACCCGTCACGGTAAGGAGCGTGACTCGTCTGGTCATCGTCTCGTTCCGACTGCGCCACAGCCTCGCGCTGCGGCACGCCTGTCACTGCTGGATCTGCAGCGGGCGCTGAGCGCGTCAGCGGGCCGGCAGGCTCGCGGGGTCGAACCCGAAGGGCAGCTCGAGCCGGTGGGAGCGCAGCAGCTCGCCGTCGCAGAGCAGCTCGCGCGTCGGGCCGCTCGCGGCGATGACGCCCTCGTCGAGGATGACGGAGCGCGGGCACAGCTCCATGGCGTAGGGCAGGTCGTGGGTCACCATCAGGGTCGTGACCTCGAGGTCGAGCAGGATCTCGGCCAGCTCGCGCCGGCTCGCGGGGTCGAGGTTGCTGGACGGCTCGTCGAGCACCAGAATCTCCGGGCGCATCGCGAGCACCGTCGCGACGGCGACCCGGCGCCGTTGCCCGTAGGACAGGTGGTGCGGGCGGCGGTCGACGAACGCGAGCATGCCGACCTGGTCGAGCGCGTGGCGCACCCGGGCGTCGAGCTCGTCGCCGCGCAGCCCGAGGTTGGCGGGCCCGAACGCGACGTCCTCGCGGACGGTCGGCATGAACAGCTGGTCGTCGGGATCCTGGAACACGACACCGACCCGACGGCGGATCTCGCGCATGTTCTCGCGGTTCACCGGTAGGCCGGCCACCGTCACCGTGCCGTGACCGGCGGTCAGGATGCCGTTGAGGTGCAGCACCAGGGTGGTCTTGCCGGCACCGTTGGGACCGAGCAGGGCCACCCGCTCCCCGCGGTTGATGCTCAGGTCGACGCCGAACAGCGCCTGGTGACCGTCCGGGTAGGCGAACGCGAGCTGGTGCACAGCCAGCGACGCAACGGCTGCTCCGACGTCGGCGCCGTCGACCTGCTGCGCGCCGGTCATTTCAGGCTCCACGCGGTCACGGCGACGACCAGCGCGACGAGGGGTAGCAGGCCCGCGGCCCCCCACTGCGCCGCCCCGGCGCGCACGTCGACGACGACCGGCATCGAACCGGCGTACCCCCTGCTGAGCATCGCCAGGTGCACGCGCTCGCCGCGCTCGTAGGAGCGGATGAACAGGGCGCCCGCGGACTGGGCGACCGCTCGGAGCTGGCGCAGGTCGCGCGCCTGAAAGCCCCGGGACTCGCGGGCGATGCGCATGCGGTGCATCTCGCCGGTGATGACCTCGGCGTAGCGGAACATGAACGACATGATCTGCACGATCAACGCGGGCATGTTCAGCCGCTCGAGACCCAGCAACAGGGTCCGCGGCTCGGTCGTGGCCGCCAGCAGGATCGACGCGACGACGCCGATCGTGCCCTTGGCGAGCACGTTCCAGGCGCCGAGCAACCCGTGCGCGCTCAGGCTCAGACCCAGCACGTCGACGCGTTCACCCGAGGCCACGAACGGCAGCAGCAGCGCGAACGCGACGAACGGGAGCTCGACCGTCATCCGACGTACGACGACACCGGCGGGGACGTGAGCCACGGCCGCGACGGCACACAGCGCCAGCGCGTAGACCGCGAACGCCCAGAACTGGTCGCGCGGGGTGGCCACGACGACCAGCACGAAGACGAGGACGGCAACGAGCTTGCACTGCGGCGGCAGGTGGTGCACCGGGGTGTCGGCTGGCCGGTACAGCTCGTGCGTGTGGCCGGCGCTCACCGAGGCTGACCGGTCAGGTCCTCGTCACGGCTGTGGGCTGACGGGCGGTCGGAGCGCGCGGTACGCCGGCGTACGACGACCACCACCGCGGCGGCTATCAGGAAGGTGAGTCCCACGCCGGCGACTCCGGCGAGACCACTCGAGAGCCGCCCGTCGGCGATGCCCTTGACCGAGTAGCCGGCGAGCGGGCCCCGCACCGGGTCGTGCTGGCCTCTGGCGAAGCCTTTGTCGACGGCGACGCGGTTGAGGCCGTCGGGCTCGTTGCTCGCGTAGTGGCTGACAACCCCCGCGAGCAGCAGTGCGACGAGCAGGCCGAGGAGGAGAAAGCCCTTGGCAGGTCTGGTCATGTCGTCCTCTCAGCCGGCGATGGGGGCGGCCGAGGGCCGGAGCTGCAGGGTCGGCGTCACGCCCCGGGCGCCGCGGACGAGGTCCGGCCTGGCCGCCAGCACGCTGCCTACGGTCAGCGCGGTGATGAACGCCTCGCCGATGCCGATCAGCACGTGCACGCCCACCATCGCGGCGAGGACCTTGCCCAGCGGTACGTCGGTGGTGCCGCCGAGGGCGTAGAAGAGCACGAAGGACAACGACGCGACCGGCACCGACACCAGGGCCGCGACGAACGAGGACGCGATGACCGATCGCCGGCTACGGGGCAGCACTGCGAGCAGGAGCTTGAAGACCAGATAGCCCACCAGCACGGTGACCAGCGACATGTTCACCACGTTGACGCCCAGCGCGGTGATGCCACCGTCGGCGAAGAACAGCGCCTGCACGAGCAGCACCACGGCTACACACAGCGCGCCGGTATAGGGCCCCACCAGGATGGCGGCCAGGGCACCCCCGAGCAGGTGACCGCTGGTGCCGGCGGCGACCGGGAAGTTGAGCATCTGGACCGCGAAGATGAACGCCGCGACCAGTCCGGCCATGGGGGCGGTGCGGTCATCGAGCTCCCGTCGCGCACCGCGCAGGCAGACGGCAACGCCGGCCGCGGCGACCAGGCCCGCTCCCACCGACACGGGAGCATCGATGAACCCGTCCGGTACGTGCATGACTCCTCCTGCGGCAGGGCCCTCGACACGGCCGACCCGGCGGGCGGCACGCCGTTCCACATTGTCGCACATACCTCGCAACTGCAAGTCCTTGGCAAATAGTCGACTGTGCATGTGGGCGACCTCAAGGTGGGCCGGTGGGCCGCCGACACCCCAGATGACCGTCGGGGAAAGGGATGTCTGACATGTCCAGCACCGCCACGGGGGCGTCCCGACGTCGGCTGCGCACCGTGGCAGTGCTCATCGTGGCCCTCGTGGTGGGCGCGGTCGCGCTGAGTCTCGGCGCCGTGCTGACGAGTGCCCGACGGGCTGACGCGGTCACGAACCTGCAGGACGCGCGCGCGGACATGCACGCCCTCAGTCAGCTCGAGTGGCAGGCCGTCGCAGAGAAGGGTGTCAGCGCCGAGCTCGCCGAGCAGGTGCGGAAGCGGCGGACGACGTTCCGCAGCACCGTGGGTGGCCTCGGCCTGCATCGCTCTGGTGACCAGTCCGTCCACCGGGTCGCCGTGCTCGGCGATCGTTACGTCGCCGCCTACGACGAGGAGATTCGCCTCCTGCTTGCCGGTGACTTCGAGGCGGCGGAGAAGGTCGACGAGACGCGGGTCGACCCCACGTACCTGCGCCTGGAGGAGGCCTTCGCCCGGGCCATCGCGACGTCCCACCGGGCGGCCGACCGATCGCTGATCATCGCAAGCGTCGGGGCCGCCACCCTCGTCCCGTTGGCCGCCCTGGGTGCCCTGTGGTTGCTGCGGCGCGAAGGCCGGACCGACGCGGCGCGCGAGATCGAACGCGCGGCCCAGGCGTCGGCGCAGCGCTTCGAGGCCATGGTGCGGGGCGCCAGCGACCTGGTGGTCGTCACCGGGACCGACGGCGGGGTGACCTATGCGTCGCCTGCCGCCCGCCGGATGCTCGGCTGCGATGCCGCAGACCTGTTGGGAGGCGGCCTCAACCGGCGGATCCACCTCGCTGACATGCCGGTGCTGCACGAGGCGATCCGGGAGGTACGACTGGCACAGGACCAGGAGACCACGGTGGAGATCCGGGCGCTGCACAGCGACGGGTCGTCGCGCACGCTCGAGTGCCGGCTGCACGACTCCACCCACGACGAGGGGGTGGCGGGCATCGTGTGGAACGTGCGCGACGTCACCGAACGGCGTGCTCTCGAGGGTCAGCTGACGCATCAGGCGTTCCACGACGCCTTGACCGGCCTGGCCAACCGGGCGCTGCTCACCGACCGGCTGGGCCAGGCGCTCCCACGGGCGCTGCGTACGCGTTCCGGGGTGGGCGTGGTCATCCTGGATCTCGACGGCTTCAAGGACGTCAACGACAGCCTCGGGCACGGGGCGGGAGACCAGGTCATCAGCGTCTCGGCGACACGGCTGCAGAAGGCGGTGCGGCTGGGCGACACGGTGGCGCGCTTCGGTGGAGACGAGTTCGTGCTGCTGCTCGAGGAATTGTCGTCCGAGCGCGTCGCCCTGGAGGTTGCCGAGCGCGCCGTCGCGCTGCTGTCGGAGCCCACCCGCGTATCCGGGCGGCTCGTCCAGCTGACGGCGAGCGCCGGGGTGGCCTGCATCTCCGGTGCCCGGCTCAGCAACCCGGACGCGGTCGAGGCAATCGTCCGTGACGCCGACGTGGCGATGTACACGGCCAAGGAGCGGGGGAAGGGCCGGGCCGTGGTGTTCGAGGACGCCATGCGCGCGGACGCACAGGACCGGCTGGACCTGATCGTCGACATCCGCTCCGCGGTCGCGAAGGGCGAGATCCGGGTGGTCTACCAACCGGTCCTGGACCTCGAGCGCGAGAGAGTCGTGGGGTTCGAGGCGTTGGCCCGTTGGCACCACCCGACACGCGGCGTCATCTCGCCCGCCTCGTTCGTCCCCCTGGCAGAGGAGTCGCTCGCCATCCTCGACATCGGCCGCTACGTGCTGCGAGAGGCCTGCGAACAGGTAGCCGTGTGGAACCGCCTGGGCGACCGCGGCGTCCCGTTGGAGATGAGCGTCAACCTCTCGGGCCGTCAGCTGGCCGACCCCGCGCTGGTCTCTGACGTGTCGGCGGTGCTGGCGGAGAGCGGGCTGTCGCCCTCGCTGCTCGTGCTGGAGATCACCGAAAGTGCCGTGGTGGAGGACCTCGCCGTCGCTAGCGGGCGGCTGCGCGAGCTCCGGGCGATCGGCGTCCGCATCGCGATGGACGACTTCGGCACCGGCTACTCGTCGTTGTCCTACCTGCGCCGGCTGCCGATCGACATACTCAAGATCGACAAATCCTTCCTCGGGGACCAGGGCGGCGTCGGGCCCGAGCTGCTCGCCGGGGTGGCCTCGCTGGGCGCGACGCTGGGTCTGACCACCGTCGCGGAAGGCATCGAGAGCTCTCACCAGCTCGACCAGGTGCTGGCCGCCGGGTGCACGCAGGGCCAAGGCTTCCTCTTCGCCCGGCCGCTCGCGCCGGAGGCGGTGGGCGCCTACCTTCGTCAGGAGCGTCCGGAGCTGGCGGCGACGGAGCCGCAAGCACCCGGCGTGGAGACAGCGCGCGCCGCGCACGTGCCGGTGCTCGACTGACCCCGGGATCCCTCAGAAGGGCACCTGTGCTGCGAGCAGGCCGGTCGCGGGCCCCCGCCCTGCGACGGAGCGGCAGAAGTCGACGGCGTCCATGCGGATGACCTCGCGCTCGCCGGTGCTCTCGCCGTGCTCCCACGTTCCTCCGGCCGTGCCCGTGAGCTCGAGGTGGAACGGCCGGCCGTGCCGCCCGGCCCACTCGCGCACGACGTCGTCGACGAGGACGCCTTCATGGGCGGCGGTGGTCTGCAACGGGGCACCGGTGGCCCGGCTGATGTCGATCCGGTGCATGAACGGGTCGCGAGTCAGGACGACGTCGAAGAGGAACCCGAACGTCCACCACTCCGCGACGCCGCCCACATCCTGCGGGTCGGGTATCCGACGGTGCCGTATGACGGCGGGCATGCGTCGCCGGCCTCGGGTCGCCCTCGGACCGATCATCCGCATCTGCTGGACGACCTCGCCGGCGCTCAGGTGCGCGTTCCTCGCCACCTGCAACGCGGTGAGCGCGTCCAGGGGAGATGTGCCGGAGCGCTTGGCGCCCCGTTGTGACGCGACCTGCTGGCGGACCAGCTCGGGAACGGTGGCCACCAGCTGCGCCATGCCGAGCATGTGACCGGCCATGGCGCGCACGTCCCAGCCCGGGCACTCGGTGGGCATGGCCCACTGGTGCGGCGTGAGGTTCTCCACCATCGTCACGACCCGCGCGTACTCGGTGGCCGCGAGTGTCATGGCGACGTCCCGGTCGAGTGCCGGCCTGCGCGCCTGCTTGGTTGCGGGCATCTCTGCTCGGATCGCCATCGTGGCTCCTCCTCTGACGGGCTCCGCGCCCGTCCTCGGCTAGCGGGCTAGGTTGTCAGCGAACATGTCGACGGCCCGGTCGAGCAGCCGCCGCCACCGATCGCCGCCCGGGTCGTTGGCCAGCTGCGCGTCGATGAGGCCCCCGACCAAGGCGACGTACAGATCGATGTCCTGCTGACGTGTCACGCCGTGCGGCGCCAATCTCTCGCGCAGGGCCTCGAGGACCTCCACGGCCGGAGCGTAGGACTCAGGACTGGGCTCGAAGCCCACGATGACGCGTTGGTTCATCAGCTGATGGCGCGCCAGGTCACTGACGGCGAAGTCGAAGAAGGTGCGTGCATAGAGCTTCAACGCGCTGCGCAGGGACCGCGGGGGCCGCGCGGCGGCAGCGCGCATGACGCCCAGGCAATCGGTCCACGCGTCCCGGAACATCGCGTCGTAGATCGCGTCCTTGGACTCGAAGTGGGTGTACAGCGAGGGCGCGCGCATGCCGACCCGTTGTGCGACGTCGCGCA
>JAVEDI010000085.1 GCA_030841035.1 Actinomycetota bacterium
CGACCCGGGGAGCTAGCCTGGCCCGCGACATGGGCACTGCAGCGGGGGCGGACGCGCCGATCGGGATCTTCGACTCCGGCGTCGGCGGCCTGACGGTGGCCCGGGCAGTCCTCGACCAGCTCCCGCACGAGGCGATCCGCTACGTCGGCGACACCGCCCACGGCCCGTACGGCCCTTTGCCCATCGCCGAGGTCCGCCGGCACTCCCTCGCGGTGATGGACGAGATGGTCGAGGCCGGCGTGAAGATGCTGGTCGTCGCCTGCAACTCCGCCAGCGCCGCGTGCCTGCGCGATGCCCGGGAACGCTACGACGTCCCGGTCGTGGAGGTGGTGCTGCCGGCGGTCCGCCGGGCCACCGCCGCCACCCGCAACGGGCGGGTCGGCGTCATCGGCACCCAGGCGACCATCACCAGCGGTGCCTACGAAGACGCCTTCGCGGCAGCACCGCAGATCAGCGTGACCAGCGCCGCCTGCCCGAGCTTCGTGGACTTCGTCGAGCGTGGCGTGACCAGCGGCCGGCAGCTGCTGGGGCTGGCCCAGTCCTACCTGGACCCGCTGCTGGCTGCCGACGTCGACACCGTGGTCCTCGGCTGCACCCACTACCCGCTGCTCACCGGCGTCGTGTCCTACGTGATGGGCGACAGCGTGACCCTCGTGTCCAGCGCCGAGGAGACCGCCAAGGACGTCTACCGCACCCTGGCCGCGGGTGGCATCGAGCGTTCGCGCGACCTGCCCGAGCCGGCCCACCGGTTCCTGACCACCGGCGACCCGAGCGAGTTCCGGCGGCTGTCCCACCGCTTCCTCGGGCCGGAGGCGGGCGGCGTCGAGGCCGTCGCCGCCGCCGCAGGCGTGGGCGCGTGAAGCTGACCGTCGTCGGGTGCTCCGGGTCGTTCCCCGGGCCGACCGGTCCCGCGTCGTGCTACCTCGTCGAGGCCGACGGCCACCGGGTGCTCCTCGACCTCGGCAACGGCGCCCTCGGTGCCCTGTCCACTCACATGGACATCTACGACGTCGACGACGTGCTGCTCAGCCATCTGCACCCCGACCACTGCTTCGACCTGGCGAGCTACTACGTCGCGCGCCGCTACCACCCGGACGGCGTCCGGCCTCGCATCCCGGTCTACGGGCCGGCCGGTGTGGCCGCGCGGATGGCCGATGCCTACGGCAGCGACCGGTCGCAGGGCATGACCGCGGAGTTCGACTTCCGCGAGTGGAGCAACGGCGCGACGTATGACATCGGCCCCCTGCGGGTCACCGTGGCGCGGGTCGCGCACCCGGTGCCGTGCTTCGCGATGCGGGTCGAGCACGGCGGCCGGGTCCTCGCATACTCCGGCGACACCGGCCGCTGTGACGCCCTGGTCGAGGTGTCGCGCGACGCCGACCTGCTGCTGTGCGAGGCGTCCAACCAGGAGGGCGTCGCCAACCCGCCGGGCCTGCACCTGACCGGCCGGCAGGCAGGGGAGGCGGCCGCAGCCGCCGGCGTACGGCGGCTGGTGCTGACCCACGTGCCGCCGTGGTACTCCGGTGAGGTCGCCCTCGGTGAGGCGCGTGAGGTCTTCGGCGGGCAGCTGGAGCTGGCCCGGCCCGGGGCGAGCTACGAGGTCTGAATAGGGTCGAGTCATGCTACGCATCGACGGCAGGGCACCTGAGGAGCTACGGCCGGTCCGCATCACGCGCGGCTGGCTCGACCACGCCGAGGGGTCCGTGCTGGTGGAGTTCGGCAAGACGCGGGTGCTGTGCGCTGCCTCGGTCACGCAGGGCGTGCCACGGTGGCGCAGGGGCAGCGGGCTCGGCTGGGTGACGGCGGAGTACGCCATGTTGCCGCGCTCGACCAACACCCGCTCCGACCGTGAGTCGGTCAAGGGCCGCATCGGCGGGCGGACCCACGAGATCTCCCGACTGATCGGGAGGTCGCTGCGCTCGGTCGTCGACTACAAGGCCCTCGGCGAGAACACCGTGGTGCTCGACTGCGACGTGCTGCAGGCCGACGGGGGCACCCGTACCGCGGCCGTCACCGGCGCCTACGTCGCGCTGGCCGACGCGGTGTCGTGGCTGCGCGCGAAGGGGGCGCTCGTCGCCGAGCCGCTGCATGGCTCGGTCGCCGCCGTCTCGGTGGGCATCGTCAATGCCGAGCCGATGCTCGACCTCTGCTACGAGGAGGACGTGACGGCCGAGACCGACATGAACGTCGTCATGACCGGCGCCGGCGCCTACGTCGAGGTGCAGGGCACCGCCGAGGGGCGCCCGTTCGACCGAGGGCAGCTCGACGCGCTGCTCGCCCTCGCCGCATCGGGCTGTGACCGGCTGACGGCGGCGCAGCGGGCCGCGCTCGAGCGCTGACGGTGGGCGCCCGGCTGGTGCTCGCCACGCGCAACGCGCACAAGGTGGGTGAGCTGCAGGCCATCCTGACCGACGCGGGCGTCGAGGTGACCCTGGTCGGCATGGACGCGTTCCCCGACGTGCCAGAGGTGGTCGAGGACGGCCTGACGTTCGAGGCGAACGCGCTGAAGAAGGCCCTGGAGACGGCGAGGGCCACCGGCCTGCCGGCGGTGGCCGACGACTCCGGGTTGTGCGTCGACGCGCTGAACGGCATGCCGGGCGTGTTCTCCGCGCGGTGGTCGGGCCGGCACGGCGATGACGTGGCCAACCTCGACCTGGTGCTCGCGCAGGTCTCGCAGGTCGGCGACGAGAGCCGCGGGGCCCGCTTCGAGTGCGCGGCCGCGCTCGCCCTGCCCTCCGGCGAGGCCCACGTCGTGTCGGGACGGGTCGACGGGGTGCTGATCCGCGCCCCTCGCGGCACCGGCGGCTTCGGCTACGACCCGGTGTTCGTGCCGCACGGGCACGAGCGCACGACGGCCGAGATGTCGCCCGAGGAGAAGAACGCGATCTCGCACCGCGGGCGGGCGTTCCGCGCGCTGGCGCCGGCAATCGCACACCTGGTGGTCGACGGCCGGGCGCTCTGAGCGAGGCGACCCGGCGTCACGTCGCCGGGGCCTGGCCGCCACGGTGCCCTCGGTCGAGCGGCGCCCTGCTCAGCCCGGCGGGAACAGGTCGGCGAGCCATCCTTGCCAGCCTTCGAGCACCGCGGGTGCCCGGCCGGCCGCCTCGGCCCCGTACAGCCAGAACCAGACGCTGACGACAGCCTGGCCGTCCGCGCCCTCCACCGCCACCAGCGCCGTACCCGGCCCCGGCTCGTCGATGCGCAGGGTCAGCATCCGCGGCGCGGCCCGCTCGAGCGTGCCGGTCAGTGCCGTCGGTGCGGTTGGACCCGCCGCCACGCGATCGCCGTCGGAGGCTGTGCCCGCGATGCCCAGCGCGCCGGTGAGGATGTCCCACGCCTCGTCGAGCCCGACGGCGGCCATGCTCATGGGCTGCACCGCGACGCCCACCTGCCCGGGGAAGTAGCGGCGATGCAGCTGCAGGTTGTGCAGGAACATCCGCCAGCCCGCGTCCAGGCCGTCAATCTGGTCGTTGTGCTCCTCGCCGGCCCCGAAGCCGCTGTTCACCAGGCGCACCACACAGGTGTCGCCGTCGCGGGCCTCGATCAGCCACTCGAAGGCCATGCCGTCCCCGGTGTCTCCGCCGTCGAACACGACCCGCTGCGGCGGGTCCCAGACCCGCACGCGGCCCCGGACCGACATCGAGTCGCCGGGCCCGAACTGCTGTACCACCTCGCCGCCCTCGCGCTGCTCGACGGTGCTGGGCACGAACCAGCTGCCGATGCCGGGGCCGGTTGCCACGGCGGCCCAGATCTCCTCGGGCGTTCCCGGAACCTGCACCTCGAGTGCGATCGACGGGCTGTCCTCGGTCATGTCGCCTCCAGCTCAGCTGGTGTCGTCCTACCGGACTCGTCCCTCGGCGACCTCGTGCCTGCGCCCTGGCGAGTCACATCGCGTGCGGGAGGGGGGATTCGAACCCCCACGCCCGAAGGCACCAGAACCTAAATCTGGCGCGGCTGCCTGGTTACGCCACTCCCGCTCGACTGCTCATCGTAGGGGCTGGTGTCCCCCGCAGCGGTCAGTCGAGGCCGAGCTCCCTGCGCAGCCTGGCGACGTGGCCGGTCGCCTTGACGTTGTACTGGGCCGCCTCGATCGCGCCGTCCTCGTCGATCACGAAGGTCGAGCGGATCACGCCGGTCACCGTCTTGCCGTAGAGCTGCTTCTCGCCGTAGGCGCCGTACGCCTCCAGAACGGTCCGGTCCGGATCGCAGAGCAACGGGAACGTCACGTGCTCCTCGTCGCGAAAGGTCGCCTGCTTGGCCGGCTTGTCGGGCGAGATGCCGAGCACCTCGTAGCCCGAGGACCGCAGCGAGGCGAGGCTGTCGCGGAAGTCGCATGCCTGCGTGGTGCAGCCCGGCGTCGACGCGGCGGGGTAGAAGTAGACGATCACCTTGCGGCCACGCAGTGACGAGAGCGTCACCTCGGTGCCGTCGGGGTCGGGCAGCGTGAAGTCGGGTGCGCGGTCGCCGCGGGAGAGTGTGGGCATCCGACCAACCTACCGACCCGGGCGGTGCGTCCCACCGACGGGCGAGCGCATAGCCTGGGTCGGCCCGGGCATGGATCACCGGACGGGTCGGCGCGCTGAGCCGGCCGGCCACCAGACCAGCGCGAAAGCCCCACAGACCCCCCATGGAGGTCCGCCATGACGACCGACTCGCACAACCCTCCCGCCGGGCTGGAGGCGCGACCGCCGGCATCGGCATCGCCGCGGACGGCTGCCCAGATCGAGGCCGACATCGAACGCACCCGGTCCCAGCTCGCCGGCACGGTCGACGCCATCGCGCAGCGGGTGAAGCCGGCGAACGTCGCCAGGCGCACCGCAGAGTCGACGAAGGCCCGGTTCGTCGAACCCGACGGAAGCCTGCGTACGACGCGGGTCGCCGCGGTCGCCGGTGTCGTGCTGGTTGTGGTCGCCCTGATGCTGCGGCGCCGCAGCCACTGACCCGGTCCGCCTGCTGCATCCCGGCCGCCGTCCGGCCGCTTCTCCGTCTACCCTGCTGGCGTGGATCTGATGAGCGGGTACGTCGACGCCGAGCCCGCGCTGCGGGGCCGGTGACCGCCGTCGCGCCCCGAGCAGCTCTGAGCTCCTCAGCGGCCCGGGCGCTGGCTCGCCTCCCTCAGAGAGGGTCGGCGTGGCTGCCGAGAACCCGAATCGCCGCCGTGGCGCTGTTGGCTCTCGCCCTGCTCCTGCCGCTCGCGTTGAGCGGCTCGGACGCGTCGGAGGTCCTCGAGCCCGGACGGGTCCACGTCGGACCCGGTCGGCACCGGCCGAACGTCGTGATCATCCTGACCGATGACCAGCGCGCGGACGCCCTGTTGCAGATGCCGACGGTGCGCCGCCTCCTGGTCGACCAGGGCACGCGGTTCACCGAGGCGAAGCTGCCCACCTCGATCTGCTGCCCGTCGCGTGCGGCGATCCTGACCGGGCTCTACAGCCACGACAGCGGCGTGTGGAGCAACGGAGGGCCGCACGGCGGCTGGCGGACGTTCCACCGGGAGGGCAACGAGCGACACACGATCGCGACGACCCTGCAACGCAGGGGCTACCGCACGGGCCTGATCGGCAAGTACCTCAACGGCCTCGGGCACTGGGCCCCACCCGGTTACCGGCCGCCGGGCTGGGACCGCTTCGAGGGTTTCCGGCTGCCACGGACGTCGGGGGCCTACTACGACTACCAGCTCGGCAACTCCCCGGCGTACGGGGAAGCCGCGCGCGACTACTCGACCGACGTGCTCGCCACGCGCGCGGTCGACTTCATCTGGTCCACCCCCGCGCGGCGGCCGCTCTTCCTCTACTTCGCGCCCTTCGCGCCGCATTTCCCGTACGACCCGGCCCCGCGTGACGTGGGTGCACTCAAGGGTGTGCTGCCCGCCTACCGACCACCGTCGGCGACGGCCTCCGTGGCCGACAAGCCGGCCTGGGTGCGTCGTCTGCCGCCCGTCTCGCAGCAGCGCATCGACTACGTCCGCGAGCGGCAAGGCGAGTCGCTGATGGCTGTCGACGACGCCGTGGGTGCGGTGGTCGCTGCCCTGGACCACAGCGAACGGCTGCGCGACACCCTCATCATCTTCATGTCGGACAACGGCCTGCAGATCGGCGAGCACCACATCGTCGGCAAGAACGTGCCCTACGACGCGGCGAGCTCGATCCCCCTGGTGCTGCGCTGGGACGGCCACGTCGCAGCGGGCCGCACCGACAGTCGCCTGGCGCTCAACCTCGACATCCCCGCTACCGTCGCTGACGCCACGGGGTCGCACATGAGGACCGACGGCCTCTCGTTGCTCGGTCCCCACCGCCGGCAGGGCTTCGTGATGGAGTCGCCGTACGGCCCGCGTTACGCGCGTCCGGCTTACTGCGGGTGGCGCAGCAGGGACTGGCTGTTCGTCCACTACACCACCGGCGAGGAGGAGCTCTACTCCTACCGCGACGACCCGTACGAGCTGCACAACCGTGCGGCCGACCCGGCTTACGGCACGCAGCTGAGGCAGTTGAGGGCGCAGGCGAAGAACGCGTGCAGCCCGGTCCCGCCGGGGTTCCGCTGGTGAGTCCGGGTACGGTCCAGCTGTGAGCAATCGCGCCATCTCCTCAGCCGTCGGTGGGTCCCCTGGTGTCCACGACCAGCTGCCGATCCGCATGTTGCACGACCGGGTCCTGGTCTCGACCGAGGGCGAGTCGGGTGAGCGCCGGTCGACCTCGGGCATCGTCATCCCTGCCACCGCGCAGCTGGAGAAGCGGCTCTCGTGGGCCAAGGTCGTTGCCGTCGGGCCGAACGTGCGCACCGTCGAGGTAGGCGACCGGGTCATGTTCGACGGGGACGACCGCAGCGAGGTGGAGGTGCGGGGCCGCGACTACGTCCTGCTGCGGGAGCGGGACATCCACGCCGTCGCCGCCGAGCGGTTGCAGGACGGGCAGACCGGCCTCTACCTCTGACCTGCGGTTGTCCACCCGCCAGGTTCGAACCGGGCGGACCGCCGTCCGGACAACCTGGGCCCGTCGCGGGTGAGCGCGACGGGCCCCGGATCGTTCAGTAGCGCAGCTTCGAGACCACCGTTGCGCTGAGATCGACCAGGCGGACCGTGTCGTGCGGCGCCCACACGTCCGCGCTGAGGCCCAGGTAGAGCCGCCCTGCCCCGCTCGCTCCGCTGCCGGTGTAGACCCGCACCAGCTCGCCCGGCGCCAGGACGCGCCGCGGCAGCCGCACGGCGATCCCCGCCCGGTCGCGCAGCGTCCACCCCGCCAGGTCGACCGTCACCTTGCCGGTGTTGCGCACGGTCACGAACTCCGGCTCCGCCGGCGACACGCGCGTGACCTTGGTCCGGTACACCGCGAACCTACGGACCTTGCTGGTGGTCGTCTGCAGGCCCGGGCCGGAAGCCTTGACCCGGTAGATCGCCGTCCCGCTTCGCCCTGTCGGGACGGGCAAGGTGAACCGTCCGTGGGTCGCGGTCACGGGGATCGTCCTGGTGGCCACCGTGATCCAGCCCGAGGTGCCGGTCCGCCGCTGGAGGGTCAGGGTGACACCCTTGAACGGGCTCACCGTGCCGCTGATCGTCGCGCGTCCACCGGCTGCGACGGCCACGCTGCTCAGGGAGCTGACGACAGCGAGGGCCGCGTTGCTGGCGCCGCGCGCTGGTGCCGGCGGCTGCTGCGCTGCCGGACCTCCGGCTGCCGGGCCTGCCGGTGCCGACCCCGCGGGGGCGGCCCCCTCCGGTGCCGGACCCTGGGCCGGGGGGTCCTGGGCCGGCGGCCCGGGTACCGCCGAGACCGTGGCCGGGGCCGACGTACGCCGCTCGACGGTTCCGTGGGCGTCGGTGAAGCTGACGACCACGCGGATGTCCCGGCCGACCTGGGCGAGCGCCGGGGTGAAGCCCTTGTTCGTCGCGCCGTCGATGTCGGTGAACGGAGCGCCCCCGTCGCGCTGTTGCCACTGGTAGCCGAACGCCACACCCGCGAGGCCGTCGGGATCCTGGATGGCTGCCACCAGTGCGGTCACGGGACTGCCCTGCTCGGGTGTCGTGTCGCTCAGCGTCGGGTCACCGGTGGCCGGTTGGTTGACGTTGACCACCGCGTTGGTCGCCGCAGAGGTCACCTTCTCGAGGACACCGGCGCCGTCGGTGAAGGTCGCGACTGCCCGCAACCGGGCCCCCACCTCGTTGTTCGTCGGCGTGAACGTCGTGCCCTCGCCGACCAGCGACCACGACGCGGTGCCGCCGGAGTTGGTCTCGACCTCCCAGCTGAACGCGATGCTGGCGGTCTGGACGCCGTCGGCGTCCGAGAACGCCCGCGAGGCAGTGAGCTGCATGCCCTCCGTCGCCGTTGCGGGCGCCACGTCGACCGTGCCGGTGGCCGGCGCGTTGGTCGACGAGCCGAGCACCATCGTCTGGTCGGTGAAGATCAGCCGCTCGACGTTGACCAGCGTGTCGGTGCCATCGGCGCCCGTCCCCCCGAGATGGGCCACGGTGGTCCTCCCGTCGACCGTGGTGACCTCGTAGTCGTCCAGCGGTCCCGAGAAGACCGCACTGTCCGTGCCGGCAGAGCCGGTGAGGATCTCCCGGACGGCCACGATGTTGCCCGGGTTGACGTTGCCCGCGAAGACCGCCTCCTGCAGCGTCGGTCCGGTCAGTGCGCCGGTGCTGTCGCGCAGGTACTGGCTGGTCATCGCACTCTGCCCGGGCTGCTCGACCCCTGCGCTGCCGATCTCGGTCGCCGGGTCGTCGGGGTCCGTGCGAACACTGAGCCGGACGCTGAGGTACTTGTCGCCGTCGATGATGTCGTCCGCGCCGCGCCCCTCGAGCACGTCGCTCCCGCCGCCGCCGAGCAGGATGTTGCCGGCCCCCCACGTCTTGGCCGGTACGGCGTCGGTAGTCGCCGTCGCGGGTACCGCGGCCGCTGTGGCGCCTGCTGGGAGCAGGTCGGCCAGACCGGCGATGCGGTCGACCCCGGCCTGGGTCAGGACGTCGTTGCCGATGAAGCCGCCGCCGCCCACATCGGCCGGTACGACGCTGTCACCGCGCAGGACGTCGTTGTGGTCCCAACCGGAGAGCGCCTCGACCTCGTTGAACTTGTCCCTGACGTCGACCGTCAGGACGTCGAGCCCGACGAGCGGCAGGGCGAGGTCCTGGCTCTGCGGCTGGGGGTCGCCCAGGCCGATCTCCCAGTCGAAGCCCGAGGCCCCGGCGACCTTCTCGACGCCGGGTCCGCCGACGCCGATGTCGTCGCCCCCCTCCATGTCGTAGTCGTCGTCGCCACCCTGACCGATCAGGATGTCGTGGCCGTTGCGCTGCGAGTCGTCCAGGAAGAAGAGGTTTCCGCTGTCGCCCTGCATCAGGTCCGGCTGGTCACCGCCCTCTTCCCAGTCGTCGCCGCTGTCGCCGAAGGCCGCGTCCAGGCTCTGACCGAGCATCATGAAGTCGTCCCCGTCACCGCCGAAGGTCTCGTTGGCGTTGGCTCCGCCGTTGGTGAAGTCCTTGCCCTCGCCGCCCATGAGGATGTCGAGACCCGGTCCGGCATCGATGGCGTCGTTGCCCGGGCCGCCCTTGGGGACGTCGTCGCCGGCCAGGTCGGTGATGATGTCGTCGCCCTCTCCCCCCAGGGCGACGTCAGCTCCGTCGCCGCCCTCGATCACGTCATTGCCGAGGCCGCCCCAGAAGGTGTCGCTGTCGTTGCCGCCGGAGATCCGGTCGACCCCGTCGGTGCCGTTGTAGACGCTCTGACCGTTGATCCCCGGGGGGTCGACAGGGTTGCGGTTGCGGTACTTGATCGTGCCGTCGGGCATCCTGATGAGCAGCGACGACTCGTCGCACTCGCTGTTCGGGTCGTCCGCGACGGTGTTGCCACCGCCGGGAGCCGCGTAGCCCTCCGGCGTCCCGGCCAGGTTCTTCAGCTCGAACTTGCAGTCGGCCGTTGCGAAGGCGTCGGCCTTCAGCGTCTTGACGTTGGTGTTGCGCATCATCAGCTCGGCGAACGAGTTGCCCTCGAGCTGTGTCCTGAGGTTCATGCCCGGCGTGCGCGCCAGGTAGTACAGCCGGTCCCCGTTCTGCAGGTCGGTCAGCTGGTTCTCGAAGACATAGTTGAACGTCGTGCCCAGCAGTCCGCCGAACACGTTCGTGACCTCGGCCAGGCCACCGACCCAGAGGTCGACGTCGTCGAGCCCGGTCACCGATCGGGTGCCGTCGTTCCCCCAACGGGCACCCGTGCTGTTCATGAACTGTGCGGCGTCATCCGGAGCGACGTCCCCGGCGGCGGCCTCCGGGCTGACGATCGCCCGCGCCGCGTCCCGCTTGGCCGTCAGAGTCGTGGCCCCGACGATGCTGGGGTGCTTGCCGTACGCCGCGACGAAGTTGATCAGCGACTCGGGGTGCTTGAGGTGCTCCCCGAAGTCGACCCAGCTGAGGTAGGGCTTCAGCTGGCCGTCGTTGGTGGAGTTGAACAGCTCACGACGAAAGACGTTCAGCGACGGGATGCCCTCGGAGCGCGCCCGCGTCAGGTTGATCGCCGCCAGGTCCAGGGGCAGACCGAGGAGGTTGTTCCGCAGCGTGTCGGTGACGAACTCGTCGAGCTCGTTGCCGACCTGGTCCGACATGCCCATGATGACGCTGCCGGCGGCCTCCTCTGAGGTGAGCGGGCCGGCCGGGCCGCCGTCCGTGTACGCAGGCGGGTTGAGGAACCCGTCGAGCAGTGAGATGTCGTTGTGCGAGCCGTTCTCGTTCGTGCGGGAGATCGTCTCGGTCAGCATGGAGTGACCGAAGCGGTAGACCGCGTGAGCGAACTCGGCCTTGATGGCGGGATCGATATCGGTCTGGGCGAAGGCGAACGGCTCGAAGGGGTTGATCGCCGGCTGGACCTTGCGGGCGAACTCCTCGAACACCAAGTGCTGGTACTCCATCTCGGTCACGAAGCGCGCGGCCTGGAAGAGCCGCTCCCCGTTCCAGCCGGCGGCACCGCCGGCCAGCTTCCACTCGGCCAGCGCGGCGACGCCGGAGTCCGACGTGTCGTGGGTGAGGACGCCCTTGATGTAGCCGATCAACCGGTTGTGCTCGGAGTGAAAGATCTGGTGGATCGTGGTGAGCCCGATGTTCTCGTTCACGCGGCCGTCCCCGGCGATGAAGTGCGCGTCCAGCATCTCGTCGTCGTACGTGCCGGGCACCTGGCTCGCGAAGTCCGCTGACGCGACGTGATCGGCGTCGGGGTCGGGGGTCACCGGCGGCGTCCGCGGGTTGTGATCGGTGTCCTGCGGCGAGGGGTCGGCGTTGTGCGCGATGTCGGTCAGGAACGGTGTCTCGAAGGTGCGCACGTTCGTGGGGACCGGCACCGGGTTGGCCAGGTCGCCCTCCACCAGTCCGGTCGCAGTGACGTACTGCGGTAGGCCGTTCGCGCCGGGGATGAACGTGCCGTACGGGTCGGTCGCGATCATCGGGACGTCCAGCACGTCCTTGTCGCTCAGCAGCAGACCGAGCTTGGCCGCAGCCTGCTCCTTGACCGTCGTCCAGGTCGCCATGCCGCCGGCCGTGGGTCCGGCCGGACCGCCGAGCAGCCTGCCCGTCGACACCGGCTTGTCGTCCACCATGGCGTACTCACGCAAGAAGACCTGGTGCGAGGGGTGCGACGTGTACGTCTGGCTCTGGTCCACCCAGGAGGAGTCGGTGTTGGTGGCATCCTGTACGTCGTCGGGGGTGCCGAGGATCTTGTCCGGGCCGGGCTGGTTCTTGCCTCGCGTGAGCACCATGAAGCGCAGGTTCGGGTCGAGGTCGTCACCCTCGACGGCGCGGGTGCTCGGGTCGTCCTCGAAGATGTGGTTCGGGCCGGCGATCAGCGGGTCGTCGGCCTTGAGGGGCACGAACACGGTGCCGCCGCCCTTGACGGTCTGGTCGATCCCGTGGTCGAAGAACTGACCGAACAGAGTGAACAGCGAGTTGTACGGCGGTGACAGGCCGACGTCCGTGGTGACGTTGGGGATGAACAGCGTCTGGTGCTCCGGCACGCACCCCGCGGGGTCGCTCGGCCCGGTGCACGGCTGCACCCCATCGTTGCCCTGGGTGCGGACCGGGAAGCCGGCTGCCGTCACGGCCGCCGGGTTGGTCGAGGTCTGGTCCACGATCAGGTTGCTGATGACCCGCGGCTGCGAGTCGAAGACGTTGCCCTTCAGCTGCGTGTAGGACGTCGACCCGGGAGGACCGAAGCCCGCGGGTACCGGCTCCGCTCCCCGGAACGACTTCGAGCTCAGCCGAGGGAACGGGTGGTCCGCGGCGCCGAAGGTCTCCTGCCCCGGCTGCAGGTTGTTGCAGGAACCGTCGACCGTGCGCAGGCCCTTGGAGATGAGCGGGCTCGGGATCTGGTCGGGTCCGTTGCCGACCAGCGTCCCGCACGGGTTGGTCGGGGTAAGAGTGGCCGCGTGGTGCTCGGCGATCTTGATCTGCGCGAGGATGAACTTCAGGTCACTGGGCGTCACGGTGAAGCCCTGCCCGACCGGCGCCTGCGCTGCGCGGGCGCTGTGCGTCATCAGGGCCGCGGGCAGCATGCCGACGCACAGCAGCAGCGACGAGACGGCGGCCAGACTGCGCCGGCCCCGACCGGGCCTCTCGGTGGCGTGGCGCCCGAGCAGTGGCGTGCGGTGGGAACGCATGGCGAAGGTCCTTACTTGTCGTCGCGCGAGCGGGTCGGCGTTGTCACGGACTCGGGCCCCAAGGCCCGCCAAAGGGGACGTGCTCCCGGCACCACGCACGGTGCGGGCGGTCGACAAGGCGGCGCGCCATGGAGCGCGCCGTGCAGGTACCGGTGACGTCGCCATCAGGGCCCCCCCAAGTCGGCGTTGGCGCAACCTTGGGAAAACGTCCTCATGCAAATCTCTGCGTTTCCCGGGCGCATCCGGGTCGCTGAGCGGTTGCGGACCGGACCTGTTTGGGGGCCCACGTCCTGGTTTGAGCGACGGTCCCTGCCGACCTCTCGGTCTCACAGACTTCTGACCTCTTGGCGGGGCTCACTCGGGGCCAGACGGGTGACAACCGTGGCAGGAAGACCAGAAAGCAGGGCCGGGCACGACAGAACTTTCTAAGAATGCCTAGCCCCCGCTGCCCCCCAGTCCCACACTGGCGTCAGCGGGCGGTGGCCGTTTCCCCCATATGGCGCACCGCCCGTCACGGAGGGTTCTCTACAGGTTCCGTGCTGATGATGGGTAGGACAGGCCGCGAGGCAGCCAGCGGGAGGAGTCCGGATGGACAACACGGAGCATTCAGACGTCGAGACGTTGGCACGTACCTTGCGCCTGCTCCAGCGCTACCTCGACGAGCCCTCGGCGACGCCGGCTGCGGTGCCGGCGCAGGTGCCGGCCGAGCGACCGGTGCAGCGTGCGCGAGGCCCGCGGCAGGAGGCGATCCTCGCGCTCCCCGAGATGGCCGACGCCGAGGGCGTCAAGCCTGCGGTCATCGCAGCAGCGATCGACTACTCGGTCTCCAACACCTACAACCTGCTCCAGTCGCTCAGCCGGGCCGGACTGGCCGAGATCGTGCCGGGCAGCCAGCCGCAGCGCTGGCGGCTGACCACGTCGCACCGCCACAGCGCGTCGGTGTTCCGGCAGCTGGCCGCCACCGTGCGGGCGGGCGAGTGGACGACCTGCGCCGACCTGTCGATCGCGAGCCGCGGTGACACCTCGGCCGCCTGGATGGTGTGCTGGGCCGCCACCAAGCTGCCCGATTTCCCCGCCGCTCACCGGGTCCTGCTCGAGGGTGGGGTCGCGCACCCCTACGGCCACGAGCACCAGCGCGCCCGTCCGGAGCAGATCCGGTCCGCGTTGATCGCCGAAGGTGTCCGCTTCACCGCTGAAGGGCGGGCGGATGCCGCGTCGCGGGTGGCCTGGGACCAGCTGCGCGAGCGCGGCCGCCGATGAGACGAGTGCGGGTCGGGCTCCGTGCCCGGCTGCTCGGGATCGGGCTGCTCAGCGTCCTTCTCGCGCTCGTCATCGCCCAGTCGGCGCTCGCCGGGCTCGGGCAGGTACACCGCTCCTACCACGCGGTCAGCTTGATCAGCCAGGCACAGCGGGCCCACCAGGACGCCGACATGATGCACGACGCGTTGCGTGCCGACGTCTACAACGCGGTGCTCGTCAGCCGTGGCGTCCGGACCGAGCGCAGAGACGACCTGCGGCGAGACATCAAGCGCCACGTCGCCACGATGCACGCCGACCTGCGGGCGATCGCCCGGCTGCCGCTGAGCGGACGCGCCGCCCGGTCGCTCGACCGGGTACGTGCGGCGCTGGAGGCCTACACGGGCGGCGCGGCCGATCTGGTCGACCTCGCCCTGTCCGACGTCGCGAGCGCCGAGCGGGCGCTGGCCGGTTTCGACCAGGACTTCGACCGTCTCGCGCGTCAGCAGGCGGCCGTGACCGCCCAGCTGGCCTCGCAGGCCGAGCGCACGAAGACCGACGCGGAGCAGGCCGACGCGTCGGCGGCACGGCGCATCCTGCTCGCCTCGATCCTCGCCATGATCGGGCTGCTCGCGCTCACCGGCATGCTCTACCGGATGGGCCAGAACCTGGCGCGGTTGATGGCCCAGCAGCGCGGCGTGGCCGAGACGCTGCAGCACAGCCTGCTGCCGGACCGGCTGCCCGACCGGCCGGGGCTGCACTTCGCCGCCCGCTACCTGCCGGGCGCGAGCGGCGTCGAGGTGGGCGGTGACTGGTACGACGTCATCGAGCTGCCCACCGGCGAGATCGGCCTGGTGATGGGTGACGTGGTGGGCCACGACATCCGCGCGGCATCCGTGATGGGACACATCCGTAACGCGTTGCGCGCCTACGCTCTCGAGGGCCTCTCCCCGGCCGATGCGATGGGACGACTCAACCGCTTCGTCCGCCAGATCGACCGTGACGAGATGGCCACGTGTGTGTTCGCCGTGTTCCATCCGGAGGCCTCGACCCTGCTGCTGGCGAACGCCGGGCACTACCCGCCGGTGCTGGTGGGACCCGACCGGGAGGCGGTCTTCCTCGAGCACACGACCTCGCCGCCGGTCGGTGCGGTCGAGGACGCCGTCTACACCGAGCGGCTGTACCACCTGCAGCCCGGCACGACGGTGCTGCTCTACACCGACGGCCTGATCGAACGGCGCGGAGAGCCGATCGGAGTGGGCCTCGAGCGCCTGCGAAGGGCGGTCACCGACGCTCCCGAGCCGGTCGAGGAGATGTGCGAGAGCGTCCTCGCGTCGCTGTTCGCCGGGACCTCCTCCACCGACGACGTCGCGCTGCTGGCCCTCGGCGCGCAGGCCGTGCTGGGCGAGCACCTGCGCATGACACTGCCGGCCCAGCTCGGGCAGCTGGCGCCGATGCGTCGCACGATCGATCGTTGGCTCACCGAGGCCCAGGCCAGCCCCGAGGAGATCTTCGAGCTGACCGTGGCGACCTGCGAGGCAGCCACCAATGCGATCGAGCACGCCTACGGACCCGACGAGGCGACGTTCGAGGTCACCGCGACCCTGCACGAGCGGGTGGTCGAGATCCTGGTCGTGGACCAGGGGAAGTGGCGTCCGCGCCGTGGCGCGGACCGCGGACGTGGCCTGGACGTCATCAGGGCCTTCACCCACACCGTGAGCGTCGAGAGCGCCGGGGACGGCACCACCGTGCGCATGACCCGGCGGCTGTCCGAGGTGCCGTCGTTCGAGGTCTGGCGCGGGATGGCGTGATGGCGCTCGCGAACCTGCGCACCGAGAACCACGGGACGTCGTTGCTCGCCTGCCTCGATGGGGAGCTCGACCTGTCGAACGTGCCCACCATCACGCGCGAGCTGGCCGCCTCGGTGCCCAACACCGCGCTGCGGCTGGTGCTCGACCTCTCGGAGGTCGCCTACATGGACTCCGCCGGTCTCGGGATGCTCTACACCCTGGGCCGACAGCTGCGAGACCGCCAGCAGGCGCTCACCCTCGTCGTGCCCCGCGAGGCGATGATCCGCCGGGTGCTCGAGGTGGCCAGTGTCGGCAGCATCGCTACGATCTATGACGACCAGGAGGCCGCGCTCGCCGTCTAGGCTAGGGCGTCTTCTTGCGCAGCAGCCGGCTGTCCTTGGGCCGACGCCTGCCCTTCTCGTCCTCGATCTGCCGTAACAGCTCGCGCTTGGCCGCCGCGATCGCCCGCTCCAGCTCCCGATCCTCGGCCTTGGCCACGAGCGGCGGGAACCCCGGCAGGCTGGCGCGCAAGGTCAGCTGCTGCTCCTTGCCGGCGCGGTGCTTGACCGAGATCTCCACATCCACTGCCGCTGGATCCCACTGTGCCAGGTGCTGTGTCAGTGGTGCGAGGGCGTGCAGCACCTGCGGCCGGTCGCTCTCGCCGAATCCCGCGCCCAGCCGCAGGACCTCGGCCAACGCGTCGCTGGGCACGTTCCCGGTCTCGCTCACCCTGGGCCCCATCCTTCGCCGGTGTACCTCGACGGTAGGCCGCGCCGGGGTCGCCTTTCGTCCCCTCTGCTGTGGATCAGGCCGCGGAGCTCAGCGTGGCCGTGGGGCTCCTCGTCCACTCGGCGGCACGGTCGGCGGCCGCGCGCGAGGTGGCCCGACGGCGGAGCCGGGCGACAGCGGCAAGAGCGCGCGAGGAGACCAGCCAGTAGGTGACGCCGACGGCCAGCGACGACAGGACCGCCAGCAACGGGTAGTGGTCCTCGAGATGCGGATAGACCTGCCAGTGGGTCAGGTAGACGTACAGCGAGCTGCTGGCCAGCACCCCGATGACGCGGCCCAGCACCCGGGGCACGCGCACCGTGGTGGTCCACGTCAGCAACGCGATACCCGCGATGATCACCAGCTCGCGTGTGGGCTCCCCGAAGAAGCCGGGTACGGCGGCGAGCGTGATCGCGGTGAGCAGCCACCGCGAACGGGTGCTGCTCGCCCTGGCGATGGCCCAGCCCAGCGCGAAGAACCAGAAGATGACCGACGGCGTGTAGCGCTCGGTCGGGCCGGCCGCGATGCCCACCAGCAGGTAGCGCACGGCCAGTCCCGCCGCGAGCAGTGTCAGGGCGAACCCGAACGGCGCCCGCCGCTCCGCCCGGTCGACGGCGGGCACGGCCAGCACCGCGACCGCCGCGACCAGGGTCCACACCAGCGCCTCGAGGAACCAGAACTGCCACCGTGGCGTCCAGACGCTCGGGCCGAACACGCCGTTGAGGAAGAACACGTTGGCCAGGTCGTAGGTGCCCACGATGAGGCTGACCCCGCTGATCCACACCATGCTGGGTACGGCGACCCGCGCCAGGCTGGCGAGCACGTGCCGGCGCCGGGCCGCTCGGGTCGGCCAGCTGAGCTGGAAGCGGGCGAAGTTGAAGCCGGCCACGGCCAGCAGCACGTGCGCGCCGCCCTGCACGCTCAGCAGGTTCGCGTGCGTGCCGAGGATGAGCAGGATGGCCGTCGCACGGAGCAGCACGCTGGTGTCCACGGCCCGGCCGCGCCGCCTCCTGGGCGCGGCTGTCAGCTCGCGGATCGGGGTGGTGTGCCACTGCGGGGGCAGGTGGCCGAGCAGCTCTTCCATCCGCACCGACATCTCGACGTAGGAGAGGGAGTCCCCGCCGAGGGTGACGAACGTGCTGGCGTCGGTGACCTCCTCGCGGGAGAGCACGTCGGCGTACAGCGCCCGCAGCGCTGCGGACGAGGCCCGCGACGCGGCAGGGATGGCCCGTTCGGGAGCCGCGGGCAGTTGTTCCAACGCCGCGTAGTCGGTCTTGCCGTTGGGCAGCCTCGGCACCTCGGGCAGCCGAACGGCGTGGATGGCCCGGGACGGCAGCCCGCACGCGCGGGCGGCCAACCGCTGGGCGCGGGCCACCGCGTCGTCCTCGGCGACGGCGACCACCAGGCGGTCACATGCCGCGGCGCACGTCGCGCGTACGCCGCTGTCGCACAGCAGCCGCTCGACGCGGTCGAGGTCGATGCGCAGCCCGAACACCTTGGCCTGCCGGTTGACCCGCCCGACCACCTCGTAGAGGCCGGGCCCGGTGCGGCGGGCCAGGTCACCGGTGGGCAGCTCGGCGAGGGTCCGGCCGAGCGCGAGGTCGGCGGGTGTCTCCGCGTAGCCGAGCATCACGTTGGGGCCGGAGTAGACCAGCTCGCCGACCCCCTCGGGACACTCGGGGTGCTGCGGGTCCGAGTGCGGTCCCTGGGTGGACCGCAGCCGGAACGACCCGCCGGGGAGCGGCACGCCGATCGCGTGGGGGTGGCTGTGGGCGAGGTGGGGAGGCAGGTAGGCCATCCGCGCGGTGGCCTCGGTCTGGCCGTACATCACGAAGAGGTCCCAGCCGCGGCGCTGCCCGAGCGCGGCGAAGCGCCGGACGCGCTCGGGAGCCAGGCGCCCGCCTGCCTGCGTCACCTGTCGCAGGTGGGGCAGCGTCATGTCCTCGAACCCGATGCGGTCGAGCAGCTCGAACGTGTACGGCACGCCGGCGAACGACGTGGCGCGCGAGGCCCGGAAGAAGTCCCAGAAGCACCGGTCGACCACCGAGAGGTCGGTGAGAGCGATGGCCGCGCCGCGCAGCAGGTGGCTGTTCACCACCGACAGGCCGTAGCAGTAGTGCAGCGGCAGCGTGGTCGCCGCGCAGTCGCTGTCGCGGATGGCGAGGTAGTCGGCGATCGCGGCGGCGTTGGACTGCAGGTTGTCGTGCGAGAGCCGCACGAGCTTGGGGGAGCCGGTCGAGCCGGACGTGCTCAGCAGCAGCGCCAGGTCGGGATGCAGCTCGTGGGCCGTGCGGGGCCGGCGGCTGTCCACGATCTGCTTGCCGCCGGCGCTGTGCACGACGACGTCCGGGTCGTACGTCGCCTGCAGCGCGCGCAGGTGCTCGGCGTTCGTGCCGGGCACCAGGATCACCGGGTGCCCGGCGGACAGTGCCGCGAGGTAGGCGAGCACCGTGTCGACGTCGTTGCCACCGCTGAGCAGCACCAGGCGACGGTGCGGCCCCAGCCGGCCGGCCAGCGACTCGACCCGGCTCGCCAGGTCGCGGTAGGTGAGCCGGCCGCCCGCCGTGACCAGCGCCACCCGATCGCCGTACCGCGCCAGGTCGGGGAAGGCGAGGCCGGGGCGGACGTCGCCCGGCGGGGGGGACGGCGGGGCGGGAGCGACGGTCACCGCGGCAGCATATTAGGTAAGGCTAACCAAACTCCAGGGGTTCTCTGAGTTTGTCGGCCCGCGTCGCCGGGACACTCGGTGCGCTCAGGCGGGAGAGGTCGCGTAGACGGTGGCCCGCCCCCGGGCCATGACCGACACGAGCGTCGCGGGCGGCGGCGCATCCATGCCGACGATCCGGGCGACGACCCGCGGCCCGTGCGGCAGCAGGTCCAGGTGCACGGCGGCATCGTGGCCGTAGAAGCTCACCTCGGCCACCCGGGCGGGCACCCCGCCGGTCGCGCCCTCGGGCAGGATCTCCAGCTGCTCGGGCCGCACCAGCACCTGGCCGAGGCCTTCGGCGGAGCCCTCGGCCACGGCCACGTCGCCCAGTGCGCAGCGGGCCGTCAGACCGCGGACCGTGGCGGGCAGCAGGATGGCGCCCCCCACGAAGGTCGCCACCCCCACGTCTACCGGGGAGCGGTAGAGCGCGAGCGGGCGGTCGGTCTGGGCGAGCCGCCCCTGGCGCATCACCGCCACCTGGTCGCTGAGGGACAGCGCCTCGCTCTGGTCATGGGTCACCAGCAGCGCCGTCGCTCCGGTCGCGCGCAGGGCGTGCACGACGGCGCGACCGGTGCCCTCGCGCAGGCCCGCGTCCAGGGAGGAGAACGGCTCGTCGAGCAGGACGACGGCCGGGCTCGGCGCGAGGGCGCGCGCGAGGGCGACACGCTGCTGCTGCCCTCCCGAGAGCTCGTGGGGGAACCTCGCGCCCATCGCGGCGTCCAGACCGACGAGCGAGAGCAGCTCGTGGATGCGCTCCGCCCTCCGGCTCCGGCTGCGCGACAGGCCGAAGGAGATGTTGGCGGCGACGTCGAGATGCGGGAAGAGCGCCCCTTCCTGCGGGACGTAGCCGACCCGCCGCCGCTGCGGCGGCACCGACCGGCCCGCGCCGTACACGGTCTGGTCGCCGAACTTCACCACCCCGCCGTCGGGGTCGGTGAAGCCGGCGATGATGCGCAGCAGCGTCGTCTTCCCGCAGCCGGACGGGCCGAGGATCGCGGTGATGCTCTTCGCGGGCACCTCGAGGTCGACCCCGCGCAGGACGGGCGTCGCGCCGTAGGCCTTGGCCACGCCACGGATGGACAACGATGTCATGACGTCACCGACCTCCGCGCCTCCGTGCTGAGCAGATAGGTGGCCGGCGCCGAGATGAGCACCATGAGCGCGCCATAGGGCGCCGCGGCACCGTAGGCCGCGCTGGCGGTGTTGGACCAGAACTGCGTCGCCAGCGTTGCCGTCCCGATGGGGGCCAGGAGCAGGGTAGCCGTGAGCTCGGTGACGACGGCAAGGAACACCAAGGCCGCTCCCGCGCCGAGGCCCGGCGCGATGAGTGGCAGCGTCACCCGGCGCAGGGTGGCGAGCGGGCCGTGGCCCAAGGAGTGGGAGACGTCCTCGAGCAGCGGAGGCGCCTGCGCGAGGGCGGTGCGAACGCTCACCACGGCTCGGGGGAGGAACATGATGGCGTACGCCGTCAGGAGCAGCAGCGACGTCTGGTACACCGGCCGCACGAACCGGATCGAGACCGTGACGAGCGCAAGGGCCACGACGATGCCGGGCAGTGCGTTCGCGAAGTAGGTGCTGCGCTCGAGGATCGTGCTGACCGTGCCGCGGTGGCGGACGGCCAGCCACGCCACGGGCATCGCCAACGCCGTCGTCAGGACGGCGGCGCCCAGACCCAGTCCGAGCGAGGTCGCCGCGGTCGAGGCGAGGGAGCCGATCGGGAAGGCCGTCGAGGAGCCCACGACGAGCCAGTGGACCAGGCTGCCGATGGGCACGCCCAGCGAGAGCAACACGAGCCCGGTCATCGCCAACGTCGCGGGCAGCGTCAGCCGACCCAGCGTTCGGCGCGGCGCGGGCCGCGCGCTGCCGCGCCCGAGACGCGCGTACCGCTGGTGGCCACGCAACCGCAGCTCACCCATGAGCAGGACCAGGCAGCACAGCACCAGCACGCTGGCGATCATGTTGGCCGCCGGCCCGTTGAACGAGGAGCGGTACTGGTCATAGATGGCGGTCGTGAAGGTCGGGAACCGCAACATCTGCAGCGCGCCGAACTCCGCGAGCAGGTGGATCCCGACCAGCAACCCACCACCGAGCATGGCAGGGCGCAGCTGCGGGACGACGACGCGCACGAACGTCCTCCACGGCCCCAGGCCCAAGGCGTACGCCGTCTCCTCCAGAGCCGGGTCGAGACCGCGCAGCATGGCGGCGACGGGCAGGTAGACCAACGGGAAGTAGGAGAGCGTCACGATCAGCAGCGCGCCGGCGTAGCCCTCCACCTTGGGCGTCAGCGACACCCAGCCGAAGCTGTTGACGAAGGCGGGGACCGCGAGCGGAGCGGCGAGCAGCACGTGCCAGAGTCGGCGGGCGGGCAGGTCGCTGCGCTCGACCAGCCAGGCGGCCGCCGTACCGAGTGCGGTGCTGAGCACCATGCAGCCGAGCACGAGGCGCGTGGTGTTGACCAGCAGCTCACCGATGCGCGGCCGGACGAGCAGCGCCCACGCCTCGTGGGGACCGATGACGACGGTGTAGACGACGACGAAGAGCAACGGGATCAGCGCCAGCAGCGCGACAGCGGTGCCCGCGACCAGCACCAGGGCCGACGCTGCCTCGCGCGGCCGTCCCGTCGGGCCCGCCGGGCCCCTCGGCCCCGTCGGTCCGCCGGTGCGTGACCTGCGACGCATGGTCAGAGCAGACCCGCCTGCTGCATGAGGTCGATGACCTTCGGGCCGTTGAGCGTGGAGATCTCGATCAGGGGCGGGTCGAGCTCGGTGAGCGGCTTGATCGCGCGGTTCGCGGGGACGGCGGGGTTCAGCGGGTACTCCAACGCGTAGCTCGCGGCCAAGGCCCTCTGCCCGGCCACCCCGCTGAGGTACTTGACGAACTCTTGCGCCTCGGCCTGGTGCTTGCTGGACTTCAGCACACCGGCACCCGAGACGCTGAGGAACGCACCTGCGTCCTTGTCGGCGAAGTAGTGCAGCTGCGTGTTGTCGCTGTTGGCGCCCGACTCGGCCTGGTCGCGGTACCAGTAGTAGTGGTAGATGATCCCCGCATCGACCTCGCCGTCGTTGACGGCCTTCAGCACGACGTTGTTGCCCTGGTAGACCTTGCCATTGGTCTTGAGGCCCTCGAGCCACGTCTTCGCCGCGGCGGTCCCCTTGACGTCGACGACGGCGCTGACGATCGCCTGGAAGTCCGCACCCGAGGGAGAGAACGCGATCCGGCCCTTCCAGCGCGGTCCGGACAAGTCCATGATCGAAGCCGGCAGGTCTGCCTCGCTGACCTTGCTCTTGTTGTAGACCAGCACGGTGGAGCGCGCCGCGAAGCCGGTCCAGTCGCCGTCGGCGGGCGAGAACTGCTTCGGGACCTGTGCGAGGGTCGCCGTGTCGACCTTGGCGAACAGACCCTTGCTGTCGACCAGCGACATCGCCGGCGAGTTCTCGGTCAGGAAGACGTCGGCGGGGGAGGCGGAGCCCTCCTGCACGAGCTGGTTGGCCAGCTCGAAGTCGTCACCGTTGCGCATCCGGACCTTGATGCCGGTCTGCTTGGTGAAGCCGGGGGTGATCTGCTTGAGCAGCTCTTCGTGCTGGGCGTTGTAGAGCGTCAGGGTCGGCTTGCCGGACGAGCCCGAGCCGCCCCCCGTGCTACCCGAAGCACCGCACCCCGCTGCCGCCACCACCAGGACGGCGCTCGCCGCGACCGCCATGACTCGTGCCCTCATCGTGTCGTCGCCCCTCCTGTTAGGCAAGCCTCACCTTACAGCGACGGAGCACCGAACCGCACGCGGACCGACGTACGACGGGGGTCAGGCGCAGGCGGAGCGCGCCGGGCCGGAGCCGGCGAGGTGCAGCGGGCCTCGCGCGCGCAGGTCGTCGAACGCGCGCTGCGACCAGTCGGCCACGACCTGCGCAGGGCGCCGACCGACCCGCAGCGCGGCGGCGACCACCTGGAGGCGGTGGAAGGGCGAGCGCACGATCTCGTCGCCGGCCCACTGCAGGGTCGCCCAGTCGCCCAGGTCACCGGGTGCGAGGAAGAGCCGACCGGGCCCGCGCAGCGGCCGCGCCAGCAGCCGCCGGCCCTCCTCTTCGTCCTGCGGCAGCTCGAGCACGATCAGGTGCGGGCGAGGGCCGCGCTCGTGCGCGGTGATGTCCAGCACGGCGAAACCGGCGTCCTCGAGCAGCGGCGCCACCACGCGCAGCACCGGGGCGGGCAGCCGCAGCGCGGCCACCGGCAGGTCCGCCTCCCGGTAGCTCCCGACGTCGCCGTGCTGCTCGCCCGGGGCACGCTCGAGGGCCGGCGCCCGGCGGGCGGGTGGGAAGCTCGCGTGGAGAGAGGTGACAGTCACGGCACTCCTCGGGGTCAGGGACCCGAACGCTGTGTCGAGTCCGCGCTTGCCGCAGCGGTTGCGTGCGGCCCGGTCTTCACCCGGAGCACCCCACCGCGGAGGAGGGTTGCCGGCCAGCAAGCCGGGGCTATGCGCTGGCGCTCATGACCTGGGCAGCAGGATACCCGACCGCCGCGCGGTCCGTCCGGGTGGTGCCCGAGTCGCCGGCGGGTCGCGACCGACTCGTCACCACTTGCGGGGATGCGCACCGTCTGCGCCGTCGCCGACCGTGGGGCGGTCGGCTGTGACGCCGGTTGCCGCGGAGAGGCGAGGTGAGGGCCCTGTCGACCGACCTGGGTCAGCAACGTGCCAACACGGTGTACGGCGGCTCGCCCCGCCGTGGCGTCGAGTTCCTGGTGCCTGCCCTGGTGGTGCTGCTCGTCGTCGCTCTGGTCATCCTGGCGCTGTCGGTTCGGCACGGGCGGGCCTCCAACGTGACGACGTTGAGCGACCGGAGGGGAGACCTCTCGACTGCCGAACGGGTCACCGTCGACAGCGTCACGCAGTACTGGCTGCAGGCCATGCCGGCGACGTACGGCCGGCCCTTCCGCGAGCTGAGCGGTGGCTACCAGCCCAGGACGCCCAGCAGCCCCCCGTGGACGTGCAACGGGCAACGGGTCACCTACAACGGCATCAAGGGCAACGCGTTCTACTGCGGGGGAACGCACGACGACTACGTCGCCTACGACGCGTCGTTCCTCTTCCCGCAGCTCAACCGGATCTTCGGCTCGGTCTCTCCAGCCGTCGTGCTCGCGCACGAGACGGGTCACGCCGTGCAGCACCGCGCCGGTGTGCAGGCACCCTCGATAGTCATCGAGATGCAGGCCGACTGCTTCGCGGGAGCATGGACCCGCTTCGCGCAGCGCTCGAGCGACGACCCGGTCGCTCTCACCGCTGGCGCGCTCGACAGCTCGGTCGCGGTCATGCTCACCCTGCGCGACCAGGTCGGGACGCCTGCGACCAACCCGCAGGCGCACGGGCTCGGGTTCGACCGGGTCAACGCCTACCAGACCGGCTACGACCACGGGGCCGCGTCATGTGCCCGCTTCCCTCGACAGCCACCGCCGACCACCGAGCTGCCCTTCCACACCCTCGCCGAGGCGCTCACGGGCGGCAACCTTCCCTACGAGCAGGCGGTGCCGCTCTTCGATCGCAGCCTCAACGACTTCTGGAAGGGGGCCTTCCCCGCGGTGCGACCCGGAGCGACCTTCCGCACGCCCCGGGCGGTGCCGATCCCCGTCGCGCCGCTGCCGGCCTGCGGCGGCGCGGCGGCCCCTGACCGGGACGTAGCCCTGCACTACTGCCCTGAGGACAACAGCATCCAGTGGGTCGACCCGCTGCTTCGTCGTCTGCATGTCCAGCTCGGCGACACCGCGACCGGCACGATCCTGAGCGACGGATGGGGGCGCGCCGCCCAGACGCAGGCCGGCCGGCCGACCAGCGGACGTCGCGCGGGGCTGCAGCGCGACTGCTACACGGGCGCCTGGTTGTCGACCATCGCGAACGGCAAGGAGCCGTTGCTCCAGCTCTCGCCCGGTGACCTCGACGAGGCGCTCACCACCATCGTGGCGAGCAGCTTCCGGCCCGGCGCGGAGGAGCAGAGCTCACGCGGCGGCGCGTTCGAGCGCACCGACGCGCTGCGCTCCGGCGTGCTCGGCGGCATCAGCGCCTGCCACTGACCACGCAACACCCGCCGGCCCGCCGCCCCTGCTGGTGATCGTGAGGGGGATCGGCACCGAATGGGTGCCGGATCTCCTCACGATCACCGAGGAACGCCGCCCGCCTGCCTCCGGGTCCCCGCCGCCCTCCGCCCGCCCGCCCCTAGCGGTCGCGCGTGCACGACGGCCCTGGGCAGCCCGCGGAGCCGCTACGCTTGCGCCGTTGAGCTCATCGACCCGGACGTCGGCGCCACGCGGTGGCAGCGGGTGACCAGACGCCGCGCAGCGCGCCCGCCCGCCCGCGAACTGCTTGCTGCCCGCTCGGACATCCTGCTCGTCGCCGCCGGTGGCGCCCTGGGCAGCCTGGGCCGCTGGGCGCTCGGGCAGGCGCTGGCCGGGGACCGCGGCAGCTTCCCGCGGGCAACCTTCATCGAGAACCTGAGCGGCGCCTTCGCCCTCGGCGTCTTGATGGTCCTCGTCCTCGATCTGTGGCCGACCTCGCGGTACATCCGGCCGTTTCTCGGCGTCGGCGTGCTGGGTGGCTACACGACGTTCTCTACCTATCTGCTGGATGCCCGCACGCTGTTCGCGGCCGATCGGCCGCTGCTCAGTGCGGTGTACCTCGTCGGGACTCTCGCGGGCGGCCTGGTGGCCACCTGGGCGGGGATGTTCCTGACCGGACGTGTCACGCGCCGCGGCGGCGGGCGGCGCCGGTGACCGCGCTGCTGGTCCTGGTCGGCGGCGCCTTCGGTGCCGTGGCGCGTTACCTGGTCGGCGTGTGGCTGCAGTCCCCCCGCGACAGCGCCTTCCCCTGGGGCACCTTCGCCGTGAACGTCGCCGGTTCGTTCATCCTGGGTGCCACCGCCGGCGCGGTCGGCGCGGCTGGTGGGCCGGCCTGGGTGCTGGTGCTCGTCGGGACCGGTTTCTGTGGCTCTCTGACCACGTTTTCGACGTTCGCCTTCGAGACCGTGCGGCTCGCGGAGGCCGGCGCACTGCGCGCCGCTGCCCTCAACGTGACCGCGAGCCTGCTCGTCGGGACCGCCGCATGTCTCGGCGGATGGGCGCTGGCGACGGTGGCGCTCGGCTGACCGCCGGCCGCCCCGCCCGGTCGCCGCAGCAACCGCTACTCGCCCACGTGCCGCGGCGCGACACGGGTGGGTCGTGACCGGCCCTCGAGTACGTCGGCGCCGGCACTCCCAGCCCGTTCCGGCTCAGGCCCCGACCGGGTGCCTCGGCGGCTGCGCGGGAGGAGGAGCTAGCGGGGAGGTACCTGCACCACCTCGGCGAACTCCCTCGGCAGCTGGGCGAGCACGTCGTCGAACTCGCCCTCCGTCACTGCGTCGCGCAGCGTGTTGAACACCGCGGAGAGCCCCTGGCGCGCCCGCTGCTCATCGACCTGCGCCCGGTCGGCGACTCGCTGCACGAAGTCCTGCACACTCAGCTTCTGCGCCTCCGGCGTGGGCGGGATGAGCCACCGCTGCATGTCCGCCGGCAGCTGGGCCGCGAGGTCCTTCGCCTCGCCCGCCGTGAGACGTTCCGCCAGGGTCTCCAGCGTCGCGCGGGAGATTGCGGTCGCTTCGTCGGTCGTCACGCCTGCCCGGTCGGCCACGGTGCTGATGAACTGCTCGTACTTCATCTCGGGTGCCTCCCTGCTGGACCTTGCCGTCTCCTCCTGGCCACTGGACCTCAGTGGTCAGGTCCGCGCATCGCACAACCTGCGCATGTCGCGACGTACGGCGCCGGCACCGGCCCCGAACCTGCTCGGACGTCACATGTTCAAGCGATGTGCCGGACAGCGGCCCGCGAGAGGCTGCGACCGATCGCGGGGTCCGCCCCGGCGACGTACGTCGTGCATCGCGACGAAGGCGAGTCGGTCTGAGGCGTGCAGTGAGGCAGGTGCGTCGTGGCACTGGTCACGGCGGAGCCGTCGTGGCCCGTGCACTTCCTGCATCTGTACGCCACCGACACGGAACGGCTCTCCACGTCGAGCGCCTGGCTCCGCCGAGGGCTGCAGCTTGGCGAGCGAGTCGTGTGGTCGGAGCCCTCGGACCTGCCGGGGGGTCGGTCGGTGGCGTCGGTGCTGGAAGAGGGCGGCGTCGACGTCGTGGCGGCCCGAGCGGCCGGGCGCCTGGTGCAACTCCCGCCGGCCGAGTTCTACCCACCGGGGAGCCAGGTCACCATCGTCGACCAGGCCCTGGCCGACGGATTCCCTGCCGTCCGGATCGCCGCAGACGGCGACACCGCGTCGAGAACGCTCTCCCCAGCGGCCTTCGTGGAGTCGGAGCGCATGGTCGAGGTCCTCTGCCGGACCCGACCGATGTCGTACATGTGTCAGTACGAGCGGTCGCTGACCGTCGGTTCGCGCCTGGACCAGATCAGCGAGATCCACCCGCAGGGGTTGCGGGAACGCCGCGGTCAGGTCTATGCCTCGGGCGACGTGGTGGAGCTCGCGGGAGAGTTCGACATGAGTAACGAGGACGTGCTCGGCGCCGCGCTGCGGGCGGCCTCCGGCGCGGCGTCCGGCGCGTCCGGCAACCGTTCCGTGGCTCTGGAGATAGGTCTGAGCCGTGTGACGTTCCTCAGTCGTGGTGCCTGCCGGGTGCTGGTGCTGGCCACCGAGCCGTTGCGGATGGCCGGCGGCGTGGTGCGGCTCGCAGGGCCCCAGCCGCACGTCGAGGCAGCCCTTCGGGTCCTCGAGCTGGGCAACGTGCCCCACATGCAGCTGGTGGTGAAGGAGCCGTGAACGGCCCGTCTGCCAGGGAGTTCCGCCACGACGGGCTGTTCTACCGGTCCGACGACGAGTTGGTTGCCGCGGCCGCTCCGTTCCTGCGCGATGGTCTTGCCGCCAGCGAGACCGTGGTCGTGGTCTGTGCCGAGCCACGTGCCTCCGCGCTGGTCGACGCGCTGCCCGGCGACGGTGGGGATCTGCTGGTGCTGCGGCCCACGGAGCTCTACCGCCGTACGGCCACCACCATCGCGGCACTGCAGAAGCTCGCCGAGCGGGAGCTGGCCAATGGTCGGCCGGGCGTGCGCGTCATGGGCGAGATCGACTTCGGTGACGACCCGGAGGGCAAGGCCGAGTGGAGCGCCTACGAAGCCGTGATCAACGCCGCTTTCGCCCATGTCCCGATGCTCTGGACGGTCTGCGCCTTCAACACCCGCGACCTGCCGGAGGAGGTCATCAGCGCGGCGACGCAGACCCATCCACACCTGCTCACGGCCACGACCCGCACCCCGAACCCGAGCTACCTCGAGCCTGCGCAGTTCCTGCGCCGGTCCGCCGCGGGGGGCCCCGGCTGGTTGCCGCCGACTCCGCCGGACATCGACATCCCGAGCCTTGCCGACGTCGGGCAGCTGCGCGGCGGCATCCTTGGCGCGCTCGAGCACACCGGTCTGGACATCGAGACCCGCCACCACCTCGTCTTCGCCGCGAACGAGGTGGCCACCAACGCGTTCGACCACGGGCGTCCGCCGGTCCGCGTGCGCCTGTGGTGCACCCCGTCCCGGGTGATCTGCACCGTCACCGACTCGGGTGACGGGTTCGATGACCGGCTCGCCGGCTACACGCGCATCGGGGAGGCCCGCGCCACAGCCGCGGCCGGCCTGTGGACGGCCCGGCAGCTGGTCGACCATCTGGACGCTGCCAGGACCGGGCAGGGCTTCACCGTCCGGATGATCCTGCGCAGCTCTGGATCCACCTGACCGGGCGCGCAGGGCGCAGCCAGCCCGGCACAGCCCCGTGGGCCGAGCCGATATTTCCCACAAGTGCTTGAGTGACCGCCTCTGGCGGCCGAAGAGTTGGTATGCCCTATTTTCGCGGGGCGCGCCGTAGCGTGCGGTGGCTGCGGGGGGCCGCTCGCAACCTGGCCACGGTCGTCCTGGGGGCGCTCGTGGTCTTCGCCGTGGCGGCCGGGGCGACGTTGCACCTCAAGCACGTGGGTGAGCAGGGGATCCGGGCCGAGCGCGACCTGCAGGCGATCGCCTCACAGTTCCATGCCCAGGACGCGCTCGAGTGGCGGGTGATCAGCGGAAGGGTGACGCCGGAGCAGGTGGTCCCGGCGCTCGCCGCGTCCCGCGCGAGGAGCCGGTCTCTGCTCACGCGGGCCTCCGGGGAAGGGCTCTCGGCTCGGGAGCGGCGCGAGGTCCTACAGCTTCACGAGACCTACGTCGACGCCGTGGACGAGGAGCTGCGCCTGCTCGCGGCCGGGGAGCACCTGCGGGCCGAGGCTTTGGACGAGGAGAGGGTCGACCCGGCGTTCGAGGCCGCCTTGGATGGCCTCGCGCACGCGGCCACGCACGTCTCGGCGGACGCCACTCGGGCTCGCCGGCTCAGTGACCTGGGCATCCTGTTGACGATGGGCCTCGCGTTGCTCGTGACCGCCCTGCTGCACAACCGCCGCCGGCTGGCCGACGTACGTCGCCAGCAGGAACGCCGCAGCGAGGCGCGCTACCGCGCCCTGGTCGACCAGTCCGCGGACGTCGTCGTGGTCATCGACCGGGGCGGGTCGGTGCGCTACCTGAGCCCCTCGGCCGAACGGGTCCTGGCGCGGCGGCTCGATGACGCCTCTGCGTCTCTCGATCTGCTCTCACTGGTCCACCCCGACGACCGGGAGCTGGTGGGCGGCCGGCTGCAGGCGGTGAGCGCCGGGCGTCCTCGGGCAGACGTCGAACTGCGCCTTGCGGTCGGTACCGGTCAGCACCGGTGGCGCACGTTCGAGGTCTCCATCCAGGATCTGTGCCAGGATCCCGCCGTCGAGGGCATCGTGCTCACGGGCCACGACATCACCGAGCGACAGGTCCTGCAGCAGGAGCTGGAGCACCGGGCGCTGCACGACACCCTCACCGGACTGCCGAACCGCGCGTTGCTCGCCGACCGCTTCGCGCAGGCGCTGCGCGACACGCAGCGGGCAGGTACCGCCGCTGGACTATTGCTGATCGACCTGGACCGGTTCAAGGAGATCAACGACGCGCTGGGTCACCACTACGGCGACCAGCTGCTGGTGCAGGTGGGGCCCCGACTGGCGGGTGTGCTGCGCGAGTCCGACACCGTCGCCCGGCTAGGCGGCGACGAGTTCGCGGTGCTTCTCTCCTGCGTGGACGGTGCGGACGGCGCCGTCCGGATCGCCGAGAAGCTGCAGTCCGCGCTGGGGCGCTCGTTCCTCGTCGAGGGCGTCGCACTGGACATCGAGGCAAGCATCGGAGTCGTGGTCTCGGGGCTGCACGGCACCGACGCCAGCACTCTCATGCAGCGCGCGGACATTGCGATGTACGTCGCCAAGCAGCGCAACCTGGGCGTGTTCACCTACGACCCGGACATCGACATCCACACACCGGAACGCCTGGCGCTGCTGGGTGACCTGCGCCGCGCCCTGCACACCGGCGAGCTGTTCCTGCACTACCAGCCCAAGGTCAGCCTTAGTACCGGCGAGGTCTGCGGGGCGGAGGCGCTGTTGCGCTGGCAGCATCCCGTGCGCGGGCTCATCCCGCCGGACGCCTTCATCCCGCTGGCCGAGAACACCGGGCTGATCGGCCCGCTCACCTGCTACGTCCTCGGCCTCGCCCTGGCTCAGGCGCGCGACTGGTGCGACCAGGGCATGCCGCTGCAGGTTTCGGTCAACCTCTCCGCCCGCAACCTGCTCGACCCGCAGCTCGATCGGATGGTCGCCGGGCTGCTGGCCAGGCACGGGGTGCCCGCGGAGCTCCTGCAGCTGGAGATAACCGAGAGCGCCATCATGACCGAGCCGGCTCGGGCCAGGGACGTGCTGCAGCGCCTCGCCCTGCAGGGCATCGCCGTCTCCATCGACGACTTCGGTGCCGGGTACACCAGTCTGGGCCAGCTGAGGAACCTGCCGATCAGCGAGCTGAAGGTCGACCGGTCATTCGTGATGACCATGGAGACCGACCAGGGCAGCGGCGTCATCGTGCGTAGCGTCGTCGATCTCGGCCACAACCTGGGCTTCCGGGTCGTCGCCGAAGGCGTCGAGAGCGCCGCCATCATCGACCGTCTCTCGACCTTCGCCTGCGACATCGCCCAGGGCTACCACATCTCTCGACCGCTCAGTGCCGAGGCGTTCCAGCAGTTCCGCGCCGCCTGGCCCGGCCTTGCGGGACTGCCCGTGCAAGCAGCCGAGCTGTCCGAGCGGAAAGCCGTCCGGCACTAGGTCTCCCTGGCCGAGCGAGGCCACGTATCCCCGCGGCCGTGCTCCGCATGCGAGCTCAGGCGGCGCAGGTGCGATCGGCCTGGGCCCGAGTGTCCTCAGGGCCGGCGCCGAGCTCGGCCAGCAGTGCGGCAATGTCCTCGTCGGGCCTGGACTGCTCCGCCGGGTCAGCGCCGGCAGCGAGCAGGCTCGTGAGGCCCGCACCCTCGTCGCGCTCGCCGGTGCCCGGGCCTTGGGCCAGGCGCAGCTCGCACCACACCGTCTTCCCCGCGGCTGTCAGCTCGACCCCGTCCTCGGCCGCGAGATTCTTCACCAGGCTCAAGCCGCGACCGGTGGTGGCGTTGACGCCGTAGTCTCGCTGTATCGGCAGGCTCAGCGACTGGTCGCTGACGGCGAGCCGCAGCCGTTCATCGGTCAGGCGCAGGGCGACGGTGAATCCGGTCCCGGCGTGCAGCACCGCGTTCGTGGTCAGTTCGCTGACGAGAGTGACTGCCGACCAGGCGAACGGGTCCGCGGCCCAGCTGTCGAGGGTCTCGTTCACGAATCGACGGGCCTCGGAGACGCTGCGGGTGTCTGCAGAGAACGTCGCCTCGGCGGCTGGCATCCGGACATCATGTCCACGCTCGCTGTCCGGAAAACCTCTCGGCGGCGCCGAGCTTCCCGTCCCGCTGGCCGGCCAGCTGCCGTTCACCCCCGCCACCCCGTCCGATAGGCCTGTGGTCGCGGCCCGCCACCGTCCGATAGGCCTGTGGTCGCGGCGGGGGGCCGTCGGCGACCCTGGGCCTATCGAACGTCGTCAGGCGCACAGCACGGCCGGGGACCTGCGGCGGGGTGGCCGCGCGGGCGGCGACGAGCTTCCCGTCCCGCTTGCCGGCCAGCTGCCGTTGACACCCCCCGCCACCCGTCCGATAGGCTTGGTCCGCCACCGTCCGATAGGCCCGTGGTCGCGGCGCGCCACCACCGTTCGATAGGCCTGTGGTCGCGGCGGGGGGGCCGTCGGCGACCCTGGGCCTATCGAATTTCGTCTCAGCCACAGCGCCCGGGCCCACCGCCGGCAAGCTGCCCCACCACCCCCTCCGACAGGCCCGTGGTCGCGGCCCGCCACCCCCCATCGATAGGCCTGTGGTCGCGGCGGGCGGTCGTGGGCGACCCTGGGCCTATCGAACGTCGTCTCGCGCCCAGCACGACCGGGGACCTGCGGCCGGCTGTGTGGCCAGGCGGGTGCCATCGCCGCGTGGCAGACGGATCAGGCGCTGGAGCTGCCCCTGGCGGCCGGTAGGCCGCGCGGACCCCACGGGCTCAGGACGCGGGTGCGGGGGCGGGAGGAAGCCGAAGGATGAAGATTCCGTGCGTGGCAGGTGACACCGCCTGCCGGTCACCGCGATGGTGGTGGAGCCGCCGGAGGTCTGTCCCGCACCGGTCGCGGCGCGCCCGAGCCCAGACACAACTCAGCGCTTCCGCCTGTGAGGCGAAAGCGCTGGTCAGTTGCGCGGCGATAGGGACGAGGCCAAGGACTAGGGAGTGCCGGCCGAGTCGGTGGCCGCCGAGTGGCAGCGCCGGGCCGACGCGCTCGGGTCCGACGCCGAAGCCCGGGACCGGCGGGCGCCAACACCCACTGGACGACGTTGAGAGGCGGACGCGGTATGAGGACCTTGCGGATCGCCCTGATCGTCGCCATATGCTTCCGATGGCCTACTCTCGTCGCGGCATATGCGGCCGATTGGGACTTCTGTGGCTCCTCCCCGTCAGACGTCCGGGGCGGCTCTTGGTCCGGATGGAAGCGAAAAGCAACGGCGTCCCAAGGCACAACGGCCCAAGGGGCAGTTGCACGGTTACCTAAACGATTCTCTCGACATCGACTCGCATGGGTTACCACTGCTACATCTTCAACGGGCTCGGCGACACATGGACGTACATGCGCTGCGCGGCGTGTTGGCTTGGGTCTACGACGGCTACCTAACCAACGAGGGTGCCGACGGAGTCCATGTCCTTGAGCACGTCTTCCAGCGACCGCATCGCCCTTGAGCGCCGCACTCGTTCACGCCGGGACAGAACCAAACCAGGCTCAATCGCGTTCTTAACTGGCGTGGGGAAGGACGCGAGGCGTCGAAGAGACGAGGACTTCATCCGCTTTGTGATCGGCAGTTCGCGTCGCCTGCAACGACTCGCGGCCGGGATGTGCGCAGGGGACCGGGACCGAGCGCAAGACTTGGTGCAGGAGGCTCTGGCGGCTACGTACAGCAAGTGGCCGAGGGTCAGCGAGGGCGACCCGTGGGCGTATGCCCGCAAGTGCCTCGTCAATGCCAACACGAGCTATTGGCGACGCAAGCCATGGCGAGAGACGACGGTGGCACAGGTACACGAGATGCCTGAGGCGAAGTCAGTCACCGATGACATCGATGGGCGCCAACTCCTTCGCAGTCTCATGAACATTCTCACAGCAAGAGAAAGAACTGTCGTTGTCCTCAGGTACTTGGAGGAACTCACAGAACGAGAAACGGCCGAGACGATGGGGATAGCTGTTGGGACGGTCAAGAGCACATGTGCGCGGGCGCTGACAAAACTGAGCACCGCGCTCGCTCTTGCGGATGAACAAGTCTAGGGAGACGCTATGGCTTTGGAGGAACGGCTGCGGGACATGTTGTCGCAGGACGACACGGAGGCTTGGACGATCGACCCGCGGCAAGTCATGCGACGCGCGCGGAGACAGCGTCGCGCCCGCGTGCTTCTGGGTGCGACCGCCGTTGCACTGAGTTTGGCCGCAGCGAGCTTCGTGGGCTTGAATGGCTGGACGGATGGAGCTCACACGTCGTCGGCGCTCACCGCGCCTTCTGCAACCGCTGAATCACCTTCGGCGGACAGCACCGCAGCGGTGGTCGTGGAATACGAGAAGGATCTCGGCAAGTGGGTAGCTTGCCTTCAGGCCCGGGGTATTGAACTAACCACTCCCGTCGAGCAGACCGACGCTCTCATTGCAGAGCTTGGCAGATATAAGGATGACCCGGCCTATGCCACCGCGACACGTGGGTGCTCCACCCTCCTCCCGGAGGTGACACCGGCGCTTGAACGAGCATGGGGCCAGGATCCGACCACGCTGCTGTCTGTCGAGCAACTGCAGGCGGAAAGGGACTACGCGGATTGCATGCATCGCAACGGCGCGGCGGCTTTCCCGGAGCCAGGGTCCAATGGTTTCACCGAACAGCAGTGGCTCTCTTGGAATATTGCGGTCGAGGCGAGTCCGTCGCAAGCGGCCCTTAAGGTCTGCGGTCCACTGAGCCTGCCGGCGCCACGCTGACGGCGAAGCGTTTCCGTTGGTCATCAAGGCAAGGAGCAGTTGACCGGTGCGCGCAGGTGCCAGCCGGGTTGTCCGTTCATGCCAGCCATCTGGTCGCCCAGGAAGGATCGGTCGTTGTGCTCATCCTCGGCGGGTCCAGTTCGGCGTCGTCTGTCCATGCCGAGTCGTGCACGTCGTGGACGAGCCCCGGCGACGTGGCTTCGCCTACGGCACCTTGCCAGGTCACCCCGAGCAAGGAGAGGAGTCCTTCACGGTCACGCACGAGGCAGACGACTCCGTCGTGTTCCGCGTCGCAGCCTTTTCACGGCCGGCAACGCTCTCGGCCGGACAGGCGGGGGTAGCCCGACGGATGCAGGACTGGATGACCGACCGTTCGCCGTCGCCGCGCACCTCGAACGCTCAACCCTGTCGTGGTACATATGCGAGGTCACCGAAGGATATGTGCTGACAGTCGGTGGGCAGGTCTTCGGCCGCGACGAGCCCCGCTGTCAGCTCATGAAATATGCGCGACCACGGCCGCAGGAACGAACTTGTCTGTCTGAACGATGATCCACGCCAGCGTGGCCACGCCTTCGGTCGGTGCTCGCCGGTCCTGGAGAGCTCACCAGGGCTGTGCACTTGAGCGGGTACTGCCGATCGAAGTGGCGGCAGACCGTCCGCTCGTCGAGGAGTGGCTCTTGTGCGGTGCCGCGCCTTTGCTCGCTGTGGGATGCCATCTGGTTGAGCCGTCGTTTGGCGCAGGGTTGAACCGTCGGCTGGGGTGAAGGTTGGGGCGACGATCCGATACCTTCCGGGATCGCCGGAACTGGGCGTGTCCGGTGTGGAGGTTGTGTGACGGTCGTCGGCGCGAGCGTGGAGCCCCGAGGCTCAAATGTAGAAGTCGGTGAGGTGCGCCGGAAGGGTCTTCATGGGCCACGGCTTCGTCCATAACCGGTGTTCAGGACTCCAGGTGTAGAGGCCGGTGTCCATGCAGTTCACCCACATCTCCACGATGTTGGTGAAGGTGCGCTCTGGAATCGGTGCGATGGTGCCTTCCTTGTCCGGGAGACCGACCGCCGCTGTGTCCCCCTCGGCCGTGTCGGTGTCGATCACGATGATCGAGGCGTCGATGATCCCAGGCATCAGCGGAAACCAGGTGTCCTCCCAGAGGCCCGTGACTCCGGCCGGCGC